>CAYOCP010000001.1:0-319001 GCA_964402505.1 uncultured Geminicoccaceae bacterium
TTCCGTCGGGCCGGACCCTAATCACTCCTGGACGAAAAACTCAGGGGCAGGTCAGGATGCGAAATACCCGGCGACGGCGGTTCGATCTTGACATGCGCGGCGTGCTGCCGATGGAGCGAAAGTTTGCTATCGTCACCTTCGAGCAAATGGGGTCGTGTGTGGAAGCTCGATCGGGCTAAGCCTGCCGAGCCGGCCGATCTTGTCACGTCATGGCGCAGGGCTTAAGCAGGCGGGGCCTGGCGGGCTTGCCGGGCGGCTTGCAGCACATCACTGGGGAAAGAGGATGCCGACGACGCGGCTCGAGGAGAAATTGGCGCGGATCAGGAAGGATCCGTCGGGCAGCACCGATTTTCTCATTTGCGACGCCAAGGACGGCGACATGGGCGGCGGCATTCCGATGCCGGGTGTGGCGCGGAATGGTGAGGGCCAGCCGACCGGGCGGTTCAAGTCGCGCTTCGACCATCTGGCGCAGGTCGAGGCCCTGGTGGAGCAGGACATTCTCGATCTCATGCTGCTTTCGGTCGGCAATCTCGATCATCTGAGGCGCAAGGGCGTGTTCGAGGGCAGCCGGATGGGCACGGCGATCCGCGCCAACGACACGACCGACATCTGGGGTGCCCGGCACAGCCGCTACAAGCAGCAGCCCTCCTTGCCGCACCGCACGGCGCTGGTTGCCCACGCGAAGGCGCTCGCCGATATCGGCCTCTACTCGATCACCTTCATGAACGACGCCGAGCGCGACGCGCTCGCCGGCGACCACTACCGCGCCTTTCGGATCGAGTGCGAGGAGCACGGCTTTCCGCATTTTCTCGAGGTCTTCAACCCCAATGTCGGCATGGACAAGGCGAGTGCCCGGGAGATCGGCGAGTTCGTCAACGACAACATCGTGCGCGTCTTCGCGGCCGTGCCCGAAGCCCAGCGGCCCCGGTTCCTGAAGATCGTCTACAACGGCCCGAAGGCGCTCGAGGAGCTGGTCAATTACGATCCGACGCTGATTGTCGGCATTCTCGGCGGTGGCGCCGGGACGGCGCGCGACACTTTTGAGCTTTTGGAGGCCTCGAAGAAGGGCGGTGCCCGGGTCGTGCTCTTCGGCCGCAAGATCAATCTCGCCGAGCATCCCTTGGCGCTGGTGGCGCTGATGCGCCGTCTGGTCGAGGGCGAGGTGGGCCCCGAGGAGGCGGTGCGCGCCTATCACAACGAGATGGCGAGGGCGGGCATCGTGCCGGTCCGGCCGCTCGAGCAGGATCTGGAGATCACCGAGGCGGTGCTGAAGTGATCGTCGCCGCCGCCGCATGGAGGGTTCGCACGGTCGGATAGGCCCTGCTGTAGACCTCCCGCACGAGACGGTCGTAGAGCCGGGCCGCCGCGGCGTCCGGCACGACCCGACGCTCGACCGGCCGCATCGCCTCGAGGCCCGAGGCCAGGTCCTCGTGGATGCCGGCGCCGAGGCCCGCCAGGAGGGCCGCACCGGCGGCGACGCTGTCCGGCAGGTCCAGGACGGTGAGCGGTCGGCCGGCGACGGCCGACCTCACCGCCATGTAGAGGTCGTTTCGCGTCAGGCCGCCGATGACCCGGACCTGGCCAGGCGGGTCGGCCGGCATGAGGTTCAGCATGCTTTCGGCGCACAGGCGCGAATCCGCGGCGATGCCCTCGAGCACGGCGCGGAACAGGCAGCCGCGGGTGACGTCCGTGCTGAGCCCGAGGAAAGCGCCGCGCGCGTGGCGGTCGATATGCGGCGGCGTGCCGAGGCGAAGCTGCGGCAGAAAGAGGGCGCCCAGGCTGCCGGCCGGCGCCGCCGCGGCCTCGGCGACGAGCGTGGCGTAGTCGGCCCCTTCCCCGAGCGTGCGCCTGAACCATTCGATCGAGCCGCCGGCGGTGAAGACGCCGCCGATCACGTAGACCACCGGCTCCTCGACCCACATGAGGCCCTGGGCGTAGCCGGCCCGGGCCAGGGCCGGATCGGTGCCGGGTCGGTCGCGTCCCATGAGGATCGCCTCGGTGGTGCCGGTCGAGAGCAGCATGACGTCGGGCCGCATGGCGTCGGCGGCGATGGCGCCGACGATGTGGTCGTGGCCGCCGGCCGCCACCACGCAATGGCGCGGCAGGCCGGTCACGGCCGCCGCTTCGGCCTGCACCGTGCCGAGCGGCTCGCCACTGCGGACGAGGGGCGCCATCAGCGAGGGATCGACGCCGACCGCCTCCAGGACCTCGGCGGACCAGCGCCGCGTGCCGAGGTCGAGCGCGAAGGTGCGGCTCGCGAGGCTGTAGTCGGTCGCCATCTCGCCCGAGAGGCGCCAGGCGAGGTAGTCGGCGGCGTTCAGCCATTTGACCGTGCGCGCGAAGCTCTCGGGCCGGTGGCGCTTGTGCCAGAGGAGCTTGCAGAGGCCGAAGATGGGCTCGGGCGCCAGGCCCGAGATCTCGAAAAGGCGATTCGCGCCGACGCGCTCCTCGATCAGCGCCAGCTCGGCCCGGGTGCGCTTGTCGAACCAGGCGATGGCGGGACCCGTGGGCGCGCCCGCCGCATCGAGCGGCACCGCGGTCTCGGCCATGCTGGCGACCGCCACGCCCTGGATCCGGCCCGGATCGTCGATTCCGGCGAGGGCCCCGCGAATGGCGCTCGCCGCCACGTCCCAGAGGGTTTCGGCCGTGTACTCGGCCCATTCCGGCCGCAGATGCTCGATCCGGGTCGGCTCGCTCGCCTGGGCGACCGGGCGTCCCTCGAGATCGAAGATGACGGCCTTGGTGTTGGTGGTGCCGGCGTCGACGCCGAGCAGCAGCGGCCCGTTCCGGCCCTGATTCCCGTTTCGCAAGTCTGTCCCCGATGCGTGACACGCCGTCGCAAAGCCTAGCGGATCGCCGAAGTGCTGCCCACCATCGAGAGGGGCGGGACGGCACGGTGCGCGCGGTCCTCGCCTGGGGGACGTTCGTTTCGGCAACGGAAAGGCAGAGCGATGAACAGGAACTCGAAGGTTCTGGACAATCTCCAGCAGGCGCTCTCGATGGAGCTGAGTGCCGTCCAGCAGTATCTCATGCATGCCCATGTCCTGGACAACTGGGGCATGGACCGGCTCGCGGCGAAGATGCGCCTGGAGATGCAGGAGGAGCTCGGCCATGCGGGGGGCTTCATCGACCGGATGCTCTTCCTCGACGGCGAGCCCAGGATGGAGGCGGCGAAAACGCCGAGGATGGCGACCTCGCTCGAGGAGATGTTCGAGGCGGATCTCGCCGACGAGCGGAGCTCGGTCGCCTTCTATGCCGAGGCGGCCGAAACGGCGGCGAAGGAGAGCGATGTCGGCACGCGCACGCTCTTCGAGGAGACGCTGCTCGACGAGGAAGGCCATGCGGCCTGGCTCGAGCTGCAGCTCGACCTGCTTAAGCGCATGGGCCAGGGCGCCTACATCGCCAAGCACATGAGCGCCCCCGGCGACGACGCCTGAGGCCGCCACCTGTCCCGGCGACGCCCGGGACAGGTGCTTCAGGCGCGACGGCGGCCCGCGGTGCCGCGGCCGATGACGCGGCGGATCAGGATCGGCAGGGCGATCGAGCCGATGAGGAGGAAGCCGAGAAGCACGTTGATGACGATGCCGGGCACGTTCAGGAGCGTCAGGCCGAAGGTGGCGAAGCCGAGGACGAGGACGGCGAGGACGACGCCCGGGATCGAGCCGATGCCGCCCGAGATGGCGACGCCGCCGAGGATCACCATGGTCACCACGTCGAGCTCCCACCCCAGCCCGATATTGGGCCGTACGACGCCGATGCGGGCGGTGAGCAGAACGCCGGCGAGGCCGGCGAGCAGCCCCGAGACGGTGAAGAGGACGAAGCGGATGCGGTCGACCTCGATGCCGGAAAAGCGGGCCGCCGTGGGGTTGGCGCCGATGGCGAAGAGGCGGCGGCCGGTGGCGGTCAGGTGCAGGACGATGCCGAAGACGATGGCGAGGATGCAGAAGAGCACGAAGGAGAGCGGTGTCGGCGGGCTCAGGATCAAATAGGTCTGCTGCAGGTCGAGGAAGGATGCGGGAAAGCTGGTCAGCGCCTGATCGCCGAGCGAGACCTGGGCGATGCCGCGAAAGAGCGACATGGTGCCGATGGTGATGACGATCGAGTGCACGCCGAAGCGGGTGACGAGGACGCCGTTGAAGACGCCGCAGAGGATGCCGATGCCGAGGCCGGTCAGGATGAGGACCGGGGTCGGCTGGCCGAGCGCCGCCACGGCTCCGGTGCCGAGGGCCGCCAGCGCCACGACGGCGCCGACCGAGAGGTCGATCTCGCGGATCAGGATGAGAAGGGCCATGGCGAGGGCGATGATCGCCTTCTCGGAGAAGTTGTAGGTGGCGTCGGCGAGGTTGTAGATGTCGAGAAACCAGGGCGTCGCCCAGGCATTGATGGCGAAGACCAGGGCGAGCAGGATGACGAGGATGCTCTCCCAGCGGAGCAGGGCGTCGGCGAGCCGGAAGGGCGGGTGGTCGGCGACGGCGTAGCGCGGCTCCTCCGTCACCGTCGTCAGCCCCTGGCCCTGGCCGCGGCGCGGCGGGCTTCCGGCAGGATGAGCTTTTTGGGATGCGCCTCGGCGCGGGCGTTGATGATGACCGCGGCGAGGATGGCGGCACCCGCGACCGCCATCTGCCAGAAGGGCGAGACCTGCATGGTCGGCAGCGCGTTGACGATCACGCCGAGGAAGAGGGCGCCCAGGATGGTGCCGGCCACGGTGCCGACGCCGCCGCCGATCGACACGCCGCCGATGACGCAGGCGGCGATCACGGTGAGCTCGTAGCCGTTGGCGATCTCGGAGTAGGCGACGCCGTAGCGGGCGACCCAGAGATAGCCCGAGAGCCCGGAGATGCCGCCGGCGAGGGCGTAGACGAGGACCTGGTAGCGCTCGAGCACGAGACCGCAATAGCGGGCGGCCGTGGGGTTGCCGCCGACGGCGTAGATGGCGCGTCCGGTGCGGGTGCGGGCGAGGAAGAGCTGCATGAGGACCGCGACGCCGAGCGCTATCCAGAAGACGCTGGAGAGGCCGAGGAAGGTCTGGTGCGGGAAGGCCTGGAACGTCCGCCCCATCTCGCTCGCGTTGACCTGGTCGCCGCCGCCGATGACGACGATCATGCCGCGGAAGATCGAGAGCGTGCCGAGCGTGACGACGATGGGCGGGATGCCGAGGCCGCCGATCAGGACACCGTTGAAGAGGCCGAAGCCGAGGCCGATCAGGATGGCGAGGACGATGTAGGCGAGCGCCGGGAGATCCGGGCCGTATTGGCCGACGAGGGCGGTGAGCATGCCGGTCAGGGCCAGGTTCGCGGCCATCGAGAGGTCGATGCCGCGGGTCAGGATGACGACCATCTGCCCGAGCGCCAGCATGAAGAGGAGGGCCGTGTCGTCGAGCACGCCGAGGAGGCTCGTGCCCTCGACGAAGGCCGGGGCGTAGGCGCCGATGGCGGCGACCATGAGGACGATGACGAGGGCCAGCACCAGCTCGCGGTGCAGGGCGAGCCAGCTCATGCGGCGCGGTCTCCCTCGGCAGCACCGGTGGCGGCGGCGACGATGGCCTCGGCCGACCAGGCGCCGCGGGTGAAGCGGGCGACGATGCGGCCTTCGTGCATGACGAGGATGCGGTCGGCGAGGCCCATGACCTCGGGCAGCTCCGAGCTGATCAGCACGACCGCGAGGCCGTCCTCGACGAGCTCGCCGATGAACTCGTGGACGGCGGCCTTGGAGCCGATGTCGATGCCCTTGGTCGGCTCGTCGA
The DNA here is from genome assembly GCA_964402505.1 of uncultured Geminicoccaceae bacterium. Lineage (GTDB taxonomy): Bacteria > Pseudomonadota > Alphaproteobacteria > Geminicoccales > Geminicoccaceae > SLRI01. Next base: position 5,744 of record CAYOCP010000001.1, read on the forward strand.
GGATGATGACACGGGGCCGCGTGGCGAGCCACTTGGCGATCACCACCTTCTGCTGGTTGCCGCCGGAGAGCTCGCCCACCGGCTGCTCGAAGCTGGCCGCCTTGACCGCCAGCCGCTCGCCGAGGCTGCGGGTCGCAGCACGCTCCGAGGCGGTGGAGAGGAACCAGCCCTCGACGTGGCGGGCGAGCGAGGCGAGCGTGATGTTGGCGCGGATGCTCAAGGGGAGGACGACGCCCTGCTCCTGGCGGTCCTCGGGCACGTAGGAGATGCCGGCCTCGATGGCCTCGGCGGGGGTGCGCGGCCTGATCTCGCGGCCTTCCATGGCGATCCGTCCGCGCGTCGGCTCGCCGAGGCCGAAGACGCACTGCATGGCTTCCGACCGGCCGGCGCCGACGAGGCCGTAGAGGCCCAGGATCTCGCCGCGCCTGAGCTCGAAGGAGAGATCGGCGAACTCGGTGGCGTTGCTCAGCCCCTCGACCTCGAGCACGACGGGGCCGATCTCGACGTCGCGCTTGGGGAAGACCTGGTCGATCGGGCGGCCGACCATGAGGCGTACGAGGTCTGGCTCCGTCACCTCGGCCGTCAGCCCCTCGCCCACCTTCTGGCCATCGCGCAAGCAGACCCAGCGGTCGGAGACGCGGAAGATCTCGTCGAACTTGTGGCTGATGAAGAGGATGGCCCGGCCCTCGGCCTTGAGCTGGTCGACGAGGGTGAAGAGCTCGTCGATCTCGTGCCGCGAGAGCGAGGCGGTGGGCTCGTCCATGATGATGACGGCCGCCTCGTGCGACAAAGCGCGAGCGATCTCGACCATGTGCTTCTGCGCCACCGAGAGCCGCTTGAGCGGTGTCTCGGGGGCGAAATCGGCATTGATGCGGGCGAGAAGCTCGATGCTCCGCTCGCGCATCGCCCGGCGGTCGATCAGCCGGCTACCCGGCATGTGGCCCATGAAGATGTTCTCCTGGACCGTGAGCTCGTCGAACATCACCGTCTCCTGGTGAATGGCGGCAATGCCGGCGGCCCAGGCATCCCTCGGGGTGGCGAAGCGCCGCTCCCGGCCCGCCACCTGGATCACGCCCCTATCGGGCGCGTGGATGCCGGTCAGGATCTTCACGATGGTCGACTTGCCGGCGCCGTTCTCGCCGATCAGCGCGGTGACAGCGCCACGTTCGAGGTCGAGCGAGACGTCGTCCAGCGCCTGCACGCCGGGAAAGCCCTTGGAGATGTGCGCGAGCGAGAGGACGTGAGCCATGGGCTGGGAGCCGGGCGAGTGGGGAGAGACCGGCGGCACGGGCGCGCGCCGCCGGCCGGTGCGCCGGAGATCAGAAGATCTTGGCGTATTCCTCGATGTTGCTCTTGTCGAAGACGAAGGGCTCGCCCATCACCGCCTCGCCGTCCTTGCCGACGGTGGTCTCGCCGAGCCGGCCCATGGGCAGCTTGTCACCCTCGGCGGTGCCGGCGCCGTCGAGGATGGCACCCATGATCATGGTCGAGGCGTAGCCGTAGTCGACCGGGTTCCAGATGGCGAAGCTGTCGCAGGCACCGGCGAGGACGGCGGCCTCCATTTCGGACGGCAGCCCGAGGCCGGTGATGTAGACCTTGCCGACGAGGCCCTCGTCCATGATCGCCTTGGCGCCGGCGCGGATGCCGATCGTGGTCGGCGAGATGACGCCCCGGAGGTTCGGGTGCGCCTTCACCAAAGCCTGCATCTCGCGGTAGCTCTTGTCGTCCTGGTCGTCGCCGTAGACGGTCGCGACCAGCGGCATGTTGGCGTATTCGGGCTTCTGCCACTCGACCTTCATCGCCTCGATCCAGGCGTTCTGGTTGGTCATGGTGGAGGCCGCCGAGAGGATCGCCACCTCGCCCTCGTAGTTCAGCGTCTTGCCGATCATCTGCACCTGCTTGGCACCGATCAGGTCGGTCGAGGAGGCGGAAAGGTGGACGAGGCGGCCTTCGGGCGCGATCGCCGAATCGAACGACATCACCTTGATGCCGCGCTGCATCGCCTTCTTGCCGACCGGCACGAGCGCGTTGGCGTCGTTGGCCGAGACGATGATGCCGTCGACGCGCTGCGCGATCAGCGAATCGATCACCGCGATCTGGTCCTCGGCGGTCGGCTTGGTCGAGGCGGTGTAGATGATCTCGGTGTCGCCCATCTCGTTCGCCGCCTCCTCGGCGCCCTTGGCGCAGGCGTCGAAATAGCTGTTGCCGAGATTCTTGACCACCATGGCGATACGCCGATCGGCGGCCAAGGCCCCTCGAGCGAGGCCGAGCGGCAGGGTCAGGCCGGCGGCACCCAGGGCCATGGCCCTGGTGACCTGGCGGCGATTGGGGTGGAGGATGCGGGTCATGGCTCAAGCTCTCCCTTTCTCGGCTCGATCTGCGAGCGCTCCTGACGGTCGCACCTCCATAAACCGTGGTCGGACGGATGAACAGACGCCCCGAACGGGGTGCCCGCCGTGTGCCTCAACCGCCCTCGGCACCGGTGATCAACCGGTCGAGCAGCTCGCCCAGGACGTGTGCCTCCTCGTCACCGGCGAGCTTCTCGCCGACATGGCGCTGGATGGCGGCGCGATAGACCGGCCACATTTGTGCCAGGAGCTCGCGCCCGGCCGGGGTGACGGCGACGAGCTGGCCGCGCCGGTCGTCCGGGCAGGGACGGCGCAGGACGAGGCCCCGAGCTCGTCCTCGACCGCCGCCAGCACACGCTGCTGCACGGCGACCAGGCGGGTCCAGACCCAGAGCACGGCGGCGGAAGGAGCGGTGTCGGTTATGGCGAAAGACTGCCAGAAGCGTTCACACGCATCGAGCCCCGACGCAAGACGCAGGTGCATAAATTCAATGCGGCTGCATCTATATCGCTGGGCCGGGCGTCAGGGGCGCTCGGCCGGCGGCTGACGTCGAGGCGGCTGCCGGCCGCCGAGCCTGAAGGTCAGCCCCCGCTTTTCCGCCAGTAGCCATTGGCGGCGGCGACGGTCTGGAAATGGGTGGCGACGACGTGGGAAACGGCGATCAGATCCTCGGCATTGTGGGCGTAGCCGCCCCGGAGCGCGTCCCGGATCTCGGCCGAGGGCTGGGTCAGCTTGACCGCCATGCGGGCGAGCTTGACCGCGAGATCGAAGCCTTCCTGCGGGGTCTGGGTGACGAGGCTCGAAAGCCATTGCTCCGACATTTCACTTCTCTCCCTTGCTGTGTGACCGGTGCCGCCGGGTCGATGCCGCCGGTGCTTCGATCCTTAGAGTCTTTCCGAGAAGGCCGCCACGCTGGCGAGCGGGTTTCGTCCGCATCGGCCGGCGAATCGGGTTTGCCATGCCGCTTTTGCCGCAGCATAATCGGTATCCGTAATACTAAATTTAGAGCCGGTGCACGCCGGCCAATCGAGACGAGTGGAGAAGGAAATGCCGAGGATCGCCTATGACGATGCCACCATCCAGATCGACGCGCAGGTTCTGGCCGAGGCGCTGCGGCTCGATCCCGACGAGCTCCTGCGCCAGATGCGCGAGGGCACGCTGACGAGCCGGCTCGAACGTGGCGAAGGTGCGAATGCGGGCCATGTCAGGTTGACCTTCTCCTCGGCCAACCGGCGCATCCGCATGGTCGCCGACGGAGACGGCAACATCCTCTCCTGCGGTGGCATCGACCTCCGGCGCAAGGCCGCCTGAATCGAATGGGAGCAGCGTGCTCGCCACGCTGCTCCCATCCACGGGCTCTTCTCCGATCAGGTCAGGCGTCGCTTTCGAAGCGCAGGAAGAGGACGTTGTTCTCGAGATGGATGTGCTCCATCAGGTCCGCCCGGAGCTGCGCCGCTCCGGCGTAGAGCGCCTGCCACGAGCGGCAGGCGCCCGCGGGCAGGGTGTAGTCGTCGGTCAGCCGCGCCATCTCCTCGAGGAAGAGGCCGTGGCTGTCGTGGTCGTGGCGCAGCTCGCCGATGGGCCCGCTCAGCTTGCCCGCCGCCTGCCGGCGCATGGCCGGAAAGAGGATCAGCTCCTCCTTCTTCATGTGCACCTCGAGCTCGCCCAGGATGCGCTGAAGCGCGTCGGCGAGCCCGGTCGGCACGGATGGGTGGGTCAGATGGACCAGCTCGACCTTGCGCGAGAGCTCGATCAGCTCCGGGATCTGCCGGCGATGGCCTTCGTGATAGCGGGTCTGGATATGGTCGATCAGGGCACCGGTCTCCTCCGGCGCCGAGGGGGCGGCCGTCGGATCGAGGGCCTCCAGGGCCTCCTCAATGACCTGTGGGTCGAGGCCACGGCGACGTGCCGCCTCCTCGAGCGGCACGTCGCCGTGGCAACAGAAATCGATGTCGAACCGGCGAAAGACGCCGCTCGCCCCGGGCAGGCGGGCGGCGATGTCGCCGACATGCCGACCGTACGGGGTCTGGGTGGTCGAGGTCATGGCGCGTTCTCCTGATTGGTGGCCCGTCGAAGCCCCGAGCGTGGCCGTCCGCGGGCTTCGACCCGAAATCGGTATTTACAATACCGTTTATCGGCCACTATATTCAGTATCGTCAATACCGAATTAAGGAGCGCCGATGCGCCTCGCGGCTTCGACCGATTTCGGCCTGCGGGTCCTGATGCGTCTCGCCGGGGCGGAGGGTGCGGCCCTCTCGACCGGCCGGATGGCCGAGGAGCTCCGGGTGTCGCCGCATCATCTGGCCAAGGTGGTGCGCGAGCTCGGCCGCGGCAGCTTCGTCGACAGCCAGCGCGGCCGGCACGGCGGCCTCAGGCTGGCACGGCCGGCCGAGGCGATCACGGTGGGCGAGGTCGTGCGCCATCTCGAGCGGCGCTTCGCCATGGTCGAGTGCTTTCGCACCGACGGCGGCGATTGCGTGCTCGAGCCGAGCTGCCGACTGAAGCCCCAGTTCGCGCTGGCACGCGAGGCCTTCATGCACGCCCTGGATCGGACGACGATCGCCGATTGCGCCTGGCCCGGCGTCGGCCCGCCCGCCGGGACTGCCTGAGCGGCGCGAATGCCTTTCGAAAGGAGGACGGGAATGCCCGAGATCGAGATTGGCGACGAGGCGGTGCAGATCGATGCGGACCTTCTGGCCGGCGCCTTGCGGATCGACGCGGACGAGCTCCTGCGGCGGATGCGGGAGGGCACGGTGACGAGCCGGGTCGAGCGCGGCGAGGGCGAGGATGCGGGGCGGCTCAGGCTGACCTTTTTCTCGGCCAACCGCCGGGTGCGCATGGTCGTCGACGAGAGCGGTCGGGTCCTTTCCTGCGGTGCCGTCGATTACGGCGAGCGTCCGCTGCCGGCCGCCTCGCGCAAGGTGGAATGACGGCCGGTGTCGTCCTCCCTCCCCTTCTCCGTCGGCGCCAGGGTGGGCTCCGGCTCGGCAACGACGATGGCAACCGGATCGCTGGCCGGGAAGGTCTCCTCGAGCGCCTCGTCGAGCAGAGCGTCGAGACGGATTTTCTCCGCACCGAGGTCATCGGCCGGAAGCGGGTGGCGCGCTGGCTTGGTCATCGCATCCTCCATATCCTCTCCTTCGAGGTCGGGCTTCGGGCAGGAGGATGCAAGGAGCGCTGAAGATCGTCGAGAGCCTGCGAAGGTTTGCACGGCGGGGATGACGTCCCCACGCGAGGCCGCGAGCCACTCCCCTGCCCCCGTCTCGCCCCTCCCCTGGCACGCCCTCGACCTGCGCGGCCGTTCATCGCGCTTGTGCTGCCGCCGGCGTGGCGGGTAGCTTGGCGGATTGGCGAAGAGCGCCCGGCGGAAAGGAGAGGAGGAGGGAATGCTTGTCGAGAAGCTGCTGCCGACGGCGCGGAGACGCATGCAATGCATCGAGCTGGGCGCCGCTCTTCTGCAAGGTGCCCGGCTCCTCGACGAGGGCTCCGACATGCTTCTGGTCCGTGATGCCGAAGGGCGCCTTGCCGGCGTGTTGACCAAGACCGACGTGGTGCGCCAGACGGGGCGCTGCGCGGGGGCGAGCTGCACGGCACCGGTGATCGAGGCGATGTCGCGCGACGTCGTCACCGCCCGGGTCGGCGACTGGCTGCACGACGTCTGGGAGACCATGAAGACGCGGGGCCTGAAGAACATCCCCATCGTCGACGAAGCGGACCGCCCGCTCGGCGTGCTCAACGCACGCGACGTGCTGCAGGTTCTGCTGGGCGAGATCCAGCACGAGGAGCAGCTTCTGCGCGACTACGTGATGAGCGTCGGCTTTCACTGAACACGAGCCTTTGGAGAACGACCATGAGCGACCAGTTGTTTCCGACCGACACGGCCTCCCTCGCCCGCCATCGCCGGGAGCTGACGCCAGAGGCCGAGAAGGCCTTCAAGGCGTTCAGCCAGGCCGTCTTCGCCGATGGCGCCTTGCCGGCGAAGACCAAGCAGCTCATCGCCGTGGCGGTCGCCCACGTCACCCAGTGCCCCTACTGCATCAAGGGTCACACCAAGGCGGCGCTGCGGCACGAGGCGAGCGAGGCGGAGATCATGGAGGCGATCTGGGTCGCCGCCGAGATGCGCGCCGGCGGTGCTTTCGCCCATTCCGCCCTGGCGCTCGACGAGATGGCGAAGGCTAAGGCCGAGAAATAGGGTCGCGGGCACCGCTCCCGCGAAAACGAGAACCCATACCCATGGTGCGACGGGTGCGACGCGAACGACGTGGCCTTCTCTTGCCGCCATGCTACGACTTGGGCGCTCCGATGGCGAGACGTCGGATACAAGAGGTGCAAACCCTGAAGATTGGAGGACGACATGTCTGAGAGCCCGATGAAGAACGCAGATCGTCGCCAGTTCATGAAGACGGTCGGCGTCGCCGGCGGGGCCATGACGCTGAGCGCCACGCTGGCGGGGCCGCTCTGGGCGCAGGACGCACCGCCGCAGGTGCCGATCGGCCAGGTCGTCGCCTTCACCGGCTCGGGCGCCGAGTACGGCACCTTCTATCGCGACGCGGCGCAGCTCGCCCTCGACCAGGTCAACAAGGCGGCCGAGGAGGTGTTCGGCGGCCCGCTGGTGTCGCGCCTGATCGCCGAGGACTCCAACACGCTGCCGACGCCGGCCATCGAGGCGGCGCGCAAGCTGGTGGAGGCGGACGGAGTGCCGGCCATCATCGCCGCCTGGTCGAGCGGTGTCACGGTCGCCATCGCCACCTCGGTCACCATCCCCTCCGGCGTGCTGCAGGTCGGCAACGGCACGACCTCGCCCCTGGTCTCGGTGCTGCCCGAGGATGCCGACGCCGATCTTCTCTTCCGCACGAGCCCCTCGGACGCGCTGCAGGGCGTGGTCGCGGCCGAGCTCGCGGCCGGCGAGCTGATCGACGACTACAAGTACGCCACGGCCGCCACGATCTACATCAACAATCCTTACGGCCAGGGTCTGTCCAACGCCTTCGCCGCGGCGTTTGAGAAGCGCGGCGGCAAGGTGCTGGCGGAGGTCGCGCACCCGGAGGAGGTGCAGCCCACCTATCGGTCGCAGCTCTCGGCGGCGCTCAAGGACAAGCCGGAGATCCTGGTGCTGCCGACCTACCCGGCGCACACCGCGGCGATCCTGAAGGAGAGTCGTGACATCTTCGACTACACGAGCTGGCAGTTCACCGACGCCAACCGCTCGAGCGAGGTGCTCGACGCCGTGGGCGGCAAGGATCTCGACGGCAAGCTCGGCACGGTGCCCTCGGCCGATCCGGACTCGGAAAGCTACAAGAGCTTCGCCGAGGCCTACCGGGCGGCCACCGGACAAGACCGGATCCCGCCCTTCACCGAGACCACCTACGACGCGGCCATGGTGATCGGCCTGGCACTGGCCAAGGCGGTCGCCGACGGCCTCACCGATCCATCCGAGATCACCGGCCGGCAGCTCGCCGACCGGCTCCGTCCGATCGCCAACCCGCCCGGCGAGAAGATCATCGGCGGCAGCCAGGAGGAGATCACCAAGGCCCTGAAGGCCATCAAGGACGGTCAGGACATCGACTATGTCGGCGCCGGCGGCTCGGTCGACTTCGACGAGAACGGCGACGTCAAGACGCCGGTCGCGATCTGGAAGTACACCGAGACCGGCGACGAGAACGTGATGATCGTGCCGGCCGACCAGATCCCTTCGGAATAGGCACGGGCAGGGATCCTGGGGGAGGCGCCGGCGCCCGGCCGGGCACAGGCGCCTCGCACCCGCTAGCGCGCCGGGTGCGTGGGGCGAATTCGTCCTGACCCCTTTTCTCGAGGCGGACGGCGACCGGTCCTGGAGCGGCGCGAGGGGACCCATCGACAAGGCCTTGCTGGAGAAATCGATCCCCGACCTCGGCAAGCCGATCTACTACATCTCCGGTCCGCAGGGGATGGTCGTCGCCATGCGCGACATGCTGGAGGCGGCCGGCGTGAAGGATCACATGATCCGCACCGAGGAATTCGACGGCTACGAGGTGGAGAAGAAGGCCATCTGACGGATCCCCCGTCGGGCCGGAACGCGCCGCGTCGATTAGGTCCGGGGCGCGTGAGCCGTGCTCGCGGCACCCTGCGGCGGCTCGATCAGCGCACGGAACCTCTCGATGCCCTCGCCGGTGCCGGCCACGAGAAGGCCGTCATGCACCTGCAGTCGCGTGTCGCCACTCGGGATGATCTCGCCTTCGCCACGAATTACGCCGACGACGAGGGCACCAATTTCGATCAGGCCGAGTTCGCGCAGCGCCCTGCCGGCCACCGGCGAGCCGGTCGGTAGGGTCAGGCGGTAGAGCCGCTCCTGGCGCAGGCGAAGGGCGATGCCTTCGCCGCGCTCGAGTGCTGCCTGCAGCTCGCTGTCCAGGATGTCCCGATCGAGATGGACACGCTGGCGACGCAGGAGTCCGGCGGCTGTCTGGTAGAAGAGCTCGCTGTAGATCGGACTGTCAGCCGGGGTGCGCGCCTGGCATTCGTAGATCGTCGGATACTTGGCGTTCCGGGACAGCAGGAGCTGCACCAGGAAGGCGATGGCGACTGCCAGCATCGTCGGCATGATCAGGGTGAAGCCGCCCGTCATCTCGATCACCATCACCATGGCGGCAATGGGCACCCACGGCACCCGCGAGGACGCCGAGGACGCTGAACCACACGAGGTCCAGCGGATTGAGCGCGCGGCTGCTTTCCGACAGGAGGAAGAGCGGCGTATAGCCCGAGAACATGCCGGTGATGGAATAGGCGATCGAGGCCGAGATCAGCGTGAAGATCAGCGCCGCCCCCTCGAAGGCCATGCGGGAGTAGAGGATCTCGACGGCGAAGATCGCGGTGCCGAGCGGACTCTTGAAGATCGCCGAGAGGCCCGCGGCCATGCCGATCAGAATGACGATCCGGCGCTCGTCGTCGGGCAGCTTGAACAATTGGGCGATGATCGCCCCGGCGCCCGAGGCGATCTGCGCCGTCGGCCCCTCGCGGCCGCCGGAGCCGCCGGTGCCGATGGTGACGGCGCTGGCCAGCGTCTTGACGAACGGCACCCGCGCCCGCATCCGCCCGTTGTTGCGGTGAAAGGCGATCAGCGTGGCATCGGTGCCGTGGCCTTCCGTCTCGGGTGCCAGCCCGTAGATCAAGAGCCCTGCCACGAGGCCGCCGAGCGTGGTCGACAGCGGCATCCACCAGTACCAGTGCCGAAAAGGCTCGGGCGCGCCGGCCATGCGGTTGGCGGTCGCCACGTCGATCGTTTGGTAGCCGCCGAGCCTGGCGAGAACCTGCGTGTCGAGGACGTGCAGCAGGAGCAGGAAGACCTGGGCACCCAGGGCGCCGATCACGCCGAGCACGACACAGATCAGGATCAGGCGCGGGGTACGCTGGAGGGTGAGCAGCCACATATGGAGGCCCGTCCGAAAAAGGTGCGTGGCGTGCCTTTGACTTGCCTTCGCGCGATCGTCCGCGGGTCAGCGATGTCATCGGGCCGGGCGTCGGGATCGAACTCGGGATCGAAATCTAGCCCCGGGATCGGCCCGGAGCCAGCGTCGATTGGTTCGGAGGCCGACCGATGACCCGGCCGGCTTCGCAGCACGGTGGCACTCACTCCGCGGCGGGCATGAAGTCCGAGACCTTCTTGCGCTCGCGCAGGATGCCTTGCGGGCGGAAGAGCACGATGGCGGCGAGCAGGATGGCGACCAGCATCCAGCGCAGATAGGCACCGCGCGACGGCAGATCGGGCGAGATGGCCATGAGCGCCGGGCTCAGCATATCGATCATGAAGGCGGCACCGCTCCACACGCCCCAGACGGCGAAGGCGCCGAGGATCGCCCCCTTGTTGTTGCCGCTGCCACCGAGCATCAGCATGACCCAGACGATGAAGGTGGCGAAGAGCGGATTGAAGTGGCTGTAGTCGATGCTCACCACGTAATGGGCGTAGACGGCACCGGCCACACCCATGATGAAGGTGCCGAGCACGAAGGATTCCATGCGGCGGAGCGGCACGTTCTTGCCGCTCATGGCGGCCGAGGCCTCCTCGTCGCGGATGGCGCGCAGCATCCGACCCCAGGGCGAGCGGGAGATGCGCTCGAGGGCGATGAAGACGACGGCGAGGATGAGCGTCACCACGACGAGGTAGAGGAAGACGTAGTCGCGCGGGCTGAGCGGCGCCAGGAAGCCGGCGATCGGCTGCGGCAGCCATGAGCAGGCGGGATCGGCGAAGACGCAGTCCAGCGGGCGCGGGATGCCGCGCATCGGCTGCGGCCCGTTGGCGAGCCAGCGCTCGTTCTGGAAGACGAAACGGATGACCTCGGCGATGCCGAGCGTGGCGATGGCGAGGAAGTCGGTCCGAAGGCGCAGGACCGGGATGCTGACGAGGAAGCCCACGATCGCCGCGACGATGCCGGCCATCAGGACGCCGCCGAGAAAGGGCCATTGGAGCCCGAAGGCCTGTTGCGAGTAGGCGGCGAGGGCACCTGCCGGCATCGAGGTGGTGAAGAGTGCGGAGGTGAAGGCGCCGACCGAGAAGAAGCCGGCGATGCCGAAATTGACGTGGCCGGCGAGCCCCCACTGGCTGTTCAGGCCGAGGCAGAGAATGGCGTAGATGCCGGCCATGGTCGAGAACGAGACCAGATAGGTGAGAATGCCGCGTGGCAGCCAGAGCGGCAGGACCAGGGCCACGATCAGGGCCAGGACGAGCGCGAGTCCCGTTCGCAGCGCCGGCCGCCCCGGCAGGACCAGAAGCCCGAGCAGGAGGAGGGGAACGAAGAGAAAGGCCGCGCGCGCCAGATCCTCGGGTGCCATCTCACTCCCCCCCCTGGCCGATCAGGCCCTGCGGCCGGAGCACCAGGACAATCACCAGGAGCACGAACGCCACGCCCGGCCCGTAGGCGGGGTTGAGGAAGGAGGACGAGACCTGCTGGGCGACGCCGATGATCACCGCCCCGACGATGGCGCCGACGGGGCTGCCGAGCCCGCCCATGATGGCGGCGGCGAACATCGGCAGGAGCAGCCAGAAGCCCATCTCCGGCCGCAATTGCGAGGCGAGGCCGTACATCACGCCGCCGGCGGCGGCGAGGCTGGCGCCGACGATCCAGGTCCAGGCAATGACCCGCTCGGTGTTGATGCCGCGCACCTGCGCCAGATCCGGATTGTTGGCGGTGGCCCGCATCGCCTTGCCCATGCGCGTGCGCTCGAGCAGCAGCCAGGTCAGCGCCACGAGGATCATGGCCAGGACGAAGACGAAGATCTGGTCGGCCTGGATGCGGATGCCGAGCGGCAGCTCGAGCGCCGGATTGGCGCGGCCGGGATAGTAGAAGAGGAAGTCCGAGCCCCAGATCAAATAGATGCCGCTGCGCAGGAAGAAAGCGGCGGCCAGGGACGCCATGGCGAGCAGCACAAGCGACGCCTCGCGCCCGCGCAGGGGCCGAAAGAGCACCCGGTCCACCGCCAGCGCCACGATCGACACGAGCGGCATGGCGAGGACGAGGGCCGCCATCAGCTCCCAGCCGAAGGAGAAGGGGCGCAATGGTGGCCCCGCGGGGAGGAACGACGCGATGGTGAACGCCCCGTAGGCGCCCAGCGTGAGCAGGGCGCCATGCGCGAAGTTCGGGAACTTCAGCACCCCGTAGACCAGCGTCAGGCCGATGGCGCCGAGCGAGACGACGCCGCCGAGCATGACGCCCCAGACGGTGAGCGACAGGAGATCGGTCAGCGAGGCGCCCTGCCGCTGGCCCAGGATCCAGAAGACGACGAGGGTCAGGAGGAGGGCGAGACCCAGGGCCCACCGGCTGCGCAGGGCGGCGAGGGCGCGCTCGCCCGGGGTGCGGTCGTCGTGGCGGCGGGGGGTCGTCTCCTCCGGCGTCGTTTGCATGCTCGCTCTTCTTTCCAAGCTCGTTCCGCCCTCAGCCGCCGAGATACAGCCTCGCCACCTCGGGATCGTTCAGGAGATTGTCGCCGGTGCCCTCGAAGCGGTTCTGGCCGCTGGCCAGGACGTAGCCCCTGTCCGACATGCGCAGCGAGAGCTGGGCGTTCTGCTCGACGATCAGGATGGCGGGCCCGGCCGCGTTGATGCTCTTGATCTGGTCGAAGATCACGCCGACCATCTTGGGCGAGAGGCCTGCCGAAGGCTCGTCCATGAGGACCAGCTTGGGCTCCAGCATGAGGGCGCTGCCCATGGCGACCATCTGCCGCTCGCCGCCGGACATCTTGCCGGCGCGCTGATTGCGGCGCTCCCGGAGCCTCGGGAAATACTCGAAGATGCGCTCCCGGCGCCTGGCGATGTCGCCCTTCTTCGCGAGGAAGGCGCCCATCTCGAGGTTCTCGGCCACGGTCAGCTCAGTGAACACGTTCGAGACCTGCGGCACGTAGCACATGCCGCGCTCGACGATCTGGTAGGGGTGGAGATGCGAGATGTCGTGGCCGTCGAAGGTGATCGAGCCCTGGCGCGGGTGCAGGAGCCCGAAGATGGTCTTCATGAGGGTCGACTTGCCGGCGCCGTTCGGGCCGATGATCGAGACGATCTCGCCCGTCCGGACCTCCATGGAGACGTCGCGCAGAATTTCGCTGTCGCCGTAGCCGGCGGTGACGGAGGCGACCTCAAGCAGCGCCATACTGGCCCCCGAGATAGGCCTCGAGCACGCGCGGGTCGTTGCGCACCTCGTCGGGGTGGCCCTCCATCAGATGGCGCCCCTCGCTCATGACGATGACCGGGTCGCACAGCTCCATGACGAGGTCCATGTCGTGCTCGATCAGAAGGAAGGTGATGCCGCGCTCGCGCCTCAGATACTCGATGTTCTCGACCAGCTTGTTCATCAGCGTGCGGTTGACCCCGGCGGCCGGCTCGTCGAGCAGCACGAGGCGCGGCTCGGCCATCAGCGTGCGGGCGAGCTCGAGGAGCTTCTTCTGGCCGCCCGAGAGCCGCTCCGCGTATTCGTGGGCGAGTCGCGTCAGGTCGACGAAATCCAGGATCTCCATGGCCCGGTCGCGGATCAGCCGCTCCTGATGGCGGACGAGGCCCGGCCGGAACCAGCAGTTCCAGAACCTCTCGCCGGCCTGGTCCGCGGCCACCAGCATCAGGTTCTCGAGCACGGTCATGGTGCCGTGCTCGCGCGGAATCTGGAAGGTGCGACAGATGCCGCGATGGAAGACGGCATGAGGCGGCAGGCTGGTGATGTCCTCGCCCTCCGTCAGGACACGGCCCGAATCCGGCATGAAGAAGCCGGTGATGACGTTGAAGAGGGTCGTCTTGCCGGCGCCGTTGGGCCCGATCAGGCCCGTGATCGTGCCCTCGCGCACGGCGAGCGAGCAACGGTCGATGGCGCGCAGCCCGCCGAAGCTCTTGACCAGGTCGCGAACCTCGAGAACCGGCGGCCCGCCTGGCACCAAGGTCATCGACTGCCTCCGCCCTGAGCATGCTGTTGCCCATGAGTAGCAGCCGATGCTCCGAATGCAAGGGAGCGGCGACGCTGGCGCGCCGCAAGGGACATCATACGGTGCATCGTCGGCGAGAACGCGGCCCACGGGCCCGGCGGGGCCGACGCGGACGGTCGGCAATTGCCACGCTTTGCCGATTGCCCGACAATGGCGCATGGCAGGATCAGGGAACTGGATCGGCAGGCACCACCAGCGGCGATCGAGAGCGTGCCCCGGCCGGCGTGCGCCGCATCGCATCCTCCGGGCATGGCCGGTCGGGCACGGCCGGCCGAGCAAGGTCGGTTGAGCAAGACCAGCCGAGGAAGGGAGGACCGTTCCGCATGACCCGTCGATATGTCGTCCTGGCTCTGGCGTTGCTGGGTCTCGTCCTCATCGGGCCTTCGCCCGTCCTGGCGCAACAGGCGGGATGGAGCCAGCGTGTGGTGATCGACGGCAGGATCGCCGCGGCGACGAACGATCGGGGTGATTTCCTCGTCACGCTCTATCGGCTCGGTGGCGAGGGGATGTGGGGCAGTCGGGCGGTGCTGGCACGCACGGCAAGCGTTGCTTCCGGCAGCTTTCGTCTCGTCTTCCGCGACCGCTCGAGAGGCGAGCACGGGCTCCTCGTGGCAGCGCGGCGGGGTGTTCTCCTCTATGCCGCCGTCCTGCCGCCCGGCGCGGAGCCCTCCCGGGTCGTCCTCAACGAGCTTTCGACGGTGGCCGCGGCCTTCAGCCTGGCGCAATTCATCTCGCCCCGCGGTGTCGCCGGCTACGAGATCGGGATCCGCAACGGCACGATGATGGCGGGCAATTTCGTCGATCCGGCGACAGGTGCGATCGCCGCGGTGCTGGCGAGCGAGCCCAACGGGCCCGCCAATTCGACGGTCGGTCGCCTCAATGCGCTGGCCAATATCCTCGCCGGCTGCGCGCGGCAGCGGACCGCCTGCAATCGCCTCTTCCTCGAGGCGAGCGGCGAGCGGGGCCGCCCGCCCTTCCAGACCCTGCAGGCGATGGTCGAGATCGCGAAGAATCCCTGGCGCAACATCGACGAGATCTTCGCGCTTTCGCAGATCGCCATGCCGCCCTATTCCCCGGCGCTCCGCAATCCGCCGAGCGGCTGGACCCTGCCCCTCGTTCTCGATGGCGTCAACAAGGGGAGCGACACCATCAACGTGCTGAACGGACCCGGCAATTTCGCCTTCGACGCCGAGGGCAACGCCAATGTCGGCATCAACTACCAGCCCTCGCCCGGACCCGACCAGGAGAACGTGCCGGTCTGCGCCGGCACGGTCTTCGTGCGCTTGGCACCCGACGGCAGCTTCGCACCGGGCTCGCCTTTCAGCGGTGGCGGGCTCGACGGCGTCGGCTTCGGCATCACCCTCGATCCCAAAGGCAGGGTCTGGCTCACCAATTTCGGCTTCGCCGGCGACGGCTGCCCGTTCGTGCCGTCGAGCGACAGCGTCTCGCTCTTCACGAAGGACGGCGTGCCGCTCTCGGGTGCCAACGGGATCACCGAAGGCGAGCTCTCCTGGCCGCAGGGCATCGCCTCGACCCGAGAGGGCGACATCTGGATCGCGAGCTGCCTGAACGGCAACATCACGACCTACCCCAGGGGCGACCCGCGCCGGGCGCGGGTGGTGCCGCCGGCGGTGACCGGGCTCGAGAAGCCCTTCGCCGTGGCGGTCGATCCCAAAGGAAGGATCTGGATCACCGGCAACAAGAGCTCGTCGGTCGCCATCTTGGACCGCCATGGCCGGCCCCTGCCGTTCTCGCCGCTCGCCGGCGAGGCGTTCGACCTGCCGCTCGGCATCGCCTCGGACAGCAAGGGCCGCATATGGGTCGCGAGCTCGGTGGTGCTCGAAGCGCCCTGCCCGGATGGCAACGCGCTGCCCGAGATCGAGCCCGGCTCCCTGACCCTGATCCATCAGGACGGCCGGATCGACCCTCGCGGCCGCTTCGAGGGCGGCGGGCTCTCGATCCCCTGGGGGGTGGCGATCGACGGCCGGGACAATGTCTGGGTCGCCAATTTCGGTTCGAACGGCGCCGGAGCTGAGGATTACGTGGGCCGCATCAGCCAGTTCTGCGGCGCCGAGCCCCGGAACTGCCCGCCCGGCTTTCGCACAGGCGCACCCATCTCGCCGGCGACCGGCTACGCCTCGGAGGCGCTCCAACGGATCACCGCCGTCGCCGTCGATCCCACGGGCAATGTCTGGGCGACCAACAACTGGTCGGCGGCAGCGCCGCAGACCGATCCGGGTGGCACCTCGGTCGTCGTCTTCCCGGGCATCGCCGCGCCGGTGCGAACACCACTCATCGGGCCGGTCCGCAGCGCCGTGCAGGAACCTTGGTGGCGCGGTAGAGGAACGTTCAACCAGGGCTACGGCCGCTAGCACCGGTGCAGGCGGGCGAGCCAGGGGCCGAGGCGGTCGATCGCCTCCTGGATCGTGTCGCGCGCGCCGGCGAAGGAGAGGCGGACATAGCCAGCGCCCCGGGCGAGGTCGAAGTCGTGGCCGGGGGTGAGGGCGACGCCGGTCTCGGCCAGGAGACGGGCGCAGAAGCTGATGGAGTCGAGACCGAAGCGGCCGATCCCGAGATAGAGGTAGAAGGCGCCATCGGGCGGCACGAGGCCATCGAGGCCAATCCCCGGCAGGGCGTCGAGCAAGAGCGCGCGATTGGCAGCGTAGACCTCGACCCGCCGATCGAGCTCCGCCTTGCCCTCGAGCGCACCGATGGCCGCATGCTGGCCCAGGGCCGAGGGCGAGATGAAGAGGTTCTGGGCCAGCCGCTCGACCGGATCGACGAGATCGTCCGGCAGCACCAGCCAGCCGATCCGCCAACCGGTCATCGCCCAGTACTTGGAGAAGCTGTTGACGACGATCGTCCGGTCGGAGCTGGCGAGCGCCGTGCTGCCGGGTCTTTCATAGGTGATGCCGTGATAGATCTCGTCGGAGATCAGCCGCACGCCTCGGGCGTCGCACCAGCGCGCCATGGCGGCGAGATGGGCCGCACCGATCATCGAGCCCGTTGGGTTCGCGGGGCTCGCGACGATGACCCCGTGGAGCGGGCCCGCGACCGCCTCGAGGTCGGCCACGGTCGGCTGGAAGCCCGTCGCCTCGGAGGTGACCAGCGGCACGACCTCGATGTCGAGAGCCTTCAGGATGTTGCGATAGGCGGGATAGCCGGGCTCGGCCACGGCGACCCTGGAGCCCGCGTCGAAGGCGGCGAGAAAGGCGAGGATGAAGGCGCCCGAGGCACCGGCGGTGACGGCGATGCGCTCGACGGGCACGGTCACGCCATAGGTCGACTCGATATGGCGGACGATGGCGACGCGCAGGGTACGGAGGCCCAGCGCCTCGGAATAGCCGAGCCCGGCGCCATCGAGCGCCCCACGAGCCGCTTTCAGCGCCGCCCGCGGCGCCCCACCCGAAGGCTCGCCCACCTCGAGATGCAGCACATCGCCACCCTCGGCCGCCCGCCGGTTGGCGGCCGCCAGGACCTGCATGACCAGGAACGGCTCGATCGCGCTGCGCTCGGAGACGCGCGACCGAGCCGGCTCGCGGGAACGTCGCATGCCGCACCTCGTCGATGGCCGGCCCCTTGCCGACCCTGCCCCGTCACATAGCAGAGAATGGGCAAGGGCCGACCGGCGGCGGCCGGGAATCGAGCATCCTTGATCCGGGGTGATCCCCGGCAAGAGGATCGACCCCGAGATCCGGCGTCGAGATCCGCCGGAAAGACCGACGCACCGCCGGTCCTGCGGTCAGGCGACCCGGCGGCGGGCGGGTGGCGGCGCCAGAACCCCCGCCTGCCAAGGTTCCTTCGCCAGCACCACCTCGAGAAGGTAACGGCCATAGGCGGTCTTCGCGAGGGGCACCGCCAGATGCTGGAGCTGCTCGTCGTCGATGTAGCCGAGAAGATGGGCGATCTCCTCCGGACAGGCGATCTGGAAGCCCTGACGCTCCTGGATCGTGCGCACGAACTCGCCCGCCTGCAGGAGACTGTCGTGGGTGCCGGCGTCGAACCAGGCATAGCCGCGGCCGAGGCGCTCGACACGCAGCGAGCCCTTCGCGAGATAGGCCGCGTTGACGTCGGTGATCTCGTACTCGCCGCGGTCGGAGGGCGGCAGGTCCCCGGCGATCCGCACGACCGAGTTGTCGTAGAAGTAGAGGCCGGTCACGGCGTAGCTCGATTTGGGTCGCGCCGGCTTCTCCTCGATGCTGATCGCCCGGCCGGCCTCGTCGAAGGTCACCACGCCATAGCGCTCCGGATCGCGCACGCGATAGCCGAAGACGGTGGCACCCGCTTCATGATCGACCGCGCGCGCCAGATCGGTGCGCAAATAGTGGCCGAAGAAGATGTTGTCGCCGAGCACCAGCGCCACATTGTCGTCGCCGATGAACTCCCGGCCGATGACGAAGGCCTGCGCCAGCCCCTCCGGACGCGGCTGCACGGCATAGGAGAGCTCGAGCCCCCACTGGCTGCCGTCGCCCAGAAGACGTTTGAACTGCCATTGGTCCTCGGGCGTGGTGATCAGGAGGATGTCCCGGATACCGGCCAGCATCAGTGTGGTCAACGGAAAGTAGATCAAGGGCTTGTCGAAGATCGGCAGGAGCTGCTTGCAGACGGCGCGGGTGATCGGATAGAGGCGTGTGCCGGATCCGCCGGCCAGGATGATACCCTTCCATTTGCGCTTGTTGATCGCGATCGGCATCGGTTTCTCAGCCTCTTCCGTGCAGTGGCGGGCGACACGTGCCGCCCTTCGATTTCGGGTTCGCGCGGACCAATGGCCCGCGCGCTCCCTTCTTCAGCCGTTCGCCGCCCGCGGCTGCTCGTCGGGCAGATCGAGGATCGTGCCGTCGAGCTCGACCGATCGGATGATGCGCTGCCACTTGACCAGCTCCTGGTACCAGTCGAGCGTGATGGTCCGCTTCGTCCTCTCGAGGCTGCCGTCGGCGAGCTTCGCCACGATCTCGGCGACCCCGTCCTCGGCGATCTTTTGCGCCTTCCAGCCGAGCTTCTCGATCTTGTCGAAGGCGACACGGTAGGAGCGGTGGTCGGCATCGCCATACCATTCGATGGCGACCTCGCGCGGCACGGCCTTGGCGATCCGCTCGGCGAGCGGGCCGAGCTGGTAGTTGTTGGCCTCGGAGCCGACGTTGAAGATCTGGCCGTTGACAGCGGCGACCGGCGCCTCCAGCATGAACATCTGCGCCGCCGCCGTGTCCGTGACATGGACCATCGGCCGCCACTGCGTGCCGTCGCGCATGAGGGGCAGGGTGCCGGTCTGCCAGGCACCGAAGGTCATGCCGTTGATGGCGAGATCGAAGCGCATGCGCGGGCTGTAGCCGTAGACTGTGGCCTGGCGGAGCACGACCACGCAGAACCGCTCGTCGGCCAGCGGCAGGACGCCCTTCTCGGCCATCTCGTTGGCCTTGGCGTAGGTGGTGAGCGGGTTGGTCGGGTGGTCCTCCGCGCAGACGACACCCTCGGGCTGGAAGCCGTAGAGGCTGCAGGAGGACGGCAGGACGTAGCGCTTCACCCCCGCCATCTTGGCGAGCCGGGCGCAGTGCACCCGCGATGCGTGGTTGATGGCGTAGGTGGCGTCCTGGAAGAGCTCGCCGCTCGGGTCGTTGGAGATGGCGACGAGATCGATGACGTGATCGACTCCGTTGAAGTGGGCGGGCTCCAGCCTGCGGCTGTCGGCCCTGACCAGCTCGAGCCGGGCATGCGGCTGGAGCAGCTCGGCACCGAAGAAGAAGCGGTCGAGGGCACGGACACGATAGCCCCTGGCCAGCAGCATCGGCACGAGGGTTGTGCCGATATAGCCGCCGGCACCGGTGACGAGGACGCGATCCATCGAGGGCTCCGATCAGATAGTGGCCGCTGCGGGCGCAGCCGGCTCGTAGGTGAAATGGGCTGGAAGGCCGGCGAAGGCGGGTTGCGCCGCGTCCTTGGCGGAGAGCACGCACTCGACCGGGCTCACCGGCCAGTCGATCGCGAGATCGGGGTCGTTCCAGGCGATCCCCTTGTCGTGCTCCGCACTGTAATACGCATCGACCTTGTAGAGCACCTCGACGTCGTCCTCGAGCGTGACGAAGCCGTGGGCGAAGCCCTTGGGCACCAGAAGCTGCTCGAATGCGGAGGCGCTCAGCTCCACCGCGACGTGCCGGCCGAAGGTCGGCGAGCCGTGGCGGATATCGACGGCGACGTCGAGGATGCTGCCCTTGAGCACCCGCACGAGCTTGGTCTGGGCGAAGGGCGGCGACTGGTAGTGGAGGCCGCGCAGCGTTCCCCGCCGGGCCGAGCGCGAGTGATTGTCCTGGACGAAATCGAGATGCAGGCCCAGCCCCTCCAGGGTCCGGCGGTTGTAGACCTCGGCGAAGAATCCCCGATGGTCGCCGAACCGCTTCGGCCGGATCAGCTTCACCTCGGGAATGGCCGTAGCGACGATCTCCATGCGCACCTCGCAATTCTGCCCGGGCCGCGCGGCATCCCGCCCGGCCGGCTCACTTGGGCGAACCTAGCAGCCACTCCTTAACGATCCCTTAACATGCGCCGCCTACCGCTTCGCTTCCCGATCGGCTAGAGACGGGCTCCAAGGAGATTTCGCATGACCGACGCAGCACCACCGCGTGCCGCGCAGCACCCCCTTTTGAACGAACGGCACGGCGTCACCTGGACGGACGCCTATGCCTGGCTTCGCGATCCGGCCTATCCCGAGGTGCAGGATCCGGAAATCCGTGCCTATCTCGAGGCCGAGAACGCCTATTTCGCCGCGGTCATGGCACCCGAGCGGGAGCGGATCGAGGCGCTGCACGCCGAGCTCAAGGGGCGGATCAAGGACGACGACAGCTCGGTGCCCGTGCCGGACGGTGCTCATCTCTATCACTGGCAGTTCCGGCCCGGTGCCCAGTACCGGACCTGGTACCGGGCACCGAGGTCGGGCGGTCCCGCCGAGGTCATCCTCGACGAGACGGCGCTCGCCCTGGGCAAGAGCTATTTCAACCTGCGCGGCCTGACGCCGAGCCCGAACGCGAAGCTCCTGGCCTTCGCGACGGACGAGGACGGCTCCGAGCGCTACGTCGTCCATGTGAGGGATTTGGCGAGCGGGGTCGGCACCACCGATCTCGTGGCCAACAGCTCGGGCAGCGTGGTCTGGTCTGCGGATGGTTCGACTCTCTTCTATGTCGAGCTGAACGAGAAGCTGCGGCCCTACCGGGTCAAGGCGCACCGGCTCGGCACCGATGCCGGGGTCGACCGGGTCGTCTACACCGAGGAGGATCCGGCCTTCTTCGTGGGCATCGGCTCGACGCAGAGCCGGCGCTTCGTGGTGGTGACGACCGGCAGCCACGTGACCCGCGAGGTCCGCCTGATCGATGCCGCGGCCCCGGCAAGCGAGCCCCTGCTGATCGCGGCGAGGCGGGACGGGCATCGCTACGGCGTCGAGCATGCGGGCGACCGCTTCTGGATCCGCACCAACGACCGGCACGAGAATTTCCGCCTCGTCTCGGCGCCGGTCGGCGCACCGGACGAGGCGCACTGGCGCGAGGAGATCGCCGGCGACGACCATCACTACCTTCTCGGGCTCACCTGCTTTCGGGATTTCATGGTGGTGACCGAGCGCCTGGACGGCCTCGCCAATCTGCGCATCCGCGACTATGCCGGCAACGAGCACGCCATCGACTTCGGCGAGGCGGTCTTCACGGCCGGCCTCGGCGACAATCGCGAGTTCGAAACCGACCGGATCAGGTTCGGCTTCAGCTCGCTCACCCGGCCCGCGACCGTGCTCGACTACCATGTGGCGGAGCGCCGGCTCGAGACGCTGAAGGTGCAGGAGATCCCGTCCGGCTACGATCCCGGGCGCTATGTCGGGCGGCGGCTGTGGGCCGAGGCGGCGGACGGCGAGCGCGTGCCGATCTCGCTCGTCCATGCCAGGGACTTCCGGGCCGATGGGACGGGCCGGCTCTACCTCTACGGCTACGGCTCCTACGGCATGGCGATGGAGCCCTCCTTCAACAGCACGCGGCTCTCCCTTCTGGACCGCGGCTTCGCCGTGGCCATCGCCCATGTGCGGGGCGGCGACGAGCTCGGCCATCGCTGGTACCGCGAGGGCAAGCTGGAGATGAAGGCCAACAGCTTCACGGATTTCATCGCCTGCGCCGAGGCGCTGATCGCCGAGGGCTTCGCCGCTCCCGGCCGGATCGCGATCCGCGGCGGCTCGGCCGGCGGCATGCTGATGGGGGCTGTGACCAATCTCCGCCCCGAGCTCTGGCGTTGCGTCGTCGCCGAGGTGCCCTTCGTCGACGTTTTGAACACCATGCTCGACGCCAGTCTGCCGCTCACCCCGATCGAGTGGCCGGAATGGGGCAACCCCCTGACCTCGGAGGAGGATTTTCTGCGCATCCGGAGCTATTGCCCCTATGAGAACGTCGAGGCCAAGGCCTATCCGGCGATGCTGGTGACGGCCGGGATCAGCGATCCCAGGGTGACCTATTGGGAGCCCGCGAAATACGTGGCCCGGCTGCGCGAGCTCAAGACCGACCGGAACCTGCTCCTGCTCAAGACCAACATGGATGCCGGCCATTTCGGCGCGTCCGGCCGGTTCGACGCGCTTCTGGAGCTGGCCGAGGTCCTGGCCTTCATCCTCAAGTGCTTCGAGGACAACGACGACGCGGCGGGCAGCGTCAAAAGCCGCTGACATCGGTCACGGGCTCCAGCAGCTTTCGCCCCCTGATCCGGCGAATCGCCGCGCTGACGATCGCCAGGTTGTTGTCGAAGGAGCCGTGCGTGGCCTTGATGCTGCCTCTCCCGTCCCCGACCTCCGGCTCGTCGACCACGGTGAGCCGGCCGCGCCAGAGGTCGCGCCAGGCGTCGATCTCCCCGTCCGTGCCGGCGTTGAACGGCCGTTCCGCCGCCGGCCGGTCGCCGACCCAGGCGGCAGCGAGACCGAGCAACGGCATGAACTTGAGCGGCTCGAAGGCGCGGCTGACGAGGTAGAGCAGCGACTTGCCGTAAGGGCCGACCGAATCGGCCCGCTCGACGGCATCGTCGAGCAGCGCCACGGTGAGGGCTTGCGGATCGAGGCCTCCCCTGGCGAAGGCGCGCCCGTACTGCTCCACGGCGAATCGCAGGCTGCAGGCCGGCGCCCAGAGCTCGGCGCTCCGGGCGACGAGGCCCTCGGCATCGAGGCGGCGGAGCAGGTGTCCAAGGAAGATGGCACCAGCCGAATGGCCGATCAGGTGGAGCTCGAGGCCCGGCACCGCCTCCTTGAGCCGGGCGAGCGATTTCCCGGCCAGGGCGGCGCCATGGCCGGGATCGGCGGCGGCCGCGGCATTCTGCTTCATCTGCGTCCAGACCGCCTTGCCGAGGAGGCGCTCGCTCAGCACCTCGAGCAGCGCGTCGCGCTTCTCGGCGAGAAGCGCGTCGAAGTGCGAAATCGAGCGACTGGCCCGACTGAGTGCGAGATCGATGCCGCCTTTCGCGGCGGCGTCGTCCAGGATGCCGAGCAGGCTGTCGAGCACGCCGGTCCGCCAGGCGAAGAACAGGGCAGGCACGCCGTTGGCCTCGAAGTACGGACCGAGCCGGCGCACCCGGCGGAGCGCTTCCGGCTCGTCGTTCAGGCCGCCATGCACGTAGACGACGACCTTCCGGCTGCCGGCGTCCTGCAGGCGGCGAAGCAGCACCTCCTCGACCACGAACTGCAGGTTCGCCACCGCGTTCTCGGTCGTCAGCAGCCGGTGCAGCGGGCGGCCGTCATTGCCGAGCACGAGCGTCCGCTCGAGCGCCGTGCCGGCCGACCAAGGCGCGGTCGCCGGCAG
The DNA here is from genome assembly GCA_964402505.1 of uncultured Geminicoccaceae bacterium. GTDB lineage: Bacteria > Pseudomonadota > Alphaproteobacteria > Geminicoccales > Geminicoccaceae > SLRI01. The sequence goes on from CAYOCP010000001.1 coordinate 29,325, forward strand.
CGCCGGGCCGCCGTCCCCGGGGCGCGCTGCGGCGAGCGCCGCGGCCTGGGCCTCGAGGGGCGCCTCGCTCAGCGCCGCCGGGCTGGTCGTCCGCCCGATGGGTGCGCCCAGCACGGCGACCCAGGCATCGTGGCCATGCGCCAGCCAATCGGCATAGGTCAGGATGGCGAAGCCGCCGAAGCCCCAGGCGGGACCCCAGGAGTTCTGCACGATGAAGCCGCGCTCGTCATAGCCGACGATGGCGAAGGCATGCACACCCGCAGTCCCCTCGCCGCTCCAGCCGATCACCGGCGGCGCCGCCGCGGCGGGTCCGAGGTCCCAGCCGCCATGGATCGCGGCCGAGACGTAGATCGCATGAACCTCGAGGATCGCCGCCTGCATGTCGATGATGGAGCTCCGGTCGATCCGGTAATAGGCACCGATCGGCCGGCGAGCCGCATCGGTGGCCCAGCCCGGATCCGGGGGAACGAAGCGGCCGGCCTCGTAAGGCCAGAGTCCGGCGGCGCAGACCCCGTGCTTGTGCCAGCCCTTCATGCCGCCCCGGCAGCTCGAGCCCTCGTAGTCGTCGCCTTCCCATTCGTCATAGATCTGGGCCATGTGATAGAGCATCCGCTCGCTGACCCTGACCGGTGGCGTCGCTGCTCGATTCTCGACCCCGGCGCGTTGGAAGGTCTCCCAGGCGATGAAATTGATGACGGCGGCGAGGCCGAAGCCGGTGCAGGCGCCCTCCGTACCCTGGTTGAGGATCATGCCGTCGGCCCCGTAGCGCGGCAGGAAGCGGTCGATCAGCTCGGCCGAGGGCCAGGAAGGCGGCAGCGAGACGAGGGGCGGACGATAGGGCCTGTCGCGAGCGTCGAAGCGATCCGGTGCCGCATCGAGGCTTTCCACGAGCGCGGGCCAAGAGGGTTTCGACTTGGCCGAGAGGGCGGCCGGCGCCGCCTCGAGCCCCGCCTCGAAGAGTGCTGCCTCCTCCTCGCGCCGCCGCTTCAGCCCCGGATGGTCCGGCCAGAGGCGGCACATGGCCCGGATCTCGTCCGGGATGGCGGCGAAGCTGCCTTGCGTCATGTGCCGGTGAATCGCCCGCATCTCGCGAAACCGCGGCTTCGTGCTGGTGAAGCCGCCGCTGCCGCGATTGAAAACGAGCGAGACCAGGACACCGAAGCTGGCATCGAGAAGGGTCTCGGTGTTGGGCAGGGCGGCCGCAGTCTTCGCCGCCTGCAGCGGCACCTCCTCGACCGTGAAGACGGTCTCGGCCATGGCCCAGGGAATCTCGATATCGGCGACCTCCCTTACGAGCTTCCGGAGTCGGCGGGCCCGTGTCTCGCGGTCGGCCCCGGTCGCCGTGAGGCCGATACCCACTGCCAGCCTCGCCACCGCCGCGGGCCCGAGATGCGGTGTCCAGACCCGCTCGAGCTCGGCCCTCGAGCGATAGCCGATATCGAAGCCGAAGCCGATGGTCAGGCCGGAGCTGAACTCGGGCCAAAGCGGGCGCGCCTTGATCACCCGCTCGTAATAGAGGCGCCCGCCGCTCTCGTGGCGAACGATCAGCTCCCTGGCTTCGGCGACGAGCGGGCGGGGCGACGCGGCCGCGATGCCGGGGGCGGCATGGGCCCGCTCAGGAAGGTCGAGCGCCGGCCGGTCGGCATAGCGCTCGCGCCAGCCGAGCACGTCGCGGATCAGCGCCCGCTCGGCCTTGGTCGGAAGTCCGTTGGCACTTCTGCGTGGCACGGCAGCCTCCCGCCGTCCGGCCGGACGATGCGGCCATGCGGCATCCTACCACAGGCTGCGCGCGAATGCTTCAGGTTCTGGATGCGGTAGGGCGCGCGATCAGGCGCTGGCGCGCTCCAACACGGCGCGCAGCAGCACGTCGCAGCCGGCGATGAGGTGCTCGGGCTCGGCGTGCTCGGCCTCGTTGTGGCTGAGCCCGTCCTTGCAGGGGATGAAGATCATCGCGGTCGGCGCCACCCGGGCGACGTAGCAGGCGTCGTGGCCGGCGCCGGAGACCATGTCGCGGTGGCTGAATCCGGCCGCCTCGGCGGCGCGCCGCACCGCGGCCACCCGATCGGCGTCGAAGGCAACGGGCGGGAAGTACCAGATCTCGTCGATCTCCGCCTCGAGCCCCTCGTGCGCGCAGGCCTCGGCGAGAGCGGCGCGAAAAGCCTCTCCCATGGCCTCGAGATGGCCGGCCTCGGGGTGGCGGAGGTCGACGGTGAACAGCACCTCCCCCGGTATGACATTGCGCGAGTTGGGCCGCACGTCCACGTGGCCGATCGTGGTGACGCCATGAGGTCCGTGCTCGGTGGCGATCTCGCGCAGGCGGACGATGGCTCTCGAGGCGGCGAGCAGCGCGTCCTTGCGGCGATCGGTGGGTGTCGTGCCGGCGTGACTCTCGCGGCCGGTGACGGTGACGTTGTACCAGCGCATTCCCTGCCCGCCGGTGACCACGCCGATGGTCTCGCCCACGGCCTCGAGGATCGGCCCCTGCTCGATGTGCAGCTCGAAGAAGCTGTCCCATTCCTGCGGCGCGCAAGGGCGCTCGCCTTTGTAGCCTATCCGTTCGAGCTCGGCGCCGAAGGTGGCACCCTCGAAATCCTCGAGCGCATAGGCGTAATCGCGCGTGAAGGCACCGCCATAGACGCCGGAGGCGAGCATGGCGGGCGCGAAGCGCGTACCCTCCTCGTTGGTCCAGTTGACCACCTCGATCGGCCGCTCGGTCTCGAAGCCGAAATCGTTGAGCGTGCGGATGACCTCGAGCCCGGTCAGCACACCGGCGACACCGTCGTACTTGCCGCCCGTGGGCTGGGTATCGAGGTGGCTGCCCATGACCACCGGCGGCAGCTCGGGACGCCGGCCCGGCCGGCGGGCGAACATGTTGCCGAGCTCGTCGATCTCGACCGCGCAGCCTGCCGCCTCGCACCACGAGCGGAAGAGGTCGCGGCCCTCGCGGTCGAGGTCGGTCAGCGTCTGCCGGTTGCAGCCGCCCCTGGGCGTGGCGCCGATCCTCGCCATCTCGAAGATGGTCTGCATCAGCCGGTCGCCATCGATCCTGATATTGGTCGGCCTCTCGCTCACCTTTCGCTCTCCCGGCTGCTCGGTCGCTCGCGGCTACTCCGCCGCCTTCAGGTTCTGCGGGTTCCCCGGATGCTCGGCCCAGGTCAGATAGGACCGGCCCCGGCTCACCTCCTCCATGGTGATGCAGTCCTCGACCGGACACACATGCATGCAGAGATTGCAGCCGACGCAGTCGGTGTCGATCACGGTGAAGCAGCGCTTCCCCTCGCTCTGGGTGAAGCGGATGGCCTGATGGGAGGTGTCCTCGCAGGCGATGTGGCAGAGGCCGCAGCCGATGCAGAGCTCGTCGTCGATCCGCGCCTTGATGTCGTAGTTCATGTCGAGGCGGCCCCAGTCGGTGTAGTTGCCGACCGCGGCTCCGCGGAAATCGTCGAGCGTGGCGTAGCCCTTCTGGTCCATCCAGTTGGCGAGGCCGTCCTTCATGTCCTCGACGACCTTGAAGCCGTAATGCATGGCGGCGGTGCAGACCTGGACCGACCCGGCACCCAGAGCCATGAACTCGGCCGCGTCCCGCCAGGTCTCGATGCCGCCGATGCCGGAGATCGGCACGGACGCGCAATCGGGATCGCGCGCGATCTCCGCCACCATGCAGAGTGCTATGGGCTTCACCGCCGGGCCGCAATAGCCGCCATGCGCACCCTTGCCGTTGACCACGGGCTCGGGCGCCATGCGGTCGAGATCGACCGCGGTGATCGAGTTGATGGTGTTGATGAGCGAGACCGCGTCCGCGCCGCCGGCCACCGCTGCCCTCGCCGGAGCCAGGATGTTGGTGACGTTGGGGGTGAGCTTGACGAAGACCGGCATCCGCGTGTGCGCCTTGCACCAGCGGGTCACCATCTCGATGTACTCCGGCACCTGGCCCACGGCCGACCCCATGCCGCGCTCGCTCATGCCGTGCGGGCAGCCGAAATTGAGCTCGACCCCGTCGGCACCGGTTGCCTCGACCCGGGCCAGGATCGCCTGCCAGCTCGCCTCCTCGCAGGGCACCATGAGCGAGACGACCATCGCCCTGTCCGGCCAGTCGCGCTTGACCTCGGTGATCTCCCTGAGGTTCACCTCGAGGGTGCGATCGGTGATCAGCTCGATATTGCTGAAGCCGGCCATGCGATGGCCGCGGAAATGAACAGCGCCGTAGCGCGAGCTGACATTGACGACGGGCGGGTCCTCGCCGAGCGTCTTCCAGACCACCCCGCCCCAGCCGGCGCGAAACGCCCGGACCACGTTGTAGGCCTTGTCTGTCGGCGGCGCCGAGGCGAGCCAGAAAGGGTTCGGCGAGGTGACGCCGGCGATGGTGCAACGGAGATCGGCCATGGCTTGCTCCAATCACCTGGTGCGGAGGGTGGCATCGATCGAGCGGGCGGCGCGCTTGCCGTCCTCGACCGCCGCCACGGTGAGGTCCTGGCCGAGGATGGCATCGCCGCCGGCCCAGACCCGGTCGTGCGAGGTCCGTCCCTCGGCATCGACCCTGATCCGGCCGTCCTCGATCACGAGCCCGCTCGAGGCGAGCTCGCCCGTGAGCAGACGCTGGCCGATCGCCTTGAAGACCTGGTCGGCCTCGAGCGTGAAGCGCTCGTCCGTGCCGGCGAGCCGTGCGTCGCGGTCGAGCCGCGTCCGCTCGAAGACGACACCGGCGATCCGGCCGCTTTCCGCCAGGAGCTCGACCGGGCGCGCCCAGTGACGGATCAGCACGCCATTGCGCTGGGCCACCTCCTGCTCGTGCCCCGTCGCCCCCATGTCCGTGGCGCCGCGACGGTAGACGATGGTGACCGTCTCCGCCCCGAGCCGCTTCGCCTGGACCGCGATGTCGATGGCGGTGTTGCCGCCACCGATGACGACGATGCGACGGCCGATGGGCAGGTCCGCCTTGTCGGGAGCCTGCCGGAGGTCCTCGATGTAGTCGACGGCATCAAGCATGCCCGCGAGGTCCTCGCCCGCGAGGCCGAGACGGTTGGTGGCGCCCAGGCCCACGCCGAGGAAGACGGCGTCGTGCTTGCGCACCAGCGCCTCGAGCGTCAGCTCGGGGCCGAGTGCTTGGCCGTGCCGCACCTCAATCCCGCCGAGTGCCAGAATGAACGCGACCTCGCGCTGGGCGAAGTCATTGGCGAGCTTGTAGGCGGCAATGCCGTGCTCGTTGAGACCGCCCGGCTTCGGGCGCCGCTCGTAGATCACGACCTCGTGGCCGAGGCGGGCGAGGCCATGGGCGCAGGCGAGCCCGGCCGGCCCGGCGCCGACCACCGCCACCCGTCTCCCGGTGGGTGCCGCCCGCGTGAAGGGCTGCGTGCCGGTGGCGAAGAGCGCATCGGTGGCGTAGCGCTGCAGCTGGCCGATCCTGACCGGCTTGCCCTCCTGCAGCATCCGCACGCAGGCCTCCTCGCAGAGGATCTCGGTCGGGCACACCCGGGCACAGGTGCCGCCCATGATGTTGGCCTCGAGGATGTCGAGGGCGGAGCCCTTCAGATTGTCGGTCTGGATCTTGCGGATGAAGCTCGGAACGTCGATCCCGGTCGGGCAGGCCTGAACGCAGGGCGCGTCGTAGCAGAAATAGCAGCGGGCGGCCTCGACCACGGCCTCCTTCCTCACCAGAGGCGGCTCGAGATCGGCGAAATTCTCGTCGTAGGCGGCGGCCGGCAACCGTCCGCCTCGAATATCCGCGCCCTCGCCCACCTCTCTGCCTCCTGCCTCGACCGGCCGTCCAGGCACCTGCCTTTCCGGCATGACAAAGGAGGACGGTAATAAGGATGGGATGTCCCGGTCAAGCGCGGCGAAGAGCCTGCGGCACCGGGCGATCCCTCAGGACGTCCGGCCGGCCACCTCGAGGACCCCCGTCTGGACGACGAAGCATTCCTGTCGCTGCTGCTGCAGCATCCGGCAGGCTCGATCCGCCACCTCGCGCTCGAAGCCTGCCACCCGGGCGCGATAGACGGTGCGCCGCCTTCCCTTGAGCGGGCTCACGTCGATCGCGCCCTGCTTCAGAATCTGCGGCACGAGCCCCGCCGCCGTCTGGGCGGCGTGCCGCGCCAGCTTCGAATCGTGGAAGGCGCCCACCTGGACGGCATAGGGACCGATGGCGGCGCCGAGCGGACGCTGCGGGTTGGGCTCCGGCAAGGGTGCCTTCGCGGTGGCGACGATGGCGGCACGTTCGGCCGGCGGCAGGACATCGAGCACGGAAATCACGGAATCGGCAGCGCTGGCCAGTGCCGTGCCGGTGGGCTGCGGCCGCTCCTCCGGCACCTCGACCAGCGTGCCCGGTCGAAAGGCCGGCCGCGGTCCCGCCTCCGGCTCGACCGAGTCGCGCGCGAGCGTTGCCGCGGGTCCGGCGGCCGCCACGGTCGCCATGGCCGTCCCGGGCCTCGCCTGCGGCAGGAAGGCCACGAGCGGTGCCGGCCGGCGCTCGCGCAGCCGCTCGAAGCCGAGATCGAGGAGACGGGCGACCTCCTGGTCGCGGGTCCGGGCACTGCGGCCGCCGAACACGACGACGATCACCCGCTCGCCGCCGCGCCGTGCCGTGGCGGCGAGATTGAAGCCCGAGGCCCGCGTGTAGCCGGTCTTGAGCCCGTCCATGCCGGCATAGCTGACGAGCAGCCGGTTGTGGCCGCGATGGTTGACGCCGTTGAAGGCGAAGCTGCGATGACTGAAATAGGAATAGTAGCGCGGGTGATCGTGGATCAGCCGGTGCGCCAGCCGCGCCATGTCGGCCGCCGAGCTCTTCTGTCGGCGATCCGGCAGGCCCGACGCGTTCCTGAAAGTCGTATGCCGCATGCCGATGGCGCGCGCCCGGCGCGTCATCGCCTCGGCGAAGCGCTGCTCGCTGCCGACCAGCGCCTCGGCGACCACCACGGCCACATCATTGGCCGACTTGACGACGATCGCGTCGATCGCCTGCTCGACCGTGATGGTCGAGCCGGATCTCAGGCCGAGCTTCGACGCCGGCATGCCCGCGGCCCGGCGCGACACCTCGAGCCTGCTACCCAGGCGAAGCTCGCCGCGCTCGAGCGCCTCGAACAGCATGTAGAGGGTCATCATCTTGGTGAGCGAGGCCGGATAGAGCGCCACGTCGGCCCGACGCGAGTGCAGCACCTCGCCGGTCGCATAGTCGAGAACGATGGCCGCGTACCTGCTGTTGGCATGGGCCGGAGCCGCATGCGCGGCGCCGAGCACGAGAACGAAAACTGCCAAGGCAAGGCGACCGAGCATGTTCATGCCTTTCCGGGCTCTCAGAAATCAACTTCTGGTTGCGATCAGGCGAGACCCCCCGCCGTCGCTCAACCCTGCCTGCTTACCACGCAAAGGTTAACACTGCCTTTATGCGATTCGATTAAGCGGTGAAAGCAGAAAGTTTTTTTCGCGTCCCGGTGTTGCCTCAAGGCGTCACGGGCTCGAGCCACTTCTTGTAGATGTAACCCTTGTCCCCGTTAGGCAGGATCACGTGTTTCCAACCGAGGGTGTCACCGATGACGGTCACCTCGCGGCCGGCATCGATGGAGCCCAGACGCTCGGCGTCATTGTCGGGGCCCGCCCGATAATTGACGGCGCTGACCGCCCGATAGCGCTGCCCCTCGGCGGCGGCCCGCGCCGCGGCGGGCGCCGGTTCCGGCGTGGGCGCCGCGGCGGCCGGCGCCTCGCTGCTGCCGCCGGCTTCGGCCGGGGCGGGCTCGGCAGCGGCCGACTCGGGGGGGGCAGGCTGGGCAGCCGCGGGCCGGGATGACGCGCGCTCGTCCGCGACCGGCCGCTCGGCCACGGTGGCGACCGTGGGCGCCTTCCCATCCGCGTCGGCCGGCGATGCCGCTTCGGCCTCGGGTGCCGCTGCCGGCTCCGGCTCCGAAGCGGTGGGTTCGGCCGGCCCGGCGGCGACGGTCGCCTGTTCGTCGCTCGCCCTGGGCGCTCCGGGTGCGGCGGCCTGTTCCGCAGGCGGTGGCGGCGCCTCGCCAGCGGCGACGGTGCTGCCCTGGCCATCTGTCACCCGCTCGAGCGCCGCCACGATTTCCGGATCGCCGGGATTGAGGGCCGCCGCCCGCTCGAGATCGGCCCGGGCGAGATCGACTTCGCCGCGCTCGGCGTGGAGCTCGCCGCGCCGTAGATAGGCGAGATAATGGTCGGCCTGCATCTCGATCGCCGCGTCGAAGTCGGCGAGTGCCGCATCGTAATTGCCCGACGAGAACTCGACCTCGCCCCGCCTCACATAGGCGACCCTGAGGTTGCGGATGGTGGTCGCATCGCCCGGCCGCAGTGCCAGGGCCTGGCTGTAGTCGGCGATCGCCGCCTCGAAATCGCCGGCCTCGCCGTGCGCCACGCCGCGATTGTTGTAGGTGATGGCGAGGGCCTCGCCGACCAGCTCGCCCGAGCGGATCGCGTTGGTGTAGGCGTCGACCGCCGCGGCGTAGTCGCCCTGGCGAAAGGCCTCGTTGCCGGTCCGCACGTCGGCCAGCCCCTGTGCCAGGGAGGCCCCCCCGAATGTCGAGACGGCAAGGCAGGCGAGGGTCGCCACGACAATCCAGGCAGCACGGACAGCCGTCAATCGCCGCATTCAGGGTCCTCCCTCGGACAAGCCGGCCTCGGGCGAGCCGGACGGAAGCGCTCTTGGGCCGGCTGTAGCACCTGCATCCGCCCGCGTCAGCTTTTCCGGCGCATTTTTTCGAGGCCGAGGCGTGCCCTGAGCCTGGCACCGGCGCCCTCGAGCGTGCGCTGCGGCACGCGCGACAGCACCAAGGCATCGGCCGGCACATCGGCGGTGACGACACTGCCGGCACCGACCACGACGCGCTCACCGATGGTGACCGGCGCGACGAGCGCCGTGTTGGAGCCAACGAAGGCGGCCTCGCCGATCACCGTCCGGTGCTTCATGTAGCCGTCATAGTTGCAGGTGACCGTGCCGGCGCCGATGTTCGCTCCGGCCCCCACTTCGCAATCGCCGAGATAGGTGAGATGGCTGGCCTTGGCACCGGTGCCGAGCTTCGCGTTCTTGACCTCGACGAAGTTGCCGACCTTGCCCCGGACGCCAATCTCGGCCCCGGGCCGCAGCCGGGCGAACGGCCCGATCTCGGCGCCGGCGCCGATATGCGCCCGCTCCAGATAGGAGTGGGCGTGGATCACGGCACCGGGCTCGACGGTGACGCCCGAGCGGAAGACGACAAAGGGCTCGATCACCGCACCCGGCCCGATCGCCGTGTCGGCGCTCAGCATGACCGTCTCCGGGGCTTCCATGACAACCCCTTCCGCCATGAGCTCCGAGCGCCGGCGCGTCTGGAAGAAGCCCGCGACCAGGGCGAGCTGGGCCTGCGTATTGACGCCCTGGCCCTCGATCCAGTCGCCCTCGATGGCGCTGCATGGCCAGCCCCTGGCCACCGCCAGCCCGACCGCGTCGGTCAGGTAGTGCTCGCCGCTCGCCGCCTGGCGGGGCAGCTCGGCCAGAAGCGGACGCAGCCGGTCGGCGGCAAGCGCCAGCACGCCGGCATTGCAGAGGCCCTGAGCGAGCAGCTCGGCGTCGCAATGCCGGTCTTCCACGATGGCGTGGAGGCGGCCGTCCGGATCGGCGCGCAGCCGGCCGTAGCCCGCGGGGTCGGGCGGACGCATGCCGAGCACGGTGACGGCCGCCCCCTCCCGTGCCCGGCGCTCGAGCAGCCGCAGGAGGGTGGCGCGGGTCAGAAGCGGCGTGTCGCCGTAGAGCACGAGCACGGTGCCGCTCTCCGGCAGGGCCGGAGCGGCGACCGCGAGCGCATGGCCGGTGCCGAGCGGCGGGTCCTGAATGACGATCCTTCCTTCCGGCGCCACCCTCCGGGTCTCGGCCGCGACCGCCTCCATGCCAGAACCGAGCACCGTCACCAGCCGCACCGGCCGGAGCGACGAGGCGAGGTCGAGCACGTGGGCGATCAGGCTCTTGCCGGCGAGCTCGTGCAATACCTTGGGCCGGTCGTTGCGCATGCGGGTGCCGCGCCCGGCGGCAAGGATGACAATGGTGAGCTCTTCGGCCTCGATCGGATCGGCGGCAGCCATTCGGCAACTCCAGGGAAAAAGTGCAGCCGGGCGGGCTCGACGCGCGGGCCTGAACTAGCCAAGTTCGACGCCACCCACAACATCTGCTCCAGGTGCTTCGGAATGTCCCTCTCTGCCGTGGTCTTCGATCTCGACGGCACCCTCGTCGACACGCTGCCCGACCTCTCTGCGGCGGTGCAGGCGCTGCTGCGGGAACGAGGGCTCGACGCACCCCCGGCACCCGAGATCCGAACGATGATCGGCGACGGGGCACGGCGGCTGGTCGAGCGCGCGCTCGCCTGGGCCGGCGTCCCCGTCGACGCCGATGCGCTGGACGCGGCCCATCGGCGCTTTCTCGAGATCTACAATGCCGCCCCCTGCCGGGCGAGCCGACTCTATCCCGGGGTCGAGGCGGCCCTCGAAGCCCTCGCCGGCAAGGGGCTTCGCCTCGGCCTTTGCACCAACAAGCCGCAAGCGCCGACCGAGGCGATCCTGGGAGCACTCGGCATCGAGCGCTTCTTCGGGGCCGTGATCGGCGGCGACGCCGTGCCGCGGCGCAAGCCCGATCCGGCGCACCTCCTCGCCGTGCTGGACCGACTGGGCGTCGTGCCGGCGGCGGCCCTGATGGTGGGCGACAGCCGCAACGACCTGGCATCGGCCAGGGCCGCCGGCGTTCGCTGCGTCCTGGTCGATTACGGCTACACGCCCGTTCCGGCCCAAAAGCTCGGCGCCGATCGGGTGATCGGCGGCTTCGCGGAGCTCCAGACGGCGCTCGGCGAGCGTCCGGCTTGACAGGCGGGCGGGCAGGACCTAGAGCGCGGCCCTGGCTCGAGGGCGCGTAGCTCAGCGGGAGAGCACTCGCTTCACACGCGAGGGGTCACAGGTTCAATCCCTGTCGCGCCCACCACGCCAGCCTTCCGCCTTGCCAAGAGCCGTTCGTCAGCCCCCCTCGAAGAGCGCCGTCGTGATGTAGCGCTCGGCGAAGGACGGAATGATCACGACGATCATCCGCCCGGCCATCTCCGGCCTCGCCCCCACCTCGAGCGCCGCCGCGAGTGCGGCGCCGGACGAGATCCCGCCAGGGATGCCCTCGAGCCTGGCCAGGCGGCGCGCGGTGTGGAAGGCCGTCTCGTTGGCGATCTCGATCACCTCGTCGACCAGCGTCACGTCGAGATTGTCCGGCACGAAGCCGGCGCCGATGCCCTGGATCAGGTGCGGCGCCGGCTGACCACCCGAGAGGACAGGGCTCGCCTCGGGCTCGACCGCGATCATCCGAAGGCCCCGCTTTCTCGGCTTCAGCGCCTGGCCGCAGCCGGTGAGCGTGCCGCCGGTGCCGACGCCCGCGACGATCGCATCGACCCCCCCTTCGGTGTCGACCCAGATCTCCTCCGCCGTGCCGCGCCGGTGGATCGACGGGTTGGCCGGGTTCTCGAACTGACCCGGCATGACCGCCCCCTCGATCTCGGCCACGAGCTCGATCGCCCGGTCGATGGCCCCCTTCATGCCGCGCTCGCGCGGCGTCAGCTCGATCTCGGCGCCGAGAAACTTCAGCATCTTCCGGCGCTCGGTCGACATCGATTCCGGCATGGTGAGGATGAGCCGGTAGCCGCGTGCGGCGGCGACGAAGGCGAGAGCGATCCCGGTATTGCCCGAGGTCGGCTCGATGATCGTGCCGCCGGGGCGAAGTCGGCCCTCCGCCTCGAGCGCGGTGATCATGGCGACGCCGATCCGATCCTTGACGCTCGCGAGGGGGTTGAAGAACTCGAGCTTGAGCAGGATGTCGGCGGCGATCCCGTCCTCGGCCAGAAGGCGGGGAATGCGCACGAGCGGCGTGTTGCCGATCGTCTCGGCGATGCTGTCGTAGATGCGGCCACGCCCCGGCGCATCGAACAGCAGCGGCGGGTTAGCCGGACCCTCGGTCATGAACGCCTCGTCGCAGGAACGGGGGAGCGGCGCCTTCGGGCTCCGGCGCCGCAGCGGAAAAATCCTGTGTCGCCCAGAGACTAGGCGATCGGGCTGGCGTGCGCTAGGTGGCGGAAGCCAGCGGCGGAGCCGCGCCTTCATCGCCTCGTGTGCCGATGTCCGAGCTGCCCGATATCCCGACACCCTGCGTCGGCGTCTGCACGATCGACGCCGAGACGCGCCTCTGCGCCGGCTGCCTGCGGACGGCGGTCGAGATCGCCATGTGGCCGGAGGCGACCAATGCCGAGCGCCTGCGGATCGTCGAGGCGCTCCGCGAGCGCCGCCGGGCGCGCGGCATCACCAGCGCCGCCGACAGCCGTCCCCGCCGGCGCCGACCGGCCGGCACGCCGAGCGGATAGGCGGCGCCGTGGCCGATCACCTGCAAGAGCTTCTGGCCGCGCGCGGCGTGCTGCTCGCCGATGGCGGCATGGGCACCGGCCTTTTTCGCCGCGGCCTCGAGACCGGCGACTGCCCCGAACTCTGGAACGTCGACCGGCCGGAGGAGGTGGCGGACGTGCACCTCGAGTTCGTCGCCGCGGGCGCCGACCTGATCCTGACCAACAGCTTCGGCGGCAACGCCTTTCGGCTGAAGCTGCACGGTTTCGAGGATCGCGTGCGCGAGCTCAACATGCGGGCAGCGCGGGCCGCGCGCTCGGTTGCCGACAACGCCGGACGGCCGGTCCTGGTCGCCGGCTCGATCGGCCCCACGGGCGAGATCCTGGCGCCGGTCGGCACGCTCGATCCGGCCGGGGCCGAGGCGGGCTTCAGGGCGCAGGCGGCGGCCCTGGCCGAGGGCGGCGTCGACCTTCTCTGGATCGAGACCATGTCCTCGGCCGAGGAGGTGAGGGCCGCCATCCACGCCGCGAGCGGCTTCGGCCTGCCGGTCTGCGCCACCATGAGCTTCGATACCAATGGTCGGACGATGATGGGCCTCACGCCGGAGAACGCCCTGCTGCTCGCCCGCTCGATGGCACCCGCACCCGCCGGCTTCGGGGCCAATTGCGGCATCGGGCCGGCCCAGCTTCTGGCGACGCTCCTGGGCTTCGGTCGGCTCGCCCGGTCGGACGAGGTGATCATCGCGAAAGCCAATTGCGGCATCCCCGAGTACCGCGACGGTACCATCCGCTATACCGGCACCGAGGCCGTCATGGCCGACTACGCCGTTCTGGCGCGCGACGCGGGTGCGCGCATCATCGGCGGCTGCTGCGGCACCGCCGGCACGCATCTCGCCGCCATGCGCCGGGCCCTGGACGCGACGGAGGCGGGACCGCTGCCGGACATCGACCGAATCGAGCGTCTGCTCGGTCCCGTCACGGCACTTTCTGCCCAGCCGGCCGCCGTGCCGTCGCGCGAGCGGCGGCGTTCGCGGCCGCCGGGCTGAGCCTCAGCCCAATACCTTCGCGGTCTGGCCGAAGAGGATCTTCTTGGCCTCGTCGTCCATCGGCGCGTCGCTCCGGTATTTGGGTCCGAGCTCGTAGGCGCGAACGGTCGCCGGCCGGGCCGCGATCGCCTGTTGCCAGCGCTTGAGGTGCGGGAAGTCGTCGATGTTCTGGCCCTGTCGCTCCCAGCCCACGGTCCAGGGATAGCTCGCCATGTCGGCGATCGAGTAGTCGGCGCCGGCGACGAAGGCCCGGTCTGCCAACCGCTTGTTCAGGACGCCGTAGAGGCGGTTGGTCTCGTCGACGTAGCGCTTGATGGCGTAGGGCAGCTTCTCGGGCGCATAGGTGCCGAAATGGTGGTTCTGGCCGGCCATCGGCCCGAGCCCGCCCATCTGCCAGAAGAGCCATTGCAGGACCTCGACCCGGCCGCGCAGGTCGGGGGAGATGAACTGTCCGGTCTTTTCGGCGAGGTAGAGCAGGATGGCACCCGATTCGAAGATCGAGATGGGCTCGCCGCCGTCGGCGGGTGCCCGGTCGACGATCGCCGGCATCCGGTTGTTGGGCGCGATCTTCAAGAAAGCCGGATCAAACTGGTCGCCCTTGCCGATATTGATGGGATGAATCCTGTATTCGAGCCCCGTCTCCTCGAGGAAGAGCGTGACCTTGTGACCGTTCGGTGTCGGCCAGTAGTAGAGATCGATCAAGACCCGCCTGCCTTTCCTTGTGATTTCCCAAGATCGAAATGGCGACCGGCATTCGTCACTTCAACCGACCGCGTCGATTTCACCCTCGACCTCGAGCCAACGCTCCTCGGCGAGGGCGATGGCGGCCTCGACCTCCTGCCGCTGACTCTCGAGTCCGGCAATGTCGGCCTCGCCCCGATAGGTGGCGGGATCGCCGAGCCGCCCCTCGAGCCGTTTCCGCTCGGCCTGGAGCCTTCGGATCTCGGCCTCCAGCTCCTTCGCCGCCTTGCGCATAGGGGCCAAAAGCTGCCGCCGCTCGCTGCCGGCCATCGCTTTCGCCGGCCGGCTCTTCTGCGGCTGGCTCTCGTTCTCCGTGCGCGCCAGAAGCTCGCTTCGGTAGCGCTCGAGATCGCCGTCATAGACCCGGACCCGGCCATCCTGGACGAGCCAGAGCCGGTCGGCGGTCAGCTCCACCAGATGTCGGTCGTGGCTGATCAGGACGATTGCCCCCGGAAACTCGTTGATCGCCTCGATGAGTGCCTCGCGACTGTCGATGTCGAGATGGTTGGAGGGCTCGTCGAGGATCAGGAGCTGAGGCTTCTCCACCGCCACCAAAGCGAGGCAGAGCCGTGTCTTCTCGCCGCCCGAGAGATGCCGGGCGGGGGTTTCGGCACGCGCCTGGGTCAGGCCGAAGCGGCCGAGCAGGGCGCGCAGGCGTTCGGCCCGCTCGTCCGGCAGGGCCCGCTGCAGGTGCTGCAGCGCCGTCTCCGCGCCCTCGAGATCCTCCGTCTGATGCTGGGCGAAGAAGCCGACCCGCAATCCGCGGCTGCGGTTCAGCTCGCCCTCCATGGGCTCGAGCCGGCCCGAGAGCAGACTGGCGAGCGTCGACTTGCCGTTGCCGTTGGCACCCAGAAGCGCGATCCGGTCGTCCGGATCGAGCCTGAGGTCGAGACTGCGGAGCACCGGCCTCCCGTTGTAGCCGACGGCGGCACCGTCGAGCGTGACCAGCGGCGGTGGCGGCATCTCGGGCTCGGGGAAGTGGAAGACGACATCGGGCTCGGGCGGCGGCGGGGCGATGGTGCCGAGCTTCTCCAGCATCTTGATCCGGCTCTGCGCCTGGGTCGCCTTCGATGCCTTGTAGCGGAACCGGTCGACGAAGGACTGGAGGTGCTTGCGCCGCGCCTCCAGGCTTTTCCTCTGCTTCTCCAGAAGCTCGCGCTGCTCGCGGCGCACCCGGTCGAACGTGTCGTAATTGCCCGCATAGGCGCGCAGCTGCCGCGCCTCCAGATGGACGATCCGGTCGGGGATGCTGTTCAGGAGATCGCGGTCGTGGCTGATCAGCACCAGCGTCCTCGGATAGCGCCTGAGGTGGGCCTCGAGCCAGAGGGCCGCCTCGAGGTCGAGATGGTTGGTCGGCTCGTCGAGCAAGAGGAGGTCGGGCTCGGCGAAGAGGGTCGATGCCAGCGCCACGCGCATCCGCCAGCCACCGGAGAAGCTCCTGAGCGGACGACCCTGCATCGCCTCGTCGAAGCCGAGGCCCCTGAGGATGCGAGCGGCCCGGGCCGGCGCCGCCTCGGCGCCGATCTCGAAGAGCCGCATCTCGATGTCGGCGAGACGGTCGGGCGAGGGGTGGCACCCCCGCTCGTCGATCAGCGCCTGACGCTCGAGATCGGCTGCGAGCACCGCCTCGAGCGGGGTTCGCGAGCCGCCGGGCGCATCCTGGGCGACGCTGCCGACGCGCCAGGAGCCCGGTAGCGAGATCTCCCCCTCGTCCGCCTGCAGCTCGCCCAGGATCAGCCGGAAGAGGCTCGTCTTGCCGGTGCCGTTGCGACCGACCAGCCCGATCTTCTGGCCCGGCGCGATCTGCAGGCCGGCCCGCTCGAGCAGCGGCCGGCCGGCGATCCGAAGCGTCACATCAACGAGCGTCAGCATGGCGTCGGCGCGGGCGGCGAGGTCATGGCCGCCGGGGGCTCAGCCCGGCAGATCGGCGGCCACGCCGACCTTGACCATGCGGTCGGGGTTGCGCGGCGGCTCGCCCTTGGCGAGGCCGTCGATCAGCTCCATGCCGTCGACCACCCGGCCCCACACGGTGTACTGGCCGTTCAGGTGCGGCGCCGGCGCGAAGCAGATGAAGAACTGGCTGTTGGCGCTGTTGGGGTTCTGCGTGCGGGCCGCACCGATGGTGCCCCGCTCGAACGGCACCTTCGAGAACTCTGCCTTCAGGTCCGGCTTCGAGGAGCCGCCCGTGCCGGTGCCGGTCGGATCGCCGGTCTGCGCCATGAAGCCGGCGATGACGCGGTGGAAGACGACACCGTCGTAGAAGCCCTCGCGCGCCAGCTCCTTGACGCGGGCGACGTGCAGCGGCGCCACGTCGGGCAGGAGCTCGACCGTCACGGTGCCGGTCTCGAGCTCGATGACGAGGGTGTTCTCCGGGTCGAGGCCATTCTGGGCCGAGGCTGGTGGGGTCATGGCGACGAGGAGGCCTCCCAGAAGAATGAGAAAAAGATTGCGCACGCGTTGCACGGCTCGAGATCCCTTGATGTTCGGGCGGGCAGGGCCACCTGAAGCCGCGGGCATAGCCGCTCGGGCCGATTTGCGCTAGGCGGGTGTCCGACCTTTTTTTCGTTCTTGTACCCAGCGACCGGCCGGACCGGCCGCTGCCTCGAGGGCCATTTGTCCGACACCGACGATCGCCAGCGCCTGGCCGAAGAAGCGGGCCGCCGCCGCACCTTCGCCATCATCTCGCATCCCGATGCGGGCAAGACGACGCTGACCGAGAAGCTCCTCCTCTTCGGCGGCGCCATCCACCTCGCCGGCGAGGTCAAGGCGCGGGGCGACCGGCGTCGTGCCCGGTCGGATTGGATGGCGATCGAGCAGAAGCGCGGCATCTCGGTCTCGACCTCCGTCATGACCTTCGACTACGGCGGCTGCACCTTCAACCTCCTCGACACGCCCGGCCACGAGGACTTCTCCGAGGACACCTACAGGACGCTGACCGCTGTCGACAGCGCCGTCATGGTGATCGACGCCGCGAAGGGCATCGAGGCCCAGACCCGAAAGCTCTTCGAGGTCTGCCGACTGCGCGACATGCCGATCATGACCTTCATCAACAAGCTCGACCGCGAGGCCCGCGATCCCTTCGAGCTGCTCGACGAGATCGAGCAGCTTCTGGCCCTCGATCCGAGCCCGATGAACTGGCCGATCGGCATGGGACAGAATTTCCGGGGTGTGGCCGAGCGGGCCAGCGGCGACCTTCTGCTCATGCGGTCCGAAGGACGCGGCCACCCGACCGAGGAGCGGGTCCGGCGTCAGGGGAATGGCATGGACGGGCGGATCGATGAGAAGCAGCTCCTGAAGCTCGACGAGGAGCTCGATCTCGTCGAGGGTGCGCTCGAGCCCTTCGACCACGACGCCTATCGCCTGGGCAATCTCAGCCCCGTCTTCTTCGGCAGTGCGCTTCGCACCTTCGGCATCCGTGCGCTCCTCGACCAGCTCGTCGCCGAGGCACCCTCGCCGCGCCCCCAGCCGGCCGAGCCGGCGCCGGTCGCCCCCGACGAGGAGCAGGTCGCGGGCTTCGTCTTCAAGGTCCAGGCCAACATGGACCCCAGGCACCGCGACCGCGTCGCCTTCGTGCGCCTGTGCTCGGGACGGTTCCGCCGCGGCATGAAGCTGAAGATGGTGCGCCACCAGAAGCCGCTGGCCGTCGCCAACCCGATCTTCTTCTTCGCCCAGGACCGGGGGCTCGCGGACGAGGCCTTTCCGGGCGATATCATCGGCGTGCCCAATCACGGCCAGCTCCGGGTCGGCGACGCGCTCTGTGAGAGTGACGACCGTCGCTTCACCGGCATTCCGAGCTTCGCGCCCGAGATCCTGATGCGCGTCAGGCTGGGCGATCCGATGCGCGCCAAGCACCTGAAGAAGGCGCTCGAGGATCTGGCCGAGGAGGGTGTCACCCAGGTCTTTCGCCCACGTCTCGGTGCCGAGTGGATCGTCGGCGTGGTCGGCCAGCTCCAGCTCGACGTGCTGAAGGCCCGGCTCGAGGCCGAGTACGCCCTGCCGATCGACTTCGAGGGGGCGCCCTACGTCACCGCCCGCTGGTGCACCGCCACAAATCAGGCCGAGCTCGAGCGCTTCGAGCAAGAGAAGAAGGCGAGCCTCGCCGACGACCGCGACGGCGAGCCGGTCTACATGGCCCGCAACAGCTGGGATCTCGGCCGGGTGCAGGAGGATTTCCCGAGGATCGCCTTCCACAAGACGCGCGAGCGCGCCTGATCAAGAGCCGCAGACGCGGTTCAGAAGCGTCCGCCCTTCGAGCCGGCGTTCGAGATTGGCCATGAAGAATCGTGCGTGGCGCAGCTCCCAGTCCAGCACCCGGTCGCTGCAATGCGACGTGATCAGCACGTTGTCGAGCGCCCAGAGCGGGCTCGATGCAGGCAGCGGCTCGGTCTCGAAGACGTCGAGATAGGCACCGGCGATGCGCCGCGTCTCGAGCGCGCGAACGAGCGCTCCCTCGTCGACGACAGCGCCTCGGGCGGCGTTGAGCAGAAACGCCGATGGCCGCATGGCATCGAGCACAACTGCGTCGACGAGATGCCGCGTCGTCTCGGTCAGCCGCACGTTGAGGCTCAGGCAATCCACCTCCGCCGCGACCGAGGCGAGATCGGAGAGCGGCGCGATCTCGTCGAAGGGCGGCTTCGCCAGCGCCTTCCGGGCGACGCCGATCACCCTCAGGCCCTGCGCCTTCGCCAGGGTCGCGAAGGCGGTGCCGACGGCCCCGGTGCCGACGATCGCCAGCGACTGTCCGCCGAGGGCGGCGAAGCTCCGGGGCCGCCAGCGCCTCGCCGCCTGGTCCCGGATGGCGCAATGGAAGCCGCGGTTGAGGGCGATCAGGGCGCCGACCAGGGTCTGGGCCAGCTCCGGCGCCAGCACGCCGGCACCGTTGGTGAGGAGGAAGCCGGGCGGCCCGCCCGCGACCATGTGCTCGAAGCCGGAGCCTCCGACATGCACCCACTCGAGGCCCGGCCTATGCCGCAAGCGGGCATGCTCGGTGCGCGGGAAGCCATCGGTGACGCAGCTGTAGACCAGGGTGGCGGGAAGGTCGCCGAGGGCTTCGAGCGCCGCCGGCGCACGAACGGGATGAAAGGCGACGCCCGGAAACCGGCGGCGAAGCTCCTCCAGATACTGGTCGACGCCCTCGTGCAGCACGAGAGCTCCGATCCGGTCCGCCGCCACGTTCCTGGTCCTCCCCGAAGGTTCGATCCGGCGAAGGACCAAAGACCGGCGGCGATGGCATCGTCAAGCGCCTCAGGCGTCCCGGCCGGGGCCGGAGAACATCCTCGGTCCCTCGCCCGGCTGCTCCTTCGGCGGCAGGGCCGGCTGCGGCAGCGCGTAGAACTTGGGGTCGCGATCGTCGAGACTGCGCTCGAACGGCAGGCGCATCCGCAGCTCGCCGCCATTCTGCTCGGCCTGGCGCAAGGCCTCCTGCAGCTCCTGGGCGAGCTTTCGGTCCCACGGCAGGACGTAGGAGCGCGGCTCGACCGACTCGGCCACCTGCAGCCAGAGATAGATGCCCTGCCCCTCGCGCATCGTGCTGCCGAGCACCGTCGCCTCGTCGGCCTGCGCCAGCCACCATTCGAGATGCACGGGCTTGGGCCTGCTCAAAAGCGTTGCCGTCGCGGCATAGGCGAGCGGCAGGAAGAGGGCCGCCGTGATCACCGCCGAGATCTTCACACCCAGCCGGCGCGGCGCCCAGATGCCGTGCGTCGCGAGGATGAAGGCCAGAGCGGCCGCCAGGACGAAGAAGCCCGAGACGTCGGTCATCGTTTCTTCCAGTTGCGCAACGGACGCTGCAGGTTATGGACGCTGCCCGGCACGAGGTCGCCCTGGTCGTCGAGCCGGAAGCGGTAGGCGGTGATCTCCTGCCCCTCGCGGGTCAGGTCGATCTTGCTCGCGAGGATCTGCCGCGCCGATTCCTCGGCACTCTTCTTGACGCTGGTGACGATCGTGACCGGCACCGGCAGGGTGCGCCCGGGATTGCGGTAGAGATGCACGTTGACCGTGTACTCACCGGGCAGGACGCCGCGCGAGTAGCTCACCTCGTAGTTGAGACCGGTCGCATCGGCCCGCTTGCCGAGATCGTCGCGCAGGAGGTTGAAGACGGTCCCCCCCTTGTTGGAATAGCCGACCGGGATGTCCACCGGCGCCTGGACCCAGAGGTCGACATCCGTGTCGAGCCCGTCAGGCCAGCGCAGCTCGACGATGACGTTGCCGGGCGGGTCCATCGCATCGGCGGTGCGGGCGTCGGGCGGGTTCAGGTGGGGCAGGATCATCACCACGATGGCGACGAATCCGGCGAGGGCGAGGAGGATGACGTCGCGGAAGACCGTGCCGGTCCCGTCCTCGTCGAACGGCTCAAGCCCGCCCATGCTGGGCCTCGCCGCGCTCGATCACCTGGGTCAGCAGATGGACGACGCCGGATTCCAGGAGGCGGTAGTTGATCATCAGCCAGACGCTCAGGACCGAGCCCGCGAGCGTCGTGTAGAGGGCGATGGCCATGCCCTCGATCAGCGTCGAGACCATGGGCCCGACCGCCCCGATATCGGCCGCGAGCTCCGGATCGACGCCGGAGAGGGCGATGATGAAGCCGAGCACCGTGCCGATCAGGCCGAGCAGCACGAGGCTGTTGGCGATATGCCGGACCGGCGCGATCCGGGTCGCAAGCTTGAGCTTGAGGGCGGCGGCGAGGTTGCCGCGACCCTGCGAATCGGCGAGGAGTGCCCGCTCGAGATGGCTCCTGACCCGGGTGCCCTGGCGCGGCTGGCCCCGGCGAACCGCGTTGAGCTCGATGCTGGTCTGCAGGATGCGGCGGCCGCAGAGGCCGAGGCCGGCGAGGAACGCCACCGCGATCAAGAGGACGATGCCGGTCGAATCGGCGGCGAGGACGGGCGTGACGAGGCCGTTGAGCCAAGCAGCGCCGAGAAGGGCGGCACCGACGATGTTCAGCAGCGCGAAACGCAGGAGCAAGAGGTAGACGAAGGGTGACGACGGCAGGGCCGCCAGGAGACGAAGGGCCGCATTCGATCGCGGCCGGGCCGGCACGATGTCGGCGTCGCTGAGTATCGAAGCCATCAAACCCACTCCAGCTCGAGAGCGGCGGCCACGACGGCGCCGCGGCGGCCAGCCGGCGCCGCGTCACGCCACTAAGGGCGTGCTGCGGCGACGATCACCAGACGGGCACGATCGATGGGAGTTGCCGAAAGCCCGGTTAACAGGACCTTGACCGGATCATGCCTCGCTAGCCATTAATGTAGCAAAATCGCCGAGTGTATTCTACCTGGAATTGATTTCGATTCAACTAAAATGCGTATGATGAAGGCGTCGCCGCCACGCTACCCTCCATGCGGGCGACGGGGCGAAACGGCCGTGGCGCGGCGGTCAGGCGGTGAAGACGAGATGCACCCCGTTGGCGCGAGCGGGCTCGACGAGCACCGTTCCGCCCGTGCCCCGGCGATGCGGCACGTCCTGCAGGGCGAGAAACCGGGCGGTCGCCTCGAGATCGGCGACTCCGATCTCCAGCACCTGGCGAATCGCACGCCCCTCCGCCTCGGCCCAGTCCCAGTCGGGATGCAGGAGATGCGCGTCCTGCGACTGGCAGAGGACGATCGGCGCTGTGCCGGTCTGGACGGTCCAAAGCCGGTCGGTGCGGCTCATCGCCCCACTGCCGACGAGCCGCTCGGCCACCGTCCGGATCGGCTCGATGTCCGGTGCCAGGACGGTGAGTGCGGCGATCCTCGAGGCACCGTTGGGATGGCGGAGCCAGGCCGGCCGGCGCATGGCGTCGGGTGTGAGATGCTGGCAGGCGAAGAAGCCGAGCCCCGCGCGCTCCTCCGGGTCCAGCATGGCGTTGACGAAGCGGAGCTCCGTCGGCGGCTCGCCCTCCTCGATCAGCCGCCCGAGCGGGGCGGTTCGTGCCGTGGCGAGGCCGGCGGCGCGCCAGGCCTCGGCCGTGCGCGCCGCGTCGGTGAAGCCGAGGGCGATTCCCATGATTCCCTCACCCTCCGCCAGCCGTTGGTCGAGCCCGTTGGCAAAGGCCGTGGGATCGACAATGCCGAGCAACTCCAGGTAATCGGCCTCGAACATGATGCAGTAGTTGGCGGTCGCCCAGCCGACATGCCGGCCGCGCGGGGTCGAGTTGAAGCCGAGCCGTCCCCAGCTTGTGCGAGCACCCTCGAGGTCGCGCACCCCGATGATCAGGTGATCGAGTCTCGAAATCGCGCGTTGCATGGTCCTCGTCCTTTCGCTACCGCCCTGGCCCGATCGCATGTGTGCTCTTCAAGGAGGGAAGATGAGCATCGGCATCATCTGCGCCATTCCAGAGGAGCTGGATCACCTCCGGGCCGCGCTCGAGGCGAACGGGAGGCACGTGCGGGCCGGGGTCGAGTTCCTCACCGGCACGCTCGACGGCCAGCCTGTGGTGCTGGTCGGCGGCGGGGTCGGCAAGGTCAATGCGGCCCTGACCGCGACCCTGCTCGCCGATCGCCTCGCCTGCCGGATGTTGGTCTTCTCCGGCGTGGCCGGTGGTCTCGACCCGGCGCTCGCGGTCGGCGACATCGTCATCGGCGAGCGCACGTTGCAGCACGATGCCGGCGTGCTGCAGGGCGAGCGCATCCATACCTACCAGGCGGGGCACGTGCCCTTCTTCAACCCCACCGACGGGCTGGGCTACGAGGTGCCGGCGCCGCTGCTGCAGCGCATCCGCCAGAGGCTCGAGGGCTTCACCCTGCCGCCGCTCTCGCGGGAAGCGGGCGGCACCGGCCGCCCACCGCTGATCGCCTTCGGCACGATCCTCACGGGCGACCAGTTCCTCAATTGCGAGGCGACGAGAAGCCGTCTCTTCCGCGAGCTCGGCGGGCGGGCGATCGAGATGGAGGGTGGCGCCATCGGCCAGGTCGCCGGGGCCTTCCGCCTGCCACATCTCGTGATCCGCGCCCTCTCGGATCTCGCCGGGGCCGAATCGCACTTCGACTTCAGGCGCTTCGTCGAGGAGACCGCCACCGGCTCGGCGGCGATCCTGCGCCACCTCCTGCCCGTCCTCTGAAGACGGGCACTTCAGCACGAGCCGATCCCGCAGCGGCCGAAGCCTCGCCAGCTTCGTACGTCGAGCTCGAGGAAGCTCAACCGGCGCTCCAAGCCGTCGAGCCGGCGATTGGTCTCCTGCAGCAGCCGGCAGAGCCGGTCGGCGTCGCTACCGGACTGGAACCCGGCGGCCGAGCAGGCGGCGGCATCCGAGGCGAGCAGCTCCTCCGGGCTCGGCCCCGTCTCGCAGGCGCCGAGCAGGCAGGCGGCGGCGAGAAGGAAGCCTGCCCGGTGTCTCAAGGCCAGCTTCCAGCGATCGCCTCCGGTGCCGGACGAGGCGGCAGCTTCTGGCGATCAGTCGGACTGCCGAGATAGATGATGCCGATGATGCGCTCGTTCGGACCGAGGTCGAGACCGGCGGCGACCACCGGCGAGGCCGCCGGCCCGCCGGTCGCCCACTTGCCGGCGAAGCCCATGGCGTGCGCGGCAAGCAGCAGGTTCTGCACGGCGCAGGCGGCAGACGCATCCTGCTCCCAGGCGGGGATCTTGGGGTGCTGCGGGTCGGCCCGGCTGATGGCGATCAGGATCAGCGGGGCCCTCTGCGGGGCCGTCCGCTGCTTCTCGATCTCGGCGGAACTGGCATTGGCGCGCGCCGCCCGCGCACCGGCCGCGAAGAGCTCGCCCAGCTTTTCCCGGCCTTCCCCCCGGACCACCAGGAAGCGCCAGGGCCTGAGCTTGGCGTGATCGGGTGCCGCGGCGGCAGCCGCCAGCATGCGGCGCAGTGCCGCGTCGTCCGGGCCGGGTGGTGCCATCCGTGCCGGCGGCACCGTGACCCGCGTGAGAATCGCCTCCAGAGCTTGCATCGTGTCTCCCGCAAAGGGGTCAGATGTTCGCCGCCGAACCCGCTTCGTCAATGGGATCTTAACCCGATTGGCCTTCAATGGATCCCGGCACGGCCCGCATTGACACTTGATGCTGCAGGGCCGCAACGGCATGCTGCAGCGCACGAACAGCGCGCCCGGCCCCGGCCGCGCAGGACCAACCGCCCGCCGCCACAAGCGTGGGCCTGAAGGAAAGATCCTATGTCCGACTACGGTTACGCGCTGGACGATATCGAGGTCGGCATGACGGCCTCGTTCGCCAAGACCATCACCGATGCCGACATCCTGATGTATGCCGGTGTGTCCGGCGACACCAACCCGGTCCACCTCAACGAGGAGTTCGCCTGCGGCACCGCGTTCAAGGGCCGCATCGCGCACGGCATGCTGACCGCCAGCCTCATCTCGACGGCGCTCGGCACCAAGCTCCCCGGTCCGGGCTGCATCTATCTCAGCCAGTCGATGAAGTTCCTGGCGCCGGTCCGGGCCGGCGAGACGGTGCGCGCCGTCGTCACCGTCCGCGAGATCGAGCGCGACAAGCGCCGCATCACCATGGACACGGTCTGCCAGGTCGGCGGCAAGGACGTGCTGGTCGGCGAGGCCCGCCTTCTGGTGCCGGCGCGCGAAAATCTGGAAGCCGCCTGAAGGCGCCTGCGAAGCCCATTCGCTTTTGGGCTTAAGCCTAATTTAAGGGGCTTCTGCCAGTGTGGCCCGGTCGTCCGATGGGCGGGCGACGGATCGAACCACCGGGCGGATCCATGCACCCCACGATGCTGCTCGATGCCTGCCGGGTCGTGGCGACGCGGCTCACCATGCGCGCCGCCAACTTCATCGTCTTCCTGATCCTGGCACGCAGCCTGACGCCGGCCGAGTTCGGCGCCTACGGCTACATCGTCGCCTCGGTGCTGATGCTCTCGGTGATCGCCGATCTGGGGCTGCGCCAGGCGACGGCCGCCACTATCGGCGAGGGCGGCGATCACCCGGACCTTCTGGCCCAGCTCGTGCTGATCTGGCTCGTGCTCGGCAGCGCTGCCGTGCTCGCCGTGCATCTGGCGATCCGGTTCGCCGGGCTTCTCGACGATTCGACGCTGATCTGGAGCGCCGCCCTCGTCGTCGCCCCCGCCCTTTTCATGCGAACCTGGCAGGGCATCTTTCTCGGCCGCGGCCACATCGCCGCCCTCAACCGCTCGGAGCTCGCCGCGCGCACCGTGCTGCTCCTCGGCACGGCCTGCCTCGCCGCCGCCGGCTGGCTCACCCTCGACTCCATTGTCTGGCTGCTGCTCCTCTCCTATCTGGCGGGGGCCTTCCTGGTGCTCCTCGACGTGGCGCCGCGCCTCGCTGTGGCCGATCTCGCCGCACCCGTCCTGGCCCTGAACCTGCTCCGCCGCGGCCTCGGCTTCGCCGCCGGCATCATCGGCATGATCATGCTCGGCCGGGTCGGCGTCTGGATCGTCGGCGGCCTCCTCGACGCCGACGATCTCGGCCGCTATTTCGGCCTTCTCCGTCTCGCGGAGATGGTGGCCGAGATCGCCACGGCCGTCGGCATGGTGATCTTCAGCCACGGTGTGCGGCGCACCGGCGAGCGGGCGGCGGCGGTCGGGGACACGCTGCGCCTGACCCGCCTCGTGGGCGCCCTCATGGCCGTCGTCACCGTCTTCATCCTCATCCTCGCCGAGCCCCTGCTGGCGCTGGCGCTGGGGGCGGCCTATGCCGGTGGTGCCGACGCCTTCCGGGTGATGGTCCTGGGCGCCCTCGCCGGCGCCTATGGCATGATGCTCTTCCCGGGCCTCTCGTCGCAGGGCGAGGAGAGGCTGGGGGCTCTCATCTTCATGGCCGGCACGGTCGCGGCGGCACTGCTCGCCTTCACCCTCGCCCCGGTTCTCGGCCTCGTCGGCGCCGCCCTCGCCATGGCGATCGCCCAGGCGACGACGCTCGTCGGCTTCCTCCTGGCCTACCGCAGAACCTTCGGCACCGCCTTCCGCGATGCGCTCCTGCCATCACCGGACGATCTGCGCCTCCTCGGCGCCCCGCTCCTCGCCGGCCTCAAGCGCCGCCTCGCCGGCACCTGAGCCGGGGCGGACGCGAGCGCCGCGGCTCCAAGCTGATGCGCGGATTGCGGATCGCGGGAAATTCGGTAAGGCTGCGAGCACGCCACCGGGGTGGCGGTGAAGCCTGGGGGAGGTGCGACTTGAGGTTCAGGATTCCGGGAACTGGTGTAATCGCGGCGTTGGCACTTTGCGCCTCGACAGTGCTTGCCGCCGACTATGAATGGAAGTTCCAGTCGAGCGATCCGGCTGGCAACCCCAACTTCCTCATTCAACAGGAATGGGCAGCGCGGGTCGGGGCCATGAGCGGCGGCCGGATCGAGATCGAGATGATGCCGGTGGGCGCCGTGGTCGAGTATCCGGAGACGCTGGACGCCATCGGCGCCGGCATCCTCGACGGTCATGTCACCGACACCAGCTACTTTGCCGGCAAGGACGCCGCCTTTGCACTGATCGCCAACCCGGTAGGCGCCTGGTCGGATCCCGACGACATGCTGCGCTTCTTCGAGTATGGCGGCGGCAAGGAGCTGATGAACGAGATCGTCGAGCCCTATGGGCTGCACTTCATCGGTGCCAGCACCACCGGTCTCGAAGCCTTCGTCTCGCGGGTGCCGCTCGATGGCGTCGCTGATCTGCAAGGTCTGAAGATGCGAGCACCGGAAGGTCTGGTGCAGGAGGTCTTCGCCGCCGCCGGCGCCTCTCCGGTTGCGCTGCCGAGCTCCGAGATCTTCACCTCGCTCGACAAGGGCGTGGTCGACGCTGCCGACTACACTGTCTTCTCGACCAACCAGGCGCAGGGCGTGCACGATATCGCCAAGCATCCCGTTTATCCGGGCTTTCACTCGATGCCGCTGATCGAGGTGTCGATGAACAAGGAGATTTGGGACGAGCTGCCCGACGATCTGAAGGCCATTCTCGAAGTCTCCGTCCGCGACTTCGCTCGCGACGAGGTGGCGCAGCTGGCGATGAAGGACCAGAAGGCGGTGGCCGAGGCGCGCGCCAAGGGTGACATCACCATCCACGACTGGTCAGAGGAGGAGCGGGCGAAGTTCCGCGCCATCGCCCGAGGCCAGTGGGAGAATGTCGCGAGCCGGTCGGAGAACGCCCGCAAGGTCTACGACACCCTTCTGGCCTACCTGAAGGATCAGGGTCTCATGCAGGATTAGGATCATCCGTCCCACCTCCTCCCCGCCGATTGCCGGCCCGGCGAGCCGATGACGGACCACGCTCGGGACATGCCCGAGCCGACGTCGGAGCCGGGGCCGGAGGTCCGGCGGCAGGCGCCGATCGAGGCGGGCTGCATCGGCTGGGTGATCGACGCCTGCGGTCCCGCCTTCGCTGGCCTCTTCCTCGTCAGCACGGCGATCATCCTCTTCGAGGTCGTCATGCGCTACGTCTTCGACGCGCCGACCCTCTGGGCGCACGAGACGACTGCGTTTCTCTCGGGCATCTGCTTCATCTTCGGCGGCGCCTATTGCCTCGCCCGCGACCAGCACATCCGCGTCGTCCTGCTCTACGACCATGTCGGACCGCGCCTCAGGCGCCTGCTGGACATCATCATCTCGGTCATCGGGTTGATTGCGACCCTCTTCCTCAGCTATGCCGCCCTGACGGTGGTCCTGCGCGCCATCATGACGCCAACGGGCGACATCCATCTCGAGACCACCGGCAGCGCCTTCAATGCGCCGTATCCGGCCATCGCGAAGTCGTTTCTTTTCATCGTCCTCGTGGTGATGGCCTTCCAGTTCCTCGTGCTGGCGATCAATCAGATCCGGGGCCGGCCAAGCCGTCCCGTCGATCCGCGCGCTCCAGACCGCAAGCATGGATGAGCTCGCTCTCGTTCATTTGTTCGGCAGCCTGAAGGGACTCGGCATTGGTTGGGGCAGCGTCGTCATGCTGGCGCTGATGCTCTCGCTGCTCGTGCTCGGCATGCCGCTCGCCTTCGTCACCGCTCTTGTGGCGCTGGTCTTTGCCCTCGGTTGGTTCGGCCCCAATGTCGTTCCGGTCATCACCACCCGCATTTATTCCTTCGTCGTCAACTATGTCTTCGTGGCCGTGCCGATGTTCGTGCTGATGGCCTCCATCCTCGACCGCTCGGGCATCGCTCGCGACCTGTTCGATGCCATGCGCGTCGTCGGCGGCCGCCTGCGCGGTGGCGTCGCCGTTCAAACCCTTGTGGCAGCAGTGTTCCTCGCCGCCATGTCCGGCATCATCGGCGGCGAGATCGTGCTCCTCGGCCTCATCGCCCTGCCGCAGATGCTCCGGCTCGGCTATGACCGCAATCTCGCCATCGGCACGGTCTGCGCCGGCGGCTCGCTCGGGACGATGGTGCCGCCATCGATCGTGCTCATCATCTACGGGCTGACCGCCAACGTCTCGATCGGCGATCTCTTCACGGCAGCGTTCGTCCCGGGCTTCATGCTCGGCGGCCTCTACGTCGTCTATGTACTGTTCCGCGCCAATCTCGATCCGGCATTGGCGCCGGTTGCCGACGACGACACACCCTGGTCGGAGAAACTCGTCCTGCTGCGCGGGCTGATTCTGCCACTTCTGGTGGTGGTCTTCGTCCTCGGATCGATCTATGGCGGCATTGCCTCGGTCACCGAGGCAGCCGGTCTCGGCGTGGTCGGCGTGATTTTCTCGACCATCATACGCGGCGATTTCTCGTTCCGGATCCTCATGCAAGCGGCGATGCAGACGCTCGCCACCTGCGGCACCATTGTCTGGATCGGCATCGGCGCCTCTACCCTGATCGGCGTCTAC
Organism: uncultured Geminicoccaceae bacterium; assembly: GCA_964402505.1. Taxonomy (GTDB): domain Bacteria; phylum Pseudomonadota; class Alphaproteobacteria; order Geminicoccales; family Geminicoccaceae; genus SLRI01. The sequence goes on from CAYOCP010000001.1 coordinate 58,151, forward strand.
AATCTCATGGGCGGGCTCAAGTTCGTCCAGGGCCTCGTGCTTGGTCTCGAGCTCGGCCCCACTGGCGTGGTCCTGGTGATGATGGCGATTCTGATCGTGCTCGGCATGTTCCTCGACTGGGTCGGGATCGCCCTTCTCACCATGCCGATCTTCGTGCCGATCGTCGTCTCGCTAGGCTACGATCCTATCTGGTTCGGCGTTCTCTTCGCCATGAACATGCAGGTCTCGTTCCTCTCACCGCCCTTCGGGCCGGCGGCCTTCTATCTGATAAGCGTCGCGCCACCCGGCATCTCGCTCGCCCACATCTTTCGCGCCGTCATCCCCTTCATCGGCATTCAGATTTTTGCGCTCGGCCTCTTGATCCTGTTCCCAGGACTGGCGCTCTGGTGGCAGTAGCCGAACGGGTCGCCTGTGGAAAGCAGTGGAAGCACGGACATCGGGAGATTCGCTTGCGCGACCTCGGCACCCTCCGGCGGCTGCCGCTTCTGGCTCCGCTGATCGACGCATGCCGGCCGGTTCATGTGCTGGACAGCCTCGTGCCGAAGGACGCGCGGTCGAGGATGGCGGCGGCGGACCTGGCTTACGGGCCGCATCCGCGCCAGCGCTTCGACATCTACGTGCCAAAGGGCGAGGCGGCCGAGGGCGGGCCGTTGCCGCTGCTGCTCTTCATCCATGGCGGCGGCTGGCGGAGCGGGCGGAAGGCGGATTACCGCTTCGCCGGCCGGGCTCTGGCGGCTCTGGGCTACGTCACGGCGGTGGCGGATTACCGGCTGGTGCCGGAGGTGCATTATCCGGACTTCCTGGTCGATTGCGGCCGGGCGCTCGCCGCCTTCCGCGCGGCGGCACCGGCGTTTGGCGGCGATCCCGGCGGCGGCTATCCCGGCGGCGGCGATGCGGGCCGGATCTTCCTCGCCGGTCATTCGGCGGGCGCCTACAACGCGGTGATGCTCGCCCTCGCCCCGGAGATCGCCGAAAGGGCCGGCTACGACCAAGCGTCGATCGGCGCCGTCGCCGGCATCGCGGGCCCTTACGATTTCCTGCCGCTCCGGGACGATGCGATGAGGGCCGCCTTCGGTGCCGCGAGCGACCTCGCGGCGACGCAGCCGGTGAACCGGGCGGACCCGACGGCCCCGCCCATGATCCTTCTGACCGGCACGGCGGACGCGGTGGTGGCACCCGGCAACGCCGACCGACTGGCGGCCGAGCTGCGCGCGGCGGGGAGCCGGGTGGAAGTCGTCCGCTACGAAGGGGTCGGCCACAACGGCGTCCTGATGAGCCTGGCGCGACCGTTTCGCTTTCGCGCGGACATCCTGGGCGATCTCGACCGCTTCTTCAAAAGCACGGAACGCGGTGCACCGCCGGATCCCGGCCGGTGACGCGCTCGTTGGAACCGACGGCCGGGCCGAGCCGCTGAAGCGTGAGGTCGAAAGGGGAATGCCGTGGCCGATCCTGAGGAGACAGCGTTCGTGATCGGGGGGGCCGGCGTGCCGGGCGCGGATCCGGGGGAGCGGCCGGTGGTCCGGCTCTCGGGGCAGTCGGTGCCGCGCTGGGCGGTGGTCGGCATCTTCCTGCTCCTGCTGGTCGCTGGCATCGCCTATGCCAGGGACTTCCTGATGCCGGTCGTGCTCGGCTTCCTTCTGGCCCTGGTCTTCAGCCCGGTCAGACGGTTTCTCGAGCGAAGGGGCATCCCCGCCGGCGTTTCCGCGCTCTTGATCGTGGGCTCGCTCGTCGCCCTTCTCGCTTCCGGGCTGATGTTGCTGGCGGGGCCGGTGCAGGGCTGGATCGAGGACGCGCCGGCGATCGCACAGGAGCTCGAATGGAAGACGCGGAACCTCTTCGGCGGGGCCAAGGCGGTGATCGAGGCGAGCCAGACCGTCGACGAGGTCACCTCGGCCGGCGCCGATCCCGACGTTCAGGAGGTGGTGGTCAAGGAGCCCGGCCTCTTCGCCAATCTCGCCTGGGTGGCCCCGGCCTATCTGGCGCAGACCGTGCTGACGCTGGTCCTGCTGCTCTTCCTCCTGGCCTCGGGCGACATGTTCTACGAGAAGATCGTCCACGTCCTGCCGAGCTTTCGGGACAAGCGGCAGGCGATGCGCATCGCCCACGACATCGAGCGCAAGCTCTCGCGCTACCTCTTCACCATCTCCCTGATCAATGCCGCGCTCGGCCTCGCCGTGGGCGTCACGATGCTGCTCCTCGGCATGCCGAACCCGCTGCTTTTCGGCGTGATCGCCTTCGGGCTCAACTTCGTGCCCTATCTGGGTGCCCTGGCCGGCATCGGGGCGACGCTGGTGGCCGGGCTCCTGACCTTCGATCAGCCGACCCAGGCGCTGCTGCCGGGGCTCGCCTATTTCGCGCTGACGGCGATCGAGGGCCAGTTCGTGACGCCGTATTTCGTCGGCCGGCGCCTCGAGATGAACACGGTCGTGATCTTCCTTTCCATCACCTTCTGGGCTTGGCTCTGGTCGGTCATGGGCATGCTCCTCGCGGTCCCGCTCCTCGTCACCATCCGCGCCTTCTGCGAGCACATCCCGCAACTGGTGCCCGTCGGCAAGTTCCTCGCGGCCAGGGGCAGCGAGAGCGAGGCCTCGGAGACGACGGAGGCGGAGGCCGAGCAATCGGAGGCCTGAGCCAACCGCCTTCTGACATTATTCCTAACACATCGCGGCCGATTCGGCAAGTGCGGGTCCGGTTCGTTCGGCGGAAACGGCCCGCAGGTTCGCCCGACCTCCGCCAGGGCGCCGGCGATTCCCCCAAAACCCTTTTGCGCCAGCGGGTTGAGGAACCTCGGGTTCCTTTGCGGAGGCTCGGGTTCGTTCGTCGGCCCGCCCATCCTTAGCGGCCATTCGGCGGGTTCGCTCGTCGCACCGCCGGGTTCGCTCGTCGGAAAATGTCGCATCCCATGCAACCCGGCCCGGAAAATGTTGCATCCCTTGCAACAACCCCTCGGCCGATGTCGCATCCGATGCAACATCCTGGCGCCGGATGTTGCACGAGATGCAACGTCCCGAGCGCCGATGTCGCGAAATCCGCAACAGGGCGGGGGGGCGCGCGGCACCGCGTGCCAGTCCCGCCCCGCCTTGATCCAACGCAAGGCGCATCCGCCAGGAACCCGGATAGTGAGGGGAGGTTGGCCGTCGTTCGACGGCGGAGCTTGAAGAGAGGAGGAGAATCATGGCCAGCAGGATGAAGGCGGCGGTTTTCGTCGAGCCCGGGCGGATCGTGCTCGACGAGAAGCCCATCCCCGAGATCGGCGCGAACGACGCGCTCCTGCGCATCACCACGACCACGATCTGCGGCACCGACATCCACATCCTCAAGGGCGAATACCCGGTCGAGAAGGGTCTCGTCATCGGCCACGAGCCGGTGGGCACGATCGAGAAGCTCGGCCGCAACGTCACCGGCTACAGCGAGGGCCAGCGGGTGATCGCCGGTGCGATCTGTCCCTCCGGCCACAGCCATGCCTGCCTCGACGGGCTGCACTCCCAGGACGGCCCCGGCACCAGGCACGGGCTGAAGCCCATGGGCGGCTGGCGCTTCGGCAACACGATCGACGGGGCGCAGGCGGAATATCTCCAGGTGCCGGACGCCATGGCCAACCTCGCGGCGGTGCCGGAGGGGCTGACCGACGAGCAGGTGCTGATGTGCCCGGACATCATGTCGACGGGTTTCGCCGGTGCCGAGGCCGCCAACATCAAGATCGGCGACACCGTGGCGGTCTTCGCGCAAGGGCCGATCGGCCTCTGCGCCACGGCCGGCGCCCGGCTTCGAGGTGCGACGACCATCATCGCCGTCGATTCGGTGCCCGAGCGGCTGGAGATGGCGAAGCGGCTCGGCGCCGATGCCGTGGTCGACTTCAAGAAGTCCGATCCGGTCGAGGCGATCATGGAGCTGACCCAGGGCCGCGGCGTCGACGCGGCGATCGAGGCCCTGGGCCTGCAGCAGACCTTCGCGAGCTGCCTCGAGGTGCTGAAGCCCGGCGGCACGCTCTCCAGCCTCGGGGTCTACAGCGGCGATCTGACCATCCCGCTCGCCGCCTTCCATGCCGGGCTCGGCGACAACAAGATCGTGACCTCACTCTGCCCGGGCGGCAAGGAGCGCATGCGCCGGCTGATGAACGTGATCGCCGCCGAGCGGCTCGACCTCGGCCCGCTGGTCACCCACCACTACCCGCTCGAGCGGATCGAGGAGGCCTACGATCTCTTCGCCAACCAGCGTGACGGTGTCCTGAAGGTGGCCATCACCGCCTGAGGCTCGGTCCGGCGCCCCGCTCCCTTATTTCGGCCTGATTTGGGGCTTGAGGTCGAGGAGCGGGGTGCCGTCGAGGCAATCGAGGCCGCGCACCACGAGGACGGACCCCTCGACCCGCTCCAGCCCGACGATCGAGCTGCCGATGGGGTTGGGGCGGACCGGCGAGCGGAGCGAGAAGACGCCACGTGTCCGGCCATCGCTCGCCGGGCTCTGGAGCATGATGTCGCGGCGCGCGCGATCGAGCCAGTAGAGCACCTCGAGCCGCTCGTGCCGGTCGATGCCGGCGAGGCCCATGTCCCAGGGTTCGTCGATCTCGATCCGGCAGGGCGGCCCCTCCAGGCTGCCCTGGCGCGGACACTCGTCGCGCGTCCTCCAGGGGGTGCGGATGCGGCCGATGAAGACGAGCCCGGCATCGCGCGCCTCGGGCGGCTCGACCGCGACCTCGCCCGGGCGGATGCCGGCGTCCGCTTCGCTCATCGATAGACCAGGATCGGCAGGTACATCGAGAGCGGCGGGATGAAGGTGACGAGCAGGAGGACGACGACCAGCGGCACGAGGAACGGCATGGTGGCGCGCATGCAGACGTCGAACGGGATGTCGGTCACCTTGGCGAGCACGTAGAGGACGAGGCCGACCGGCGGGGTGAGCAGGCCAATCATCAGGTTGAGCACCATGATGACGCCGAAATGGACGGGATCGACGCCGATGCTGGTGGCCACCGGCAGGAGCACCGGGACCAGGATGGTGATGGCGGCGATGGTCTCGAGGAAGCAGCCGGCGACGAGGAGGATGGCGTTCAGGAGCAGGAGGATGACGATGGGGTTGTCGGAGATCTGGAGCACGAGCGCCGCGAAGTCCTCGGTGACCCGGTTGGAGGTCAGGATCCAGGCGAAGATCGAGGCGCCGGCGACGATCAGCATGATCGAGGCCGTGGTCTCGATGGTCTCGAGGCTGACGCGCAGCAGCCGTGTCGGCGTCAGGGTGCGGTAGACGAAGATGCCGAGGATCATGGCCCAGAAGACGGCGGCGATGGCCGCCTCGGTCGGCGTGACGAGGCCCGAGAGGATGCCGCCCACGATGATCACGGGCGTCATGAGCGAGAGGAAGGCGCGCTGGGTGGCGCGCCAGAGGACGCAGAGGTCGAAGGCGGCGTCCACCGGGTAGTTGCGGGTCCGCGCGTACCAGGCGACCATCACCATGAGGGCTGCCGCCATCAGGAGGCCCGGGATGAAGCCCGCGGCGAAGAGCTGGCCGATCGAGGCGTTGGCCATCACCCCGTAGATGATCATGGGCAGGCTCGGCGGGATGATCGGGCCGATGGTCGAGGAGGCGGCGGTGACGCCGACCGAGAAGCCGCGATCGTAGCCGGCATCCCGCATCGCCTTCACCTCGATGGTGCCGAGGCCGCCAGCATCGGCGACGGCGGCACCGGACATGCCGGCGAAGACGATGGAGGCGCCGACGTTCACATGGCCGAGGCCGCCCCGCATCCAGCCCACGACGCCGCGGGCGAAGTCGAAGATGCGGTTGGTGATGCCGGCCGAGTTCATCAGGTTGCCGGCGAGGATGAAGAAGGGCACGGCGAGCAGCGGAAAGCTGTCGATGCCGCTGACCATGCGGTGGAGCACGACCACGTCCGGCACGGCGCCGGAGACCAGAACGTAGATCAGGGACGAGCCGGCGAGGGCGAAGGCCACCGGCACGCCGATGATGAGAAGCCCGAAGAAGGCGACGAAGAGGATGATGATGAACACTGCTCAGCCCCTCACGCGTCGCCGGGATAGGGGCTGTCGCCGTGCAGGCGGCGCCAGAGGGATTGGCAGGTCCTGATGACCATGATGACGATGCCGAGGAAGACGGCCCAGTAGAGCCAGGCCATCGAGAGGTCGATGACCGCCATCTTCTGCGTCCCCATCATGTTGATCATCCGCCAGCCGATCCAGCCGATATAGACGAGAAAGACGATGACCAGCCCATCCACGGCGATCATCAGCCGCCGCGAGCCCTCCCGCGAGAGCCTCGTGTGCAGGTACTCGACGGCGATGTGGGCGCGGCGGCGGCAGACCATGCCGCCGCCGATGAAGGTCACCGTGATGAGGAAGTAGCGCGCCGCCTCCTCGGTCCAGCCGAGGGAGTCGTTCAGCACGTAGCGGGTGAAGAACTGCAGGAAGACGACGATGGTGAGCCCCCAGAAGACGAGGAAGGTGGGGATGTCCTCGATGCCGATCTCGTCCCATGAGAACGGTGCATCCGCGGTCTCCTCGAGGTGGAAGCCGCCCGCCTCGGTGCTCTTCGGGTCTTCCTGCATCGGTACCGTCTCCGCTGGCTACTGAATCGCCTGCAGGCGGTCGTACTGATCCTGGCTCCAGGGCACGTCGTCGCCGACGAGGTGGGGCTCGACGACCTTCCTGAAGGGGGCGCGATCGACCACGTTGATGGTGGCACCCGCATCCTTGAACTTGCTCAAGAGGTCCTCCTCGGACGCCAGGATCGCCTCGTTGGAGCGCTCCGCCGCCTCTTTGAAGACGGCGTCGAAGGTGGCCTTGTCCTCATCCGAGAGCTGGTTCCAGAGATTGCCCGAGACGATGGTGATCAGGCTCTCGGTGATGTGGCCGGTGAGGTTGATGAAGGGAGTGGGCTCGTAGAACTTCTTGGCCCAGATGGTCGGCAAGGGGTTCTCCTGCGCGTCCACCGTGCCCTGCTGCAGGGCGAGGTACACCTCGGCGAAGGCGATGGGCGTGGCGTTGGCCCCGACCGCCTGGGGGAAGAGCACGTAGAGCGGCGCGTCGGGCACGCGGATCTTCAGCCCCTTCATGTCCTCGGGCTTGTTGATCGGGAACTTCGAGGTCACGTGCCGCTCGCCGTAATAGAGGATGGCGGAGACGTGGTGGCCGGTGGCGTCCTCGTAGCCGCTTCTCATCTCCTTCCAGAGATCGCTCTTCGAGTACGCCATCCAGTGGTCGATATCGCGGAACATGTAGGGGGCCGAGGCGATGGTCATAGGCTCAAAGCTGCGGCCGGCGAAGTTCGTGCCGGTGTAGATGATGTCGACCGTCCCGAGCGTCAGGCCCTGGTTGATGTCGGTCTCCTTGCCGAGCGACGAGGCCGGGAACACCTCGATTGCGTAGCGACCGTCGGTGCGCTTGGCGATCTCGTCGGCCGCCCAGAGCGCCGCGTCGTGGAAGGCCTCCGTGACCTCGTAGACATGGGCGAACTTGAGCGTCTGCTGCGCCGACGCTGTGCCGGCGAGAAGTGCCAGCGCGGCGGCCATGGCGGTTCCTGCCGCGCGGCGCGTGAAGTGTGGCATCGAGACTGCTCCCCCGAATGTTGGCGATGCGGCGCGGGCGGCCGCACCGGGCTTCCGACCTTCCTAGCCAATGTTCGCGGGCTTGGATATCCCCTCTTCGGGCGCTTCTCGGATCGACGACCCGCGCGCGATTCCAGCGCCGCGGGGGAGCGATTGACAAGCGCCGCTGGCGTTGGGCATGTTGCGTCGCCGTATTCCAGACCCCATTTCCCTTCTTTCCATCCCTCACCCAGCGGAACAGATTTCGACCATGGCAACGGCAGTCGAGCACGCCTCGAAGATCGGGGACGGCATCGTCATCACCCTTTCCGACGGCAGCGAGCGTCGGTTCGGGGCGGTGACGACCGGTGCCGAGATCGCGGCCTCGATTGCGAGGAGCCTCGCGAAGCGGGCGCTGGCGGTCGAGGTGGACGGCGTGCTTCGCGATCTCGACTGGCCGATCCATGGCGATGCGCGGGTGCGGATCGTCACGGCGGAGGATCCGGCGGCGCTGGCGCTGCTCCGCCACGACTGCGCGCATGTCATGGCCGAGGCGGTGCAGGATCTCTATCCCGGGACGCAGGTGACGATCGGCCCGCCGATCGAGAACGGCTTCTATTACGATTTCGCGCGCAACGAGCCCTTCCGGCCCGAGGACCTCGAGCGCATCGAGGCGCGGATGGCGGAGATCGTCGAGGCCGACCAGCCGTTCCGCCGCGAGGAGGTGAGCCGCGACGAGGCGCACCGGCGCTTCGCGGCCATGGGCGAGCGCTACAAGCTCGAGCTTCTGGACGCCATTCCCGAGGGCGAGCCGGTCACGCTCTACCATCAGGGCGACTGGTTCGATCTCTGCCGCGGCCCGCACGGTCCCTCGACCGGCCGCATCGGTGCCTTCAAGCTGATGAAGATCGCCGGCGCCTACTGGCGCGGGGACGCGAGGAACGCGCAGCTTCAGCGCATCTACGGCACGGCCTTCGCGAGCCGGAAGGAGCTGGACGCGCATCTGCACCAGCTCGCCGAGGCCGAGCGCCGCGACCACCGGCGCCTCGGGCGGGAGATGGCGCTCTTCCACATCCAGGAGGAGGCGACGGGCTCGGTCTTCTGGCATCCCAAGGGCTGGCGGGTCTGGCAGGAGGTCGAGAGCTACATGCGCCGCCGGCTCGACGCCGCGGGCTATCAGGAGGTGAGGACGCCGCAGCTGGTCGATCGGGTGCTCTGGGAGCGCTCCGGCCACTGGGAGAAGTTCCGCGAGCACATGTTCACGCTCGACGCGGAAGAGCGCGTGCTGGCGCTGAAGCCGATGAACTGCCCGTGCCACGTGCAGATCTTCAACCAGACGCTGAAGAGCTATCGCGAGCTGCCGCTGCGCATGGCCGAGTTCGGCTCCTGCCACCGCAACGAGCCTTCTGGGGCGTTGCACGGCATCATGCGCGTGCGGGCCTTCACGCAGGACGACGCGCACATCTTCTGCACCGAGGAGCAGGTGACCGCCGAGAGCGTGGCCTTCTGCGAGCTTTTGCAGCGGGTCTACGCCGATTTCGGCTTCACCGACATCAGCGTGAAGTTCTCCGACCGGCCGGAAGTCCGGGCCGGTGACGACGCCGTCTGGGACCGGGCCGAGCAGGCGCTGCGCGATGCCACGGCGGCGGCCGGGCTGGAGACTTCGTTCAATCCGGGCGAGGGTGCGTTCTACGGCCCCAAGCTCGAGTTCGTCCTGCGCGACGCCATCGGCCGCGACTGGCAGTGCGGCACGCTGCAGGTCGATTTCGTGCTGCCGGAGCGGCTGGAGGCGAGCTATGTCGGCGCCGACGGGGCGCGGCACCGGCCGGTCATGCTGCACCGGGCGATTTTGGGCTCGATGGAGCGCTTTCTCGGCATCCTGATCGAGCATTATGCGGGCCGCCTGCCGCTCTGGCTGGCCCCGGTCCAGGTCGTGGTGGCGACGGTCACCAACGATGCCGACGCCTATGCCCAGGAGGTTGCGGGGGCGCTGGAGAAGGCGGGGATTCGGGTCGAGTGCGACACGCGCAGCGACAAGATCTCCTACAAGGTGCGCGAGCATTCGCTCGCCAAGGTGCCGCTGATCATGGCGGTGGGCGGGCGCGAGGCGGCGGAGCGCACGGTGAGCCTCAGGCGGCTCGGCAGCCCCGAGCAGGAGGCGCTTTCGCTTGACGACGCCATTGCCATGTGCCAGCGAGAATCCGCGGCACCCGACATGCGTTCGTGACGCCTGTCGGTGAGGGGACGATCCGGAAGGGTCGGGTGGCGCCGCGCCGCCCGGCCGCTTCGGCGCACGCGCAAGAGAGAGGATGAAACTTTGGAGGTCGATCACGGCTGATGGCAGCAAATCCCAAGGGCGACGAACACCGCATCAACGACCGGATCGAGGCGCGCGAGGTCCGGCTGGTCGATCAGGATGGTGGGATGGTGGGGGTCGTGGCGTTGCGCGATGCCCTCACCCGCGCCGAGGATGTGGGGCTCGATCTGGTCGAGATTTCCCCCAACGCCTCGCCTCCGGTCTGCAAGATCCTCGATTACGGCAAGTTCAAGTACGAGGCGCAGAAGAAGGCCAACGCTGCCCGCAAGAAGCAGCGCGTCATCGAGGTCAAGGAGATCAAGATGCGCCCGTCGATCGATGACAACGATTACGGCATCAAGATGAAGAAGGTGCGCGAGTTCCTCGACGAGGGCGACAAGGTCAAGGTGACGATGCGCTTTCGCGGCCGCGAGATGGCGCACCAGCATCTGGCGATGAACATCCTCGAGAAGGTGCGCGAGGACATGGCCGATCTCGCCAAGATCGAGCAGTTCCCGAAGCTCGAGGGGCGGCAGATGATCATGGTGATGGCCCCGATCAAGTGACGGCGCCGCGGGCCGAGCGCCTCCTGGCGCTGCGCGCGTCGCTCGCCGAGGCGGGGGTCGACGGCTTCGTCCTGCAGCGCACCGACCAGCACGGCAGCGAGTACCTGCCGGCCTCGGAGCAGCGTCTGGCCTGGCTCACCGGCTTCACCGGCTCGGCCGGCGAGGCCGTGGTCCTGCCGGAGGCGGCCGCCGTCTTCACCGACGGCCGCTACACGGTGCAGATCGGCGTCGAGGTCGATGGGAGCCTGTTCGAGCGCTGCAATTCCGGTCCGTGCCCGCCGGCGCGCTGGCTCGAGCGGCGGCTCGAGGCGGGCATGCGGCTCGGCTACGATCCGAAGCTGATCCGCAAGCCCGAGCGCGACCGGCTGGAGCGGCTGTGCCGGGGTCGCGGTGCCCTGCTCGTCGCCTTGCGCCCGAACCCGGTCGACCGGATCTGGACCGATCGCCCGGCGCCCCCGCTCGCACCCGTCACGGCGCACGAGGAGAGTCGGGCCGGCGAAGCGAGCGCCGCCAAGCGGCGGCGGATGGGCGAGGCCGTGGCCGGGCATGGCGCCGACCGGCTGCTGGTCACCGCCGCCGACAGCATCGCCTGGCTCTTGAACATCCGCGGCGGCGACGTGCCCTTCAACCCGCTCTGCCTCAGCCACCTCCTGCTGAAGGTCGACGGCACGGCCCGGTGGTTCGTCGATGCGCGCAAGATCGAGGGCGATCTCGGCCTCGGCGAGGCGGTGGCGATCGAGCCTTACGAGGCGCTCGATGCGGCGCTCGCCGCGCTCGGCCGGGACGGCGCCCGGGTGCTGATCGACCCGGCGATGAACGCCGCGGGTTTCGCCGACATTCTGACCGAGGCGGGCGGGCGGGTGATCGAGGTGCCGGACCCGATCCCGCTCGCCAAGGCGCGCAAGAACCCGACCGAGGTCGAGGGGGCGCTCGAGGCGCAGCGGCGGGACGGTGCGGCGGTGGTGCGCTTTCTGGCCTGGCTCGACGGGCTCGGGCCGGACCATGACGTCGACGAGGCGGCGGCGGCGCGGCGGCTCGAGGCGGAACGCGCGAGGGACCCGCTCTATCGCGGCCCGAGCTTCGAGACCATCTCGGCCGTGGGCCCGAACGCGGCCCTGCCGCACTACCGCGTGAGCGCCGAGACCAACCGCCGCCTGACCGCCGACACGGTCTATCTCGTCGATTCCGGCGGCCAGTATCCGGACGGCACCACCGACATCACCCGCACCATCACCCTCGGCCGGCCGACGGCCGAATTGCAGGAACGCTTCACCCTGGTTCTCAAGGGGCACATCGCCCTCGCCGAGGCGGTTTTTCCCGAAGGCACCAGCGGCGGCCAGCTCGACACGCTGGCGCGTCTGGCGCTCTGGCGCCGCGGCCTCGACTTCGACCACGGCACGGGCCACGGCATCGGCAGCTATCTCTGCGTCCACGAGGGGCCAGAGCGGATCGCCAAGCGCGGCGGCGACGTGCCCCTCGAGACGGGTATGATCGTCTCCAACGAGCCCGGCTACTACGAGCAGGGCGCCTACGGCATCCGCACCGAGAACCTCCTCCTGGTCGAGGAGGCGCCGGCCGCCGAGGGCGGCAACCGCCGGCTCCTGCATTTCCGCACGCTGACGCTCGCCCCCATCGACCGCCGGCTGATCGACCCGCACCGGCTCACCGAGCCCGAGCGGCGCTGGCTCGACACCTACCATGCGCGGGTGCGAACCGAGCTCCACCCCCTGCTCGACGAGACCGCGCGCGCCTGGCTGGAGCGGGCGACGGCACCGCTCTGAGGACGAGCGGTGCCGCGCGCGCGCGGATCAGGCGACGAGGTCCAGAGGCTCGGCCACGAGGGTGTCGACGCCCGAAGGCGCCGATGCAAGGGCGGCCTCGGCGGGTGCCCCGGCGCCGACGATCTCGGTCTCGACGACGAGGTCGAACAACGAGCCGTCATCGGTCTCGAGCACGGCCGTGATATCCACCGTGTTGACCGCCGCCGGATCGAGGCCGGTCAACTGCACCGGCCCGAACTGCAGGCCGGTCGGCGTGTCGGAGAACGCCGTATTGTCGAGCGTCTGCTGGACGACACCGTTGACGCTGATCTCGACCGAGAGGATGTCGTCGATGGCGAGGGACGAGCCGCTCAGGCCGGCCGCGAGCTGCGAGAGGTCGGTGAACACCTTCGCCCCGCCGGTATTGTCGACCTGATCGAGCGTCGCCTTGGTCGTGCCCGTGCCGGCGCCGAAGGCGTTGACCAAGCCGTCGATGCCGGCGGGGTCGGTCAGGGCGTCGAAGGTGGGGGCGAACGGCAGGCCGGCATTGGGCTGGCCGTCGGAAAGGAAGTAGACGATGTTCGATGCCGTATCGACGTCGGGCTGGCTCTCGAAAAAGTCGATCGCGGTCTGCAGCGCCGCCGTGAAGTTGGTGGAGCCGCCGGAGCCGGGGGTGCGGAGGGCCGCATCGAGGCCGGCGGCGTCGCCGATCCGGGTCTCGAGGTCGAGGCTGGCGCCGGATCCGAAGGAGATGACGCCGAGATCGGCATTGCCCAGCCCGGCAGCGCCGATCTGGCCGGCAAGCTCGTTGAAGGCGGCCACCTGCGCCTGGAAGACCGTGTCGGGACGGCCGTCGCCGTCGAGGTCGATGGTCTGACCGGCACCGTCCCTGGCCAGGGCGGCCGTGCTGCCCGAGGCGTCGTTGACGAAAGCGATGTTGAAGCAGCTGGCGAGGAACCCCGTGAGCGAGATCACGCCGGAGAGCTCGGCGACGTCGTCGCTGGTCGTGGCCTCGGTGCGCACGCCGAGGGCTACCGTCTGGCCGTCCGGCAGGGTCAGCGGGGTCGAGCTCACGGACTGGGTCGGATCGCCGTTCCCCGGTCCCGCTCCGCCTTCGAATGTCACCTTGAAGATGGCGTCGTTGTAGTCGCCGTCGAACGATTTGGCGGTCGAGAGCTTGTCCTCGAAGGCGATGAGCACGCTTCCGTCGGTATCGATGCCGCTCACGGTGTGCTCGGCCCCGTCGGCATTGAGGGCATTCTCGAGCTCTTTGCCGGGACTGCCATCGGTGGAGTGGAAGATCCGCACGTCCACCTTCGTCTCGGTGCCGTCGGCGCGGATATGGAAGAGCTCGGGCGGGCTGCCGTCGCCGACATTGGCGGGGCTGCCGTCGCGGGCCCGGAACTCGAGGCTGCCGTCCTCGAGGTCGAGGCCCCTGGCATCGGCGTCCTGAAGCAAAGCGAGGCCCAGGCGGGTGCCGGCGCCGAAATCGCCGAGCTCGACCGTATCGCCGCTGGTCAGCGGGCCGCCGCCGCGATCCGGCCCATCGACGCGCGCGAAGACGACCTGGGCTGGCCCGAAGCTGCCGTCCTGGCCGATCTCGTAGGCGACCAGCGTGTTGAGGTAGCCGGCATTCTCGTCGACGAAGGTGATGCTCGCCCTGCCGTCGACAGCGGTCGTGAGACGGTCGGCCGAGGTGCCGTTGATCGAAGCCGCATCGAGGCCGCGCTTCTCGGCCAGATCCGGCAATGCGGACAGTGTCATGACGCTCCAACTCCCCACGCTCGTTGCGCTCGTTCTGGAAACGGCCGGGCGGCACCCGGCGGCGCAACTTCGAGATTAGTGACCCCGGGAGAGAGGATCGCCCCGCGGTTGTGATACCGTCAGCGCAGGATGAGCGCGTCGTTCTTTGATCGCCACACGCGGGAACGGCCGGTCAGCCCGCTCGCAGGCCGTTGCCCTCGACCGGCGTCATCCTGTTCAGGGGCGATCTCGGCAGGCGGGACAAGAGATGCACCAGTTGCACCTGGCTGTTGATCCCGAGCTTGCTGTAGATGTGCTTTTGATGCGTGGTCGCGGTGCCGCGCGTGATGCCGAGGGTCTCCGCGGCCTCGCCGACCGTGAGGCCGGAGCCGAGTGCTGCCGCCACCTCGGCCTCGCGCCGGGTCAGGCCGAACCAGCCCCGCAGCTCCGCATGATCGACACGACCCTCGGCGGTCGGATCGCCGACGAGCACGGCGCAGGAATGGTCGGTCGCGTTCAGCCTGACCAACCGCAGGTTCAGCGGTTGCCGGCAGGCGTGCCGCGCGAGGGTGAGGACCGTCTCGTGCGGCGGTGCCCGCAGGTGTTGCAGCGCGCCGCGGATGCGCTGCGTCTCCTCCGCCCGATCGGCGACGAGGGCGCCGCGGGAAACGGCCAGGCCGCGCCGTGCGTCCACGAGGTCCCGCGCGAGGCGATTGGCCAGCCTTATCTCTCCATCACCGGAGAGGATGAAGACGGCGGCTCCCATGAGATCGACGATGTATCGCGCGAGGCAATGCTCGTGGATTGCGCAACCGCCCATGCAACTCGTCCTTCGGTTCTCTCGCTCGCATGCCCGGGGCCAAGACCTTGGAAGACGATTTTTTGCCGCTTCTACCATGAATGGCCGGGTGCCGAGTACCCCGGACAGGGTAGAAAGCCTCCCTCGTGCGATGGCCCGCGCGGTCGCGTCGCGGCGGGCGGGGCCCCGATTCGCGCTGGCAAGAACAGGCACTTGAGACATATCAATGCGGGTGTGCGGCCGGGCGTCAAGGTCGCGTCTGCAACCGTCAGGCCGGCAGGAGCTCGATGAGCGAGGCAGTTTCCGTCGAGGACGTCCAATCGAGACAGGAGCAGCGGAGCTCGCCGCTCTACAAGGGGCGGGTCGAGGTCTATGCCAAGGCGGTCAAAGGGCGGTTCCGGACGATCAAGTGGACGGCGCTCGCCGTTCTTCTCCTGATCTACTACACCGTCCCCTGGATCCGCTTCGACCGGGGTCCCGAGGCGCCGGGTCAGGCGGTGCTCGTCGACATGGCCGGACAGCGTCTCTATTTCTTCTGGATCGAGATCTGGCCGCAGGAGGTCTATTTCCTGACCGGCATTCTCGTTCTCGCCGCCTTCGGCCTCTTCCTCGCCACGGCGCTGTTCGGCCGGATCTGGTGCGGCTTCGCCTGCCCGCAGACCGTCTGGACCGATCTCTTCATGGCGGTCGAGCGCTGGATCGAGGGCGACCGCAACGAGCGGATGCGCTTCGACAAGCAGCCCTGGACCGCCGCCAAGTGGCGCAAGCGGATCGCCAAGCACGCCCTATGGCTGCTGATCGCGTTCCTGACGGGCGGCGCCTGGATCCTCTACTTCCGGGACGCGCCCACCGTCGCCGCCGAGTTCTTCACCGGCGAGGCGGGTGCGCCCATCTACTTCTTCACCTTCCTCTTCACCGGGACGACCTACGTGCTCGCCGGCATGGCGCGCGAGCAGGTCTGCACCTACATGTGCCCGTGGCCGCGCATCCAGGGCTCGCTGGTCGATCACGACACCATGGCGGTGACCTACGAGGCCTGGCGCGGCGAGCCGCGCGGGCGGCACAAGAGGGGCCAGAGCTGGGAAGGCCGCGGCGACTGCATCGACTGCAAGCAGTGCGTCGCGGTCTGCCCGATGGGCATCGACATCCGCGACGGCTTTCAGCTCGAATGCATCGGCTGCGGCCTCTGCATCGACGCCTGCAACGATGTCATGGCCAAGGTCGACCGCCCGCCCAACCTGATCGCCTACGACAGCGAGCGCAACCAGGAGCTGCGGGCCCAGGATCAGCCGCCGCAGCACCGGCTCGTCCGGCCGCGCACCATTCTCTACGCGGTCGTCACCCTCGCCGTGGCCCTTCTCATGCTGGGTGCGCTGGCGCTGCGCTCGTCCACCGATGTCAACGTCATACCCGAGCGCAATCCGCTTTTCGTGACGATGTCCGACGGCAGCATCCGCAACGGCTACAGCATCAAGATATTGAACAAGGCGCGGGCGGATCGCACCTACACACTGGAGCTTCTGGATCCGCTGCCCGGTGCCGTCTTCAGCCTGCCGCACGGGCCGAGCGGGTCGAGCCTCGAGCTGACCGCCGGTGCCGACGAGGTCGCGAGCAGTCGTGTCTTCCTGGCCTTGCCGCGGGCGGCTCTGACCGAGGCCTCGACCCCGATCACGCTGCTCCTGACCGACGACGCGACGGGCGAGGAGCGGCGCTTCTCGACCGTCTTTCGAGGACCCGAGACATGAGCTCCGGCATGATCCGCCGCTATCCGCCGGCCGCGCGCCAGCCGGGCTGGTACATCCCCTGGCTCCTCGGCGCCGGCTTCGGCGTCGTCTTCGCCGTCAACGGCGCCCTCATCTGGATCGCCACGAGCACGTGGACCGGCATTTCGACCAACCATGCCTACGACAAGGGCATCACCTACAACCGCAATCTCGAGGCGGCGGAGCGGCAGGCGGCTCTCGGCTGGCAGGCGAGCCTGGAGGTGGTGCCGGGTGCCGGTCTCGCCGGCACGCTTGCCGTGCGCCTCGTCGATGCCCGGGGACGGCCGCTCGAGCGCCTGGATGTCCGGGCCGATTTCGAGCGGCCGACGCAGCAGGGCCACGATTTCGGCGTGGCCCTGGAGCGCAGCGCGGCCGGCACCTACGCGGCCCCCTTCGAGGCGCCCCTGGCGGGGGTCTGGGACGTCCGGGTGGTGGCCACGCGCGGCCACGACCGGCTGGTCACCACCGAACGCGTGATGCTGCGCTAGCGCCATGGCGGCGCACGCGGCGCGGCTCGGTGGCTCGGATGCGGTGGCGGACGCCGCGGCCGGGCGGGGCGACGTTTCCGGCTTCGTCAAGCGCGATCCCAAGGATGGCACCTCCGTGCTGCAGCTCATGGTCGAGGGTGTGCATTGCGGCGGCTGTGTCAGGCGGATCGAGCGGACGCTCGAGGCCGAGCCCGACGTTCGCACCGGCCGGGTGAACCTGACGACGCGACGGCTGACCCTCGCCTGGGAGGGGCCGCCGGCGCGCGGCAACGAGCTGGTGGCCCGGGTCGAGGCGCTCGGCTATCCGGTGGTGCCGTTCGATCCCGAGAGCCTCGCCGTCGCCGACAACCGGGCGGAGCGCGAGCTGCTCCGCTGCCTCGCGGTCGCCGGCTTCGCCGCGGGCAACGTGATGCTGCTCGCGGTCTCCGTCTGGGCCGGCCATTTCTCGGGCATGGGGGCCGCGACGCGCGATCTCTTCCACTGGATGCAGGCGCTGATCGTCCTGCCGTCGCTGGCCTATGCGGGGCGCCCCTTCTTCCGCTCGGCGCTCACGGTGCTTCGCGCCGGCCACGCCAACATGGACGTGCCGATCTCGCTGGCCCTCGTCCTGGCGCCGGCGATGAGCCTGGTCGAGACGATCCAGGGGGGCGAGCACGCCTATTTCGACAGCGCCATCATGCTGCTCTTCTTCCTGCTGATCGGCCGCTATCTCGACAGCCGCGCCCGCGGCGTCGCCCGCTCGGCGGTCGAGCGTCTGATGACGCTGCGGGCCGCCGCCGTGACCCTGCTCCTGCCCGATGGGCGGACGCGAAGCTGCCGGCCGGAGCAGCTCGAGGCGGGCCAGACCATCCTGGTGGCGGCCGGCGAGCGCATCGGCGTCGACGGCGCCATTCGCCAGGGCCGGAGCGAGATCGACGCGAGCGCGATCACCGGCGAGCCCCTGCCGGCCATGGCCGGGCCGGGCACGCGCGTCTTCGCCGGCACCATCAACCTGGCGGCACCCATCGAGGTCACGGTCCGCTCGGTCGGCGAGGGCACGCTGCTCGCCGAGATCGTCAAGCTGATGGAGCTGGCCGAGCAGAAGCGGGGCCGCTTCGTGGCGCTCGCCGACCGCATCGCCCGCGCCTACTCGCCGGTCGTGCACGCGCTCGCCGCCCTCACCTTCCTCGGCTGGTGGCTGGCGATGGGCGCTGCCTGGCAGGTGGCCCTGCTCAATGCCGTCGCCGTTCTGATCATCACCTGTCCCTGCGCGCTCGGCCTCGCGGTGCCGGCGGTGCAGGTGCT
The DNA here is from genome assembly GCA_964402505.1 of uncultured Geminicoccaceae bacterium. GTDB lineage: Bacteria > Pseudomonadota > Alphaproteobacteria > Geminicoccales > Geminicoccaceae > SLRI01. The sequence continues at coordinate 76,387 of CAYOCP010000001.1, forward strand.
GGCGAGCGGCCGGCTGATGCGGCTGGGCGTGCTGCTCAAATCGGCGACGGCCCTCGAGCGGCTGGCCGAGGTCGATCTGGTGGTCTTCGACAAGACGGGCACCCTGACGGAGGGCGATCTCGTCCTCGTCGCCGGCGACGAGGTGCCGGAGCTTCTGGCGGAGGCCGCCGGCATCGCCAAGAGCTCCAGGCATCCGCTCGCCCGCGCCCTGGCCCGTGCCTGCCCCGAGGTGCGTGCGGTCCCGGGCGTCGAGGAATGTCCCGGCCAGGGCTTGCGGCTGATGACCACGGCCGGCGAGGTCCGTCTCGGCCGGCGCGGCTGGGCGGTGCCCGAGGCGGCGAACGGGGCGGATCAGGGCCTCGAGCTCTGGCTGGCGCGCCCCAAACGGCCGCCGCACCGTTTCGTCTTCCGGGACCGCCTGCGCGCCGATGCCGCCTCGACCGTCCGAGCGCTGCGAGCGCGCGGGCTCGAGGTGCAGCTTCTCTCGGGCGATCGGGAGGGGCCGGTCGGAGCGATGGCGGCCGAGCTCGGCATCGACATCTGGCGAGCCGGCTGCCGCCCGGACGACAAGGTGGCGCACCTCGCCGGCCTCGCCCGCCAGGGGCGCCGGGTGATGATGGTGGGCGACGGGCTCAACGACGCGCCGGCGCTCGCGGCGGCGCATGTCTCGCTCTCGCCCTCGACGGCGGTCGACATCAGCCAGACGGCGGCCGATGCCGTCTTTCAGGGTCGCCTCCTCTCGCCGGTGGTGCTGGTGCTCGAGATCGCCGAGCGGAGCCGCCGGCTGGTGCGGCAGAATCTCGCGCTTTCGTTCGGCTACAACATCCTGGCGGTGCCGCTCGCGGTGCTCGGCCACGTGACGCCGCTCATAGCCGCGATCTGCATGTCGGCGAGCTCGCTCGTCGTCGTCGGCAACTCGCTGCGGCTGAACCGGGGGGCGGCGGCCGGATCGGGCAAGGTCGGTCCTCAGGCCTCCTGATCGCCGGGCCGCACGCGCTCCGGCGCCGTCGCCCGGTGCACGGCGGCGACGATGACGGCGATGGCGAAGAGGAACAGGAGAAGGCCGAAGAATCCGAACATTGGATCGGTCGCCCGGCTCATGGCGACGAGCCCGAGAAGGGCCAGCGCCGCCATGGCGAGGCCGCCGATCCATCGACCCAATTCGATCATCTCCATCTTCCCCGCGAGTTCGGTTCGAGCGTCCCTTTCCAGGGCATGGACGACGTCACGCATCGTCGAACACGACGATGTCCCGGTAGGCGTGCCAGGTGGCGTGGCCGATCAGCGGCAGGGTCACGATCAGCCCGAGATAGAGCGTGACGAGCCCCGCCATCATGAAGACGACGATCAGCCCGCCCCAGAAGAGGAGCGGCAGCGGGTTCGACTGCACCGCCCGCACGCTGGTCGCGACCGCCTCGACGACATTGGCGGCGGGGCGGTCGAGCAGAAGCGGGATGGAGACGACGCTGAGCGAGAAGGCGACGAGGGCGAGCACGCCGCCGACGGCCGAGCCCACCATCAAGAAGGGCCAGCTTCGGGACGAGAGGAACGTCGCGACGAAGAGGTTCTCGAAGTCGGGCGGCTCCATGCCGAAATAGAGGAAGAAGAGCAGGGCCGCGATCCTCGCCCAGAAGAACATGAGCAGCAGGAGGACGATGCCCATGAGGCCCATCTGGCTCGGGTTGCGCCAGAAAGCGGCGAGCGCCTCCTTCCATGTGGTCCCGAGGCCGTGCTCGGAGCGGCGGCTCGCCTCGTAGAGCCCGACGGCCAGGATGGGGCCGACGATGAGGAACCCGGCCATGATCGGCAGCACCAGATAGGGCAGGTCGAAGGCGAAGAGGCCCCAGGTGATGAAATAGCCCGTCACCGCCGCGAGCACGCCGTAGCCGAAGCTCACGGCGGGTGTCTTCAGGCAATCCTGCCAGCCCTTGCGCAGCCAGATCCATGGCTGGTCCATCTCCAGCCTGCGGACCCGGACCGCCGGCTGCGCGAAAACCGGAACGGCGTCGGCCATCGTCGTCCCCCAGATCGTTGCCGCCACTGGCGTGTGTCGCTATGACCCGGCCGTGCCGCCCGTCCCGCACGCGGCCCGGCTCCTCGGGTCGGGTGATTTCTAGGGCAGGGGCGGCGGCCGTTTCTTGACCTGAATCAATGTCAGATCGGCGTTCCGCGGGCAAGCCCTGCGGCGCGGCATCGGCGGGCGAGACGTGGCAAGCGGGAGAACGAGATGGCAGCGGTGATGGCGGCGCCTGCGGGCCGGGTCGGCAGCGCCTATGACGAGGACGTGATCCGGCTGTTCACGCTGGCGACGGTCTTCTGGGGGGTGGTCGGCTTTCTCGTCGGCGTGCTGATCGCCTTCCAGCTCGCCTATCCCTGGCTCAACCTCGATCTCGAGTGGACCAGCTTCGGGCGGCTGCGGCAATTGCACACATCGGCCGTCATCTTCGCCTTCGGCGGCAACGCGCTGCTCGGCACCTCGCTCTACGTGGTCCAGCGGACCTGCCGGGCCAGCCTCTTCGGCGGGCCGATGCTGGCGAGCTTTCTCTTCTGGGGCTACCAGCTCTTCATCGTGCTCGCCGCCACCGGCTACGTCATGGGCATCACCCAGAGCCGGGAGTACGCGGAGCCGGAATGGTACGTGGACCTCTGGCTCACGGTGGTCTGGGTCACCTATCTCGTGATCTTCATGGGCACGCTGCTCCGGCGCCGCGAATCGCACATCTACGTCGCCAACTGGTTCTATCTCGCCTTCATCATCACCATCGCGATGCTGCACATCGTCAACAACCTGGCGGTGCCGGTCTCGGTCTTCGGGACCAAGAGCTACTCGCTCTTCGCCGGCGTGCAGGATGCGCTGACGCAGTGGTGGTACGGCCACAACGCGGTCGGCTTCTTCCTCACCGCCGGCTTCCTCGGCATGATGTACTATTTCGTGCCGAAGCAGGCGAACCGTCCGGTCTACTCCTACCGTCTCTCGATCATCCACTTCTGGGCGCTGATCTTCCTCTACATCTGGGCGGGTCCGCATCATCTGCACTACACGGCCCTGCCCGACTGGGCGCAGGTGCTCGGCATGACGTTCTCGGTCATGCTCTGGATGCCGTCCTGGGGCGGCATGATCAACGGCCTGATGACCCTCTCCGGCGCCTGGGACAAGCTGCGCACCGATCCGGTGCTGCGCTTTCTCGTGGTCTCCGTCGCCTTCTACGGCATGAGCACGTTCGAGGGGCCGCTCATGTCGATCCGCCAGGTCAACGCGCTCTCGCACTACACCGACTGGACCGTCGGGCACGTGCATTCGGGGGCTCTGGGCTGGGTCGCCTTCGTCAGCTTCGGCGCCGTCTACTATCTGGTGCCGCGGCTCTGGCGGGCCGAGCGGCTCTATTCGCTGCGCCTCGTCGAGTGGCACTTCTGGATCGCGACGCTCGGCATCGTCCTCTACATCACCTCGATGTGGGTGTCGGGCATCATGCAGGGCCTGATGTGGCGCTCCTATGACAGCCTCGGCTTTCTCCAGTACTCGTTCATCGAGACGGTGGCGGCCATGCACCCCTATTACGTGATCCGCGCCTTCGGCGGCGTGCTGTTCCTCTGCGGTGCGCTCATCATGGTCTACAACCTGATCCGGACCATGCGTCGCGAGATGAGGGTCGAGGAGGAGCCCGGCCGGGTCGTGGCGGCGCCGCTGCCGGCGCCGGCCGAGTAGGGAGGGCGGCGATGAACCTGATCAAGCATCACGGCAAGATCGAGACGCGCGCCTCGGTCCTCGCCATCCTCATCCTGATCACCGTCTCGATCGGCGGGCTCGTCGAGATCGTGCCGCTCTTCAAGATCGAATCGACGATCGAGAAGGTGGAGGGGATGCGGCCCTACTCGCCGCTCGAGCAGCTCGGCCGCAACATCTACGTGCGGGAGGGCTGCTACAACTGCCACAGCCAGATGATCCGCCCGTTCCGCGACGAGGCCGAGCGCTACGGCCACTACAGCCTCGCCGCCGAGAGCATGTACGATCATCCCTTCCAGTGGGGCAGCAAGCGGACCGGTCCCGACCTCGCCCGGGTCGGCGGCAAGTACTCGAACGACTGGCACGTGGCGCACATGGTCGATCCGCGCGCCGTGGTGCCGGAGAGCATCATGCCGGGCTATCGCTTCCTTCTGGACCGCGAGGTGAGGGAGTCCGACATCGCCGACCATCTGCGCACGCTCACGGTCGTGGGCGTGCCCTATTCCGACGAGATGATCGAGAGCGCGGCCGCCGATCTGCGGGACCAGGCGACGGCCGATGCCGACCACGAGGGCCTGCTCGCCCGCTATCCCAAGGCCGTGGTCGGCGATCTCGACGGCCAGCCCGGCCGGGTCAGCGAGATGGACGCGATCGTGGCGTACCTGCAGATCCTCGGGCGGATGGTGGATTTCACCGACATCCGCACCGAGGACATCCTGCAGTAGCGGCGCCTCGCGGATCGCGCGCGATGGGCACGCTTCTGGAATGGGCGAACACGCTCTGGGGCCTCTGGCTGATGCTGATCTTCCTCGGCATCGTCGCCTGGGTCTTCTGGCCGGGTCGGAAGAAGCAGATGGAAGAGCACGCCCGCATCCCGCTCGAGGACACGGGCGACGACCTGCCCGCCGACCGGCCCGGTGAGAAGGAGAGGACGCATGGCGACCGTTGAGAGGGACGAGGTCACCGGGGTCGACACGACCGGCCACGAGTGGGACGGGATCAAGGAGCTCAACAACCCCCTGCCCCGCTGGTGGCTCTACGTGTTCTACGCCAGCATCGCGTTCTCGGTGCTCTGGTGGATCCTCTTTCCGGCATGGCCGAGCTCGACCGGCTACACGCCGGGCCTGCTCGGCTCCAATCAGCGCGTGGCGCTGGAGCAGCGGATGGCGGATGCGCGCGCGGCGCAGGCGGTGTTCCTCGAGCGGATCGCCCAGGCGAGCCCGGCGGAGGTCGCCGATGATCCCGAGCTTCTGCAGTTCGCCATGGCCGGGGGCGAGCGCCACTTCAAGGACAATTGCGCGGCCTGCCACGGGCTCGGCGGCGCCGGGCAGCTCCACTACCCTTCGCTCGCCGACGATGCCTGGATCTGGGGCGGGACGCTCGATGCGATCCGGCAGACGATCAGGCACGGCATCCGCAACGAGGACGACCCCGACGCGCGGTTCGGCATGATGCCGGCCTTCGGCGCGGACGAGATCCTGAGCCCCGAGGAGATCGGCCAGGTCGCGCAATACGTGCTGGCGCTCGGCGGCCGGGACCACGACGCCGATCTCGCGGCTTCCGGCAAGGAGGTCTTCGAGATCAACTGTGCCGCCTGCCACGGCGAGGACGGCAAGGGAATCGAGGAGCTGGGTGCGCCGAACCTGACCGACGCCGTCTGGCTCTACGGCAGCACGCCGGAAGCCATCACGGCCCAGATCCGCCGTCCGCAGCACGGGGTCATGCCGCCCTGGGAGGGACGGCTGCCGGAGGAGGTCATCACCATGCTCACCGTCTACGTCCACAATCTGGGCGGCGGCGAGTAGACGCGACCTGCCGGCAGGGCTTTCCGAGGGAGCGCGGCACCCGGAGGAGGACGAGGCAGGCGAGGAGCAGAAGCCCGCTCGAGACCGCGAGGACGTAGAGGCCGAGGCGCTCGATCGCCAGCGCCATGAGCAGCGGCGCCGCCGCCTGGGCGATGCGCGAGGGCGCGGTGATCAGCCCCTGCCGCAGCCCGTAGCCCGCGGGCCCGAACAGCACCAGCGGCAGGGTTCCCTTGGCGATGGTGAGAATGCCGTTGCCGGCGCCGTGCAGCAGGGCGAACGGGATCGCCGCCGGCGAGCCCAGGGCGAGCAGCGCCGCCGCGCCGAGCGGGTGCGCCAGCGTGGCGAGGCGCGCCGAGACCAGCGGGTGGTAGCGGCGCAGCAGGCCGAACTCGACCAGCCGCGCCGCCACCTGGGCGGGGCCGACGAGGGTCGCGGCGAAGAGCGCCATGGCGGGCGTCAGGCCGGCGGCGAGCAGCAACCCCGGCAGATGCGCGGCATAGGCCGTGCTGACGAACCAGCTCACGGCGAAGACGAAGGCGAGGGCGATCATGGCGCGGAGCTCCCCCGGCTGCCGGGCGAGCGGCGGCGTGCCTCGCTCCACCGTCGCCACGGGCTGCGTGCCGCGCGGCACCAGCCAGCGGTTGATCGGCAGGCAGAGGAGGAGGTGGACGAGCGCCCAGAAGAGGCAGGCGCCACGCCAGCCGACCGACCCCTCGAGCAGGGCACTGACCGGCCAGGCGACGGTGCTGGCGAAGCCGGCGATCAGGGTGATGCCGGTGATGGGTCCCCTCGCCTCGCTCCCGTAGATGCCGGCGAGGGTGGCGAAGCCGGCCTCGTAGAGGCCCATGGCCATGCCGACGCCGATGACCAGCCAGGCGAGGAGCAGGAGGACCGGTCCCGAGGCCGCCGCGAGCAGGCCGAGGCCCAGGGCGAAGGTCAGGCTGGAGGCGGCGAGGACCCCACGGCCGCCCAGAAGGTCGATGCGGCGGCCGACCACGGGCCCGAGCAGGCCCGAGACGAGAAGGGCCACCGAGAACGCGGCGTAGACGAAATCGACGCCCAGGCCGAGCGTCTTCGCCATGGGTGCCGCGAGGATCGCCGGGAGATAATAGGTCGAGCCGAAGGCCAGGGTCTGCGTCGTCCCGAGCGCCACCACCACCTTGAGCCGTGACGCGCTCATCGCGGCGGCACCGTCGCTGGGTGCTGTCGCCCGGCCCTCGATCGCGCTAGATTCGGCGAGGAAGCCTTCAGGGAGGAACGGCCATGAAGCTGGCACGGCTCGATCACGTCAACGTCCGCACCAGCCGGCTGCAGCAGATGATCGACTGGTACGGGAAGATCCTGGCCATGGAGCCCGGTCCCCGGCCGGATTTCCCGTTCGGCGGCGCCTGGCTCTACTGCGACGGCTTGCCCATCGTCCACCTGGTCGAGGTGCGGGAGGAGCCGGCGGCCATCGCCCCGAAGCTCGAGCATTTCGCGATCAGCGCCACCGGGCTCGACGCCTTCCTGACCCACCTCGAGAAGCACGAAATCGCCTACGAGGTCGGCCGCCCGCCGGGCTTCCCGATCATCCAGGTCAATATCCACGACGTGGACCACAACCACATCCACATCGACTTCCCGGCCGACGAGGCAGCGGCGCTGACCGGACGCGGGCTGGCCTGATATCCGAGGCGGCAACGGAGCCGGTTGGAAAAATTTCCGCGCGAAGTTTTTTTAGTGGCACTGCGTAATGTAACATCTTTTTGTTGAGGAGCGCCGCTTGAGTCGCGAATGCCGTTGGGTCAGCATGGCAATCGAAGGCGAGCGGGTCAAAGCGGCGATTCCGCCGCCATTGCCGCCCGACCCACCGCTGGAGCTGACGCCGCGTCTCTTCAAGCTCGCCATGGAGGCGCAATCGCGACTGAGCGAGCTGAACGGCGCCACGGCCGTCCTGCCGAGCACCGATGTTTTCCTCTGGTCCTATGTCCGCAAGGAGGCCCTGCTGAGCGCCCAGATCGAGGGCACGCGCGGTTCGCTCTCCGACCTCCTGTTCTTCGAGCTCGACGAAGCGCCCGGCGCACCGCTCGACGATATCCGCGAAGTGTCGAACTCTGTGAGAGCGCTCGCCCATGCCAGCGACTGGCTCGAGACCCGCCCGATCGGTCTTCGTCTCTTGAAGGAGATGCATGCCATTTTGCTGCGGAGCGGCCGCGGAGCGAGCAAGGCGCCGGGCGAGTACCGGCGGACCCCCGTTTGGGTGCAAGGGGCTCGACCATCGCTCGCCGAATTCGTGCCGCCACCATGGCAGGAGGTGAGTCCATGCATGGACGCACTGGAAAAATGGATCAATGCGAAGGACGACATGCCGGTTCTCCTGAAAGCGGGGCTTGCGCATGTGCAGTTCGAGACCATCCATCCCTTTCTCGATGGCAATGGCCGGCTCGGCCGGGCTCTCATCATCCTCATTCTGATGAATGCCAAAATTCTCCATGCGCCGACCCTTTACCTGAGCCTTTATTTCAAAGCTCATCGCGATCAGTATTTCCAGCTTCTGAACGATGTCCGGACGAAGGGTGCCTGAAAGGCATGGCTCGAGTTCTTCCTTCTGGGCGTCCGGGACACTGCCGGACCCGCCGCCGCCACAGCCCATCGAATGCTGGAGCTCTTCGCTCGCGATCATCAGAAGATCGACCAGGCGGCAAGCTACGGCAGACGGATCTCGAGCATGCAGCGGGTCTTTCGGGCCATACAACAGCAGGCGATCTTCAAGGCGAACACGGTCACCGCCAATGTTTCCTTGACCCAACCGGCGGTCGATAACGCGGTTCGCGCGTTGGTCGAGCTGGGTATCGTAGGCGAGATCACGGGTCGAAGGCGCAACCGCATCTACCGATACACCGCGCTTATGGACTTGCTGAACGAGGGCACGGAGTTGCCCGCTTGATTCGCGATACGCGACGGGCAGCCCACGCCTACTCCAGCGAGATCCAGCCCGGCTTGAAGCTCTTCCTGAGCTCGGCGGCGCGGGCTTCGAGGCGGCCGGTTCGGCGCCAGGCCGCGAGCTCGGCCGGGGTCGGAGTGCGGCTGGCGATGCGCGGGCCTTTCGGATGGAAGAGGCCTTGCGCGTATTGCCGGGCGAGGCTCGGCCTCGATTTGAACAGGCTGCCGATCGAGGGATCGTCGCAGTCGAGCGCCGGTGCCGCCGGGCGCTCGCCCTTCTGGTAGTGCGTCAGGAAGACGTGGTTGCCGATCCTGGCCGTGCGCTTGAGGCCGGCGAACCAGCCGCAGTGGCGCGGGTCCATGGCGCGCGGGTTGACGAAGTAGAGCGCACCTTTGGTGCGCGACGACGGCGAGGACACGAGGCGAAAGGCGCGATCGAGGCTCTGGCGCGCCGGGCCGCCGGCCAGCATGGCGTGGGGATCGAGCGACGCCGGCCGGGCCAGCGCCCGCTTCAGGGCGGGCCATTCGCCGACCGGCTGGAACTGGCGATCCTGGGCGATCACGGCGCAGGCCTCGTCGGGAAAGCGCGGATCGGCCGCTCGGTTCCTCACCACCTCGATCACCGCCGCCATCCCGGCCTCGCCTTCGCCCGCGGCCTCGAGCACGGCGATCAGCGCCAGGCAGCGCGCCGCCGGCGACGCCGCCCGGGCCGGGTTGGCGAAGGCCGGCAGCATCGCCAGCAGCAGGAGCAGAAGGCAGCGCAAATCGCTCTCCCCGATCGGCGTTTCCGTGGCGTGATTAAAGGAGTGTTCATCATCCTGCGTCAATCTTCGCACCGCCGCCGCGACCTTCGGGTGCGACCCTCGCGTTAGGCTTTACGGGGTGTCCTCCGCCACGACACTTCGCTATCTCCTGCCTTTGGACAGCCATTCGAGGAAGGCATGACACCACGCGGACGAATTTTCCTGGCGACGCCGGGACCCACCAACGTGCCCGACCGGGTGCTGCGCGCGATGCACCGCGCCGCTGAGGACTTCGCCGCCCCCGCCTTCAGCGGCGTCGCCCGCTCCTGCCTCGACGATCTGGCGAGGGTGTTTCGCACGGAGGGCGAGGTCTTCTGCTTCATCGGCAACGGCCATGCCGCCTGGGAGGTGCCGCTTCTGAACCTCGTGGAGCCGGGGGACGCGGTCCTGATGCCGGTCTCCGGGCGGTTCTCGCAGAACTGGGCCGACATGGCGGAGAAGCTCGGCCTCGAGGTCGTGCGGCTGGAGATGGATCGTCGCCTGCCGCTCGATGCCGACCAGATCCGCGAGCGCCTGCGCCACGACCGGGAGCACCGGATCAAGGCGGTGCTGGTCGTGCAGACCGAGACGGCGACCGCCATCTCCAGCGATATCGAGGCCGTTCGTGGCGCCCTCGACGAGGCACGGCATCCGGCCCTCTTCGTGGTCGACGCCATCGCCAGCCTCGCCATCGAGCCCTTCGCCATGGACGAGTGGGGCATCGACTGCGCGCTGACCGCCTCGCAGAAGGGCCTGATGGTCGCTCCGGGTCTCTGCTTCGCCGCCTTCGGCGAGCGGGCGCTCGAGGTGGCCGAACGCTGCCGTCATCCGAGGCGCTATTTCGACATCGGCCTTCGCCGCGGTGCCAAGACCTACGAGTGGTTTCACGGCACGCCACCCATGCAGCACATCTGGGGCCTGCGCGAGGCGCTGGACATGCTGCTCGAGGAGGGGCTGGACGAGGTGGTGCTCCGCCATCGGCGTCTGGCCGATGCCGTTCGCGCCTGCGTCGCCCGCTGGGGCGAGGCGGGTGCCCTGAGCTTCCACGCCAGCGACCCGGCGAGCCGGGCGAACGGTGTCACCGCGATTCGCACCGCACCCGGCATCGATCCGGACGCCATGCGCCGCTGTGCCCGCGACAGCTATGCCACCGCGCTCGGCGCCGGGCTCGGCGACATGGAGGGCCAGGCGTTCCGCATCGGCCACATGGGGGATCTCAACGAGCCCATGATCCTCGGCACGCTGGCGAGCGTCGAGCTGGCGATGCGCCGCAACGCCATTCCGTTCGGCCAGGGTGGCCTTGCGGCGGCGATCGAGAGCCTCGCCCTCGCCGATGCCGGGGTGGAGGCGAAGCCGGCCGCGCCGACCCTGGAGCCGGCCAGCCTCGGCATCACCATGTCCTGAGCGCGGGGGCGACGATTTGCCGAAAGCGCTCTTGAGGTCGGCCTCGCCAGGCGCCATCCTCATGCCATCTCTCGGCCCCTGCTTCCCGTTGCCAACGGTGCATCCATGCAGCCAGTCGACAGCCCGTCGCCGCTCGATCAGCTCAAGAGCCTGGCCGATCCGGAGCAGCTCATCGCCCGGCCGGAGGCCGGCCGCCCCTTCGAGCTGGTCTCCGAGTTCGAGCCGTCGGGCGATCAGCCCACGGCGATCGCCGAGCTGATCGGCGGGCTCGAGGAAGGGCAGCGCGATCAGGTGCTGCTCGGCGTCACCGGCTCGGGCAAGACCTTCACCATGGCGCAGGTCATCGCCGACCGCCAGCGCCCGACGCTCGTCCTGGCACCCAACAAGATCCTGGCGGCACAACTTTACGGCGAGTTCAAGTCGTTCTTTCCGCACAACGCGGTCGAGTATTTCGTCAGCTACTACGACTACTACCAGCCGGAAGCCTACGTGCCCCGCTCGGACACCTATATCGAGAAGACGGCGAGCGTGAACGAGCAGATCGACCGGATGCGCCACAGCGCGACGCGGGCCCTTTTCGAGCGGGACGACGTCATCATCGTCGCCTCGGTCTCCTGCATCTACGGCATCGGCTCGCCCGAGACCTATGCGCGGATGACCCTGAACCTGCGCGAGCGGCAGAGGGTGGAGCGCCAGCGCCTGCTCCGCGCCCTGGTCGAGCTGCAGTACCGGCGCAACGAGCTGGATTTCGGCCGCGGCGCCTTTCGGGCCAAGGGCGACACGATCGAGGTCTTTCCGGCCCATCTCGACGACCGGGCGTGGCGCATCTCGATGTTCGGCGACGAGATCGAGGCGATCTGGGCGTTCGATCCCTTGACCGGGCAGAAGGGCGAGCGGCTGGAGCAGATCCGCCTCTACCCCAACAGCCACTACGTCACGCCGAAGCCGACGCTGGCGCAGGCGGTCGAATCGATCAAGGTCGAGCTCGGGGAGACGCTCGAGCACTTCCGCCGCGAGGGCAAGCTGCTCGAGGCCGAGCGCATCGAGCAGCGCACGGTGGCCGATCTCGAGATGATCCTGACCACGGGCTCCTGCCCCGGGATCGAGAACTACTCGCGCTATCTGACCGGCCGCAAGCCGGGCGAGCCGCCGCCGACGCTCTTCGAGTACATTCCCGAGCACGCCATCCTCTTCGTCGACGAGAGCCATGTGGCGGTGCCCCAGGTGGGCGGCATGTACAAGGGCGACCGGCAGCGCAAGTCGACGCTGGCGGAGTTCGGCTTCCGGCTGCCCTCCTGCGTCGACAACCGGCCGTTGAAGTTCGAGGAATGGGACGCGATGCGGCCGCAGACGATCTACGTCTCGGCGACGCCGGGCGACTGGGAGCTCGAGCGGACGGGCGGCGTCTTCGTCGAGCAGGTGATCCGGCCGACCGGTCTCGTCGATCCGCCGGTGATCGTCCGGCCGGTCGAGCATCAGGTCGACGATCTTCTGGCCGAGTGCCGGTCCTGCCGCGAGCGCGGCCTGCGCGTGCTGGTGACCACGCTGACCAAGCGGATGGCCGAGGACCTCTCCGAGTACCTGCACGAGCAGGGGGTCCGGGTCCGCTACATGCACTCCGACATCGACACGCTCGAGCGCATCGAGATCATCCGCGATCTCCGCCTCGGCCGGTTCGATGTGCTGGTCGGCATCAACCTGCTGCGCGAGGGGCTCGACATCCCCGAATGCGGTCTGGTCGCCATTCTCGACGCCGACAAGGAGGGCTATCTGCGCTCGGAGACATCGCTGGTGCAGACCATCGGCCGCGCCGCCCGCAATATCGACGGGCGCTGCATCCTCTACGCGGACAGCATGACCCGCTCGCTCAAGGCGGCGATCGACGAGACCGACCGGCGCCGGGCGAAGCAGCTCGCCTTCAACGAGGCCAACGGCATCACGCCGGCGAGCATCAAGCGCAACGTCCAGGACATCCTCGCGAGTGCCGCCGAGGGCGACTACGTCACGGTCGATCTCGGCGAGGACGCGCCGCCGAGCCTCTCGGGCATGGATTTGCAGGCCTGGATCGGCGAGCTCGAGAAGAGGATGCGCGACGCCGCCGCCGATCTCGAGTTCGAGGAGGCGGCACGCCTGCGCGACGAGATCAAGCGGCTGGAGGACGGCGAGCTGGGCCTGCCGGTGGTGCGGACGGCGCGTCCGGCCGGCGGCACGCGCGACGCCAGGCCCTGGCGGCCCACCGCCACCCGAGCCGAGAAGCGCCGCGCCGCCGAGGCGAAGAAGCGCGCCGGTGCCCGCCGGCGCCGCGGCGCCTGACGGCGCCCGTCCGGCCTTTTGGCTCCGGCGCTGCTGCAAGAGGGGATCGATGAAGCTCTATCGGGAGTTTTCGGATCAGGCGGCGCTGGACGAAGAGTACGATCCGGGCCGGACCGTGGCGGACGCCCAGGCCCGCATGGCGGACTGGCCGGTGCGGAGCGGCCGGACGCTGGCGCGGCTGCCGCACGAGCCTGGCGTCCGCTACGGCCCGACGCTCGCCGAGCATCTCGACGTCTTTCCGGCCGGCACCGGGGCACCCGTGCACGTCTTTCTGCACGGCGGCTACTGGCGGCGCTTCTCGGCCCGCGATTTCGCCTGGGTGGCCGAGCCCCTGGTGGCGCGCGGCGTTTCCGCGGTCATCGTCAACTACGCCTTGTGCCCCGAGGTCACGCTCACCGAGATCGTGCGCCAGATCCGCGCCGCCATCGCCTGGTGCCATCGGGAGATCGGCCGGTTCGGGGGCGATCCGGCGCGGCTCACCCTGTCCGGCCATTCGGCCGGCGGCCATCTGGTGGGCATGGCCCTCGCCACCGACTGGGAGGGGCGGTACGGCCTGCCCCTCGACCTCGTCGCCGGTGCGCTCGCCATCTCCGGCCTCTTCGACCTCCGCCCCTTCCCCTACACCTACCTGCAGCCGGCCCTGCAGCTTCGCACCGCCGAGGTTCTGTCACTGAGCCCGATCGACCTCGAGCCCGCCTGCCCGGCACCCCTGGAGGTCGTGGTCGGTGGCGAGGAGAGTGCCGAGTTCCGCCGGCAGAGCCGGAGCTTCGCCGAGCGCTGGCGGGCGCAGGGCGCCGACTGCCGTCATGGCGAGATCGAGGGCACCAATCATTTCACCGTGCTGGATGCGGTTTTCGCGGCGCAAAGCCCGCTGCTCGATCGCCTGCTGGCGACGGCGCGGCGCTAGGCGGATGCGGGGCGGTTGTCGTTGGCGGCCATCTCGAGATCGATCGTGACCGGCGGCTTCTGCCGGGTGAGGTCGGCATGCAGGCGGACGAGCCGGCCGAGCTCGTTCACCGCCTGGGTTCGATAGCGGAGCAGGAGATCCATCGTCCTCGGCTGGTGGCTGCTGCGGACGAAGGCTCTGGCCACGGCCTCGGGCTCGGCATCGTCGGGCGTTCCGGCTCGCAGGCCGAGAAGCTCCGCCTCGATCTGCCGCGCCCGGCGCAGCCGCCAGAGGGCGGCGATGATGGCATCGGCCAGCTCCCGCTCGGCTTCGTCGGCCGGCTGGAGACGGTCGAGAACGGCCGCGGTCAGGGCCTCGGCACCGAGCTCCTCCTGCTTCGACAGCGAGCGGATGGCGGCGGAGCGCAGGCCGTGCTTGAGCGCGTTGAGGCTCGAGCGGCGCTTGCCGGCGTCGGTCGTGGGTCCGCGCGACCGTCGCCCGTTGTTGCGGCTCGCGGCGATCTGCGCCGGCGTTCTCGGGCGGGTCGGCATGGTTCACCTCGTGACGTTGGAGGCCGCCAACCTAAACAAAACTAGGAATAAATTCAAGAAGAACGACGCGCTCAGCCGGCCTCGAACCAGTCCAGCACGTGATCGAGCCAGCCTTGCGGCAGCTCGTGGCCGCCATCGTGGAGGCAGAGCCCGAGCGCGCCGCCGAAGGCGCAATCGGTCCAGGCGCGGCAGCGCCGGCCGTCTCGGATGGTGATGCGGTCGGGCTCGGGTCGGCAGCCGTCGATCTCGCGCAGCCGCGCCATGGCGAGAAAGACGTCGCCCTGCTGCCAGCGATCGCCGATGGCCCGGCCCTCGAGCGGCACCACCTCGTCGGCGAAGCCGTGCAGGTGCAGGAGCCGCACGGGTCCGCCCGGGCAGGCCGGGGGCTCGGGCTGCCAGAAGGCGCCGGCGACGGGGGCGAAGGCGGCGAAGTCCCGTCCCATGAAGCAGGCGACGTGCCAGGCCATCGAGCCGCCCTGGCTGAAGCCGGAGACGAGGACACGGTCCCGGCGGAGCGGCAGGCGGCTGGCCGTGTCCGCCATCACCTCGGCGATGAAGGCGTTCTCGTCGCGGCCGGTGAAGGGCGAGCCCTGATGCGCCCAGCTCCGGTTGCGGCCGGGCTCGGGGTCCCGGCCGTTCGGTGCGATCAGGAGGTAGCCGCGCCGGGTGACGCTGTCGCGCACCCCCGGATCGGCGAGGACGGAAGCGCCGGAGGCACCGTAGCCGTGGAAGAAGAGCACGGCCGGCAAGGGGGTCGTGCCGTCCCAGCCGGCCGGTGCCGCGAGGTGGTAGCTGCCGCCCGCCACCTCGCAGGGGGTATCGCCGCAATCCGCCCGGGCTCCGGCCGCCGACGTGGCGGCGAAGGGCACGAGCGCCAGGAGGAGCCGGGCGAGGCGGCGGAGGGCGGTCATCCGGCGCTTGCGATCAGCGGCCGCCCGAGACGTCGAAGATGGTGCCGGTGACGTAGGCGGCCTTGTCCGACAGGAGCCAGAGCACGGCCTCGGCGACCTCCATGGGCGTGCCGGCGCGCCCGATGGGCACGGTCGAGCCGAACCGCCCGATCCGGTCCTCGATCCCGGTGTCGTCCTGGATGTCGGTGTCGATCAGGCCGGGCCGCAGGCCGTTGACGCGAATCCCGTCGCCCGCCACCTCCCGCCCGAGGCCACGGGTCAGCACGTCGATCCCGCCCTTGGCGGCACCGTAGGGGATGAAGCCGCCGGCGCCGAAGAGGCTCGAGGCCATGGAGGAGATGTTGACGATGCCGCCGCCCGGCCCGCCTCGCGACTTCGCCATGCGGCGGACGGCCTCGCGATTGCAGATGAGGTGTGCGGTCAGGTCGATGTCGATGATCCGGCGGATCTCGGCGATCGCGATGTCGGCGAGTGGCGCCGATCTGTTGATGACCCCGGCATTGCTGACGAAGGCCCGGAGGGGGCCGAGCGCGGCCGCCGTCTCGTCGAACATGCGCTCGACGGCTTCGGCGTCGCTCACATCGGCACGGATGGCGAGAGCCTCCGCGCCGGCCGCGCGCACATCGTCGGCGACGGCGGCGGCGGCTCTCTCGTTGCCGTGGAAGTTGATGGCCACATCGTAGCCCATGCGGGCCGCGAGCCGGCAACAGGCGGCACCGATGCCGCGGCTGCCGCCGGTGACGAGGATCACCCTTCTCAAGCCCTGCTCCCTTGATTTCCTGCAGCCGGCCGCTCCCCTTCAGGAGCGGCCATAGGTGTCGTCGAAGCGCACGATGTCGTTCTCGTCGAGCCGGTCGCCGGTCTGCACCTCGATGAACTCGACCGGCACGCTGCCGCGGTTCTCGATCCGGTGCTTGATGCCGAGCGGCAGGTAGACGTGGGTGTCCTTTTCGAGCTCCAGCACCTCCTCGCCGCGGGTGACGTGGGCCGTGCCGGCGACGATCACCCAATGCTCGGCGCGGTGATGGTGGAGCTGCAGCGACAGCTTGCCGCCCGGCTGCACCGTGAGGCGCTTGACGCAGAAGCCGGGCCCGATATCGAGCACCTCCCAGCGGCCCCAGGGCCGATCGTCGGCCTCGCCCCGATGGTAGAGCACCTCGTTCATGTTTCCTCTCCCTGTTGCCGGTGCCGAGAGCGGCCGCGGGTCATCCCGCAGGCCGGGCGGATGCGGTCTCGCCCGGCTCTGCGGGCGGCACGCGGGCGTAGCCGACGACCGTCAGATCGGTATCGACCAGCACCTCCGCGGAGCCGAGATCGATGCCCGAGATGGCGATCCGCTCGACCGTCAAGAGCGGCTCGTGCGTCTCGATGCGGTGCAGGAGGCTGCGCAGGCCGCTGATCTGCATGGTGCCGCTGAGCTGCACGCCGATGCGCATCACCAGATCGTCGACCACCGGCTCGAGCACCTGGGTCCGGTTCAGCCTGCCGCCGGCTCCCTCGACGAACTCGGTGAGCAGGCCGGCGAGTGCCGCACCGCCGACCGAGGGCGTCTCGGCGCGCAGCAGCCGCCGGTCATCCTCGCTCCGGCGCTCGAGCTGGCGCAGCTCGGCGAGCACCTGCTCGCGCGTGACGATCCGCTGCTCGAGCCGGGCGATGTGGGCCTCGAGCGCCTCGCGGTCGGCCGCCTGCCGCTCGGTGAGCCGGGCCGGGACGAGCACCAGCAGGGCCACGGCGGCGAACGGCACCAGCAGCAGCAGCACGGCGAGCCAGCGGCTCAGGGTCGGCGAGAGCGTCGGCATCAGCGGGGCAGCTCCATGGCGGGTCGCACCTCGGCCTGCAGCGAGAACCGGTCGACCTCGGTCAGATCGCCCTGGTCGTTGCCGACCGATATCCGCTCGCTCGGTGCCGTCAGCCGCGCCGCCTCGAAGGCCGCATTGCCCTCGATCAGCGCCGGCAGCTTGGCGGCATCGCTGCTGTAGCCGGTCATGGTGAGGCGCCGCCCGTCGATCGTGAGCGTGTCGAGCCAGACGGAATCCGGCAGGAGCCGACTCAGCCTCTCGATCGTGGCGAGCGTCGAGGGCCGGCTCAGATGGCGCTCGAGAACCTCCCGGCTGCCGGCCTCGAGCGCCTCGATCCGGCCGCGGATCTGGGGCAGGTCCTCGAGCCGCTGCTCGAGCAGCCCGGCATAGGCGCGGCGCTGTGCCAGATCGGCATCGCGCGCCTGGATATCGAAATAGGCGAAGATGCCGATGGTCACCGCCGCCGCCGCGAGCAGCGCACCGCCGATCGGCAGCCACCGGGGCAGGCGCCGTTGCCGGCTGCCGTGCAGGAGATCGTGGGTCGGCGGCGCATAGGGATCGTCCTCGCCGAGATCGACCACGTCGACCTCGAGACCGAGCCGCTCGACGGCGCCCACCGCCCGTGCCACCGTCCTCTCCGGGGCCACGGCGATCTCGACCGCGAGCATGCCGGCGTCGGGTGCTGCCACCCGGACGGTGTCGAAACAGGCGTTCTCGGCCGACCAGGGGGTGAGCATGTCGAGCTTGTTGGCGATGATCGCCCGAAGCTCGCCCTTGGCCGTCGCCGGCAGCCGGTCGCCGGTCTGAATGCCGAGGTCCGGCACGAGGCGCAGGACCAGGGGCAGCTCCCGCCGCCGGATGCGATCCGCCAGAAGCTCGTTTCGGGTATCCGCCTCGCGGCCCTCCGACGCACTCTCGACGACACCCAGATGCTCGATGCGCCCGCGATGGCGGACGGCGAGCTGCAGCGAGCCGCCGTCGAAGACGGCGATCACGAAGCGGTCGGTCGGCAGGCGCCGGCCGCCGGCCGGCATGAGCGCGGCCAGCTCGTTCGCCCACCAGGCGAAGAAGCCGCTGCCGTGCTGGCCGGCCTGGCCGTTCAGCGCGACCGCCATGCGACACCTCCAGGGGCGGGCTCGCCGCCCGCCGGGGCGGGTGCCGGTAGCGGAACGAGGCCGGTGCTGCTCTGCAGGACGAGAAACGGATCGCTGCTGAGTGGCGGCTCGACCCAGATCACCGTCTTCTGCCTGAAGCTCGGTCCATCGTCGTAGGCCAACTCGATATCCAGGGTATAAAGGCCTTGCGGATCGGGGGTGAATGCCGCCGCAGACCCATCATCCGCCCCATCCTCTAGCGGCTCCGGCGACGGATCGGAAGCGCTTTCCGCAAGCCGCCCACCCTCCGTCCCGGCAATGGCGAGCCCCCTCGCATGGTCGAGCGCTTCCCGCACCAGCGGCGGACGGCGCACGGGTCCGGGCTCGGCATTGCCGGAGAAGACGGTGACGGCATCGGCGAGACGCCCGTAGAGCTCGAGGTCGAATCCCTGCACCGAGCGGAGCTCGGCGACGAAGGGCAAGGGTCCGTCGCGCGGCCGCTGCGGGCTGCCGTCGCGCACGTAATCGGCACGCTCGGCGCCGGCGAGGCGCCGGGCGTCGTCCGCATCGCGCCAATCGAGCAGCGCATCCGCAAGGGATCGGGCGGTGCGGGGGTCGGGGGCCACGGCATCGGCGAGGCCCTCGATCAGCGCCTCGTCGGCGGCGTTCAGGTCGATCTTGCCGCCCTCGGGAATGGCCGTGACCCGCAGGTGCGCGTCGCCATCGGCCCAGCTCAGCACGCCCTCCTTCGGAAAGCCGTCGCCGCCGAGCAGCCGTCCGGCGATCTCGACGGCACCTTGCAGGGCCGCCCGCGCCTCGATCGCCCGGACCGCGTTGCGGGTGACATAGGCCGTATCCTGGCTGATCGAGACGAGGGTCACGGCGAGCGCGCTCATCGCCGCCACGAACCAGAGGACGGTGAGGAGTGCCAAACCCTCCTCGCCCGTGGCGGAAGGCGTCACGGTTCCGGACATGCGAGCTCCGCCGTGGCGGAGGCGCAGAGCGTGCCGACCCGCTCGCGGATCGGCACGATGACCGGCGGCAGCGCCATCCG
This sequence comes from uncultured Geminicoccaceae bacterium, assembly GCA_964402505.1. Taxonomy (GTDB): domain Bacteria; phylum Pseudomonadota; class Alphaproteobacteria; order Geminicoccales; family Geminicoccaceae; genus SLRI01. Next base: position 95,632 of record CAYOCP010000001.1, read on the forward strand.
CGCATGGGTGAGGTCGAAGCGCACGGCGCGCGGCAGTCTCGCCTCGCCCTGCCAGAGATCGTGCCAGGCCGGCTCCTCGCCCTCCTTGCGTCCGAAATAGCTGAGGCGGACCGCCTTTACGTCGCGCGCGAGGAGGCGCCGCTCGACCCCTTTCGCGCCGTCGAGCACGGTGAAATCCCGCTGATCGGCGGAAAGAGAAGCGAGCTTCAGCCAGAGGCCGCCATCGGCTCCGGCGCCGATCTCCATGGCGAGCAGCGGCCCGCCCGCCTGGAAATCCGGGGTCAGGGTCAGAAAACGGGCGCGCGCGGCGTTGCCGTCGAAGGAGACCGCGGGCTTGCCGGCGGGACCGAACTCGAGCTCGACCGCGTCGCCCAGGCGCTCCTGCATCAGGGCCGAGAAGAGCGCGAGATCGGCGAGGTCGTCGCCCCGCTCGGCCAGCCGGTCGCCCGTGCCCCTGAGCACCCGGGCGCCGGTGCCGATCAGTGCCAGCACGAGCCCGAGCAGGACGAGCGCCACGATCATCTCGACCAGGGTGAAGCCGCGCTCGCCGGCGCGCGGGGGTCCCGTCATGGCGCACGGCTGGAAGGAACCACGGCATCGAGCGTGAAGCTGCGACCGGCGTTGTCCTGCGCCCGCACCACCAGCCAGTCCAGGTCCTCGCCGAGTGCGGCCGCCTTGGCGGCGAGAGCCGGCCATGTCGCGGCCACCGCCCGGAAGCTCCGGCGCTCCAGCGTCAGCTCGATGTCGGCCGGCCAGCCGTCCCGCCGCCGCTCGCCCGGCGTCAGCCGCTCGGCCTCCAGGGCCGTCTCGGCGGCGATGGCGAGGCGCAGCCGCGCCTCGCGGCTGGAATACTGGACGAGGCTGTCGCCGGCGAGGCGGAAGAGCGTCGTGAGCACGACGCCGAGCACGGCCAGCGCCACCAGCACCTCGAGCAAAGTGAACCCCCGTTCCCTGGACGTTCGCGGATCAGGGCGCATCGATGGCCACCCGTCCGGTCAGCCAGTCGACGTCGAGGGCGAGGCTGCGGTCCTCGTCCTCGAGGCGCCATGCGGCGCCGTTGGACATGCCGTTCGGGAAGAAGACGAGCTCCTTCGGCCCGATCGCGGCGAGCGTCACCCCTCCCGGCAGCAAGGCTGCCAGATCGGCGGCGTCGATGGTCAACACCCGCCCGCCGCCGATCGCCTCGAGGCGCAGGCGGCGGATGTCCCGGGCGAGGTCGGCGGCCTGTCGCTCGAGCGTTTGCTGCCGCTCGCCGCCGAAGCGGGGGAGGATCGCGGTCGCCAGCAGGGCGAGCAGGGTCAGCGTGACCAGAAGCTCGAGCAGCGTGAAGCCGGCGTCAGTCGACGCCCGTGCCGATATCGGCATCCTCGCCGCTGCCGCCCTTCCGCTTGTCGGCGCCGAGCGAGAGGAGATCGTAAGGCTCGTCCGCTCCCGGGACGCGGTAGACATAGTCGTTGCCCCATGGGTCGAGCGGCACGGTCTGGCCGTCGAGATAGGGACCGTTCCACCCCGTGGCACCCGGCGGCGCCTCGATCAGCGCCTCGAGCCCCTGCTCGGTGGTCGGGTAGTCGCCGACATCGAGCCTGTAGAGGTCGAGCGCCTGGCGGAAGGCCGCCACCTGGACGCCCGCCGTGTCGCTCCTGGCACCCCCCAGATAGCCGATCACCCGGGGACCCGCGACCGCGGCCAGAAGGCCAAGGATGACCAGCACGACGAGCAGCTCGATCAGCGTGAAGCCGGCGTCGCGACGGCTCCGGCCCGAAGGTTTCACTCGCAAGTTCGCCGCTACTCCAAAATCTTCAGCTCGTAGCGCTCGTTGTCGAAGCCCAGGACGAGGCGCCGGGGCTCGATCGCCACCACCTGCCAGCCCTCTATCTCGTCACCGGTCGCGAGCGCGCGCACATCGAGGCCATCGCCGATGAAGGCCCGGACGACGCCCTCTTCCTGGACGCTGCCGATGAACCTGATCCTGGGCGGCTGCGGGCCGGCGGCCGGCTCGATCACCGGCCCCGGCTCGACCGTCGCGGCCACATCCGGCGCCTCGGGGGGCGGCCGTCGCGTGGCGCTGAACAACGGTCGCTCGAGCATGCCGCTGAACGTCTCGATCGACGGCAGGGCGCGGGCGAAGAGGGCACCCTCGGCGGCTTTGCGGACCTCGGCCACCGGCGGAGGCTCGGTCCGGGCCACCGCGGGCACGGCACCGGCCGGATCGTCGCTGGCCATGCCGGTCTGCGCCTCGTCGCCGGTCCACCAGAGCCAGCCGAGAGCGAGGCCGCCGAGTACCGCCACGAGCTTGGTCAGGGGATGCCAGGGTTGCACCGCAGCCTTGATCGGTCTTGAGGGTCGAAAGGGTGGCGCCGGCCGGGGCGCCCGTGCGGAGGCCGCATTGTCTCTAGCCGAAAACCGCTGTCGCGCCAAGCGGCCCGAGCGAGGAAACTTCGCCTAGAACGCGAGCTCGTTGACGCTGAGCACGGCGGTCAGGATGGCGATGACGATGCCGCCGACGAGCCCGCCGAGGCCGATGACGAGCAGGGGCTCGAGCAGCGTGACGAAGCGCTGCATGCGGGTCGCCATGACCTGCTCGAAGCGTTCGGCGATGAAGCGGGCGAGCGGCTCGAGCCGGCCGCTCTCCTCGGCGGTCTTCAGGAGCTTCTGGCCCATGGGCTGGAGGACGCCCTCGGTGGCCAGGGCCTCGCTCAGCCGCCGCCCCTGGCGGACCGCCGAGGCGGCGCGGCCGAGGGCCTCGGCGATGGCGAGGTTGCTCACCATCTCGCGCATGAGGAGGAGCGCCGACGGCAGGTCGAGGCCGCCCTTGAGCAGGGTGGCGAGGCCGCGGCAGATTTCGGCCGTCGCACGCTCGCGGGCGAGGCTGCCGACGCCCCAGAGGCGCAGCACGAGACGGTCGCCGAAGAGCCGGAGCCAGCCGATCCGCGAGGCGACGAGCCAGGCGAGGGCGAGGCCGGCGAGGCCGAGTGCGAGGGTCGGGCCATGGGTTCGCAGCCACGCCGCGGCGTCGAGGATGAAGCGGGTGAGCGGCGGCAGCCGATCCTCGTGGCCGGCGAAGACGGGTGTGAACTGCGGCACCACGTAGAGCAGGAGCACGAGCACGGCGCCGATCGCGGTGAGCATCAGGACGGCCGGGTAGATCAGGGCCGAGGTGAGCTGCCGCCTGAGCGTCTCCTGTCGCTCGCGCAGATCGGCGAGCTCGCCCAGCACCTCGCCGAGCCGGCCGGTCGCCTCGGCGGCGCGCACCATGCCGACATAGAGGCGCGAGAAGATCAAGGGCTCGGCCGCCATGGCGTCGCTGAGCGAGGCGCCGGTCCGCACCCGGTTGAGGACGGCCTGGAAGACCGCCCGGAGCCGGCGGTCGGCGAGCTCGCCCGTGACCAGGGTCAGGGCACTCTCGAGGGTCTCGCCGGCGGCGATCAGGGTCGCGAGCTCGCGCGTGGCGACCGTCACCGCCGCCGCCTGCCGGCCGCCGCCGCGCGCCGGCCGGGCGGCCGGCTCGATCGACGGCAACACGCCGCGGCCGGCCGGCTGCGCCTCGATCGGAATCAGGCCCTGCGCCTGCAGGCGCTGGATGGCGCTCCGGCGATCGCCCGCCTCGATCTCGCCGGCGACGCGCTCGCCCGCTTCGGTCAGCGCCCGGTAGGCGAACTGCGGCACGTCCGCACCCCCTCCCCGGTCCCTGGGGCTACCATTCCTCGGTGACCCTGCAGACCTCCTCGAGCGTGGTGATGCCGGCGAGCGCCTTCGTGAGACCGTCCTGGAACATGGTCGCCATGCCGTGGCTCAGCCCGTGGGCCTGCAGCGACTGGCTCGGCGCCCGGTCGCGGATCAGCTCGCGCAGGGGCTCGTCCACCTCGAGCAGCTCGAAGATGCCGATCCGGCCGGTGAAGCCGAGCTCGTTGCAGGACCGGCAGCCGACCGGGCGGCAGAGCCGCAAGGGCGTCGGCAGCTCGATGCCACGGTTCTCGAAGAGGTGCCGCTCGTCGACGCTCGGCACGTAGGCTTCCTTGCAGGCCTCGCAGAGCACGCCCACCAGGCGCTGGCCGATGACGCAGCGGAGGACCGAGGCCAGGAGATAGGGCTCGACCCCCATGTCGAGCAGGCGGGCCACGGCGCCGGCGGCGCTGTTGGTGTGGAGCGTGGTCAGCATCAGATGCCCGGTCAGGGCGGCGTGGACGGCGATCTCGGCGGTCTCGGCGTCGCGCGTCTCGCCGACCATGACGACGTTGGGATCGTGGCGCACGACCGAGCGCAGGATGCGGGCGAAGCTGAGCTCGATCTCCGGCCGCACCTGGATCTGGGTGACGCCGTCGATCTGGTACTCGATCGGGTCCTCGATGCTGATGATCTTGTCGCTCGCCGCGTCGAGCGTGCGGAGCGCGCCGTAGAGGGTGGTGGTCTTGCCGCTGCCGGTGGGGCCGGTGACCAGGATCATGCCGTGCGGCGACTGCAGCTGCCGGCGGAGCGCCGCCTCGTTGGCCGGGGTGAGGCCGACATGCCCGAGCTCGACCGAGCCGGCCGCCTGGTCGAGCAGGCGGATGACGAGGCTCTCGCCGTGGATGGTCGGCATGGTGGCGACACGCAGGTCGATCCGGCGGTCGAGGAGGACGAGCTGGCTGCGCCCGTCCTGCGGCAGGCGGCGCTCGGCGATGTCGAGCTTGGCCAGGATCTTGATGCGCGAGATCACCGCCGCCGCCAGCTTGGCCGGCGGCGCGCCGATCTCCTTGAGCCGGCCATGGATGCGGTAGCGGACCTGCAGGCGGTCGGGATAGGGCTCGATGTGAATGTCGGAGGCGTTCATCCGCAAGGCGTCGGTCAGGAGCTGGTTGACCAGGCGGACGACCGGCGCCTCCTTGGCGAGGTCGATGAGCTGCTCGACGTTCGACGCATCGTCGAGGCCCGGCAGCGCCAGGTCGTCGACGATCTCCTGCAGCGCCCGTTGGCCGCTGTCGAAGAGGCGCGCATAGGCTTCCTTGAGCACCTCGACCGGCACGACCACGGGCACCACGTCGCGCTCGGCGGCGAGCCGGGCCGCCTTGAGCGCCGCCTCGTCGGCCGGGTCGGCCATGCCGAGCCAGAGCGTCGCCTCGTCGACGGCGAGCGGCAGCACCCAGGCCTGGCGGAGGAAGCGGGGTGCGAAGGTCTCGGGCAGGAGGGGTGCGGTCGGCAGCTCGGCCGGACCGGCCTCCTGCAGGCCGTAGCGCTCGGCCATGAGCGCTGCCCATTCGTGGCCGGAGAGGAGCTCGAGCTCGCTCAGCACCACCGGCAGGGGCAGGCGGGTCTCGGCCGCGCGCGAGAGCGCCTGCTCGACCGCCTCGGGACCGATCCGGCCGCGCTCGACCAGGATGGAGAGACCGGGATGGCTCGCCCGATGGCGGGCGGTCTCGGTCGTGGCGGCGGATTTCCGGCTCGCCCATCGCGGGCGAAGGAGCTGCAGCATCAGGTTCTCCGCCGGCCGTGTCGCGGGTCGCTCGCCAAGGGGTCAGCCGTCGGCGAGGCGATAGAAGGCCTGCGCGTTCTCGACCCAGAACATGCGCAACTCGGCCTCCGAGGCGCCGGCCAGCGCCTCGTCGAGCACCGCCACCCAGTCCGGGATGCGGGCGGCCTGGGTCAACACCGGCCAGTCGCTGCCGAAGACGAGGCGATCGAAGCCGAAGGTCTCCACCACGTGGTCGATATAGGGCCTGAGGTCCGCGGCCTGCCAGGAATCGTGCTCGGCCTCGGTGACGAGGCCGGACATCTTGCACACGAGGTTCGGCAGGGCGGCGAGCTCGGCCATCCGGGTCTTCCAGGGCTCGAGCCGGGCGTCCTTGATGGCCGGCTTGGCGATGTGATCGAGCATGAACGTGACGCTCGGCAGCCGCCGCACCAGGTCGACGACGGCGCCGAGCTGGTGATGGCGGACGCAGATCTCGAAATGCAGGTTGTAGCGCGGCAGGAGGCCGAGGCCGGCGAGGAAGCGGTCGTCGAGCACGGCCTCGAGGTCGGTCTCCTGCTGCAGGAGGCGGCGGATGCCGCGCAGCCGGGGCTCGCGCGCGAGGACATCGAGATCGGCGGCGACGGCCTCGCCCTTCTCGAGCGGCGCGTGTGCCACGATGGCGCCGAGCCGCGGCTCGTGCTCGGCGATCTCGCCGACCATGCGGGCCTCGTCGAGGTGGCGGCCCTCGACGACGTCGCATTCGAGGAAGACGAAGGCCTCGACCTCGACCGGCCCCCGCGCCTCGTCGTACTCGGCGATCAGGTGGCGCCGGTTGATGGAAGGTGCCTCGTCGCCCCAGGCGAGCGGGATGCGGGACGGGTCCCAGAGGTGGACGTGCGTGTCGACGATCGGAAATGCCGGCATTCTGATGTTGCTCGATTGGCTTGAGGACGAACGGTCGCAGGATAGTGTCTTGAGCGCGCTTGGCTACCTCTGCTGAAGCTTGCCGAATGCCCCTAGGGTTCCACCGGCGAGCGAGCGGGGTCCGGCTCCGGCGGCGGCTTCACCTCGCGCGACTTGACGCCGTTCGCGGCGCTGCCTAGGGCAAGGGGCTCGCAGCAGAGGGAGGGCGTGGCTGATGACTGGAAGGCTGGCCGGCAAGAAGGCGTTGATCACCGCCGCGGGGCAGGGCATCGGCCGGGCGTCGGCCGAGTGGTTCCGCGATGCCGGTGCCGAGGTGATCGCCACCGACCGCGACCCGGGCCTGCTCAGCGACCTCGCCGGGTGCCGGACAGGGGCCCTCGACGTGACCGACAAGGCGGCGATCCTCGCCCTCGCCAGCGAGCTGGGTCCTCTCGACGTGCTGCTCAACTGCGCGGGCTACGTCCACAACGGCACCATCCTGGAGTGCGACGAGGCGGCCTGGGACTTCTCGAACGACCTCAACGTCAGGGCCATGTACCACATGTGCAAGGCCTTCCTGCCGGCCATGATCGATAATGGCGGCGGATCGATCGTCAACATCGCGTCCGTCGCCAGCAGCGTCAAGGCCGTGGTCAACCGCTTCGTCTACAGCACGACCAAGGCCGCGGTCATCGGGCTCACCAAGTCGATCGCCGCGGATTTCGTGACCAGGGGCATTCGCTGCAACGCCATCTGCCCGGGAACGGTCGAGACACCGTCGCTCGACCAGCGCCTGCGGGCGCAGGGCGATTACGAGAAGGCGCGGGCGGCCTTCGTCGCGCGCCAGCCCATGGGCCGCATCGGCCGGCCCGACGAGATCGCGGCGCTCGCCCTCTATCTCGCCAGCGACGAAAGCGCCTACATGACCGGGCAGGCGCTGGTCATCGACGGCGGCATGGTGATGTAGGCCCTCGCCTCGCAAGCGGCGGAGGGCGGCTTTTGGCAGCGCGGGAGCTGGATGTCCTCGAGCTCTACGGGCAATCGCTTCGCCTGATGCAGGCGGAGCCGGGCCGGATTCTCGCCCTGAGCGCGCTCGGCCTCGCCCCTTCCTGGATCGCCGGCCTGATCAGCGACTCCTATCTCTGGTCGATGCTCATCCTCGTGCTCAGCCTGCCGCTCGTGGCGCTGGCGCATGGCGGGCTCGTGGTCCTCGTGGCGGCCCTCCAACGGGGCGGGCCGGTGCCGGACATGCGGGAGCTGCTGTCGGGCCCGGCGGACGGCTATGTGCGGATCACCTGGGCCCTCGTCGTGCTCAGCGTCATTCTCGGCCTCGGCTTCATTCTCCTCGTGGTGCCGGGGATGATCGCCCTCGCCTTTCTCTGGGTCGCGTGGCCGCTGGTCGTGCTCGAGGGGGCGCCGGCCATGGCGGCGATCCGCGAGAGCGCCCGGCTGACCGCCGGGCATCGGCTGAAGATCGTCGCCATGGTCATGCTGCTGATCCTGATCGACCTCGGCCTCGTCATTCTCCAGGTCGCGCTCGCCGCCTTTCTCGGCCTCGTCTTCAGCGTCGCGCTCGGCGCCCTCATCGGCGCCGCCGTCACCGCCCTCGCCCTGACCCTCGTCACCCTGAGCTACCTCAGGCTCAAGGAGAACGGCCCGCCCGTCCCGGCCCGTGCCTGAGCGCCGCCCGTGACGGGCGGGCGCAGACGCCGACCATCGGCATGTCCGGCGGCCGCAGGCTCGCTCGCCGGCCAAGCCGACATGGCACCAGTCTCCATGGCGTCTCGCTCGAGACCGGTGCCGGGCTCGGCCATGCGTCTCTTGCTGTCCAACATCCAATCCGCCATAGCTCGCCGTCGGTCACTCCCCCGGATCTGCAGCGACGCGGGAGAGTGACAACCCTGACGCGATTGCGTCAGGTCCTCCTTTTCTTGAAAGGCACCGGATGAGCCAGGGGCAACGTGGTGCCAGCGTTGGTGAGAGCTCGGCAGGAGGATTGCCTCGTCCGCCCGAGATCGAGCGCGTGCCGGCCGATCTCATTCTCGACCCGAAAACCGTCCTGTTGTTCCTGCTCGCCGTCATCGCCATCCTTGTGCTGGCGGACGCCGCCATCGGTGCCGTTCCCTCCATCCTCGGTCGCCGAAGCTACACGCTCTCCCAGCTCTACCTCCGTTTCGACCTCGACAGCGAGGGCAACCTGCCCTCCTATTTCTCGGCGCTGCTGCTGCTGCTGGCGTGCGCCGGCTTGTCGGCCTGGATCGCGCGCGACGAGACCCGGACGAACGGTCGATGGGCCTGGCATTGGTGGCTCGTCGCGGCCGGGTTCGCCTACCTGTCGATCGACGAGGCCGCCGAGCTGCACGAACTGCTCAACATGCCCGTGCGCTACGTCCTGGAAACCTGGCAGACCCACGCGGCATGGACGCTCGTGGCACTCGTCGTGCTGGGCCTCGCGCTCCTCTTCCTGGCGTCCTTCCTGCGGGCGATGCCTGCACGCCTGCGGCGCATGCTCGCCGTCGCCGCCGCCGTCTATCTCGGCGGCGCGGTCGGGGTCGAGGTCGCAGGCGGCCAACTGGACAAGGCAACCCTGCTCTACGAGGTCAGCGTGTCGCTCGAGGAGGGTCTCGAGATGACCGGGGCGGCGCTCTTCGCCTTCGCGCTCCTGACCCGTCTCGCGGAGATGAGAAGCACCATCGTGGTTCGCGCCGAGCACGTGAAGGCGCGCTGACAAGAGGCAGGTTCCTCCGGAAAGGATTGGATGCGCACCTCCAGCACAGGCCGTCGCCCGGATTGAGAGACGTTGCAACCGGGGCCTCGCGCGTGTCGGAAGGCTGGACCCGGCACGGGTCCCGATTTGGCGAGCCGGTGCCGGCTTGTGCGGGCGCGGGTGCTCGGGCAAGGTCGGGCGCGCAAGCGTTCGATTCGGAGGAGGGAGTCATGGCGGCAACGGAAGCGTCGACCTGGAGGTCGGCGAGCGAGATCGCGGCGGCGGTACGGGCGCGCCGGGTGTCGCCGGTCGAGGTGATGGAGGCGACGATCGCGCGGATCGAGGCCCGCAACCCGAGCCTCAATGCCTTCGTCTTCACCGATTTCGACGGTGCCATGGCGGCGGCGCGAAAGGCCGAGAAGGCGGTGATGTCGGGGGAGGCTCTCGGGCCCCTGCACGGTGTCCCGACCGCCATGAAGGACCTCTTCGACTTCAAGCCGGGCTGGCCCACGACCATGGGCGGGGTCCGGGCGATGAAGGACTGGCGGCCCGGTTTGACCTGCCCCTATGTCGAGCGCATCGAGCGGGCCGGTGCCATCCTGGTCGGCAAGTGCAACAGCCCGATCATGGGGTTTCGCGGGGTGTGCGACAACTACCTCTTCGGCCCGACCCGCAACCCCTTCGACACGCGCCGCAACCCGGGCGGCTCCTCGGGCGGCAGTGCCGCCGCGGTGGCCGATGGCCTCGTGCCGCTCGCCGAGGGCACGGATGGCGGCGGCTCGATCCGCATCCCGGCCTCCTGGTCCGGCATCTTCGGCTACAAGGCCGGCTTCGGCCGGGTGGGGCTCAACTCGCGCCCCGACGCCTTCACCCCGGCCGGCTGCTTCATCCACGAGGGTCCCCTGACCCGCACGGTCGAGGACGCGGCGCTGGCCATGACAGCACTCGCCGGGTTCGACAGCCGCGATCCCTTCTCGCTGCCCGACGTGGTCGACTATCTCGGTGCCATCCGCCGCTCGATCCAGGGCATGCGCATCGCCTGGACCCCGGATTTCGGCGTCTACCCGGTCGAGCCCGCGATTCTCGAGACCTGCCGCGAGGCGCTCAAGGCGTTCGAGGCCGCGGGTGCCACCGTCGAGGAGGTCGATTTCAGCATCAAGCGCGGCCACCAGGAGCTCGCCGAGCTCTGGTGCAAGCTCATCATGCCGCTCAGCGTCGGCGCCTTCGAGGCCTTCAAGGCCGCCGGGCTCGATCTCCTGGCGCAGCACCGCGACGACTTCCCGCCCGAGTTCCTCCGCTGGCTGGAATACAGCTACAAGGCCACCGTGGCGGACCAGACCCAGAGCCAGAAGGTCCGCACCGAGATCAACGACGCGATCCAGGGCGTGCTCGACAGCCACGACCTGATCCTCTCGCCGACCCTGGCGGCCCTGCCGGTGGAGAACGGCAGCGACGGCAACACGCTGGGCCCGGCCGAGATCAACGGCGAGCCGGTCGAGCGGCTGATCGGCTGGTGCATGACCTACTTCATCAATTTCAGCGGTCATCCGGCAGCCTCGATCCCCGCCGGGCTGGCGCCGGGCAACCTGCCGGTGGGGCTGCAGATCATCGGCCGGCGCCATGCAGATGCCGACGTCTTCGCCGCGAGCGCCGCCTTCGAGCGGATCCGGCCCTGGTTCGACAGCTACCGGATTCCGGAGGGCCGCTCGCTGACGGTCAACTGAACGGTGCCGGATCGAGGAAGCGCCGCAGCACGTTGCCGGTGATCCTGGAGACGTTGTTGTCGTAGCCGTTCCAGGAGAGGCTGCCGCACCAGGCGATCGAGCCGGTGGCGAAGACCGCACCGCCGGCCGCGTTGTCGAAGAAGGTCATGTCGGCGCGCACGTTCGGGTTCTCGGAGCCCTTGAGGTTGGGCGGAACGACGCCGAACTCCTCGTTGACCAGCATGATGACATCGCTGTGCGCCTCGGAGCTGGCGAGGACCAGGGTGTTGGGCGGGGTGCCGAGGTCGTGGCGGATGGCGTCGAGCTCGAGCCCCGCCGCACCGCCGCCGATCAGGCCGAAATCGCCGATGATCTCGTCCTCGACGCCCTCGAAGACGAAGGCCGCGCGCGGATCGTGGCTGCCCGGCTGCCGGCGATAATAGGAGCAGATGTCGAAGCCCTGGGCCATGAAGCCGATGCCGAGCAGCGCCTGCGGCGGCCGGCCCTGCCGGCGCCAGAGGCCGCCATACTCGCCGGTGAAGCTGTGATAATACTCGCCCGGATCGGCCTCCCAGGTGCGGATGCCGTCCTCGGCGCGGCGCACCTCGATCACGCCCTCGAGCTCGTCGTGGAAGGCGATGCGCCAGTACCAGCCATTGGCGGCGACGTACATGAGCCGGCCGCCCCGGTCGATCCAGGCGCGCATCGCGTCCCACATGCGGGTCGAGTGGTATTCGGGGTGGGTTCCGGTGATCACGACGTCATAGGGCTCGAGCAGCGCCAGGCCCTCCTCGTGCAGGTCCTCGTCGGTGATGACGTCGAACGCGACCTTCATGTGGCTCTCGAGCCAGTCGGTGATGTGCAGATCGGCGTTGAACTGCCAGAGGCCGGAGCCGGTGGCGCCGAGCCAGGAGCTGTATTTGGGTCGCATGTTGAGGATCGGCCGGTGGCGCGAGGAGTAGCAGACACCGCTGCCGTCGGCGTGGCGGTCGTAGAGCGAGAGGCCGAGCTCCGGGTGGTCGTAGAGGAAGATGTCGGCGGGCTGGTAGGTGACGAGCCGGCCGATCACCATCTCGGTCGCCTCGCCCTTGATGTGGTTCTGATCGTTGGCATAGGCCATGTAGGCGGCGGTCGGCGCCAGAAAGGCGAGCTTCGGCCGGTTGCGATGCCCGCGCGGCGGGCGGACGAAGAAGGGGATCAGGTCCTCCTCGGTGCCGTCTTCTGCGTCGCCGCACCAGACATGCGCCGCGTAGACGCCGGAGCGGAGATCCTTCGGCACGCGAAAGGCGAAGTCGGTGGACCAGCCGGCGTCGAGGAGGTCGTCGCTGTGGAAATGGATGGCGCCGTAATGCTCGGGCTTGCGCCACCAGCACATCTCCTCGCCGTTCCAGCACCAGCCCTTCATCGCCCGGGCCGGCAGGTGCTCGAGCCGGCCCAGGAGCGCGTGCGGCCCCGTGTCGTGGATGCGGGTGGTGCGGGTGCCGAGCGCGAAGTCGAAGGCGAAGACGAGGTCGGGTGCGAGATCGGCCGGCATGGGGCGGAGAAGGAGTGCTTCGAGCCGCTCCGGCGGCAAGGCGCGGGCGAGAAGGCGCGGGCTGTCGATCTTGCCGTCGAGGTGGCTTCGGCAGGGGCTGCCTTCGGCGGCGATCAGAAGCCCGGCGCCGGCGAGGTCGGGCTTCGGTGCCGCGGCGCTCACGCCAGCCGCGTCGGTGCCGCCCGGCCAGGCGAGAAGCGGCCGCTGGACCAGGGTCGCACGGCCGCTCTCGGCCTCGAAGGTGAGCGCTGCCAGGTACCAGTAGCGCTCGTGGAGCGGCGCATCGCTCGCCAGCGTGGTGGTGCCGATCCGGCCCTCGAGCCCGCCCTTCTCGCCGATGGCGAGCACCACCTCGTCGCCCAGGGCGAGGATGGCCTGGCGCCCCCTCTGCGGCATGGTCGGCCAGATCATGGCCAGCAGCGTGAAGCTCTCGATTGCGGCCATGGCCGGGTGATGGGGAACGACGCCGAAGGAGCCGGCGCGGATCGGCTGGTTGCGGCCCTGGTACTCGCCCTCGACCGGCGACGGCACGGGCTCGTGCCTGTAGCCCGGCCCCTCGGGATTGGCGTCGCCGTGGATCAGGCGGACGATCTCGGCCCGAAAGGGCTGGTCCGCGAAGGCGCTGACCTTGAACTCGATGGTCTCGCCCGGTGCCACGCTGAACCGGTCGGCATAGCCGATGAGCTGGAGCATCAGTTCAGATCCTCGCCGGTGAGCGCCTTCCAGCGCAGCTTGAAGACCGCCCATTCCGCCTCCTCGCGACTGCTGAAGACGTGGTCGTGGAGGATTTCGATGGGCCGCTTGCGGTCGCCGTGGATGGCGAGCTTCCATTCCCGGAAGGGCCTGGTGCAGACCAGGACGTACTTGCCGTCCAGGGGTGCGGCGCGCATGCGGTTGAGGACGCGGAGGAGGCCCGGGCTGTGGCGGCCGTAGGGGTTTTGCCGGAACTCGTCGACGAGCATCCGGTCCTCGGGCTGGATCTGGTAGCGCATGTCGCTCTCACCCCTCGAGCGTGATCGCCCGCTCCTCGTCGATGCTCGCTTGCGCGGCTAGGACGATGCGCAGCGAGCTCACCGCGTCGGCCATGCTGTCGGTGAGGTCGGTGTCGTTCAGGATGGCGTCGAGGAACATCGCCTGCTCGCGCTCGCAGAGCTCCTGGTGGTCGGGCTCGTCCTCGGTCGAGACCCATTCGTCCGGGCGCACGAAGTTGTTCGCGGCGTCGAGCTCGCTGTGGTGCAGCTTGATCGCATTGGTCTTGGTGTGCTGGTCGATGTCGGCCGAATCGGAGACCTTGTCGGCCGATGCCTCGTTCTGCCCCTCCTGCGGCTTGTAGGCGATGGAGGCGGAGCCCTTCGGACCCCAGACGTCCTTCACGAAATAGGCGACCTCGGACATCATCGGCCCCCAGCCGGCCTCGTACCAGCCGACGGAGCCATCGTCGAAGGTGACGTGCAGGTGGCCGTAGTTCTGGACCTTCGTCTCGGCGCTGAGCCTGGCCCCGATGCCGTGGACGCGCACCGGCTTCGCCCGGGTCATCTGGCACATCACGTCGACATAGTGGACCCCGCAGTCGACGATGGGCGTCAGGCTCTCCATGAGCGCCTTGTGCCAGCTCCAGGCGGGGCCCGAGGATTGCTGGTTCAGGTTCATGCGCATGACGAGCGGCTTGCCGAGCCCCTGCGCCAGCTCGACGAACCGCGCCCAGGCGGGATGGACGCGGAGGATGTATCCCAGCACCAGCTTGCGGTTCTTCTCCTTCGCCCTGGCGACGACGCGCTCGGCGTCGGCGTTGTTGGTGGCGATGGGCTTCTCCATGAAGACGTGGCAGCCGGCGTCCATGGCGCGGAGCGCGAATGCCGCATGGGTGTCGGGATAGGTGTTGATCGAGACGGCGTCGGGCCGGGTCTCGCGAAGCGCCTCCTCGAAATCGCTGAAGCGCGGGTAGGCTTCGATCTCGTCCGGCAATTTGGTCGACGGTCCCATCGAGCGGCTGACGAGGCCCACGAGATCGAAGCCGGGGTTGCGGTGATAGGCCTTGGCGTGGCTCGCCCCCATATTGCCGACCCCGATGACGAGCACCCGCACCGGCTCCGCCATGACCGTCCCTCCCTCTGGTTGCCGGCGGCCATGTTAGCCGCGAGCGGGCGGGCGGCAAGGCCGGAGGCGCCAGATCCGAGCGGCGGCGCCGGGAGCCGATCGGGGCACCTTGACGGATGCCGCCGGCTCGGGGACGTTGCGGCAGGGAAGAGAGGGAGGGAACCGACACCTTGAGCCGGAACGGACAGCCCAAGCTGACGGTCGCCAGCGCGTCGAAGTTCTACGATACCGGCACCGGCAAGGTGCACGCGCTCGACGATTTCTCGATGGAGGTGCGAAAAGGCGAGCTCTCTTGCCTGCTCGGGCCTTCGGGCTGCGGCAAGTCCACGCTGCTCTGGGCGATGGCCGGGCTGCACGGGCTCTCTTCCGGGGAGATCCGGCTCGACGGGAAGTCGGTGACGAGGCCCAACCCGCAGATCGCCATGGTCTTTCAGGAGGCGAACCTCCTGCCCTGGCGCGATCTCATCAGCAATATCGAGCTGCCCTTCGAGATCCGCGGCCAGAAGCCGGACCGTGCCCGGATCGATGCGCTGCTCGCCGAGGTCGGTCTCGCCGGGTTCGAGAGCAAGATGCCGCGCGAGCTCTCGGGCGGGATGCAGCAGCGGGCCTCCATCGTCCGCGCCCTTTCGGTCGACCCGTCGCTGCTCTTGATGGACGAGCCCTTCGGCGCCCTCGACGCCTTCACCCGCGACGAGATGAACCTGCTCATCCAGCAGATCTGGATGGAGACGAAAAAGACCATCGTCTTCATCACCCACAACATCGCGGAGGCGGTCTTCCTCGCCGACCGGGTCTTCGTGATGAGCGCGAGGCCGGGGCGTCTCGCCCGCATCTTCGAGATCGACCTGCCGCGGCCGCGCGATCTCGAGATCCTCGTGGCCCCGCATTTCATCGAGCTGGTGGGCGAGATCAAGGGCTCGATCGATCACAAGCCGCAGGTCCAGGCGGCGTAGGAGCACGGATACCTCATGGCGAGCGTCGACCGGGAGCTTCGGGAGAAGATCCCGACCTTCGAGAAGGGTGGCGAGGCGGGCGGCGTCGGCAACTGGTCGAGCGCCGCCTCGACCCTCTCGATCCTCAAGGGCGGCCGCGACGTGGCGCTGATCCTCGTGACCGCGATCGTCGTCTTCGGCGGCACCGAATTGCTGCTTCGGCTCTTCGAGGTGCCGGCCTATATCGCTCCCACGCCGTCCCAGGTGGTCTGGGCGCTGGTCACGGACTTCCCGCTCATCGGTCCGCATATCGGCTACACGCTGATCGAGCTGCTCGTGGGATTTGCGATCGGTGCCGCGATCGGCTTCGTCCTGGCGGCGGTGATCACCCAGTTCCCCTTGGTCGAGAAGATCGTCGCCCCCTACATCCTGCTGCTGGTCACGACGCCCATGCTGGCGCTCGTGCCGCTCTTGATCCTCAAGTTCGGCTTCGGCTTCACGCCCCGGATCATCGCCGTGACGTTGGCCTCGGGGCCCATGGTGATGATCAATGCGGCGACCGGCTTCAGGCGCACCGATCTCGCCAAGATCGCGCTGGCGCGTAGCTTCGGCGCCTCGACCTTGCAGATTTTCCTGAAGATCCGCATTCCCATGGCGATGCCGATGGTCATCGTCGGGCTGATGATCGGCTCGATCTTCGGCCTTCTGACCGCCGTGGGTGCCGAGATGGTCGGCGGCTCCTTCGGGCTCGGCAACCGGTTGACCTACTACTCGTCGCTGATCCAGATGCCGCAGTTCTTCGCCTGCATCCTCGTGCTCGCGATCATCGGCATCTCGATCTATGTGTTCTTCTACTGGGTCGGCAAGAAATGGGCGAGCTGGGAAAGCTGATCGCCCGGCAAAAGGGGGAGACAGGGATGCTCGGACTTCCGAGGCGGCGCTTTCTTTCGGCGACGGGCGGCACGGTCGCCATGGTCGGGCTCGGGGCGGCGGGCCTGGCGCCGCGACCGGCCCATGCGGTGAGCGGCACCGTCCGCTGGGTGAGCCCGCGCGGCACGATCGAGGTGCTCGACGACTATCCCTACTGGGCCGCCAAGAAGCACGGCTGGTTCGGCGACATCGAGACGACGCTGGAGCCGGGGCCGATGGAGGCGACGGCCACCATCAAGCTGGTCGACCAGAACCAGTCCGACATGGGCTATCCGTCGCCCGGCGTCTTCTCGCTCGGCCTCGAGCAGGACATGCCGATCACCTCGGTCTTCCACATGGGCGCCTACGACGTCTTCAGCTTCGCCTTCCGCCAGGGCGAGAAGCCGGCCGATCCGAAGGAGCTCGCCGGCAAGACCATCCTTCTGGGCTCGATCGGCTGGAAGGCGATCGTCGATCCGGAGCTCGCCCAGCTCGGCGTCGATCCGGCGAGCGTCGAGTACGCCGAGGCCGGCAATCTCTGGGGCCAGGCGCTGCTGCAGGGCCAGGGCGACGCGGCGCTCTCGTGGGAGGGGCTGCGGGCGCAGTGGACCGGCCAGGGGCTGGTCTTCGATTATTTGCTGCCCTACGACTTCTCGCGCCTGCCGGCCAACACCTTCATCGTGCGCAGCGCGGATGCCTCGGATACCGGGAAGGCCCCGCTCTACGAGGCCTACCTGCGCGGCTGGGCCATGGGCATGGAGTTCGGCTACCGGAACCCCCGGGCGGCGACGCAGCTCGTCATGGAGCAGTTCCCGAGCCTCGCCTCGACCCTGACCCCCGAGATCGCCACCGAATCGATGATGCAGCTCGCCAAGGTCTATCGCGGTCCCTGGGAGAAGCGCCAGGGCTGGGGCTGGCACGACATGGAGCAGTGGCAGTATTTCTTCGATCTCCTGCTCGAGATCGGGCAGGTCTCGAACCCGATCGTCGCCACCGATGTCTGCACCAACGCGTGGGTTCCGGCCGCCAACGATTTCGACGAGGCGACGGTGCAGGGGGCGGCCGACGGCTTCGAGCTCGACGACGACTACGCCGCCGTGGACGTTTCGGCGATCGAGGCCCGGCTCTAGGCGTCCGGCAGCGTGGCACGGGCGAGGGCGACCAGCGACTGCAGGTGCCCCGCGCCCGGGCTGTGGCAGACATTGAGCACGAGGGCCTCGGTCTCGCCGATGGCGAGCGAGGCATGGCCCATGGTGCTGTCGATATAGAGCGAATCGCCCGCCTCGAGGCGGACCGGGGCGTAGTGCTCGGTGTGCACCTCGATCGGGCCGCGCAGGACGTAGAGGAACTCCTCGCCCGAATGCCGGCTGAAACGCCCGATCTCGACGAGCGAGCGGGCGCGGATGGTGATCAGGATCGGCACCATCGCCTTCTGCGAGAGGTCGGTGCAGAGGTAGCGGTAGTCGTAATTGGGCGTCTCGACCAGCATCTCCTCGCCCGGCCGGGTGATGCTGCGCCGCGCCGTCACCGGTCCGCCGGCCGGGGGCGCCGCGGCGAAGAAGGCGCTGATGTCGACCTCGAGCCCCTCGCTGAGCTGGATGAGCTTGTCGTAGGTCAGCGACATCTGGCCGTTCTCGACCTTCGAGAGGGTCGAGACGCTGACGCCCGTGCGCAGCGCCACCTCGGCGAGGCTGAGGCCGAGATCGCCCCGGATCGCCCTGAGCGCCCGGCCGAGCCGCGCCCGCGCCGGCCGCGGCGGCGGGGCTGCCTCAGTCGGCCCGGCCACGCGCCTCGATCGCCCAGATGTCGACGAGTTCATCGCCGCGCACGCAGTGATAGTGGTCATGAAGGTTGAGGGTCGGGTCGCAATGCGGCACGACCCAGGCGGTGAGCTCGCCGAGCTCGACCGGCCGCGTCGCGCCGGTGAGGTCGAGGCGGCCGAACTCGTCGCCGAACCTTCCATAGGCCGAGCCCGGCGTCGGGCCCTGCCACAGGACCGGCATGGGCCCGTCCATGGAGAAGCTCTTCGAGCCCGCGTCGATCGTGGCGAAGCCCCGGTGCCGGCGGCTGACCACGCGGCTGGCGACGAAGAGCGCCGGCGCCACCGGCCGGTCGCCTCCGGCCCCGAGCTCGATCGAATTGTAGATGACATCCGAGAAAACGTACGAGCCGACCTGGAGATCGGTGAGCAGCCCGAGCTCGTGGTCGAAATCGTGCGTGCCGGTGCCGCTGCCGGTGACGATCGGACAGGGATGGCCATGCGCGACGAGGGCGTCGCGCACGTTGCGGAGCGCTGCCAGCGCCTCCATCGACGCCGCCCGCCGCTCGGCATAGCCGGGGATGGCCTGGGTGTGGCCGGCATAGCCCTGCACGCCCACGAGCTCGAGGCCGGGCGCGGCGTGGATCGCGGCGGCGAGCGCCAGCGCCTCCTCGGGACCGGTCACGCCGAAGCGGTGCGTGCCGACATCGACGTCGATCACGAGCTTCAGCACCCCTGCCGCATCGGCCGTGGCGGCGGCGAGCTCGGCCACGTTGTCCGCATCGTCGACGACGAGGGCGAGATCGCCGAGCCGCGCGTTCAGGGCGAGAAGGCGCCGGACCTTGGCCCGGCCGGTGACCGGTGCGGTGACGAGGAGCCCGTCGATGCCACGCTCGGCCAGGGCCTCGGCCTCGCCGAGCTTGGCGCAGCAGAGGCCGATGGCCCCCGCCTCGAGCTGCGCCCGGCCGATGGTCGCCGACTTGTGGGTCTTGGCGTGCGGGCGAAGGGCGATGCCGCGCGCCTTGGCGCGGCCGTGCACGGTCTCGAGGTTGCGCTCGAAGGCGTCGAGATCGAGCACGAGCGCCGGGGTGTCGAGCAGGAGCCGGGAGCCGGGCCGGCCGACGAGATCGGCATTGAGGCTGGGCCTGGTCACTGCGAGGTCTCCCCGCTCGGCCACCAGGACCCGCCGGTGACGATGCCGGCGGAGACGAGATGCTCGTCGGCGGTGATGGTCTCGCCCAGGCTGTCGGTGTGGACATGGCGGCCGGCGCGCCTTTCGAGCACGGTGGCGTCGCCGATCGCCCCGGGCGCCAGGCTGCCCAGATCGTCGCGACCGATGGCGGCCGCCGGCCGGGTCGTGGCGGCGCGGATCACGTCCTCGAGCCGCATGCCGAGCGCCAGGAACTTGGAGAGGGTGGCCAGGAGGTCGAAGGCGGGACCGTCGACGCAGAGGGTGTGCACGTCGCTCGAGATCGTGTCCGGCAAAAAGCCCTGCTCCAGCATGGCGCTGGCGGTCTCGAAGGCGAGCGAGCCCATGCCGTGGCCGATGTCGAAGACGACGCCGCGCTCGCGCGCGGCCAGCATGTCGGCGCGGATTTGCCGGTGGCCGTCGATGGGGGCATTGGGAAACGGCTTGAAGCAGTGGGTGAGCACGTCGCCCCGGCGCAGGTGCTGGACGATCTCGTGGCGGGCCGGCGGCGGCTGGTCGAGATGGGTCATGAGCGGCAGGTGCAGCCGGTCGGCCGCATCGAGCGCGGCGTTGAAGGGACCCGCACCGTTGCCGCCGCTGGTCGCCTGCCCGACCCGGACCTTGACGCCGACGAGGTGATCCAGGTGGTCGCGGGCGACGGCCACGACCTCGCGCGGGTTGCAGAGGCGGATGTCGATGTTCTCGCCGACCATGACGTTCCTCGAGAAGCCGAAGATGCCGGCGAAGGAGATGTTCATGTAGGCCAGGATGCGGACGCGGGACCGCTCGATGACGTGATGGCGAAAGCCCGGGAAGTTGCCGGGCCCGGCGCTGCCGGCATCGACGAAGGTGGTGGTGCCGCCGCGCCGCGCCAGCCGGTCGGCATCGACGCCGAGCGAGGTGCCGCCCCAGTAGACGTGGGTGTGAAGGTCGATGAGCCCGGGCGTGACCAGCAGGCCCGCGACGTCGACGACCTCCCGCCCGAGATCGGCCGGAATGTCGTCGTCGAGCGCCGCCACCCGGCCCTTGGCGAAGGCGAGATCGGCGCGCCGGTCGACGCTCCGGCCGGGATCGACGACACGGCCACCCTTGAGGATCAGATCGAACAAGCGCTCAACTCCCGCGAGCGCCGCAGCACCGCCGCGCTCATTTTTCTGTTTCCAATACGCGCGAACTGTTTACGATACGAAACAACAAGAGAAAACAGGTTTCGCAACGGCCTCACGGCTCGCGAACGATGCGCCGGCGAGCCTGAAAGATGAACAACAGGGAAGGAGCGCGGCATGCACGATGATCTCCGGGCGAAGCAGCGACGGCTGAGGGCCTTTCTCACGCGGCGGCGGGCCGTGCTTCGCGGCGGTCTCGCCGGGGCGGCATCGCTGGCGCTGCCAGGCCTGTCGCGCTTGGCGCTGGCCCAGGCCGGCTCTCCTCTCACCTTCGTCGGCTGGCAGTACAATCCGCAGATCGTCGAGGAGAACGTCAACATCTTCCGCGAGCTCTACGACGAGATGGTCGACTACGAGCTCGTGCCGGGCGAGTACCACGCCGTCGTCGAGACCAAGCTGATCGGCGGCCAGAAGATCGACATGATGTACTCGGAGGAGGACCGGCTGGTGCGCTGGTGGCGCGCCAACTGGGTGCGCGACATCGAGGATCTGCCGGGCGTGCCGGAGATCAAGGCCGGCATGTACGACATCAACGTCCACAACATGACCCTGCCGGACGGCAGGCTCGGCGGCCTTCCCTACTACACCGGCTTCAACTCCTTCGTCTCGAACCGGCGGCATCTCGATGCGGCGAAGCTCGAACCGCCGACCACCTGGGACGAGCTTTTGGACCACTGCCGCAAGCTCAGGACCGACGGCGTTGCCGAGTACCCCTATCTGAGCGCCTGGCAGCGGGCGTGGGCGAGCCTGAGCTGGAGTCTCTTCGCGATCTGGTATTCCGAGGGTGCGCCGGTCTTCGATGCCAATTTCGACCCGGTCTTCGACGATGCCTTCCGCGGTGTGCTGGAGATGCACCGGAAGATGTACGAGGAAGAGCTGGTGCCGGCCGACATCTTCACCCTCGACCAGGAGAGCGTCCCGGCCTTCGCCACCGGCAACCACACCTTCATGGTGGTGCACGAGTACGACCAGAAGGTCTTCAACGATCCGGCGCTGTCGCAGCTGGCGGGCGACTGCATCAACACGATCATGCCGGGCAAGACCCGCTCGACCTTCATCTGGACGGCCCTCTATCTCATGGGCAAGAACCCGGTCGACCTCGAGCGGGTCTGGAACCTCCAGCAGTTCTTCGGCGGCAAGGCGAAGGACGGCAAGTACTACGTCGCGACGCGCTGGGCGCTCGAGTTCGGCCTCGGCACGCCGCACAAGGAGGTGATCAATTCGCCCGAGGTGCAGGCCGCCTTCAGCAAGTGGAAGGACATGGAGGTGGCGGCGACCCAGCAGGAGACGGCCACCACCCGCGACGTCGCGAAGACCATGTGGTTCCCGGAGTGGGACTGGTACATGATGGGCGAGGTGCAGGATTACATCCGCGGCGCCCAGGACACGAACGAGCTGGTCGACAAGCTGCATGCCAAGGCGGTCGAGCTGAAGCAGCTCTACCCCGAGTAGGCCCGGGGCCGGCCCCGTCCTCTATCCGGGCGGGGCCGGCGGGTTTCCCTTCGTTTCCGACCTCCTCCCTCGCGAGCGCCGATGAGTTCCACGACGATCAGCAAGGCGGCCGTGCGACCGCGCCCAGGACGGCGGAGCAGCGTCGAATCGCTGCGCCTGCCGGTGCTGATGACGCTGCCGACGCTTGTCATCGTCTTCGTCGTCATCGGCATCCCGCTGGTCTACAGCCTGGCGCTCAGCCTACACCGCATCAACATGCTGACCCAGCAATGGATCTTCGTCGGTCTCAAGAACTATCTGGAGATTCTGCCCGAGCCGGATTTCCTCTTCGCCATGGCGCGCACGCTCTATTTCGCGGTAATCACCGTTGCCGGCGGCCTGGCGCTCGGCATGGCGATGGCGCTCGTGCTCAACCACCGCTTCTGGGGTCGTGGCATCCTGCGCAGCTTCGTGCTCATCCCCTGGGCCATGTCGCCGGTCGCCGTCGGCATCCTCTGGGGCTGGATGCTGAACGGCAATTACGGCACGTTCAACGGCATCCTCACCGACCTCGGCCTGATCGACAAGCCGATTGCCTGGCTCGCCGACGGCTGGGCGGCGCTCAACCTCGTGGCACTCGTGCACATCTGGAACCAGGCGCCCTTGGCCTCACTCTTGATCCTGGCCGGGCTGCAATCGATGCCGGAGAACCTGCATCGCGCGGCGCGCATCGATGGCGCGGCCCCTTGGGTGCGCTTCATTCGGATCACCCTGCCCTGGCTGCGGCCGATGCTGCTCCTGGTCCTGATCCTGACCACCATCAACTCGATCATGGCGTTCGACCTTTTCTGGACCATCACCAAGGGCGGGCCGGGCAGCGCCACCACGGTCTTCTCGTGGATGGGCTACGCTTACGCCTTTCAGTTCTTCCGCTTCGGCGAGGGTGCAGCCATCCTCTACGTGCTGACCATCCTTTGTCTCGGCCTCGCCTGGCTCTATCTCCGGCTCTTCTTTCCGGTCGTCCGGCGCGGGCGTCCTGCTGCCGCGCCCGCAGGCGGTGATGTCGTGGCGCCGCGGGGGCTCGCCCACGAGCTGGTCGTGCGGGTCGAGGGGCCGCTTCGGGCGGAGCCGGCGCGCCTCGCCGGGCGCGCGCGGAGGGCCGGCTGGCCAGGGCCGCGGCTGCGCCGGCTGCTCTTCCGGATCGGGCTCGGCCTCGGCGTTCTCGCCATTCTCGCGTGGTCGGCGGGCCCCTTTCTCTGGCTCGTCATCATGAGCCTGTCGCCCTCCGTCGACCTCGTGCGCACGCCGCCAACGGTGGTTCCGGCGACGCTCACGCTCGACAACTTCCGCTATGTGCTCTTTCCGGGCGGCGCCGTCGACGGCCAGTCGAGCGTGCAGGCGACCCGGGTGCCGTTCTCGATCTGGAACAGCCTGGTGGTCGCCTCGGCAGTGACCGTCATCAATGTCGTGATCGGCTCGCTCGCCGGCTACGCCTATGCGCGGCACGGCCGGGGCAGGTTCATGAAGGGCTCGCTCTGGGCGCTCATGATGACACGCATGACGCCGAGCCTGGCGCTAATCCTGCCGTTCTTCATCATCTTCCGCATGGCCGACCTCATCGACACGCGGACTGCCCTCGTGATCGCCTATTGCAGCCTGATCCTGCCGCTCTCGACCTGGATCATGAAGGGCTATTTCGAGGGCCTGCCGCCCAATCTCGAGCGGGCGGCCCTGGTCGACGGCTGCACGCGCCTCCAGGCGATCTTCAAGATCATCCTGCCGGTGGCGAAGCCGGGCCTCGTGGCAGCCGGCATCTTCTGCTTTCTGGTGAGCTGGAACGAGTTCATCTTCGCCCTGATCCTGACCAGCACGCCGCAGTCGCAGACCATCCCGGTGATCATCTCGGGATTTCTCGTCCAGCTCCGCTTCTACGATTACGGGCCCATGTTCGCGGCCAGCGTGCTGGCGGTGTTGCCGCCCGTGCTGCTGGCGCTCGTCTTCCAGCGGCATCTGGTGAGCGGCATGCTCTCAGGCTCGCTCAAGGGATAGGATAGCGCCGTGGCCAGGGTGACCATCGACCGCATGAGCAAGGACTACGGTGCCGTCCGCGCCCTGAACGCGCTGGCGCTCGAGATCGCCGATGGCGAGCTTTTGACCCTGCTCGGTCCCTCCGGGTGCGGCAAGAGCACGGCGCTCTCGTGCATCGCCGGGCTCGAGCGGCTGTCCGAGGGCGCCATCCGCTTCGACGACGTGGATGTGACCGAGCTCGAGCCGCACCAGCGCAACGTCGCCATGGTCTTCCAGGACTACGCCCTCTACCCGCACATGGATGTGCGCGACAACATCAGCTTCGGCCTCAGGCAGCAGAAGGTCGACGCGGCGACGATCGCGCGTCAGGTCGAGCAGGCGGCGGCCATGCTCGATCTCGGCTCGTATCTCGACCGCCGCCCGGCGGAGCTCAGCGGCGGGCAGCGCCAGCGCGTGGCGGTGGGTCGGGCGGTCGTGCGTGATCCGGCGGTGCTCCTGATGGACGAGCCGCTTTCCAACCTCGATGCCGGCTTGCGCCTGCGCACGAGGACCGAGATCAAGCGGCTGCAGCGCGAGCTCGGCGTCACCACCGTCTTCGTCACCCACGATCAGGAGGAGGCCATGGTGCTCTCCGACCGGATGGCGGTGATGCGCGACGGGTTCCTGCAGCAGGTCGGCCCGCCGATGGACGTCTATCGCGAGCCCGCCAATCTCTTCGTCGCCTCCTTCATCGGCTCACCGGCGATGAACTTCCTCGATGTCGAGCTGATGCGTGAGGGGCGGGTCCTGCGCTGCCGCTTCGCCGACCGGACGCTCGATCTGCCGCCCACGGTGGTGAGCGAAGCCTCGTTCAGGGAGCTCGATCGGCCGAGGAAGGCGCTCCTGGGCATGCGGCCGAGCGATCTTCTGGTCGGCGGCGGCGACCGCGAGCAGTCCATGGAAGGGCGAGTCTTTCTGGTCGAGCCCGTGGGCCCGGTGACCTTTCTCGACGTCGATGTCGATGGCCGGGTGGTCAAGGCCGCGTGCGATCCGGACACGGCACCGGTCGCGGGCGAGGTCGTGCCGCTCGGCTTCGCGCCGAGCCGCATCCGCCTGTTCGACCAGGCGACGGAGCAGCGGCTCTAGGGGTTCCCGGCAATCAGCAGGACGGAGGAGGAGACGATGCGGAAGGTCAAGATGGCGGTCATCGGCGCCGGCACGTGGGG
This sequence comes from uncultured Geminicoccaceae bacterium, assembly GCA_964402505.1. Lineage (GTDB taxonomy): Bacteria > Pseudomonadota > Alphaproteobacteria > Geminicoccales > Geminicoccaceae > SLRI01. The sequence goes on from CAYOCP010000001.1 coordinate 120,623, forward strand.
CGAGAACCATGCGATGGCCTTCTCGACCTATCCGATCGTCGATCTCTGCTGCATCTGCGATCTCGACGCGGATCGGGCGAAGCGGCTGGCGGAGAAGGTCGGTTGCGGCTGGACCGACCGGATCGAGAAGGTCGCCTCGAGCGATGTCGAGGCGGTGAGCATCGCCACGCCGGACCACGCCCACAAGGGTCCAGCGCTCGCCATGATCGAGGCCGGCAAGCACATCCTGGTCGAGAAGCCGTTCACCACCGATCTCGGGGAGGGCCGGGAGATCATCGCCGCCGCCGAGACGCGGGGCGTGAAGCTCATGGTCGATTTCCAGCTGCGCTGGCATCCGCACTACATGGGGGCCAAGCACTTCATGGAGTCGGGCGAGCTCGGCGAGGGTGTCATGGGCTACGCCCGCCTCTCCGACACGATCCACGTGCCGACCCAGATGCTGAGCTGGGGCAGTGCCTCGGGGCCGGAATGGTTCCTCTTTCCGCATACCATGGACGTCACCCGCTGGATCCTCGGCGAGGAGCCGGTCGAGGTCTTCGCCCGTGGCAGCCGGCGCGTGCTCAAGGGCATCGGCATCGACGCCTATGACGCGATCCAGGCGCTCTTCCAGTTCGAGCGCAGCTTCGTCACCTTCGAATCCGCCTGGATCATCCCGGACAGCTACCCCACCGTGGTCGACAACAAGTTCACCCTGCACGGCAGCAAGGGCCGGATCGAGCTCGACAGCACGCCGGGGATCGCCGTCTCCAGCGATCGCTACAAGTATCCTTTCTCGAGCCATGCCATCACCCGCTACGGCAAGCCGTTCGCCCATTTCTACGAATCGATCCGCCATTTCGCCGACTGCGTGCTGGAGGACCAGGAGCCGGCGGCCAGCGGCCGCGACGGGCTGATGGCGACGGCGATGATCCAGGCGACCCTGCGCTCGCTCCAGGCGGGCCGGCCGGTGCGCATGGAGGAGGTTTTGAAAGGATGAGCGGAGCGCGCGCCCGCGCCCGGCTGGTCGAGGCGCTGGTGACGGCACTTCTGCCGGGCGACCGCGATTTTCCGAGCGGTGCTGAGGCCGGCGTGCAGGGCAAGCTCGCGGAGCGGTTGATCGAGACCTCGGAGGCGGCAGCGGTCGATCGGATGCTCGCCCGGATCGGCGGTCTGGCCGAGGCGTCGCCCGGCGATCCGGCCGCCGCCATCGTCAGGGCCTTCGAGGCGGCCGAGCCGGCGCTCTTCGGCACGGTGCGCAGGATCACCTATCTGGCCTATTACGAGAGCCCGTTCGTTCAGGAGGCGATTCGCTCGCTGGGCTTCGACTACAATGCCACGCCCCTGCCCGAGGGCTACGGCGTCGGCCGCTTCGACGAGGCGAGCGATCGACCGACCCACGGGCGGGGCCATTACGTGCGAACGAGCGAGGTGCGGCGCGTCGACATGAGCGGCCTCGATCTCGGGGCTCCGCGCCATGGCGGCTAGCGGCAAGCCAGATCATGCCGACGTTCTGGTCATCGGTGCCGGTGCCACCGGCGCCATCGCCAGCCTGATCCTGGCCGAGGCCGGCATCGGCGTCGTCTGCCTCGAGCAGGGCGGCTGGACGGCGGCGGAGGATCATCCGCATTGTAGCCGCGACTGGGAGTGGCAGACCAAGGGACGCTGGAGCCCCGACACCAATATCCGCCGGGCGCCGAGCGACTATCCGGTCGAGACCAACTCCTCCAACGTTCTCATGTGGAACGCGGTCGGCGGCTCGACCAACGTCTACGGCGCCCTCTGGCCGCGCTATCGGCCCTCGGACTTCAGGAAGGGCGTCGAGCACGGGCTCGCGCCGGACTGGCCCATCGCCTACGAGGACCTCGCCGATGCCTATGACCGGGCGGACCGGCTGATCGGCGTGAGCGGCCTCGCCGGCAACCCGGCCATGCCGCCGCAGGGTCCCTACCCCACCCGGCCCTTGCCCCTGCGCAAGTCGGGGCAAGCGCTGGCCCAAGCCTTCGACCGGCTGGGATGGCACTGGTGGCCGCTGCCCGCCGGCGTGATCGCCGAGGATTACGACGGCCGCGCGGCCTGCAACGGCTGCGGCGCCTGCGTCGCCGGCTGTGCCCGCAACTCGATGAACATGTTCTCGCTCTCCATCTGGCCCAAGGCGCTGGCCGCCGGCGTGGAGCTGCGGACGCGAGCGGCGGTCGAGCGGATCGAGAGGGGACGGGACGGCCGTGCCACCGGTGCCGTCTACATCGACCGCGCTTCCGGCCGGCGGGTGCGGCAGACGGCGGATGTCGTGGTCCTCGCCTGCAACGGCATCGGCACGCCCTGGCTGCTGCTCGCCTCGGACAACCTCGCGAACAGCTCCGATCAGGTTGGCCGCAACCTCCTGCACCACACGCTGACGTCGGTCGACATCTGGGGCGAGGACATCATCGACACGCACATGGGCTACACCGGCGCCCTGATCAGCATGGAGTTCGCCGAGACCGACACGCGGCGCGGCTTCGTCAACGGCTTCAACTTCAACTGCGCGGCGACCGGCCATGCCGGGAGCCAGTCGCTCGGCATCCTGACCGGGAGCCTGGCGCCCTGGGGTGCGGCGCATCACGAATGGTTCAGGACCCGCTTCGACCGGGGCTTCGGCGTCTTCGCCATCGGCGACGACCTGCCGTCACCGGACAACCGGATCACGCTCTCGGAGACGCTCCGCGACGACCTCGGCCGGCCGGCGCCGAGGCTGCACTATCTGCCAGGTCCGAACGACGAGCGCATGATGCGCTACCAGCTCGAGCGGCTCGAGGAGATCGCCAGTGCCGCCGGGGCGGTGGACTACCGGCTCAACGACTACCGGGACGCTGAGGGTGTTGACCGCACGCCTGCTTGGCACCTGCTCGGCACCTGCCGGATGGGCGACAATGCGGAAAGCTCCGTGGTCAACAAGTGGCACCAGAGCTGGGACTTGCCCAATCTCTTCATCGTCGACGGCAGCGTGTTCGCGACCGGCGGTGTGGTCAACCCGACGCCGACCGTGACCGCACTCGCGCTCCGCGCCGCCGAGAATCTGCGCGACAACTTCGCGGAACTCAGGCACGCGACACGACCTCTGGAGACCTGACTTGACCCCTGACGAATTGCTCGGCCGGCTCGATGCCATTCCGCGCGTGGCGCTCGCGCATCTGCCGACGCCGCTCGAGCCGGCGCCGGGGTTGAGCGCGGCTCTGGGGGGGCCGGAGATCTGGCTGAAGCGGGACGACCTGACCGGGCTCGCCTTCGGCGGCAACAAGACGCGGCAGCTCGAGTACGTCTTCGCCGACATCCGGGCCAAGGGTGCCGACACGGTGATCGGCAGCGCCTACACGCAGTCGAACTGGTGCCGGCAGATGACGGCGGCGGCGCGGAAGCTCGGGCTCGACATCCATCTCGTGCTGCTGCACGGCGAGAAGGGCCCGGCGCTGCAGGGCAACTTCCTGCTCTACCGGCTCATGGGGGCGGAGATCGAGGTGGTCGATCTTTCGAGCCTCGAGGAGGTCCATCCGCTGCTCGAGGCGAAGGCGGCGAGGCTGCGGGAGGCCGGCCGCAAGCCCTACATCGTGGGGCCGATGGAGACAGGGAACCTCGTCACCGGCACGCTCGGCTACGTGCGGGCCGCGGTCGAGCTGCACGGGCAGCTCGAGGCCGCGGGCATGGCGCCGAGCCATCTCTATCTCGCCGGCGCCAACATGACGCCGGCCGGCTTCGCGCTCGGCTTCGAGCTGCTCGGCCGCGAGATCTCGATCCAGAACATCGCCCCCATCAAGTGGCAGAGCGACCGCGCCTGGGACATCGCCCGGATCGCCACGGCGACGGCCCGAAGGCTCGGCCTCGAGACGACGATCGAGGCGGCCGCGATCGCGAGCTCCGACGACTATATCGGCCCGCGCTACGGGGTGGTGACCGACGCGACGCGGGAGGCACTGGCGCTCACGGCGCGGACCGAGGGCGTGATCCTCGATCCCGTCTACAGCGGCAAGGCGATGGCCGGGCTGATCGACCATGTCCGCAAAGGGCGGCTCACGGCGCAGGACAAGGTGATCTTCGTCCACACCGGCGGCACGCCGGCGCTCTTCGCCTATGCAGAGGACGTGATCGGCGATTGAGGGCGGGGCTCAGGCGGCCTCGCCCTGGCGGAACTGGAGGTCGGCGAGGCGGGCGTAGAGGCCGCCCCGGCCGATCAGCTCGCGGTGCGTGCCGGCATCGACGATCCGCCCCTCCTCCATGACGAGGATGCGGTCGGCCTTGAGCACGGTGGCGAGGCGGTGGGCGATGACGATGCTGGTGCGGTTGCGCATCAGGTTGTCGAGGGCCTGCTGGACGGCGAACTCGCTCTCGGCGTCGAGCGCGCTCGTCGCCTCGTCGAGCAGGAGGAGCGCCGGATTGCGCAGGATCGCGCGGGCGATGGCGATGCGCTGGCGCTGGCCGCCGGAGAGCCGCACCCCCTTCTCGCCGAGGAAGGTGGCGAGGCCCTCGGGCAGCGCCTCGAGGAAGCCGCGGGCGGCGGCGGCCTCGGCGGCGGCGAGCACGTCGGCGTCGGGGGCGTCGGGCCGGCCGTAGCGGATATTGGTCCAGGCATCGGCGGAGAAGATCACCGGCTCCTGCGGCACGAAGCCGAGCCGTGCCCGATAGGCGGCGGGATCGAGGGCGTCGATCGGCTGCCCGTCCAGAAGGATGCGGCCCGTCTCCGGATCGTAGAAGCGCATGAGGAGCTGGAAGATGCTGGTCTTGCCGGCGCCAGAGGGTCCGACGAGGGCGACGCTCTCGCCCGGCCGGACGTGGAGGTCGAGACCTTCCAGGACGGGTCTCTCGGGCTGCGCCGGGTAGGCGAAGCGGACCTGCTCGAAGCGCACGTCGCCGGCCGTCCGGGGCGGCAGCGGCAAGGGCTGCGCCGGTGCCCTGATCGCGGGCTCGCAGTCGAGCAGCTCGAACAGCCGCTCGGTGGCGCCGGCGGCGCGCTGCAGGTCGCCCACGATGTCCGAGAGCCCGCCCACGGCACTCGCCACCACGGTGGCGAAGAAGACGAAGGCCGAGAGCTCGCCCGCGGTGATGCGGCCGGCGAGGACGTCGCGGCCGCCCATCCAGAGCACCGCGACGATGGCGCCGAAGACGAGGGTGATGACCACGGCGGCCAGCATCGAGCGGGCCTGGGCCCGGGTCGCGGCCGCCTCGAAGGCGGCCTCGCTGGCGGCCGCGAAGCTGCGCGATTCCCGCTCCTCCTGGGCGAAGGCCTGGACGGTGCGCACGGCATTCACGGTCTCCTCGGCACGACCGCCGATATCGGCGAGCCGGTCCTGGGCGGCGCGCGACAGGCGGCGCACGAGGCGGCCGAAGACGACGATGGGCACGATGACCATGGGCACGACGAGGAGGACGAGCCCGGTGAGCTTGGGGTTGCTGTAGACGAGGAGGCCGACGCCGCCGATCGTGAGCAGGATGTTGCGCAGCGCCTGGGTCACGGTCGAGCCGATCACCGTCTGCACGACGGTCGTGTCGGTGGTCAGCCGCGAGAGCACCTCGCCGGTCCGGGTGGTCTCGAAGAAGCCGGGCGGCATGCGGATGACGTGGCTGTAGACCTGGTTGCGGAGCTCGGCGACGACGCGCTCGCCGAGCCAGGTCACGAGGTAGGAGCGCATGTAGGTGGCGATGGCGAGGGCCAGGATGACCAGCATCGAGGCGCGCAGGGCATGGTTGAGCGCCTGCTCGCCGCCCGTGCCGAAGCCGCTGTCGATCAGGTAGCGAAGCCCGACGCCGAGGGAGAGAACCGACGAAGCGGCGACCACGAGGGCGAGAAGGGCGCCGGCCACCCGCCAGCGATAGGGGGCGAGATAGGCGGCGAGGCGGCGCAACTGCCCGAGATCGCGGCTCCTGGTCCGGTCCAGGGCATGGGTTCGATCCGGGGCATGGGAAAGGGGGGCGGCTGCCCGTGACATGCGGTGCTCCTCGAGGCCGGGCGGGGCAGACGGCCCGCCCTTCTGGGTGCGGCGATGGGCCCGCACCCGGGGTCGGCGGCGGAGGCTTGAGCTCACCGCGCGGCACCGCTATATACCGCCGGCTTGGCTTAGGGGAAAGTTTCCGTGAAAAAGGATATCCACCCGGCTTACCACGAGATCAACGTGGTGATGACCGACGGCTCGACCTTCAAGACGCGCTCGACCTGGGGCGCGGAGGGCGATACGCTGACCCTCGATGTCGATCCGAAGTCGCATCCCGCCTGGACGGGTGGCTCGATGCAACTGCGCGAGCGTGGCCAGGTGGAGAAGTTCAACCGGCGCTTCCAGAGCTTCCGCCGCAAGGCGTGAGCCGCCGCCCAGACCCATCCGGAGACGGTGATGAAGGTCCGCAACTCACTGAAGACGGCGCGCACACGCCACAAGGATTGTCGGCTGGTCCGGCGCAAGGGGCGCGTCTACATCATCAACAAGAAGGATCCGCGCTTCAAGGCCCGCCAGGGCTGAGCCCGGCGCCTGCACGGACGACAATGGCCGGGCCTCGTCCCGGCCTTGTTGCTTTCGGGGTTCTTGCGGCGGTTGAGGGGCGAGCATGAGCGAGGCCGGGCCACGGGATCTCCTGCGAGCGATGTTCGATGCGGCGGTCGCGGCTGCCATGCCGGAGCGCGCCCTTCCGGCGCATCTGCCGGAGCCGCCCCGGGGCCGGACCGTCGTCATCGGCGCTGGCAAGGCCAGCGCTGCGATGGCCAAGGCGGTCGAGGAGCACTGGCCGGGGCCGCTTTCGGGCCTCGTCGTCACGCGCTACGGCCATGCCGTGCCCTGCGAGCGGATCGAGATCGTCGAGGCGAGCCATCCGGTACCCGATAGGGCGGGCGAGGCCGCGGCGGCGCGCATCCTCGCCACGGTCGGCGAGCTCGGCGCCGATGATCTCGTGCTGGCGCTGATCTCGGGCGGCGGCTCGTCGCTTCTGGCCCTGCCGGCGCCCGGCCTCACGCTCGAGGACAAGCAGGCCGTCAACCGGGCGCTGTTGCGCTCGGGCGCCTCGATCGACGAGATGAACTGCGTGCGCAAGCACCTCTCCGCCATCAAGGGTGGTCGGCTCGCGGCGGCCGCGCATCCCGCCCGGCTGGTGGCGCTCATGATCTCCGACGTGCCGGGCGACGATCCGGCGGTGATCGCCTCGGGCCCGACCGTTGCGGATCCGACCACCCGCGAGGACGCCCTCGCCATCATCGCCAAATACGGGATCGAGCTCGCCCCGCATGTGCGCCGGCATCTCGAGGATCCGGCGTGCGAGAGCGTCAAGCCCGGCGACCCCCGCCTCGACCGGGCGGAGACGGTCATGGTGGCCACACCCCAGGCCTCGCTCGAGGCGGCGGCCGGCGTGGCGCGCGCGGCAGGGATCGCGCCCCTGATCCTCGGCGACAGCATCGAGGGCGAGAGCCGCGACGTCGCCAAGGTGATGGCCGCCATCGCCAAGCAGGTGGTGCGCCACGGCCAACCCTGCCGCAGGCCTTGCGTGCTGCTCTCGGGTGGCGAGACGACGGTGACGGTCAAGGGCGACGGAAGGGGGGGGCGGAATGTCGAGTTCCTTCTGGCGCTCGCCGTGGCCCTGGACGGGCTCTGCGGGGTCAGCGCCATCGCCGCCGACACGGATGGGGTGGACGGCGCCGTCGAGGTGGCCGGTGCCTGGATCGACGACGCGATCCTGGCGCGGGCGGCGGCAGTCGGCATCGCGCCCAAGGCGAGCCTCGCGCGAAACGACGGCCACGGCTTCTTCGAGGCCCTCGGCCAGCAGGTCATGACCGGCCCGACCCTGACCAACGTCAACGATTTCCGGGCCGTGCTGATCGGCTGAACGGCGTCGCCGACCCGATACGGGGCTGCGAAACTCGGGTACGATCGCGCGACACCTCCCGGCTTGCTCGACGCCGGTCCACCGCTAACTCCAGGAGCTTGCGTCGGAGACGGAGCCTTGTCCATCTTTCGCCAGATCGTTCTGTCGCTGCTGCTCGTTTGCGCGGCCGTCGGCGGGTATTTTCTCTACGATCATCTGATGGCGGCGGGCAGCGTCTCCGATCGGGATGCGTCGGAGCCGCGCGCCGTCGATGTCGAGGTGGCGGCAGCGGCGCGGCGGACGGTGCGCGACCAGGCGGAGGCCGTGGGCACCACGCTCGCCAATCAGGCGATCGAGGTGGTGCCTCTGGCCTCGGGGCGGATCACGGAGCTCCTGTTCGAGCCGGGCCAGATGGTCGAGGCGGGTGCCATCCTGGCGCGGCTCGACGACGCCATCGAAGCCGCGGATCTGGCGGAGGCGCGTGCCAATGCGCGCGAGGCCCGATCCGCCCTCGACCGGGCGCGGCGCCTCAGGGCCAGCAACACTATCGCGGAGGCGACGGTGGTCGAGCTCCAGGCCACGGCCGATGCCGCCCAGGCGCGGGTCGACCGGGCGACGCAGCGCCTCGAGGAGCGGGTGATCCGCGCCCCCTTCGACGGCGTGGTCGGCATCCGCCGGGTCGATCTCGGCGCCAGGGTCGACACCGACACGGTGATCACCACGCTCGACGACCGGAGCCGGATGATCGTCGAGTTCATGCTGCCCGAGATCTTCTACGGACGGGTGCAGCCGGGGCTGCGCATCGAGGCAAGCAGCACCAGCTTTCCCGAGCGCGGCTTCGCGGGCACGATCACCAGCATCGACACGCGCGTCGACGTCACCAGCCGCGCCTTCAAGGTGCGGGCCTCGCTTCCCAACCCGGACCTCCTGCTGCCGGCCGGCCTCTTCGTCCTCGTCGACGTGACGCTCGGCGAGCGCGAGGCGGTCGTCGTGCCGGAGGAGGCCCTCGTCAGCGAGGCGGATCGCACCTTCGTCTATGTGGCGGATGGCGGTCGGGCGGAGCGGCGCATCGTCGAGCCCGGCGCGCGAAGCCCGGGCGTGGTCGAGATCAGGAGCGGCCTCGAGGCCGGCGAGCTGGTCGTCCGAAGCGGGCTGCAGCGGCTGCGGGACGGCGTGCCCATCCGCCACGGCGTGCCCAATGACGACCGCCAGGAACGGCTCGCCTTGCCCGCCGGAGACATCGGGTGACGCTCTCCGAGCTCAGCATCCGCCGCCCGGTCCTCGCCACGGTCGTGAGCCTCCTGATCGTGGTCTTCGGCATCGCCTCCCTGAGCCGGCTGCCGGTGCGCGAGCTGCCCGATGTCGATCGGGCGGTGGTCAGCGTCACGACCACCTATACGGGTGCGGCACCCGAGATCGTCGACACCGACATCACCGAGGTGATCGAGGGGGCGGTGGCGGGCATTTCGGGGGTGCGCGAGATCACCTCGGAGAGCCGCCGCGGTCGCGGCCGCACGACGATCACCTTCGAGAGCGACCGGCCGATCGACGAGGCGGCCAACGACGTGCGCGATGCGGTCGCCCGGGTGCGCGCCCGGCTGCCCGACGACGCCGACGAGCCGCAGATCGTCAAGAGCGACAGCGATGCCGATCCGGTGATGCGCATCGGCATCGTCTCCGACCGGATGACTCCGGCGGAGATCACCGACTACGTGGAGCGGTTCCTGGTCGACCGGCTCGCCACGCTCGACGGGGTCGCCAATGTCGAGATCAATGGGCAGCGGCGCTTCGCCATCCGCATCTGGCTCGATCGCCGGGCACTCGCCGCCCGCGACCTCACGACCGCCGACATCGAGGCGGCGATCCGGCGCAACAACCTGGAATTGCCGGCGGGCGAGGTCGAATCGACCGCGCGCGAGCTGACCGTTCGCCTCGACAGCCGGCTCCGCGACGTCGAGAGCTTCCGCCGGCTCGTCGTCGCGACGCGGGACGGCTATCCGATCCGCCTCGCCGATTTGGCCCGGGTGGAGCTCGGGGCGGAGGACGACAAGACCTTCGTCCGCTCCGACGGCCGCCCCGCGGTCGGCATCAGCGTGCTCCGCCAGTCGCAGGCCAACACCATCGCCATCTCGAAGGCGGTGCGCGCGGAGATCGAGCGGCTGCGGCCGATCCTGCCGCTCGGCATGGACATCATGGTGGGGTCCGACGACGCCATCTTCATCGCCGCCTCGATCCGGGAGGTGCTGACGGCCCTCGGCATCTCCATCGTCCTCGTGGTCCTCGTCATCTTCGTCTTTCTCCTCTCGCTGCGGGCGACGCTGGTTCCGGCCGTCACCATCCCGGTCGCCATCATCGGCAGCTTCATCCTGATCCAGGCGCTCGGCTTCTCCATCAACGTGCTGACGCTGCTCGCCCTGATCCTCGCCATCGGCCTCGTGGTCGACGACGCCATCGTCATGCTCGAGAACATCCAAAGGCGGATCGAGGGGGGCGAGACGCCCATCGTCGCCTCGGTCCTGGGCGCGCGGCAGGTCACCTTCGCGATTCTCGCGACCTCCCTCACCCTGGTCGCCGTCTTCGTGCCGCTCGCCTTCCTGCAGGGCCAGGTGGGGCGGCTCTTCATCGAGTTCGGCCTCGTGCTCGCCGCTGCCGTCCTGATCTCCACCTTCGTGGCGCTGACCTTGTGCCCCGCCCTCTCGTCGCGCGTGCTGAACGGGAGGAGCGATGGCGGGAGCGGCGGCGGCCGCGCGTCGCGCGCTGTTGGCGCCGTCTATCGCCGGCTGCTGCTCGGGGCCCTCTCCGCACCCCTGCCGGTCCTGGTCCTCGGCCTCGTGCTCGCCGCCACCAGCTACGGCCTCTACGTGTCGCTGCCGCAGGAGCTGACGCCGGTCGAGGATCGCGGCGTCTTCTTCGTGCCGGTGATAGCACCCCAGGGCAGCACCGTGGCCTACACCAACGGGCAGGTGGAGCGGGTGGAGGAGCTGATCCGGCCCCTCCTCGAGAAGGGCGAGGTCGAGCGCCTGTTCGCCATCGCCGGCTCCTTCAATGCGAACAACAGGGGCTTCGTCGTGGCGCAGCTCGAGGACTGGGACGCGCGCGAGCGATCGCAGCAGGCGATCATCGACGAGCTCGCCCCGAGGATCTCCGCCATCACCGGTGCCCGCGCCTTTCCGGTCAGCCCGGCCGGGCTCGGCCTGCGCGGCTCGAGCGCGCCCCTGCGCGTCGTCGTCGGCGGCCCGGATTTCGCGAGCGCCAAGGAATGGGCCGACGCCATCCTGGCGCGAGCCCGGGAGAACCCGAGGCTTCTCAATCTCGATGTCGATTTCGAGGAGAACCAGCCGCAGCTCACGCTGCGCATCGATCGCAGCCGGGCCGACGACCTCGACGTCCCGCTCGAGGCCATCGCCCAGACGCTGCAGACCCTCCTCGCCTCGCGCGAGGTCACGGAGTTCGTCGACCGCGGCCGTGAGTATCCCGTGATCCTGCAGGCCCGGCCGGAGGACCGGCGAAGCCCGACCGATCTCGCCAACATCTTCGTGCGCAGCGGCCGAAGCGGCGAGCTGGTGCCGCTGGCGGCCCTGGTCACCGCCGAGGAGGGGGCGGCGGCCCCGGCACTTCGCCGCTACGACCGCCTGCCCGCCGTCACCGTCACGGCGTCCTTGGCCGACGGCTACGATCTCGGTGCCGCCATCGCCTATATCGAGGAGATCGCGGAAGAGGTGCTGCCCGCGGAGGCCCGCCTCGGCTATGCCGGGCAGAGCCGCGAGTTCCTGGAGGCCAAGGGCGGCATCCTCCTCACCTTCGCCCTGGCGCTGCTCATCGTCTTTCTCGTGCTGGCCGCCCAGTTCGAGAGCTGGATCGATCCGCTCGTCATCATGCTCACGGTGCCGCTCGCCGTGGCGGGTGCCCTGTTGGCGCTCCACATCGCCGGCCTCTCGCTCAACGTCTACAGCCAGATCGGCGTCGTCCTCCTGATCGGCCTCATGGCCAAGAACGGCATCCTGATCGTCGAGTTCGCCAACCAGCTTCGCGACGAGGGGCTTTCGGTGCGGGACGCGGTGGTCGAGGCCTCGGTGCTGCGCCTTCGGCCCATCGTCATGACGGTGGTCTCGACCGTGCTCGGTGCCGTCCCGCTCGTCATCGCCACGGGTGCCGGGGCGGAGAGCCGGATCGCCATCGGCACGGTGATCATCGGCGGGCTCAGCCTCGCCTCGCTCCTGACCCTCTTCCTGACCCCGGTGCTCTACGACGTCCTCGCCCGCTTCAGCCGGCCGGCGAGCGTCGTCGGTCGCAAGCTGGAGGCGGAGCTGCCGAGGAAGGCCGGCGCCACGCGCCGGAAGCCCGTCTAGGCCGGCAGCCTGGAGCTCTCATCCTTGGACCGTTCCTTCGGAATGCCCGCATGACGACCCTCTGCTATCTTTCCCATCCGGAAGTGGCGATCGATCCGGCCGTGCCGGTGCCGGACTGGGGGCTTTCGCCGGTGGGGCGGGCGCGGCTGCTCGCGGTCCGTGACGCCGAATGGCTCCGCGCCTACCGCCGCATCGTCACCAGCGCCGAGCGAAAGGCGATCGAGACGGCCGGGCTCATTGCCGAGGCATCGGCGGCGGAGATCATCGTGCGACCGGCCATGCACGAGAACGACCGGAGTGCCACGGGCTTTCTCGAGCCTGCCCTCTTCGAGCGCATGGCCGATGCCTTCTTCGCCCGGCCGCTCGAATCGGTAGGAGGCTGGGAGCGGGCCATCGACGCGCAGGCCCGGATCGCGGCCGAGCTCGATGCGGTGCTCCAGGACCACGATTGCGAGGCGCCGCTCCTCCTAGTCGGCCATGGCGCGGTCGGCACCCTGCTCTACTGCCGGCTCGCCGGGCTCGCCATCGACCGGCGGCACGACCAGAAGCGCGGCGGCAGCGTCTTCGCCTTCGACACGCGGAGCCTGCGGCCGCGCTTCGCCTGGCAGCCGATGGAAGCGGTCGCGAAGCTGCTCGCCTCTTGCTAAGCCCTGCCATTCGCGGTCATTGTCTGACCCGGACAACAGGGGAGATCGCCGCCGTGGCCAGGGCCTATGTCTGCGGCACGCTGGACAGCAAGGCGACCGAGCTCGGCTACATCCGGGACTGCCTCGCGGCCGCGGGTGTCGCCACCTGCCTCGTCGATCTCGGCACCAGCGGCGAGGCCGCATCGGCCGACGTTTCCGCCCGCGAGGTCGCGGCCCACCACCCCGGGGGCGAGGCCGCCGTCTTCACCGGCGACCGGGGCCGTGCCGTCGCCGCCATGGCGGAGGCCTTCGCCCGCTTCGCCCTGACCCGCGACGATATCGGCGGCATGATCGGCGCCGGCGGCTCCGGCAACACCGCCATGGTCACGCCCGCCATGCGCGCCCTGCCGGTCGGTCTGCCCAAGGTCATGGTCTCGACCGTGGCTTCGGGCAATGTGGCGCCTTATGTCGGCCCCGCGGACATCATGATGCTGCATTCTGTGGCCGACGTGCAGGGCCTGAACGCCATCACCCGCCGCGTGCTCGCCAATGCCGCCCATGCGCTGGCCGGCATGATGCTGCACGAGGCGAAGGACGCGGCGGCCGCCTCGAAGCCGGCCATCGGGCTCACCATGTTCGGCGTGACCACGACCTGCGTGCAGCAGGTGACGCGGGCCCTCGCGGGCGAGTACGATTGCCTCGTCTTCCATGCGACCGGCACAGGGGGACAGGCGCTCGAGAAGCTGGTGGCGAGCGGCCTCGTCGGCGCCATGCTCGATCTGACCACGACCGAGATCGCCGACCTTCTGGTCGGCGGCGTGCTGCCGGCGGGCGAGGACCGCCTGGAAGCCGTGATCGAGACCCGCATCCCCTATGTTGGATCGCTCGGTGCGCTCGACATGGTCAATTTCGGTGCCAGGGAGACCGTGCCGGAGCGGTTCCGGGACCGTCTTCTCTACGTGCACAACCCGCAAGTGACGCTGATGCGCACGACGGTCGAGGAGAACGCCCGCTTCGGCGCCTGGCTCGCGGCCCGGCTGAACCGCATGGAGGGTCCGGTCCGCTTCCTCGTTCCCGAAGGCGGGGTCTCGGCCATCGACGCGCCGGGCCAGCCCTTCTTCGACCGCGATGCGGATGCCGCCCTGTTCGGGGCGCTCGAGGCGGATTTCCGGCCGGCGCCGAACCGGCGCTTGGTCCGCGTGCCGCACAACATCAACGATCCCGCCTTCGCCGACGCCTGCGTCGCCGCCTTTCGCGAGATCACGAGGACGAGCTGAATGCCCCGCTTCGAACGACAGGCGCTGGTCGAGAGGTTCCAGGACATGGTGCGCCGGCGCGTGCCGATCATCGGCGGCGGCGCCGGCACCGGGCTCAGCGCCAAGTGCGAGGAGGCGGGCGGCATCGACCTCATCGTCATCTACAACTCGGGCCGCTACCGCATGGCCGGCAGGGGCTCGCTCGCCGGGCTCATGGCCTATGGCAACGCCAACGACATCGTGGTCGAGATGGCGCACGAGGTGCTGCCGGTGGTGAAGAGGACGCCCGTCCTCGCCGGCGTCAACGGCACCGACCCCTTCATGCTGAGGGAAAGGTTCCTGCGCGATCTCAAGGACATGGGCTTCTCGGGCGTGCAGAACTTCCCGACGGTCGGGCTCTTCGACGGCGTCATGCGCACCAATCTCGAGGAGACCGGCATGGGCTACGGGCTCGAGGTGGATCTCATCCGGGCGGCGCACGAAGAGGACATGCTGACGACACCTTATGTCTTCTCGGCCGACGAGGCGGTGGCCATGGCCGAGGCGGGTGCCGATCTCATCGTTCCCCACATGGGCCTGACCACGGGCGGCGCCATCGGCGCCGAGACGGCCCTCAAGCTCGAGGATTGTCCGGCGATCATCGACGAATGGGCGGAGGCGGCCCGCCGGGTGCGCTCCGACATCATCGTGATCTGCCACGGCGGGCCGATCGCCACGCCCGACGACGCGGCCTACATCCTGAAGAGGTCCGAGCACTGCCACGGCTTCTACGGCGCCTCCTCCATGGAGCGCCTGCCGACCGAGCGGGCGCTGACCGCCCAGGTCGAGGCCTTCAAGAAGATCGGCTTTCCCGAGTGACGGAGAGGGTCGCCATCCTCGTCGTGTCGCATTCGCCGAAGGTGGCGGAGGGTGCCGTCGACATGGTCCGCCAGATGGTCGGCGACGAGGTCGCGTGCCGGGGCGTCGGCGGTGATCCGGAAGGCGGGCTCGGCACCGACGTGGCGGCGATCCGGGCCGGCCTGGAGGCGCTCTGGTCCGAAGGCGGCATCGCCATCCTGGTCGATCTCGGCGGTGCGGAGATGAACAGCGAGATGGCGATAGGGCTGCTGGCGGAGGAGCGGCGGGGTCGCGTTCGCATCGCCGCCGCACCCGTGGTCGAGGGGGCGGTGATCGCCGCGACCGAGGCCGCCTCCGGCAGCACGCTCGACGAGGTGGTGGCCGCCGCCGAGGAATGGCGCGGATGACGGCCGGACGGGCCCGTGTCCTGGTGGCGCATCCGACCGGCCTGCACGCCCGGCCGGCGGTCAAGCTGACGAGGCTCGCCAAGGGCTTCGATGCCGCCATTCGCCTGCGCGGCCTGCCGGACGGCGACTGGATCGACGCGAAGAGCATCGTCAAGGTGATGGCGCTCAAGCTCAAGACCGGCACGGAGATCGAGCTCGAGGCCGAGGGTGCCGACGCCGACGCCGCGCTCGCCGGGCTCACCGCCCTGGTCGAGCGCGATTTCGACGAGCATGGCTGAGAAGCACCACAGAGGCAGGATCGCCGCCCCGGGCCTCGCGCTCGGGCCGCTCTTCCATCTGCCGGACATGAGTGCTGCCGCCGACCGGCCGTCGGGCACGCCCGCGGAGGAGATGGCGCGCCTGGCCGGGGCGCTGGCGAAGGCCAGGGAGCAGCTCTCGGCACTCCTCGCCGAAGGCGAGGAGCTGGCGGCGGACATCCTGACCTTCCAGCTCGAGATGCTGGAGGATCCGGCCCTCGCCGAAGCCGCCTCGGCCCTGATCGCCGAGGGCACCCCGGCGGCGGAGGCGTGGCGGCTCGGCCTCGAGCCGCAGGTCGATCTCTTCACCGCCGACGACGATGCCTATTTCCGGGCGCGTGCCGCCGATCTCGAGGACTTGCGCGATCGCGTGCTGGCCGCCCTCGCCGGCGGCGGCGGTCCGGCGGTGGCACCGCCGCCGGATGCCATCGTCGTCGCCTCCGACCTGACCCCTTCCCGCTTTCTCGGCCTCGACTGGAGCACGCTCGGCGGTGCGGCGCTCGGTGGCGGCAGTGCCGCGAGCCATGTCGCCATGCTCGCCCGCGCGCGCGGCGTTCCGCTGCTGACGGGGCTCGGTCCCGTCGGGGCGGATGCCGCCATGGCGGTGCTCGACGCCATAGACGGCCTGCTCGTCGTCGAGCCCGAGCCCAGGACGCTCCGCCGCTACCGGGATCGGCTCCGGGTCGACCGCGAGGACGCGCGGGCGGCGGCGCGCATGGTCGCAAGTCCGGCCCGCACCGCGTCCGGCCGGGTGATAACCGTCATGGTCAATGTCGACGACCCGGACGCCGTGCCGGACGACCTGCTTCGCGCCAGCGACGGCGTCGGCCTCCTGCGCACCGAGTTCCTTTTCATCGGCAAGCCGAGCCTGCCCGACGAGACGACACAGCATCGCGTCTATGCCCGCCTGCTCCAGCGCCTGGACGGCCGGCCGCTCGTCCTGCGCACCCTCGACGTCGGCGGCGACAAGCCGCTCTTGAACCTCGCCATGCCGGCCGAGACCAACCCGTTCTTGGGCCTGCGCGGCCTTCGGCTCTGCCTCGAGCAGCCGGCGCTCTTCCGGCCCCAGATCCGCGCCGCATTGCGGGCGGCGGCGGCGGGGCCGCTCTCGATCATGCTGCCCATGGTCAGCCGTGCCGCCGAGGTCCGGGAGGCGCGGGCCCTGATCGAGGAAGAGGCACGGAATCTCGGTCTCGGCGTCCCGCCGGTCGGCATCATGGTGGAGACGCCGGCGGCCGCCCTCGCCCTCGACACCATGCCCATCGATTTCGCCTCGATCGGCTCCAACGATCTCACCCAATATGTGATGGCCGCGTCGCGGGACGGCGGCGGCCGGGTGGCGCTTCTCAACGATCCGCTCGATCCGGCGGTGCTCCGCCTCATCCGCCTCGTCGTCGAGGCGGCGCGGGCCAAGGGGCTGCCCCTTTCGCTCTGCGGCGACATGGCGAGCGACCGCCCGGGCCTCGAGGCGCTGATCGAGGCCGGGCTCGACCGGCTCTCGGTGGCACCGGCGGCCCTCGGCCGCGTCAAGCTCTGGATCGCCGAATGCCCGCTCTGATCATGACCCGTTCACCCGGAGAACGTCTCCAACCACCGAAAGGAAAAGTCCGATGAAAACCCGTAGCCGCTGGCGTCCCCTCCTCGCCGGCTTCGCCATCGCCCTGGTCCTCGCCGTGACGCTGCCGGTGCGCGCGGCCATGGCCGGGCTCGTGCCGACCGATCGCGTGCTCGCCCAGACCTTCGGCGACGCGAGCCCGAGGGAACGGGTCGAGGCCTTCCTCGAACGGGAGGACGTCAAGGCCGAGCTCGTGGCGCTCGGGGTCGATCCGGCGGAGGCCAGGGCGCGGGTCCAGACCCTGAGCCAGGCGGAGCTCGACGCGATCGCCGGCAAGATCGACACGCTGCCCGCGGGCGAGGGCTTCCTCGTCACCTTCGCCCTCGTCGCCGGCATCATCTTCCTCATCTTCATCATCACCGACATGGCCGGCATCACGAACGTCTTCACCTTCGTGAAGTGAGCACGCGCGGGTGAGGTGTGGCCGGCGATCGACTCCGGCATTCTGCATGGCGGTGATGCTGCTCGCCGGCTGCGCCTCCTCCTCCGGCCCGGCACCCGGTCTCGATCCGGCGGTGGCGGCCTTGCCTGCCGCCGCCACGATCGAGGATGTGCCCTTCTTCGCCCAGGAGGAGCTCTATTGCGGGCCGGCAGCGCTCGCCATGGCCCTCGCCTGGTCGGGCCTCGACGTGACCCAGGCGGATACCGCCCCTCTCGTCTACACCCCCGGACGGCGGGGCACGCTGGCAAGCGACCTCGTGGCCGGGGCGCGCCGCATGGGCCGGCTCGCCGTGCCGGTCACCACGATGGAGGCGCTCCTTTCCGAGGTCGCCAGTGGTCATCCCGTCATCGTCTTCCAGAACCTCGGCCTCGCCTGGCTGCCGCAATGGCATTTCGCCGTGGTGACCGGCTACGACCTCTTCAACGACCGGCTGACACTGCATTCGGGCACCACGCCCGACCTCGTTCTCGATCGGGAGCTCTTCGAGCGGACCTGGGCGCGAGCCGACGATTGGGGCCTCGTGGTGCTGCCGCCGGACCGGCTGCCGGCGAGCGGTGACGAGCGGGACGTGCTCGAGGCGGCGGTCGCCCTCGAGCGGGCCGGGCAGCCGGCGGCCGCGTCGAAGGCCTACCGGGCAGCACTGGATCGCTGGCCCGAGAGCCTGCCCGGCTGGATCGGGCTCGGCAACACGGCCTATGCGATGGGCGACCTCGCCCGCTCCGAGGCGGCCTTCGAAGCCGCCACCCGGCTCTTCCCGGACGCCGCCGCCGGCTGGCAGAACCTCGCCGTGGTCCGCGAGAGCCGAGGCGACCTCGCCGGCGCCGCCGAGGCGGCGGACCGGGCGGCCCGCCTGCGGCAGGATCAAGCTCCCGCCGGACCCGAGTGACGGCGAAGGCGGCACCGCTCAGGTCTTGCAGAGCTTCCAGGGGCCGATGTCGACGTGAATGTGGTCGCGGTGGGCGCGGTCGTGGTTCGGGGTCAGGACGATGTTGAAGTGGCGGCAGGCGGATTTCGCCATGTCGTGGAGGAAGGTGCCGGCGGCACCGCTGCGGCGGGGCCAGTCGTCGGCCACGCTGATGCGCCGGCCGTCGGCGGTGGCAAAGCCGGCGATGTCGAGCGCCTGGCCCGTGGCGTGCAGGCTGAGCCTTCGGCGGTTGCCGGTCATCTTCCGGCAATTGTAGGAGCCGTAGTGGCGGATCTCGGTGATGCGGCTGCCGAGGTCCTTCAGGGCGAGGCGCTGGAGCTCCGGCTCGAATTGCGCCCAGGCCAGCATCATCGGGCAGGATGTCCGCAAGACCGGCCGGAGCGCGGCGCTGGTCCGGCCGACCTCGATGGGGACCGGAACGGCGCAGGCGCCGGTGGCGGGAGCACCGGTCCAGGGGGTGAAGCGGACGTTCTCCCCGGCGAGGAGGCGGCCGCAGGTGGCGGCATCGGCAGGCCATTGCCTGGCCCCCTCGCGGGTGGCCCTGGGGCCGGCGCAGGCGGCGACGATCAGTCCGGCGAGGGCGAGAAGGGCGACCGTCCGGGTCAGGCCGCCGGCTCCCGCGCCGGCTCGGCGATCGGCAAATCCGGCGTCTTCACCGCCATCTTGCGCTGCCAGAGGAAGACGGCGCCACCCAGGGCGATGCCGATCAGGTCGGTTGCGAGACCGCCCTTGATCATCAAGAGCGCCGCCACCCCGAGCACCACGCGGAGCAGGATGCCGGTGCGGCCGAAGAACCAGCCCTGGACGGCGGCGGAGAGCAGGAAGACGCCGACCGAGGCGGTCACCACGCTCTGCAGGATGATGGGCCAGGAGCCCAGCATCATCAGGCTCGGGCTGTAGAAGAACATGAAGGGGACGATGAAGGCGGCGAGGCCGAGCTTGAAGGCGGTGAGCGAGGTCTCGAGCGCCTTCGAGCCCGAGATCGCCGCCCCGGCATAGGCGGCGAGCGCCACGGGCGGGGTGATCGCCGAGATGACGGCGAAGTAGAAGACGAAGAAATGCGCGATCAGGGGCTCGATGCCGAGGCGGATGAGGCCAGGGGCCACGACCGAGGCGGCGACGGCGTAGGCGGCCGTGGTCGGCATGCCCATGCCGAGCAGGAGCGAGATGCCCATGGCGAAGACGAGGGCCAGAAACTGGCTGGTGTCGGCCACGGTCAGCAGCATCGACGAGAAGCGCAGGCCGACGCCGGTGAGGCCGATGACGCCGACGATGATGCCGGCGCAGGCGCAGACGGCGATGAGCTGGATCGCCATGTGGGCGGTGAGGTTGAGCGCTCTCACGATGCCCATGGGCCCGAGCCGGTTGGCGGTGAGCCAGCTCACGACGATGGCGGCCACCAGCGAGAGCGTGCCGGCGCGGATCACCGAGTAGCCGAGGAAGAGGGCGACGATGAGGATGAGAATGGGGATGAAGAGGAAGGCCTGCCGGGCGAGGGCGCCGAAGCGCGGGAGCTGGTCCCTGGGCAGGCCCTTCATGCCGGTCCGCTGGGCCTCGAGGTCGACCATGAAGTAGATCGAGATGAAGTAGAGGACGGCCGGGATGAGGGCCGCGACCGCGATCTCGGTGTACTTAATGCCGGTGACCTCGGCCATGATGAAGGCGCCGGCACCCATGATGGGCGGCATGATCTGCCCGCCGGTCGAGGCCGCGGCCTCGATGCCGGCGGCACTCCGCGCCCGGTAGCCGATGCGCTTCATGAGCGGGATGGTGAGCGAGCCCGTGGCCACCACGTTGCCGGCCGAGGTGCCGTTGATCATGCCCATGAGGCCCGAGGCGAAGACCGCCACCTTGGCCGGACCGCCGCGCGCGTGGCCGGCGGCGGCGAAGGCGAAGTTGACGAAGTAGTCGCCGACCTTCGACGCCTGGAGGAAGGCGGCGAAGCAGATGAAGAGGATGATGTAGGTCGAGGAGACGGCGACCGTCGGACCGAGGATGCCGTTGTCGGTGTAGAGATAGGTGAAGAAGCGGTCGGGCGCGTAGCCGCTGTGCGCGAGGAAGCCCGGCAGCCAGGGGCCGACGAAGGCGTAGAGGATGAAGACGACGGAGATGACGACGAGTGCCAGTCCGGCGAGCCTTCGGGTGCATTCCAGGATCAGCGCCACGCCGACGAGCGTCACCCAGAAATCGGGGCCGGTCGGCATCACCCCGGCGCGGAACTGCAGGGCGTGGAGGTTGAAGAGCAGGTAGAGGGCGACCGCCACGGCGGCACCGGCCATGGTCCAGTCGGCGGGATCGACGCGCGCGGTGTCGGCCGGGGTCAGCCAGGCGAGGAGCATGGCGAGCCCGGTGCCCAGAACCAGCGCCGGGGCGGCGGCTTCGAAGAGCCAGGGGGGCGGGTTGGCGAGGCCGGCGAGCGCGCTGAGGCCGAAGGGTGCCGCCACGGCGAGCAGGGCGAGCCCGACGAGGATGGCGGCGATCAGGCGTAGCGGGACGAGGAGCCGCGCCGGCAGGACGCCTTCCGGGCGCTCGGGGCGCGGCAGGGCATGGGCCACCGCGAGAAAGCCGATGGCGAGCCCGCCCGCCACGTGCAGGATGCGGAAGGCCCAGGTCTCGAGCGGGAAGACGTTGAGCACCAAAAGGTGCCAGGTGGTGTAGGCGACGCAGAACCAGAACAGGAAGTGGTAGCTGAAGCCGCCGAGGCTCCGCTGGTTCCCGGATGCCGGCTCGTCATCGACGTTTTGCGCGATGATCGGCCCTTCCTTGGTGCCACTCGTCATCGGCCGCCTCCCGGACGGGCCTCCTTATGGCGGAAGGGCGGGACCGCGGCCCCGCCCTCGAGCATTCAGCCCTCGTACTCGGCCGGGATCAGGTTCTCCGGAATCTTGAAGCCCTTCTCCTTGTAGTATTGCACGGCACCCGCGTGGAACGGCAGGAACTTGTTGTGCACCCAGTTCTCGGGCAGGGTCTCGACCGCCGACTTGTGGATCTGCATCATGCGGTCATGGTTGTCGAGAACGACCTTCATGACCTCGTAGACGAAGCTCTGCGGCAGGTCCTTGTTGGCGATGCCGAAGTTCCACATGGCGACCGAGTGCTGCGGCTCGGTCTGGCTCTTGTAGGTCTCGGCCGGAACCTCGAAGGGGCTGACCGGGAAGGCGTCGACCAGCTTCGCCTGCTCCTCCTCGGTGAAGGCGAAGATGTTGACCGGGTTCTGCGCCTCGAGCTCGCTGAAGGCGGCGATCGGCAGGCCGGCGCAGAAGGCGAAGGCGTCGATAAGCCCGTCCTTGACCTGGCCCGCGAGATCGGAGGCACCACCGAACTGGTCGTTGGTCTCCACCCCGAGCGTGTCGAAGAACTGCGGCCAGTAGGTGCCGCAGGTGCCGCCGCGCGGCCCGTCGCCGACGGTCTTGCCGTCGAGATCGGCGATCTTCGAGATGCCGCTGGACTGGAGTGCTATCACCTGGAACGGGGTCTGGTACATGGGGAAGGTGGCGCGTATGTCGCGCATCTGCACGCCGGGCGCTATCGGGCTGTTGCCGTCCCAGGCCTCGCGCGCCGGGCCCATGGTGGTCATCGCCATCTGGATGTCGTTGGACTGGGTGAGGGCCAGGTTCTGCACCGGGCCGCCGGTCACCTCGGAGCTCGCCGGGACGCCCAGCATCTCCTGGACGAGCCCCGCCCAGCCGGCACCGTAGATGAAGTAGGTGCCGCCCTGCGAGGCCGTGCCGACCTTGATCGATTCGGGCCAGCCGGTCCGGTCCTGGGCCTGGGCCGAGGCGGCTCCGAAGGCCAGAACGCCGGCCAGCGCCAGCGTGCCGAGGCGGTTGCTCATCATGCCAAGTCTCCCTGAACGAGCGTGGCGCGGCGAATGGTCGCCGCCGGATCAGCACAGAAGTAGCGGACCGGGCGCCAGCCGCAAGCGGGCAACATGTCGCCGCTCAGGAGGCGTCCTCGAGCAGCCCTTCCAGGAACGTCACGATTTCGGGAGCGGACCAGTCGGCATAGCCGGCATGGCGGAAGACCTCGTTGCCCTCGCCGTCGACGACCAGCGTCACCGGCAGGCCCTGGATGCCGAGCGGCCGGGCGGTGGCCATGGCGGGATCGTGCCAGACGGTGAGGCCGTCGGCGCCGGCTTCCTGCATGAAGGCGAGGAGCGCCTCGGGCTCGGCGCGGTCCATGGCGAGGGCCACGACCCGGAGCGGCCGGTCGGCGAACGCCGCCTGAAGGGCCGCGAGCGTCGGCATTTCGCGCTTGCAGGGCGCGCACCAGCTGGCCCAGAAGTTGAGGACGACGACCTCGCCCGAGCCCAGGGCCGAGGCGAGGTCGAAGCTCCGGCCTTCGAGATCCCGGATTTCGACCGACGGCACGGGCACCGGCTCGCCGGCCACGGGGGCGAGCGGCACCGGCCCCTCGGCCACCGCCGGCGTCGCGAGGCCGAGAAAGAGGGCGAGAATGACGGAAAGCCGGGACATGGCGGACGGTTTCAAGGACATTTTCTCGGACGGCAGCGGGATCGGGTGATGACGGGGCAGACGAAGGCGGCGCGCGATCTCTGGGGCGGTCATTTCGCCTCCGGCCCGGCGCCGCTGATGGAGGAGATTAACGCCTCGATCGGCTTCGACAAGCGGCTCTGGCCGCAGGACGTGCGAGGCTCGATGGCGCATGCCCGGATGCTGGCCGACCAGGGCATCATCACGGCCGCCGACCGGGACGCGATCCTGGACGGCCTCGAAGCGCTCGAGGCGGAGCTCGAAGGCGGCAGCTTCGTCTTCGATCCCGCGCTCGAGGATATCCACCTCAACATCGAGGCGCGCCTCACCGAGCGGATCGGCGAGCCGGGCCGGCGGCTGCACACCGCCCGCTCGCGCAACGACCAGGTGGCGACCGATCTCAAGCTCTTCGTCCGCGACGCCACGGACCGTGCGGTGGACCTGCTCCTGGCGCTGATCGCCGTGCTGGCCGACCGGGCGGTGGTGGAGGCGGCGACGGTGATGCCCGGCTTCACCCATCTGCAGGCGGCGCAGCCGGTGACCTTCGGCCACCATCTCCTCGCCTATGCCGAGATGTTCTTGCGCGACGTCTCGCGCTTTCGGGACGCGCGGGCGCGGCTGAACGAGTGCCCGCTCGGTGCCGCCGCCCTCGCCGGCACCAGCTTTCCGATCGACCGCGAATCGGTGGCCCTGGCCCTGGGCTTCGACCGGCCGGCGGCGAACTCCATCGACGCGGTCTCGGACCGCGACTTCGCCCTCGACTACTTGGCCGCGGCCGCCATCGCCGCCATCCACCTCTCGCGGCTCGCCGAGGAGCTGGTGCTCTGGTCGACGCCGCAGTTCGGCTTCGTCCGGATGGCCGAGGCCTTCACCTCGGGCAGCTCGATCATGCCGCAGAAGCGCAACCCGGACGCGGCCGAGCTGGTGCGCGGCAAGAGCGGGCGGCTGGTCGGCCATCTGCAGGCGCTGCTCGTGACCCTGAAGGGCCTGCCCCTCGCCTATTCCAAGGACATGCAGGAGGACAAGGAAGGGCTCTTCGACGCCGTCGACACGCTCGAGCTCTGCCTTAGGGCGACCGCCGCCATGCTGGCCACGCTCGAGGTCGATCCAGCGCGGATGCGGGCCGCGGCCGGAACCGGCCACACGACCGCCACCGATCTCGCCGACTGGCTGGTCAGGGTCGAGGGGGCGGCCTTCCGCGACGCGCACGGGAGCGCTGCCCGGGCGGTGCGGGCGGCCGAGGAGCGCGGCTGCGGGCTGCACGAGCTCGACGCGGCGAGCTTGCGCGCCATCGATCCGCGGCTGAGGCCCGAGGCTCTTTTCGACGTCGACCGGTCGGTGGCGAGTCGGACGAGCCCGGGCGGCACCGCACCTTCGAGGGTCGAGGAGGCGGCCCGGGCGATGCGCGCACGGCTCGGGGCGCTCGGCCGATGAGGCGGCGCGCGGCTCTGGGACTCCTGGCGCTCCTCGCCCTCGCGGCCTGCGGCCGGCGCGGCCCGCCCCGCCTGCCGGAAGCGCCGCCGGAAAGGAGCGGCGAGGAAGAGAAGCCGGCCGGAGCCGAGGGGGGTGCTTCGGGGTGAAGGCCTTCACCTATCGTGAGGGTGACCTCGCCTGCGAGAAGGTGCCGCTCGAGACGATCGCCGAGCGGGTCGGAACGCCCTTCTACGCCTACTCGGCGGGAGCCATGCGCGCCCGCCTCCGGGCCTTCAGGGACGCCTTCGCCACGCGGCCGGCGCTCTTCTGCTACGCCGTCAAGGCCAACCACAACCTCGCCGTGATCCGCACCCTCGCCCGGGCCGGAGCGGGCGCCGACACGGTCTCGGGCGGCGAGATCGAGCGGGCGCTCCGGGCCGGCGTCGACCCGGCGCGCATCGTCTTCGCCGGCATCGCCAAGACGGACGAGGAGATCCGCTTCGCCTTGCGGACGGGCGTGCTGCAGCTCAACGTGGAATCGGTGCCGGAGCTCCTGCGCATCGATGCCGTGGCGCGCGAGCTTCGGACGGTGGCGCCCGTCGCGTTCCGCATCAACCCGGACGTCGATGCCGGCACCCTCGGCAAGATCTCGACCGGCCGGCGCGGCGACAAGTTCGGCGTGCCGTTCGAGGAGGCGGGCGATCTCTACGCCCTCGCCGCCAGCCTGCCCGGCATCCGCCCCGAGGGGCTGCATTTGCATATCGGCTCGCAGATCACGCGGCTCGAGCCCTTCGCCGCCGCCTACAAGCGCGGCGTCGAGCTCCTGTGGACGATCCGTGCGGCCGGCATTCCGCTTCGCCGGCTCGATCTCGGCGGCGGCTTCGGGGTGCGCTACAGGAACGAGGAGCCGGTGCCGCCTTCCGCCTTCGCGGCCCTGGTCCAGGGGCTGGTCGGCGGGCTCGATCTGGAGCTCGTGTTCGAGCCGGGCCGTGCCCTGGTCGCCGAGGCCGGGGCACTCGTGGCGTCGGTCATCTACCGCAAGGAGAGCGGCGGCCGCCGCTTCCTGATCCTGGACGCCGGCATGAACGTGCTGATCCGCCCGGCCCTCTACGACGCCTGGCACGAGGTGCTGCCGCTGGCCGAGCCGGCACCCGAAGCACATCTCGAGCCCATGGACGTGGTCGGCCCCATCTGCGAAAGCAGCGACATCTTCGGCCGCGACCGCTACCTGCCCCTGCTCGATTCCGGCGACAGGGTCGCCTTTCTTTCCGCCGGCGCTTATGGTTCGGTAATGTCCTCGGACTATAATTCGAGGACGGGTGCTGCCGAGGTGCTGGTCGATGGCGGGCGCTGGGCGGTGGTGAAGCCGGCGCGGCCGCTTGGCCGGCAGCTCCTGGACGAGACGATACCGGACTGGCTCGAGGCCGAGCCGGACGGAGGATGAAGGCGGCTTGCCGGGCGGGCCGCAGGTGAAGGACGAGCGCATGGCCGAGCGCCCCGACCCCTTGTCGAGCCGGAGCTTCGGGCGGAAGCTCGGCCTGGCGCGGCTCGCGGTCAGCTTCGAGCGCGTCTACCCCGCCCTCCTGCCGGCGCTTATGGTGGTCGCCGCCTTTCTCGTCGTGAGCCTTCTCAATCTCTGGCGGCTGGTTTCCCCCTGGCTGCATCTCGCGGGCCTTCTGGGCTTCGCCCTGGCGCTGGGCTGGAGCCTCTACCGGGTCCGGCACCGCTTTCGCCTCGCCTCGCGCGATGCCGGCCTCGCCCGGCTCGAGCAGGACAGCGCCGCCCGCCACCAGCCGCTGCGCGTGCTGGAGGACCGGCTCGCCGACGACTGGCGCGATCCGGCGGGCGAGGCGCTCTGGCGACGGCATCGCCAGCGCGTGCTGGCGGCGCTCGGCCGGGTCCGCCTCGCGCCGCCGCGCTCGCACATGCCGGCGCGCGATCCCTGGGCGATGCGCGCACTCCTCTTGCTGCTCCTCGTCCTCGGCCTTGTCGACGCGCGCGCCGATCTCGGCCGGCGGCTGGCCCGCGCCTTCGTGCCGGGGACGGTGGGTGCGGCGGTTCTGCCGGTCGAGGCGAGCCTCTGGGTGACACCCCCCGCCTATACCGGCCGGCCGCCCCTGACGATCGAGCAGACGCGCCGCCTCGATCGGCTCGACGTGCCGCTCGGCAGCGAGGCGGTGCTGCAGCTCCACAACCTTTCGCCCGACGAGGACGAGCGGCCGCTGGTCACCTATAACGGCGAGAAGCTGACGCTCGAGACGCTCGGCGAGCGGAGCGGCGAGGCGCGGCTCGAATTGCTGCAACCGGGCCTGCTCGAGGTGCACGAGCCGGGCGGTGCCGCGCTGGCCGACTGGCAGGTCGCCGTGCTCGCCGACACCCCGCCCTCGATCGTCTTCGCCGAGCCGCCGCGGGCGACGCATCGGGGTGTCCTGGAGCTCGCCTACGAAGCCACGGACGATTACGGCGTTCGCCGCGTCGCGCTGGAATTCGCGCTGGCCGAGCGCCCGGAGGAGGCCGACCGGGCGGTCCTCGCGGAGCCGGCCCGCGCATCCGCCGAGGTTCGGAGCACCACCTATCTCGACCTCACCGCGCACCCCCTGGCCGGGCTCGAGGTCGAGCTGAACCTCGCCGCCGAGGACGGGCTCGGCCAGGTGGCCAGGAGCGAGGTCGTGCGGATGATCCTGCCGGAGCGGGTGTTCGAGCACCCCCTGGCGCGGGCGGTGATCGCCGAGCGGCGGCGGCTCGTGCGCGAGCCGGGCCAGCGGCGGGCGGTGACGGCGGCCCTGGGCGGGCTCGCCGAGAGCCCGCTCGCCGCCGAGGCGGGCACCGCGGTCCAGCTCGGCCTCGCGGTGGCGACGGCCCGGCTGCGGGAGGCGGCGGCACCGGAGGAGCGGCGCTCGGTGGTCGATCTCTTGTGGGAGCTCGCTTTGCTGATCGAGGATGGCGGGCTCTCGATGGCCGAGCGATCCTTGCGCGACGTCCAGGACGCGCTCAGGCGCGCCCTCGAGGAGGGGGCGAGCGAGACCGAGCTCGAGGCGCTCATGGACGAGCTCAGGGAGGCCATGGACCGCTATCTCGAGGAGCTGACGCGCCAGGCGCTCGAGCAGATGCGCAACATGCCGCCCGGCACGCCGATGCAGCCCATCGACCCGTCGCAGCTGGTCGACCGCCAGTCGCTCCAGGAGATGATCGACCGGGCGGAGGAGATGATGCAGGGCGGAGCGCGCGAGCAGGCCCAGGCCATGCTCGAGCAGCTGCAGCGGATGCTCGAGAACATGCAGGCCGGGGTGCCGCAGATGCAGCCGCACCCGGGCGAGCAGGCGCTCTCCGACCTGCAGCGGATGATCGAGCTGCAGCAGAACCTCCTGGATCGCAGCTACCGGATGCAGCAGGGGCAGGAAGGCAGGGAGGGCGAGGCCGGCCGACAGGGCCAGCAGGGCCGCCAGGGCCAAGAGGGTCGAGAAGGCCAGGCCAGCGGCCAGGCGGCGGCCGAGCAGGATGCGCTGCGCCGGGCCCTGGGCGAGCTCATGCGGCGCCTGGGCGAGGCGGGCATGGATATCCCGAGGGCCCTGGGCCAGGCGGAGCTGCGGATGCGCGGGGCGCGCGACGCGCTCGAGGAGGGCGAGCCCGGCCAGGCGGTCGGCCCGCAGGGCGACGCCGTCGATCTGATGCAGCAGGGTGGCCAGGCGATGCTCGACGAGCTGCGCGAGCAGATGGCGAACCAGCCGGGCGGCAGCCAGGGCATGGCGCCCGGAGCCATGGGCCGGGAGCGCGGCGGTCGCGATCCCCTGGGCCGGGCGACCCGCAACGAGGGCGGCTGGGACAGCGAGGGCACGCGGGTGCCGGCCGAGAACGACCTCGGCCGGGCGCGCGACGTGCTCGAGGAGCTCTACCGCCGCTCGCGCGACCAGGGCCGGCCGCAGCAGGAGCTGGACTATTACGACCGGCTCCTGGAGCGCTTCTGACGCGCGCCATCCAATCGCTGCCCTCCCCCAACCACGACGCGCGCCCGGCGGGTGCCGCGGTGGCGCTTCTCGTCCTGCACTATACCGGCATGGCGTCGGCCGCCGCCGCCCTCGCCCGGCTCACCGATCCCGAGGCCAGGGTCAGCGCGCACTACGTGATCGACCGCGACGGCAGCGTCCTCTCGCTCGTGCCCGAGGATCGCCGGGCTTGGCATGCCGGGGTGGCGGGCTGGGGGTGCATCGACGACGTCAACGGCCGGTCGATCGGCATCGAGCTGGTCAATCCCGGCCACGACTGGGGCTACCGGCCCTTCCCGGCGGCGCAGATCGATTCGCTCATCGCCCTGGGCACGGCGATTTGCGCGCGGCACGGCCTGCCGCCCGAGGCGGTGGTCGGGCACAGCGACGTGGCACCGGGCCGCAAGATCGATCCGGGGGAGCTTTTCCCCTGGCGCCGGATCGCCGTCCACGGGCTCGGCGTCTGGCCTTCCGCGCCCGCCGGCCCGCTGCCGGACGTGGCGTCGGCGCTTCAGGCGCTCCGCGGCATCGGCTACCGGGCGGATCTCGGGGGCACGGGGCCCACGCGGGCGATCGCCGCCTTCCAGCGCCACTGGCGGCCGGAGCGGATCGACGGCCGGCTCGACCACGAGACTATGGGCCTGATCGCCGCCGTGCGCCGGCTGGCACCCGCGCCCGGCTTGCCCGGCGCCGCGCCCGGGCCTACATGAGGCTCGGGTGCGTGGCGGACGGGTGACCGCCCGCGGCCGGTCGGGGCGACCCGGCGGGTCGGGGGAGGAAAGTCCGGGCTCCACGGAAGCACGGTGCCGGGCAACACCCGGCGGGGGCGACCCCAGGGAAAGTGCAACAGAGAGCAGACCGCCCGCCGGGAGCGGCGGCTTTCGGGCCGGTCGCTCTGCGGGCAAGGGTGAAAGGGTGCGGCAAGAGCGCACCGCGGCGCCGGCAACGGCGACGGCACGGCAAACCCCACCGGGAGCAAGACCGAGTAGGAGCGGCGGCATCTTCGGATGCGGCCCCGTTTCCGGGCAGACCGCTCGGGTAGGTTGCGCGAGGCGTGTGGCGACACACGCCCCAGATGAATGGTCACCCCTCGACCCCGATCGAGGACAGAACCCGGCTTATAGGCCGCCCGCACCCACATTCTACCCAACGGCGTACGCCGACGCCGCCCGGACGGCTTTCATGCAGAGCTTGTCCACAAGCCTGACGGCGTTGCCCGCCACTTATCCACAGAAATATTCTTGACAGCTCTTTAACCAAGTGTCTCAAATTGTTACAAGACGTTGTGAGTGTGCTCTTTCAGCAACGAACGGTTGACCGGGAGGCCTTGCCGCGGATAGTGTTGCGCCACTCCGACAGACCAAAAAAGCGCTGCCTGTGCAAATCGATGGCTGTTCGAGTTAAGTTCTCGTCCTACGGCGTGCCAGTTTTGTCTATTCGCTCGCAGACGAGGGGCTTGCAGGTTGAGGTCGCGCATTGGTAGAAAATGCGCGTTGTTACGGGAGCCCCACGGACTCCCGGGACGACAGCAGACGGACGGCGAGAACGGTGCGGCAGAATCGACAAAGGTGCGAAGTTTCGATTTGGGCGCCGAGCTCGTTTTGGATGGCATTCGGCCGCCGGCGCGCCGGGCCTCGCGGAGCGACGTGCGGGACCCCTTCGCCGCATCGGCCTGTGGATCGAATTCGGGAACAGCACCTTGGCGCATGAGCCCGTCCTGCTCGATGCCATGCTCCTGGCTCTTCGGCCGCGGGCCGGGGAGACGCTGGTCGACGCCACCTATGGCGGCGGCGGCTACTGCCGGGCCATCCTCGCCGCCGCCGGCTGCCGAGTGATCGGCATCGACCGCGATCCCGGGGCCGTCGCCCGCGGCCGGGCGCTGGCGGCGGTCGAGCCGCGCTTCACCATGCTCGAGGGCAGGTTCGGCGAGCTGCCGCATCTGCTCAAAGGGGCCGGCGTCGGTCCGGTCGACGGCATCGTCGCCGATCTCGGCGTCTCCTCCTTCCAGATCGACGAGCCGGGCCGCGGCTTCTCCTTTCAGGCCGACGGGCCGCTCGACATGCGCATGGGCGGCGACGGCGAGACGGCGGCCGAGCTTCTCGCCCGTCTGGACGAGGGCGAGCTCACGGGACTCCTGCGCGAGCAGGGCGAGGAGGTCGAGGCCGGCCGCGTCGCCCGGGCCATCGTCCGCCGCCGCGAGGCGCGGCCGATCACGACCACGGGCGAGCTGGCCTCGCTCGTCGCCGCCACCAAGCGCCGGACCCGGCCCGGCCGCTCGCCGGCGACGCAGGTCTTCCAGGCGCTCCGCCTCGCCGTCAACGACGAGCTGGCCGAGCTCGACCGGCTGCTCCAGGCGGCGCCCGGCTGCCTCGCCCCGGGCGGCCGGCTGGTGCTCGTCGCCTTCCACAGCCTCGAGGACCGGCGGATCAAGCGCTTCATCGACCGGGAGGCCGGCCGCGTCGCCCGCCCGTCGCGCCATCTGCCGGCCGTCGGCGAGGCGACGCAGGCCCGGCTGCGCTGGCTCGAGCGCAAGGTGGTGCGGCCGGGCGAGGCCGAGATCGCGACCAACCCCCGGGCCCGCTCGGCCCGCCTGCGGGCGGCGGTCCGGCTGGCCGAGGAGGGCGAGGCGGTGGCCTCCCCCGCCGATCCGGCGACGGCCCGCCGGGTCTGGAGCGCTGCCGCATGATCCCGCGCTACGTGCCGGTGCTCCTGGTCCTGATCCTGGTCGCGGCGACCGGACTCTTCCGCGTGAAGTACGCGGTGGTCACGGCCGAGGGCGAGATCGGCCGGATCGCGCGCGAGATCGAGGCGGAGCACTGGCGGCTGCGCACGCTCGAGGCCGACTGGGCCTATCTGGCGCGCGCCGACCGGCTGACCGCCCAGGCCAAGGCGCTCGGCATGCAGCCCATGCGGCTCGGCCGGGTGGTGCAGGCCGAGCAGATCGGCAACTACCGCAATCTCGAGCTGGCGCGCGAGGCGCGAGGCGCGCTCCTGCCGGATGGCGAGGCCATCGAGCTCCGGGTCAAGCCGGTCGCCACCTTCGATCTCGGCGTGCTCGAATCCGACACCGACAGGCTCGGAGCCGAGTGGTGAGTCGCCCCGCCTCCGGCGCCAACGCACTGACGACGGCCCGCCTCCGGCTGCTGGCGCTCTGCTTCGTCCTCGCCTTCGTCAGCATCGGCATCCGCCTCGTCGACATGGTGGGCGGGCACACCGCCGAGGCCACCGCCGTCCCGGCGGGAGGCGACGAGGCCCCCGATCCACGCCGCGCCGACATCACCGACCGGGCGGGCGAGCTGCTCGCGACCAACATCGCCACCCTCTCCGTGATCGGCGATCCCTTGCGGATGAACGACCCGGTCGCCGCGGCGCACGCCCTCGCATCCGTGCTCGACGGGATCGACGCCGAGGAGCTCGAGGCGCGCTTCGCCAGAGGCGGGCGCTTCGCCTGGGTCAAGCGGCAGATCTCGCCCATCGAGCAGGCGGCGGTGCTCGATCTCGGCCTGCCCGGCGTCGAGTTCCGGCTCGGCGAGCGCCGCGTCTATCCCCGCGGCCACGAGGCGAGCCACGTGCTCGGCTTCGTCGACATCGACAACCAGGGCCTCGCCGGCATCGAGTACGGCCTGCAGGATGCGCTGGTCGGCGGCGCCGAGCTCGGCAAGGCCTCCGTGCCGCTTTCCATCGACCTGCGCATCCAGCGCATCGCCCATGCCGCGACCTCGGCCGGCATGCGGCGCTTCAGGGCGGAGGGGGCCTGCACCATCGTCCTCGACATGGCGACCCGCGAGGTGGTGTCGCTGGTCAGCCTGCCCGACTTCGATCCCAACCGGCCGGAGCGGGCCTCGCCCGAAGAGCGTCGCAACCGCTGCACCAGCAGCGTCTACGAGCTGGGCTCGCTCTTCAAGGTGGTGAGCGTGGGCATGGCGCTGGAGAGCGGTGCCGTCTCCCTCGCCGACCGCTTCGATGCCTCGGAGCCCCTGCAGATCGGCCGCCATCGGGTGCGCGACTATCACGGCCATGCCCGCTGGTTGTCGGTGCCCGAGATCCTGGCCTTCTCGTCCAACATCGGCACGGCGAGGATGACCTTCGCGGCGGGCGGGGCGGAGGCGCAGCAGGGCTTTCTGAAGGCGCTCGGCCTGCTCGACCGGCCCGAGCTCGAGATCCCCGAGACGACGGCACCGCTCGTCCCCGAGCGCTGGCCCGACATCGTGACGGCGACGGTCTCCTACGGCCACGGCGTCGCGGTCTCGCCCTTGCAGTTCGTCGAGGCGGTGACGACCCTGGCCGGCGACGGCCGGCGCGTGCCGGCGACCCTGCTGCGGCGGCCGCCCGGCGCGGCGCCCGACGGCCCGCGTGTCGTCTCCGCCGCCACGGCCCGGGATCTGCGTTGGCTGATGTGGCTGACCGTCGATCGCGGCACCGCCACCCAGGCCGCCGTCCCGGGCTACCTGATCGGCGGCAAGACCGGCACGGCCGACAAGCCCACCGCCGGCCGGCGCGGCTATGACGGGCAGGCGGTGCTCGCCTCGCTGGTCGCCGTCTTTCCGGTCGATGCCCCGCGCTACGCGGTCCTGACCATGCTCGACGAGCCGAAGGGGGATGCCCGGACCTTCGGCTACCGCACCGGCGGCTGGACGGCGGCGCCGGTGGTGGCGCGGATCATCGCCGAGGCGGGCCCGCTGCTCGGCGTGCCCCGGGCCACGCCCGAAAGCGAGATGGCGCTGCGCGACCAGCTCCAGGTCGTGCCGGTCATGAACGGACGAACCCGGCGGATGGAGGAAGGCTTTGCGGCTGCCAGCCTTACTCGCTGAGGAAGCGCGCCGGGAGGCAGCGCGCGGCCGCCCCCCCCGGGCGGATGCCCGGGTGCTGAACCCCTCGCCCGTCGCCATCGAAGGCATCGCCTTCGACAGCCGCAAGGTCCGGCGGGGCGATCTCTTCGCCGCCCTCTCCGGCACCGCCGCCGACGGCCACATCTTCATCCCGGAGGCGATCGATCGGGGGGCCGTGGCGGTTCTCGGCACCACGGCCGTCGAGGCCTACGCCCAGGTGATGCCGGTGATCGTCGATCCGGAGCCCAGGCGCCGCCTCGCCACCCTGGCCGCCGCCTTTTACCCGGGCCAGCCGGCCTTCGTCGCCGGGGTGACGGGGACCAACGGCAAGACCTCGATCGCGAGCTTCACCCGGCAGATCTGGGACCGGCTCGGCATCCGCGCCGCCAGCCTCGGCACGCTCGGCCTCGAGGGACGCGGCCGCTGGCCGAGCGTCTCCCTGACCACGCCGGATGCCGTGACCCTGCACCGGGTGGCGGCGGAGCTCGCCAAGGGGGGGGTCGACCACCTCGTGGTCGAGGCCTCGAGCCACGGCCTGGACCAGCAGCGCCTCGCCGGGCTCGACGTGCACGCCGCCGCCTTCTCCAACATGAGCCGCGACCATTTCGACTATCACGGCAGCTATCACGACTACTTCATGGCCAAGCGGCGGCTCTTCACCGAGTGTTTGGTGACCGGCGGCACGGCGGTCCTCAACGCCGACAGCCCCGAGTTCCCGACCCTCGCCAGGATCTGCGGCAAGCGCGGCTGCCCGGTCGTCGCCTTCGGCGAGGCCGGAGCGGAGCTGAAGCTCGTCGCCCGCCAGCCGGAGCTCACGGGCCAGGTGCTCGAGCTCGAGATCTTCGGCCGCGCCCATCGGTTGCGCAGCCGGCTCGTCGGTGCGTTCCAGGCGCACAACATGCTGGCGGCCCTGGGCCTCGCCGTCGCCGGCGGAGCGCCCGTCGAGCAGGCGATTCCGGCGCTCGCCGAACTGCGCGGCGCGCCCGGGCGGATGCAGCTCGTGGTTCGCCATCCGAGCGGCGCTCCCGCCTTCGTCGACTACGCCCACACGCCCGACGCGCTGGCCAAGGCGCTCGAAGCGCTTCGGCCGCACACCAAGGGCCGGCTGCACGTCGTTTTCGGCTGCGGCGGCAATCGTGACCAGGGCAAGCGGCCGCTCATGGGCGAGGTGGCGCTCGAGCGCGCCGACCGCATCTGGGTCACCGACGACAACCCGCGGAACGAGGACCCGGCCCTGATCCGCCGGCAGATCCTGGCGGCCTTCGGCCGCCGGACCCGCAAGGTCAGCGAGATCGGCGACCGCGCGGAAGCCATCCGCACCGCCTTCGCCGCACTCGAGCCCGGCGACGTCCTCGTCGTCGCCGGCAAGGGCCACGAGCAGGGCCAGATCGTGGGCGAGGAGACCCTGCCCTTCGACGACGCGACCGAGCTGCGCACGGCGCTCGCCGGGCTGGAGAGCGCCGCATGAGCGCTTTCGGCACGAAGCCCTTGTGGGAGGCCGTGGACGCGGCCGCCGCGACCGGCGGGCGGAGCCGTCGCGACTGGCAGGCGTCGGGTGTCTCGATCGACAGCCGGAGCGCCGGCCGGGGCGACCTCTTCGTGGCGCTCACCGGCCCCCATCGCGACGGCCACGCCTTCGTCGGCCATGCGCTCCGCCAGGGTGCTTCCGCCGCCGTCGTCACGCGGCGACCACCGGATGTCGACGAGGACGCGCCGCTGCTCGTCGTCGACGACACGCAAAGGGCGCTCGAGGGGCTCGGCCGGTTCGGCCGGTCGCGCAGCCGCGCCAGGGTCGTGGCGGTCACCGGCAGCGTCGGCAAGACCGGCACCAAGGAGGCGCTCCGCCACGTGCTCGGCGGGTTCGGCGCCGTCCATGCGAGTGCCCTGAGCCACAACAATCATTGGGGTGTGCCCCTCACCCTCGCCAACCTTCCGCCCGCGGCCGGGTTCGCCGTGGCCGAGCTCGGCATGAACCATGTGGGCGAGATCAGGGCGCTCACCGCCATGGTCCGCCCGCACGTGGCGGTGGTCACCACGATCGCCCAGGCCCACCTCGCCTTCTTCGCCGACACGGCGGCGATCGCCATGGCGAAGGCGGAGATCTTCGAGGGGCTCGAGCCGGGTGGCACCGCCGTCGTCAACGGCGATTCGCCGCATGCCGACCTTCTCGTGGAGGCGGCGCGGGGACGGGCGGCGAGGGTGATCCGCTTCGGCACCGCCGACGATGCCGACGTGCGGCTCGCCGCCCTCGATCTCGAGGCCGCCGGCAGCCGGCTCACCGTCGCCCTC
The DNA here is from genome assembly GCA_964402505.1 of uncultured Geminicoccaceae bacterium. Lineage (GTDB taxonomy): Bacteria > Pseudomonadota > Alphaproteobacteria > Geminicoccales > Geminicoccaceae > SLRI01. Next base: position 156,174 of record CAYOCP010000001.1, read on the forward strand.
GACGGCAGGCGGCTCGAGCTCGCGCTCGCGGCACCGGGCCGGCACTGGGCGATGAACAGCCTCGCCGTGCTCGCCGTCGCCGAATGCCTCGGCCTCGATCTGGCGCAGGCGGCGGCCCGACTCGGGGAGGTGCGGCCCGGCGCCGGACGGGGGGCGCAACGCCTCCTTTCCTGGCGGGGCGGCCGGATCCGCCTCCTGGACGAGAGCTACAACGCCAACCCGGCCTCGGTGACGGCAGCGCTCGACGTGCTCGGCAGCCAGGACGGCCGGCGCATCGCGGTGCTCGGCGACATGCTGGAGCTGGGGGCCGGGGCCGGCGTGCTGCACGCCGGGCTCATCCATGCGGTTCTGGCGGCCGATGCGGCCAAGGTTTTCGTGGCCGGCCCCTTGATGCGCGAGCTCTTCGATGTCCTGCCGGCCGGCCGACGCGGGGCCTGGGCGGAGACCAGCGTCGCCCTCGCACCTCTCGTCGTCGCCGCCCTCGAGCCCGGCGACGTGGTGCTGGTCAAGGGCTCGCTCGGCAGCGCCATGCGCAAGGTGGTCGAGGCCCTGGACCGGGCGTCGGCACCGGCGGAGGGCCGCGGTCGATGATCCTCCATCTCCTCCTCCCCTTCGCCGACCAGATCACGGTCCTGAACGTCTTTCGCTACATCACGTTCAGAAGCGGCGGTGCCGCGATGACCGCCCTCCTCATCAGCTTCGTCTTCGGGCCCGCCGTCATTCGCTGGCTCAAGAAGAAGCAGCGCGAGGGCCAGCCGATCCGCGAGGACGGGCCCGAATCGCATCTTCTGACCAAGAAGGGCACGCCGACCATGGGCGGCATGCTCATCCTCATCGCCATCGCCGTCTCGACCCTGCTCTGGGCCGATCTCGCCAACGGCTATGTCTGGGTCGTGCTGGTGGTGACGCTGGGCTTCGGCGGGGTCGGCTTCGCCGACGACCTGATGAAGCTGACTAAGCGCTCCTCGGCCGGGATCAGCGGGCGGATGAAGCTCCTGCTGCAGGGCACGATCGCGCTCGTGGCCGCCGCGGTGCTGGTCCGGCTGACGCCGGAGCCGCTCGCCACCTCGCTGGCCCTGCCCTTCTTCAAGGACCTCCTGATCCCGCTGGCGCTGGGCTTTCCGCTCTTCGGCATGCTGGTGATCGTCGGCGCCTCCAACGCGGTCAACCTCACCGACGGCCTCGACGGGCTCGCCATCGTGCCGGTCATGATCGCCGCCGGCTCCTTCGCGCTGATCGGCTATCTCGTCGGCAACGCCATCTTCGCGAACTATCTGGGCATCCCCTTCGTGCCGGGCACGGGCGAGCTCGCCGTCTTCTGCTCGGCCATGGTGGGGGCGTCTCTGGGCTTTCTCTGGTTCAACGCACCGCCGGCCATGGTCTTCATGGGCGACACCGGCTCGCTCGCCACAGGCGGTGCTCTCGGCACCGTCGCCGTCGCCGTCAAGCACGAGCTCGTGCTCGCGGTGATCGGCGGGCTCTTCGTGCTCGAGGCCGTCTCGGTGATCGTCCAGGTGGCCTCCTTCAAGCTGACCGGCAGGCGGGTCTTCCGCATGGCGCCCCTGCATCACCATTTCGAGAAGAAGGGCTGGATGGAGCCCACCATCGTCATCCGTTTCTGGATCATCGCCACCATCCTCGCCATGGTCGGCCTTTCGACGCTGAAGCTGCGATGACGGGCATGGACGGGATGCGGCGCATCGGCATTCTCGGCATGGCGCGGAGCGGGCGCTCGGTCCTGGCCGAGGCACAGGCGCGGGGCCTCGAGTGCCTGGTCTACGACGACCGGCCGGAGAGCCTCGCCGCCGCCGTGGCGGCGGGCGGCCGTGCCGGCACGGCGGACGACGTGGCCGGGCTCGAGGCACTCGTGGTGAGCCCCGGCGTGCCGCTGCATTTTCCCGCACCGCATCCCGTGATCCGGGCGGCGCGGGCCGCGGGCGTGCCGCTCACCAGCGACATCGACCTCTTCGTCGAACGCCTCGCCGGCAGGACGGTGATCGGCATCACCGGCACCAACGGCAAGTCGACGACGACGGCACTGGTCCATCACCTGCTCGCCTCGGCCGGCCGCGACGCCGAGCTCGGCGGCAATATCGGCCGGCCGGTGCTCGATCTCGAGCTCGGCGCCATGGAGCGGATCTTCGTTCTCGAGCTCTCCTCCTACCAGCTCGACCTGGCGACGCGGCTGGCGTGCCGGGTCGCCGTGCTGCTCAACCTCACACCCGACCATCTCGATCGGCACGGCACGTTTGCGGCCTATGTGGCGGCCAAGGCGCGGCTGTTCGAGCTGCAGCCAAAGGACGGCATCGCCGTGGTCGGCGTCGACGACGCGCCGTCGCGGGAGCTCGCGGAAGCGCTCGGGACCCGAGGCCGACGGGTGATCCCGATCAGCGCCCTGGGTCCGGTGGCGGGCGGCGTCTGGACGGAAGGGACGTGGCTCGTCGACGGCACGGGCGATGCGCCGGCGCCGATCGCCGATCTCGCCGGCATCGAATCGCTCGAGGGGCGGCACAACCGGCAGAACGCGGCAGCGGCCCTCGCCGTGCTGCGCGCACTCGATGTGACGCCCAGGGCGGCGGTGGCGGGCCTGACGAGCTTCCAGAGCCTGCCGCACCGGATGCAGACGGTGGCACGGGCCGGGGGCGTGCGCTTCGTCGACGACAGCAAGGCGACCAATCCCGAGGCGGCGATCCCGAGCCTCTCGAGCTTCGCCGACATCTTCTGGATCGCCGGCGGCAGGCCCAAGCCCGGCGGCTTCGAGGCCCTCCGGCCGCATCTGGGGGCGGTCCGGGGTGCCTGGCTGATCGGTGAGGCGGCGGACGAAATCGCCGCCACCCTGCCGGCGGCGCTGCCCTGCCACCGGGCGGGCCGGCTCGAGGTGGCGGTGGCCGGGGCCTTCGCCGCGGCGCGGGCGAGCAGGGCTGACGAGCGCGTGGTGCTACTCGCGCCGGCCTGCGCCTCCTTCGACCAGTTCACCAGCTACGAGGCGCGCGGTGCCGCCTTCGCGCGGCTCGCGCGGGCGCTCGAGGGCGAGGTCTTGGCATGAACGCCTTCGCGCGCACCGACCGCTCCCTGCTCGGCCAATGGTGGTGGACCGTCGACCGCTTCCTGCTGATCGGCATCGGTCTCCTGATTCTCTTCGGGGTCATCATGGTGCTGGCATCGAGCCCGCCCATCGCGCGCAACCTGCGGCTCGGCGAGATGCATTTCGTCGTCAAGCACTTCACGGTGCTGGTGCCGACCGTCCTCGGCCTCTTCGGCGTCTCGCTTCTGGCGCCCAGAGGCGTGCTCAGGCTGGCCGTCGGCCTGCTCGCCGTCTTCGCCTGCCTGACCCTCGCGACCCTCTGGTTCGCCCCGGAGATCAAGGGGGCGCATCGCTGGCTCTTCATCGCCGGCCAGCAGCTCCAGCCCTCGGAGTTCATGAAGCCGGCGCTCGCCGTGGTCACCGCCTGGCTGCTCGCCAGCCGTCCGGGCATGGGCGGGCTGCCGGCGGCACTCCTCCTGGTCGGGCCCACCGTGGCCCTCCTCCTGCTGCAGCCCGATCTCGGCATGGCGACCGTGGTCGTCGCCTTCTTCTCGATCCAGCTCTTCGTCGCCGGCCTCGCCTGGCTGCCGATCGTCATCCTCTGCGGCGCCGGCATGGCCGGGCTCTGGGGCGCCTACCAGCTTCTGCCACACGTGCGCGACCGGGTGGACGGGTTCCTCGATCCCACGGCCGAGGTCTATCAGGTCGAGCGGGCCTTGAGTGCCGTGCAGTCGGGCGGGCTCTTCGGCCGGGGGCCGGGCGAAGGCGTGGTCAAGTTCCGCCTGCCCGAGGCGCATTCCGACTTCGTCTTCGCGACGGTGGCGGAGGAGTTCGGCATCATCGTGTGCCTCCTTCTGGTCGCCGTCTTCTGCGCCCTCGTGCTGCGCGCCCTCTGGCGCACGCAGCTCAACCCCAACCGCTTCGTCCAGCTCGCCGCCACGGGCCTGATCGCCCAGTTCGGGCTGCAGGCGCTGATCAACATGGCGGTGAACCTCAACCTCGTGCCGACCAAGGGCATGACCCTGCCCTTCATCTCCTATGGCGGCTCCTCCCTGCTCGCCGTGGCGCTCACCATGGGCATGCTGCTCGCCCTCACCCGGCGCGGCGCCAGGCTGGAGCCCGTGCCGTGACGGGGCCCGTGCTCATCACCGCCGGCGGCACCGGCGGCCACATGTTCCCGGCTCTGGCGCTGGCGCACGAGCTGCGGCGGCGGGGCCAAGCGGTCGCCGTCGTGACCGACGACCGGGGAGCCCGCTATCTGCCCGAGGACCTGCCGGGTCACGTGATCCGCGCCGGCAGCCCTTCCGGCGGGCTTCGCCAGCGTCTTCAGGGGCTCGCCGCCCTCGCCGCCGGCACGTTCGATGCCTGGCGGCTGGTGCGCCGGCTGCGGCCCAGGGCCGCCGCCTGCTTCGGCGGCTACGCCTCGGTGCCGGCGGCGCTCGCCGCCCGCCTCGCCGGCCTGCCGCTCCTGCTGCACGAGCAGAACGCCGTCTTCGGCCGCGCCAACCGGCTTTTGGCACGTTTCGCCAAGGTGATCGCCCTGAGCTTCGTCGCGACCAGCTCCGTGCCCGAGCAGGGCCAGGCGCGGCTCGTCGTCACCGGCAACCCGGTGCGGCCGGGTTTCGCGGCGGACCCGGTCGGCTACCGCGCCCCGGAAGGGAGCGAGACCTTCCGCATCCTGGTCATCGGCGGCAGCCAGGGAGCGCGGATCTTCAGCGATGTGATGCCGGCCGCCGTGGTCCTCCTGCCGGAGGCGCTGCGCGCAAGGCTCTCGATCGAGCAGCAGTGCCGGCCGGAGGATCTGGCCCGCGTCGCCGACGCCTACCGGGCGCACGGCATCAGGGCCGAGGTGACCGGCTTCTTCACCGACATGCCGGCGCATCTGGCCAAGGCCCATCTGATCGTCAGCCGGGCCGGGGCATCGAGCCTGACCGAGATCATGGCGGTGGGCCGGCCCGCGATCCTGGTGCCCTACGCTGCGGCCGCCGACGACCACCAGCGCGCCAATGCGGAGGCGCTGGCGCGGGAGGGCGGAGCCGTGCGCATCGTCCAGGCGGCCTTCACGCCGACCGCCCTGGCGGCCGAGCTCACGGCCCTCGCAGCGGCACCCGAGAGGCTCGAGGCGATGGCCCAGGTGGCGCGCGCCACGTTTCGCGCCGACGCGGCGGCACTGCTCGCCGAGGCGGTGCTCGGGCTCGTGCCGGAAGCGGAGACGACCCCATGAGCCCGGTCCGCAGCCTGCGCATCCAGCCGCTCGATTGCGGCATCATTCATTTCGTCGGCATCGGCGGCATCGGCATGAGCGGCATCGCCGAGATCCTGCACGGCATGGGTTACGCGGTGCAGGGCTCGGACGTGGCCGAGAACGTCAATGTGCAGCGGCTGCGCTCGATGGGCATGACGGTCGCCATCGGCCACGGGGCGGAGAATCTGGCGGACGCCCGCGTGCTCGTCGTCTCGAGCGCGATCGGACGCGACAATCCGGAGCTCGTCGAGGCGCGCCGCCGGCGGCTGCCGATCGTTCGCCGCGCCGACATGCTCGGCGAGATCATGCGCCTGCACCCCTCGGTCGCGGTCGCCGGCACGCACGGCAAGACCACGACCACGGCCATCGTCGCCGCCCTCTTCGACGCCGCCGGGCTCGAGCCGACCGTGATCAATGGCGGCATCATCAACGCCTACGGCACCAATGCCAGGCTCGGCCAGGGCGAATGGATGGTGGTCGAGGCCGACGAGAGCGACGGCAGCTTCCTCCGCCTGCCCTCGACCATCGGCATCGTCACCAATATCGACCCCGAGCACATGGAGTTCTGGGGCAGCTTCGACGCGGTCCGTCAGGGCTATCAGGACTTCATCGAGCGACTGCCGTTCTACGGCCTCGCCGTGCTCTGCATCGACCATCCGGAGGTGCAGGCGCTGATCGGGCGGATCGTCGACCGACAGGTGCGGACCTACGGCTTCAGCGCGCAGGCCGACATCCGCGCCACCGAGCCGGTCTCGAACGCCAAGGGCTCGACCTTCGACGTCCTCGTGCGCGATCCCGCGACCGGCCTGACCCGCCGCTTCGTCGACCTCCATCTGGCGCTGCCGGGCTACCACAACGTGCAGAACGCCCTGGCCGCCATCGCCATCGCCGACCAGCTCGGCATGGACGAGGAGGTGGTGCGCCGGGCGCTCGCCGGCCTCGGCGGGGTCAAGCGCCGGTTCACCGTGACCGGCGAGGTCGATGGCGTGACCATCATCGACGATTACGGCCACCACCCGGTCGAGATCCGCGCCGTGCTCAAGACCGCCCGCCAGGCGGCTCCCGGCCGGGTGATCGCGGTCGTCCAGCCGCACCGCTACAGCCGGCTCGAGGAGCTGTTCGAGGGCTTCTGCACCTGCTTCGCCAATGCCGACAGCGTGCTCGTGGCCCCGGTCTACGCCGCTGGCGAGGCGCCCAGGCCGGGCATCGACCACGAGGCGCTGGTGTCCGGGATGATCGGCCACGGCCAGCGCGAGGTCGAGGCGATCTCGGGCCCGGACGAGCTGCCGGCGCGCCTTCGCGAGCTGGCGCGGCCCGGCGATTTCGTCGTCTGCCTCGGCGCCGGCAGCATCACCCAGTGGGCCAACGCCCTGCCCGAGCGGCTCAGGGAGCTCCGGCCGTGAGCGCGGCCGCTTCCGCCCTGCGCGGCAACATGCGGAGCAACGTCCCGCTCGCCCCGCTCACCTGGTTTCGCGTCGGCGGACCGGCGGCGCGGCTCTTCCAGCCGGCCGATCTCGGCGATCTCGGAAGCCTGCTCGCCGCGACGCCGGCCGCCACGCCGGTGCTGCCCATGGGCGTCGCCTCCAACATGCTGATCCGCGACGGCGGCATCGCCGGCATCGTCGTCCGCATGGGCGGCCCGCTCGCCCGGATCGAGATCGAGGGCAGCCTCTTGATCGCCGGTGCCGGAGCCCTCGACCAGAAGGTGGCGCAGGTGGCGGCGCGCGCCGGGCTCGCCGGCCTCGAGTTCCTGATCGGCATTCCGGGCACGATCGGCGGGGCGGTGCGCATGAATGCCGGCGCGTTCGGCGGCGAGACCAAGGACCGGCTGGCCTGGGCCGAGGCCCTGGACCGCACCGGCGAGCTGCACCGGCTGAGCAATGCCGAGCTCGGCTTCGCCTATCGCAGGAGCGCATTGCCCGAGGACTGGATCGTGGTGCGCGCCGCCTTCGCCCTGGAGCCTGGCGACGCCGGGGCCATTGCCGACCGCATGGCGGCGATCAAGGCCGAGCGGGAGGCGGTGCAGCCGATCCGCGTCGCCACCGGCGGCAGCACCTTCAAGAACCCCCCGGGCGAGCGTGCCTGGCAGCTCATCGACAAGGCCGGCTGTCGCGGCTTGCGTCACGGGGCAGCCATGGTATCGGACAAGCACTGCAACTTCCTCATCAATACCGGTGGGGCGAGCGCGGCCGAGCTCGAGGCCCTGGGCGATATCGTCCGGGATCGGGTGGCGGCCGAATGCGGGATAAGCCTGGAGTGGGAAATCAAGCGGTTGGGCGAGGCGTCACCGGATGCCGTGCCGGCCGGGCCCCGCCAAGCCGTTGGAGAGCATCGATGAATCGACACGTCGCCGTCCTGATGGGCGGGCTTTCGGCCGAGCGCGAGGTCTCGCTCGTCTCGGGCGAGCACTGCGCCGCCGCTCTCGAGCAGCAGGGCCATCGCGTGACGAAGGTCGATGTCGGACGCGACCTGCCCATGGTGCTGGCCAAGCTCCGGCCGGACGTCGTCTTCAATGCCCTGCACGGCCGCGTCGGCGAGGACGGGCGCGTGCAGGGTGTGCTCGATCTCATGGGCATTCCTTACACCCATTCGGGCGTGCTCGCCTCGGCCTTGGCCATGGACAAGCCCATGGCGATGCGCCTCTTCCGCAGCGCCGGCCTCGTCTGTCCCGAGGGCTTCGAGATCGAGTTCGAGGATTTGCAGGACGGACCGCCGCCCATGGAGCCGCCCTTCGTCGTCAAGCCGGCGGCCGAGGGCTCGAGCGTCGACGTGGTGATCGCCGAGAAGGGCGACATCGGCGCCCTCGTCGCCCGCGAGGACATCCCGCCCGACGCGCGGTTCCTGGTCGAGCGCTACGTGCCGGGCCACGAGCTGACCTGCGCCGTGCTCGGCGAGGAGGCGCTGACCGTCACCGAGATCCGGCCGAGGAAGAAGGGCGCCTTCTACGACTATCTGGCGAAGTACACCGAGGGCGTGGCCGAGCACCTCGTGCCGGCCCCCCTGGCCCAGCCGATCCTCGACAAGGTCTGCGACTGGGCGCTCCGGGCCCACTGGGTCCTCGGCTGCCGCGGGGTCAGCCGCGCCGATTTCCGCTTCGATCCGTCGAAGGGCATGGACGGCCTCGTCCTGCTCGAGGTCAACACCCAGCCCGGCATGACGCCCCTCTCGCTGGTGCCCGAGCAGGCCAGGCATCGCGGCATCGAGTTCGGCGAGCTGGTCGCCCGGCTGCTCGGGAGCGCCCGATGCGACAGATGAGGCAGCTCGCCTACCGCACCCGCCACGTATTCCGGGAGCCGCCCAAGCCGCGCTGGCGCGAGCCTCTGATCAACGGCCTCGTCGCCCTGGGCTGCATCGCCGTGCTCGGCCTGACGCTGCATCTCGCACGCACCAGCGGCCTCACCGACCGCGCCCGCTTCGCGCTGAACGACCAGATGATCGCGCTCACCGATGCCATGGGCATGCAGGTGCGGGAGATCTTCACCGAGGGGCGCCAGCGCACCGCAGCCGCCGAAATTGTCCGGGTGCTAGAGCCGTATTATGGGCAGAATATACTTTCGGTTGATATTTCCGCCTTGCAGAAGCGGCTGGAGAGCCTGCCCTGGGTTCAGCACGCGACCGTCACCCGAAGGCTTCCGGACCAGCTCCGAACCCGTCTCGTCGAGCATCGGCCGATCGCCCTCTGGCAGACCGCGACCGGGCCATCGCTGATCGGCGTCGGAGGTGACATCATTCAGGTCAGCGCCCTTTCGCCGTATCGCCATCTGCCGATCCTCAGTGGCGCGGGGGCGCCGGAGGCGGCGGACGAGCTCCTGCGGCTGGTGGACGGCGTGCCGTCGCTCGGCCGGCGGGTCAGCGGGGCCGAGCGCGTCGACGGCCGGCGCTGGAACGTCTTCGTCGACGGGCGCATCGAGGTCCGCCTGCCGGAGCGCGACGCCGCCGCCGCCTGGGCGCGGCTGGCCCGTCTCGAAACCGAGACGGCGCTCCTCGCCCGGGCCGTCGAGGCGATCGATCTCCGCCTGCCGGACCGGGTGGTCGTCCGCCTCGACGAGGCGATCCTGCAATCCGCGGCGCACGCGACGAGGGGACAGCCGACATGAGCGCCAGGGCGGAGATGGCCTGGCAGCGCCTGCTGCAGAGCCAGCGCCGGGCGACGCGCAACGCGCCCTTCGGCCTGATCGACGTCGGCAGCTCCAAGCTCTGCTGCTACATCGTCAGGGCCCGGAGCGACGGCGGCTTCCAGCTGCTCGGCCGCGGCTACCAGTCGGCCGACGGCTTCCAGGCCGGCGAGGTGACCGACGCCGAGGAGGCCGAAACCTCGATGCTGGCCGTCCTGCACGAGGCCGAGGAGGCGGCGGGCGAGACCTTGCGCGAGATCGCCGTCACCTGGTCCGGGGGAGCCCCGCGCGCGGCCCTGGTCAGCATCGAGCGCGGTCTCGGCGGCCGGGTGATCGACGACGACGACCTCGACAGGGCGCTCGAATCGGTGCGCGCCACCATGGTCGGCAGCGAGCGCGAGATCCTGCACATCCTGCCGGTCGAGATGCGGCTAGACGGCGGCCGGCCGCTCGCCGATCCGCGCGGCCTCGCCGGCCAGGTGCTGGAGTTCACCGGGCTCGTGGTCAGCGTGGCGAGACCGGCGCTGCGCAACCTCACCGCCTGCCTCGAGCGCTGCCATCTCGACGTGATGGAGGTGGCGAACGCCGCCTACGCCGCCGGCGTCGGCTGCCTGACGCTCGACGAGATGAGCCGGGGCGTGCTCTTGATCGAGCTCGGCGGCGGCAGCACCAGCCATGCCCTCTTCCAGGGCGGCGCCCTCTGCCACCTGGGCCAGGTGCCCTATGGCGGCGAGCACGTGACGCGCGATCTGGCCTACGGGCTGAAGACCGGGCGGGTCGTCGCCGAGCGGCTGAAGAACCTCTATGGCGGCGTGCAGTGGCGCGCCTGCGACGACAATGTGCGGATCGAGGTGCCGCTGATCGGCGACCGTCAGGAGCAGCCGACCGGCGAGGTGCCCCGCACCCGCCTGACGCAGATCATCCGCGCGCGCGTCGAGGAGACCCTGGGCCTCGTCCAGGACCGGCTCAAGGACGATTGGGAGCTGGTCCAGTCGCGGCCGCCGCGCAGCATGGTCCTGACCGGCGGCGCGGCGCAGATGGAAGGCATCGTCGAGCTCGCCGAGGAGCTCTTCGGCCTGCCGGCGCGGATCGGCCGGCCGGGTGCCGTGCGCGGCCCGTCCGGCATCGAGGATCAGCCCTGCTGCAGTGCCGCGGCCGGCGGCCTCGTGCTCGTCACCGGTCGCAACGGCGGACTCGGCTGGAAGCAGAGCACCGAGGTCCCCGCCCTGACCACAGGCCTCGCCCGGCTCGGCCACTGGCTTCGACAGAACTTCGTGAGCTGAGCGATGACCTGACCCGAACCCTTTTCCCCGGCCGCCCCCTGCCCAGGGCAAGGCCACTGCCCGCGGCGCACGAACCGAAAACGGTCGGCGACCGCACACAACGAAGGAGGAGAATATGACGATCAGCTTGAGCATGCCGGTGACGCACGAGATGAAGCCGCGCATCACCGTCGTCGGCGTCGGCGGCGCCGGCGGCAATGCCGTCAACAACATGATCACCTCGCATCTCGAGGGGGTCGAGTTCGTCGCCTGCAACACCGACGCGCAGGCCCTGGCCAACTGCCTGACCGACCGCAAGATCCAGCTGGGCCACGCCATCACCCACGGGCTGGGCGCCGGCGCCCGGCCGGAGGTCGGGCGCGCCTCGGCGGAGGAGAGCCTCGACGAGATCCTCGATCTCCTGCAGGGCTCGAACATGGTGTTCATCACCGCCGGCATGGGCGGCGGCACCGGCACCGGTGCGGCCCCGGTCATCGCCCGGGCGGTGCGCGACATGGGCATCCTGACCGTGGGCGTGGTGACCAAGCCCTTCCATTTCGAGGGTGCGCATCGCATGCGCCTCGCCGAGGGCGGGCTGACCGAGCTGCAGCAATTCGTCGACACGCTCATCGTGATCCCGAACCAGAACCTGTTCCGGCTGGCCAACGAGCGAACGACCTTCGCCGAGGCCTTCCAGATGGCCGACCAGGTGCTGCACATGGGCGTGCGCGGGGTCACCGACCTCATGGTCATGCCCGGCATGATCAATCTCGACTTCGCCGACATTCGCACCGTCATGTCCGAGATGGGCAAGGCGATGATGGGCACGGGCGAGGCCGAGGGCGAGCGCCGGGCGATCGAGGCCGCCGAGGCCGCGATCTCCAACCCGCTGCTCGACGAGGTGTCGATGCGGGGCGCGCGCGGCGTGCTCATCAACATCACCGGCGGCACCGATATCACGCTCTTCGAGATCGACGCCGCCGCCAACCGCATCCGCGAGGAGGTGGACCCCGAGGCCAACATCATCTTCGGCTCGACCTTCGACGAGTCGCTGCAGGGAGCGCTTCGCGTCTCCGTCGTCGCCACCGGCATCGAGACGCCGGCCGAGCGGGCCAAGCAGGCGGCGGCCGAGAACGCGCAAGCCCACGAGGCACCGGCGCAGGCCAGCGGCTGGTTCCCGCAGGCGCCCTACCGTCCGCAGCCCTACCCGGCGGTGCAGAAGCCGGCGCAGCGGGCACCCGAGGCCAATCCGACCCTGCAGCTTAGGGCCGCGGCCGAGGCCCGGCGCGAGCCGGCGCCGGCGGCCGAGAGCCAGTATCCGAGCTTCGTGCCGGCGCCGGCGCAGACCGCCCCCTTCCGCGCCGAGCAGCCGGTCGACGGCTACGACGCGGTGGCGCGCCGGGTCGGTCCGCGGCAGGAGGACCGCTCCATCGGGCGGGGCATCTTCGAGCGGGTCAAGGGGATCGCCTTCCCGCGCGGCCTCGCCGGCTACGGCCCGGATATGGGCAGAGCCCAGGAGCCGTCGGCGCCGTCGCCGTTCCGGCGCGATCCGGCGCCCGCGGCTGCGCACGGCCCGGCGGAGCCCGCCTACGAAGCGCCGGCCCCGGCCGGTGATGGGGTGGAGCGTGGCCGAAACGCTACGCCGAGCCAGGACGAGCTCGGCGACATCCCGGCCTTCTTGCGCAAGGAGCGGGTTGACGGCTAGAACCATGCCTGTTGAGAGGTTGCTTTGATCTCTCCTCCTAAACAGGCAGTTTGAAGTCACTATTTGGTTTCCCCGTTTTCCGGTATGGTGATCGGCAGGCGGGGAAACCACCCTTTTCCGTTCTGTGCCCCCAAGGACAGGCGGAAAAGGGGGAGCGAGCACCGCCTGGCCAGCGAGGAATGGGGCCATGAGCAAGATTCGAGACGAGCAGGCGGCGGTGCAGGCGGGCGAGCCCGCAGCCGCCATTCAGCGCACGCTGCGCCACGCCATCGGCTGCGTCGGCATCGGCCGGCATTCCAATGCGCGGGTGGCGCTGACCCTGCATCCGGCGCCGGTCGGCAGCGGCATCGCCTTTCGCCGCACCGACCGGGCGGGAGCGAAGCCGGTGCCGGTCGCGGCCCGGCATCTGGTGGCGAGCGAGCATGCCTTCGTCCTCGCCGGCGAGGACGGCAGCCGCATCGCCTCGATCGAGCACGTGCTGGCAGCGCTGGCGCTCACCGGCATCGACAACGCGCTGATCGAGCTCAACGGGCCCGAGGTGCCGGCCATGGACGGCAGCGCCCAGCCCTTCGTCTTTCTGATCGAGTGCGCCGGCGTCCAGACCGAGGAGGCGATGTCGGCCGCCGCAGTCGCCCTCGTCGAGACGGTCGAGGTCCGGCGGGGTGCCGCCCTGGCACGGCTGGCGCCGGCCGGCCAGCCGGGGCTCGAGAGCATCGTCACCCTGCCGGAGGTGGGCAGCCTCGCCCATCGCGTGGCCCTCACCCCCGAGGCGCTGCGCCACGATCTCGCAGGGGCACGCTACGCCGCCTGCCTGCCCGATATCCTGGCCGGACAGGAGCGCGGGCTCTGGCGCGGCGTCTCGGTCCGCAACACCGTGCTGTTCGAGGGCCCGGCCGCCACCAACGAGGAAGGTCTGCGCTTCGCCGACGAGCCGGCACGGCACATGAACCTCGTGGCGCTCGCGGCACTGGTCCTCCTGAGCGGCCGCTCGGGCGTTCTGCCGGCGGTCGAGCTCGTCACCCGGGAAGCGGATTGCGCCCTTCTCGTGGAGCTCCTGTGCCGGGCGCTGGGCCTGCCCGCCCGTTCCGGCAGCAACGCCGCGCCGGCCCGGGAACCGGTGGGCGCACGCATTAGCTGAATTAATCTGGAACTCATTCGCCGTTCAGTTTATCAGACTGGACCGGCGCGCGAATTCATTGGACCTTGCTCGCGCGCGCTTGCAGTGTCGGAAGGCGTCACGGCGATGGCGGCGAGGAGCCGCCCGATCATCGACCGGCCGAGTCGGCCGGGCGGGTCGTTGGGGTGCGCCGACGCCAAGAAGGGATCATTCGAGGAGAGCCCGGCAGCATGGCCGATGCGCACGCGCAGAACGGATGGCAATTCAGGGACGGCGCAGACCGGCGAGGGCGCGACCCCCGGACCGGTGGCGGGGGGCGCGGCCGGCCCGCCCTGCTCGTCCTGCTCGCCATCCTCTGCATCGGACTGATCGCGGCACTCGGCTACGGCTATCGGCTCTACGAGAAGCAGGGCGCACGGCTCGCACGGCTCGAGCGGACGGTCGCATCGCAAGCCTCTTCGCGAGCGGCGGAGGTCCGGCCGACCGGCGAGGCGGCCGGGGCGGCGGCGCGGTCGGGCGGATCGGTCGAGGCGCGGGCCGACGAGGTGGCGCGACTGGAGAGCGAGCTTGCCGCGACCACGGGCCGGACGCGGGCGGCGAGCGAGCAGGCGGCGCGCGAGGTGGCGGCGGTGCAACTCAAGCTCGCCCATGCCGAGGAGGCCAGGGCCGATGCCGAAGCCCGGCTCGCCGCCGCGGATTCGCGGATCAGGGCGCTCGAGTCGGAGCTCGGCGTCGGCGGCGAGGTCGAGGGGATCATCGATCCGGCCGGCCAGCCGCTCGTTGCCGCCGAAGCCGTGACCCCGGACCAGCTCGGCCGGATCGGCATGGAGCTGCGGCTCGTGGAGCGCGAGCGGGATGCGGCCCGGCTGCAGCTCGACCAGGCTCTGCAGCGCGTGGCGGCCGCCGAGACGGCGGGCCCGTCGGGTGCCGCGGCCGCCGCCGGTGGCGATCCGGCGCTGGCGGCGCGCGTCGGGGAGCTCGAGGAGCGAAACCAGGCGCTCGGCGCCGAGAAGGCCGTGCTCGAGGCGGCGCTCGAGCGCGGCCGGACGCAGCAGGCCGAGGCGGTGGCGGCACTCGACGCCAGGACCGCCGATCTCGCGGCACGGCTGCAGGCGGCCGAGGCGCGCAGCGCCGATCTGGAGATGGAGAACGCGCGGCTCGCCCGCGAGCTCGCCGGTGCCAAGGAGGCGGGGACGTCGGCGGCGCGCGCGGACGAGGCGACGCAGGCGCGCCTCGCGACGCTCACCGGCGAGCGTGACGCCCTGGCCGAGGAGCGCGACCGGCTCGAGGCCCGGCTGGCGACGGCGGAAGCGGCGGCCGCCGAGCGCGACCGGCTCGCCGCCGAGCTGCAGGCGGGCCAGGAGCTGCTGGCGGCGCGCGACGGCATCATGGCCGAGCTGGCCGATCGGATTTCCAGGCTGGAGGGTCAGGCGAACGAGGCCGAGACCCGCACCAGCGCCCTCGCCGCCGAGCGTGCGGCGCTGCAGGACGAGCGGGACGCGCTGCAAAAGCAGCTCGCCGCCGCCGAGGAGTCCGCCCGCGCGTCATCGGCCCGGCTCGCCGAGCTCGAGACGGCGGCCGCCACGAAGGCCACCGCGACCGACGAGGCCGGAGCGCGTGCCGCCTCGCTCGCCGCCGACCTCGCCACCGCCCGGGAGGCGCTGGCCGAGGCGAGAAAAGGCGCCGATGCCCTCAGGGCCGAGCGCGACAGCATGGCCAGGGCCAGCTCTGCGGCACTCGATGCCGCGGCCGACGCGCATGCGGCCGAGCTCGCCGAGCTCGAGGCCAAGAACGCGGCCCTGAAGCGCCAGCTCGAGGACCGTCCGGCGGCCGCCGCCGGCGCCATCACGCCCGAAGCCTTCGCCGCCGCCAACCAGCGCATCGCCGCGCTCGAGGAGGAGTTGCGGACCATGGCCCGGCTCGCCGCCGAGCTCGAGCCGACGGCGGATGCGGCACCGGACACCGTCGCCCTCGAGGCCGAGCTCGAGCGGCTCAAGGGCGTGGAGGACGAGCTGACCCGCACACGGACGCAGCTCGAGGCCCTGCAGGCGGTGCATCTCGACGAGGCGCCCGCCCCGCCCCGGCCGGCGCCACGCTGAAGCGGCTCCGTCTTCCGGCGGCCGGCCGCCGGCGCCCGGTCAGTGAGCGATGAGAACGGGGATCGGCATGTGGTCGAGCAGGCTCTGCGTGGCGCCGCCGAGCACGAGCTCGCGCAGGCGCGAGTGGCCGTAGCCGCCCATGACCACGAGATCGGCGCCGGCATCGCTGGCCTCGCCGATGATGACGTCGCCGATCCCGAGCCCGCCGCTCGCCGCGGTCCGCACCTCGACCTTGACGCCGTGTCGCGCGAGATGGGTGCCGAGATCGGCACCCGGCTGCGCGCCGATGCGATGCCTGAGCCGATCCGGATCGACGACGAGGACCAGCACGGCATCGGCGCCCGCCATGAGCGGCAGGGCGTCGCCGACCGCCCGCGCCGCCTCGCGCGAGCCGTCCCAGGCGATCAGCACCCGCTTGGGCGGCAGGTTTTGGGCACCGATATAGGGGATGACGAGCGACGGCCGGCCGCTGTCGAGGAAGCTGGCCTCGACGATCAAATCGTTGTCGACGTCGCTCTCGGCCGGATCCGGCTGGCCGACGATACTGAGATCGGCATGCCGCGCCTGGCGTGCGAAGACCGTGCCGAAATCGTCGGCCCTGACGACCTCGCTGCGAATCTCGAGCTGGCAGCCCGCCCGCAGGGCACGCTCCCTGGCCCGATCGAGCACGGTCTTCGATTGCTGCACCGCCGCCGCGCGTTGCTCCTCGAGGATCTCGGCCGGGATGCTGATGCCGATCGCCGGCGGCACATAGGGCTCGGCCACCAGCATGAGGCCTGCGAGATGGGCATCGGTGGCGAGGGCCAGCCCGACCGCCGCATCGAGACGCTTGTCGCTGCCCGGCTTGTCGTCGATATGCACCAGCAGGTCCTTCAGGCTCATGACGTCCCCCTTCTCGGCTGCGATCGCGCCCTGTTGATCTGCGTCAGCGGCAGCGCGACATCATTCTAGCAGCATCCGGTCGGGTTGGACGAGAGGCCATGAGGCGAAGGCTGGTCGGGCCGCTGCCCCGAAATCGTGGAGTCCCTCCGGTGCGCGCATCCTCGAGCGACCTCGAGATCGAGCTGAAGCTGATGGTGGACCCGGCGGATCTCGGACCCCTCGCCGACGGGCTCGCCGCGGGTTCCACGACCTTCTCGGCACCCCGCACGCAGACGCTCGAGAGCCGCTACTTCGACACGCCCGATCTGCAGCTCGAGGGCCGCCGGGCCGGCCTTCGCGTGCGCCGGATCGGCGACCGGTTCATCCAGACCGTCAAGACGGCCTCGACGGAGGCGGCGGCACACGCCGTGCGTGGCGAATGGGAGTGCGAGGTCGAGACCATGCGGCCGGACCTCGAGCGGATGAGCGACCCCCGGGCACGCGCGGCGATCGGCCCGGTCGCGGCCGACGGGCTTCGACCGGTCTTCACCACGCGGATCGAGCGACGGCTGATGCTGGTGGAGCGGGACCTCGGGGACGGCGAAAGATCGATCGTCGAGGTCGCCATCGACAGCGGCTCGATCGAGACCTGCGGGTCGGGGGGCGAGCGGCGGATCGAGCGGGTCGCCGAGGTCGAGCTCGAGCTCCAGGCGGGCCCGCTCAGGGGCCTCTATCTCCTGCTCGAGACGCTTCGGGCCCAGGCGCCGCTCCGGATCGCCATGCTCTCCAAGGCGGAGCGGGGCTACCGCCTCGCCACCGGCCGGACGCCGCCGGCGCAGAAGGCGAATCGCCCGGCGCTCGAGCCGTGCATGACCGTCGGCCGGGCCATGGGCGTGGTGCTGGGAAGCTGCCTTCAGCAGATCCTGCGCAACGACGCGCCGGCCCGGGACGGCCGGAACCCCAAGGCCGTGCATCAGTTGCGGGTCGGCCTGCGCCGGACCCGCTCCGCCCTCGCCCTTTTCGCCACGGCCCTGGCACCGGGCGAGCGTGAGGCCTGGGATGCACGGCTGCAGGCGGCGATCGAGGCGACCGGGAGGGCGCGCGAGCTCGACGTGCTGTCGAGCCAGACACTGCCCGAAGTCGCATCGGGCCTGCCGGACGAGCCCGCCCTGAAGGCGCTCGAGGCGGCGGTCCTGGCGGCGCGGGAGGGGGCCGGCGCGGAGCTTCGATCCCACCTCGAATCGCGCGGGCATGCCGATCTGCTGCTCGACCTCGTCCTCTGGGTGGCGCTCGAGCGGTGGCGGGAAGGCGCCGACGACGCGCTCGCCGCCATCCAGGCGGCGCCGGTGGTCGAGCTCGCCCTTCCCCTGCTCGACCGGCGCTACGCGCGCCTGCGCAAGAAGGGCCGCCATTTCCGCCGGCTCGACGATGCCCGACGGCACGAGGTGCGGCTCGCGCTGAAGAAGCTCCGCTACGGCGTCGAGTTCCTGAGCGGGCTCTATCCCGGCAAGACGACCCGACACTTCGCCAGGGCCGCGGCCCGGCTGCAGGACAGGCTCGGCCGGCTCAACGACCAGGTGGAGACGCGGCGCCTGCTCGAAAGCCTGCCCGCAGCGGAAGCCGGCGTCGACCGGGCGGTGCTCGAGCGCGGCATCGGCATGGTCGTCGGCTGGCAGGCGGAGGCGATCGCAGCAGCACGTCGCAAGGCGATCAGGGGCTGGCACCGCTTCAGGAAGGAGAAGCCGTTCTGGCCCGAGGCGGGCGGCGGCAGGGCCATCGACAG
Organism: uncultured Geminicoccaceae bacterium; assembly: GCA_964402505.1. Taxonomy (GTDB): domain Bacteria; phylum Pseudomonadota; class Alphaproteobacteria; order Geminicoccales; family Geminicoccaceae; genus SLRI01. The sequence goes on from CAYOCP010000001.1 coordinate 174,386, forward strand.
TCTTTCGCCCGGCACGACAAACCGGTAGCTTGTCGCGCGCCACGCGCAGTCGGGGATCGCCTCGGGAACCTCTCTGACCAGCCACGCTCCGCCCGGCCACCTCCCCTCAGCATCGAGGGGCGCAAGGCCGGCGGCATCCGGAAGGGTATCGATGATCGCTTTCGTCACCGGGCTCTGGACGACCGCTCCCGCCCGCTTCCGCCGTTTTCGCACTGGATGGCTGGCCCCGGCCCTGGTCGCCGCGCTCCTGCCGCTGCTCGCCGCCTGCAGCGGCACCGGCAACGGCGACGAATATATCGAGCGGACGGCGGAGGAGCTCTTCGCGGAGGGTGAGCAGCAGTTGAACGACGGCAATTACGAGGACGCGGCCAAGGCCTTCGAGGAGGTCGAGCGCCAGCATCCCTACTCCCAGCTCGCCGTGCGCGGCCAGGTGCTCGCCGGCTATGCCTATTACGAGGGCCAGCTCTACGAGGAGGCGATCTCGGCGCTGCGGACCTTCATCGAGCTGCATCCGGGCAACCCGGACGTGCCCTACGCCCACTACCTGATCGGCATGTCGTACTACGAGCGCATCTCCGATGTCGGCCGCGACCAGGAGATGACCCAGGAGGCGCTCGAGGCGTTCGGCGAGCTGGTGCGCCGCTATCCGGATTCCGAGTACTCCCGCGACGCCGAGCTGAAGATGGACCTCGCCTTCGACCACCTCGCCGGCAAGGAGATGGAGATCGGCCGCTACTACCAGAAGCGCGGCGAGTACGTGGCGGCGATCAACCGCTTCCGCAACGTGGTCGAGGCCTATGACACGACCACGCACGTGCCGGAGGCCTTGCATCGGCTGACCGAGTGCTATCTCGCACTCGGCGTCTACCAGGAGGCGCAGGAGGCGGCGGCGGTGCTGGGCTACAACTATCCCGACAGCAAGTGGTACGAGCGATCCTACGCGCTGCTTCAGGGCCACGAAGGCGGCACCGCGGCGAGCGCACCGGACGAGGGCTCGTGGCTGAGCAAGCTCTTCTGAGCACCCGCCGGCTGGGATCCCGGAGCCGCGCCCGGCCATGCTGCTGAGCCTCGCCATTCGCGACATCGTGCTGATCGAGGGGCTCGATCTCGAGCTCGGGCCGGGACTCACCGTGCTCACCGGCGAGACCGGTGCCGGCAAGTCGATCATCCTCGACGCGCTCGGCCTCGCCCTGGGTGCCCGGGCGGACCGGGTGCTGCTGCGCTCGGGGGCACGGCAGGGCTCGGTCACGGCCGAGTTCGAGCAGCCGCCGGGGCACGCGGTCCGCAGCCTGCTCGAGGCGCAGGCGCTGGACGGTGACACGGGCGAGCTCGTCCTCCGCCGCACCCTCGCCGCCGACGGCCGCAGCCGCGGCTTCGTCAACGACGTGCCGGTGAGCGGGGCGAGCCTGCGCGAGCTCGGCGACCTCCTGGTCGAGGTGCACGGCCAAATGGACCAGCGCGGGCTGCTCGACGCGCGGAGCCACCGGACGGTGCTCGATGCCTTCGCCGGCCATGCCGACCAGCTCGCCGCGGTCCGCGCCGCGCATGCCGCCTGGCGCGGCCTCGTATCCGAGATCGAGGAGCGCCGGGCCCTGGTCGAGGCGGCGCGGCGCGAGGAGGACTACCTTCGCCACCGGCTCCTGGAGCTCGAGGCGCTGGCGCCGGAGATCGGCGAGGAGGAGCGCCTCGCCGAGGAGCGCAGCCGGCTTCTGCACAAGGAGAAGCTCGTCGCCGCGCTCGAGGAGGCGCTCGTTCTCGTCGCCGGGTCCGAGGCGGCCCGCGAACGGTTGAGGGCCGCCGAGCGGCGACTGGCGCGGGCGCCGGAGGTGGCGCAGGCCCTGGTCGAGCCGGCGCTCCAGGCGCTGGAGCGGGCGCTGATCGAGACCGACGAGGTGGAGCTGCTGCTGCAGGAGGCCTTGCGCGAGGTGGCGGCGGAGGAGCGCGGCCTGGAGGCGGTCGAGGAGCGGCTGTTCGCGCTGCGCGACGCGGCGAGGAAGCACCGGACGGCGGTCGACGGCCTGCCGGCGCTGCTCGAGCGGACTCGGCAGGAGATCGAGGCGCTCGACGCGGGGGCGGAGGTGCTGGAGGGGCTGGAGCGGGCGGTCCGTGCCGCCCGCGAGCGCTACCTCGAGGCGGCACTCGCCCTGCGCCGCAGCCGAGAGGCGGCGGCTTCCGGCCTCGAGCGGCTGGTGGCGGCGGAGCTGCCGCCCCTGAAGCTTGAGAAGGCGAGGCTCGCCGTCCGGCTGGAGCCTCTGGACGAGCGCGAGGCCGGCCCCGAGGGGCTCGACCGGGTGGCCCTGCTGGTCGCGACCAATCCGGGCCAGCCCCTGGGACCGATCGCCAAAATCGCCTCCGGCGGCGAGCTCTCGCGGCTGATGCTGGCGCTCAAGGTCGTGCTCGCCCGGGACACCATGGGCGCCACGCTCATCTTCGACGAGATCGATGCCGGCATCGGCGGGGCGACGGCGGACGCGGTGGGCGAGCGGCTGGCCCGCCTCGCGAGGGAGCGGCAGGTCCTCGTCGTGACCCATGCGCCGCAGGTGGCGGCCCGCGCCGACCATCATCTCGTGGTCGAGAAGCTGACCGAGGCCGAGGGGGCCAGGGTGGTGGTGCGATCACTCGATGCGGCCGAGCGGCGCGACGAGATCGCCCGGATGCTCGCCGGCGCGAGGATCACCGCCGCCGCGCGCGCCGCGGCGTCGAGCCTGCTGGATGCGGGGGGTGTCCGGTGAGCGAGAAGGGCGACCGGCCGGCCGAGGCGCTGGACGAGGCCGAAGCCGAGGCCGAGCTCGCCCGGCTGGCAGGCGAGATCGCGCGCCACGACCGGCTCTACCACCAGAAGGACGCGCCCGAGATCAGCGACGCCGACTACGACGCCCTGGTCAGGCGGAACCGGGCGATCGAGGCGCGATTCCCGAAGCTCGTGCGGCCGGACAGCCCGAGCCTTCGGGTCGGTGCGGCGCCGGCCGAGGCATTCCGCAAGATTGCCCATCCGGTGCCGATGCTGTCGCTCGAGAACGCCATGGAAGCGGAGGCCGTGGTCGAGTTCCTGGCGCGCATCCGCCGCTTCCTCAATCTCGACGCCGAAGCACCGGTCGACCTCGTGGCCGAGCCCAAGATCGACGGGCTTTCCTGTGCGCTCCGCTACGAGGCGGGGCTTCTGGTCTCCGGCGCCACGCGCGGCGACGGCACGACCGGCGAGGACATCACCGCCAATGTGCGGACCATCCGCGACATCCCGCAGCGCCTGGACGCCAGGGACCCGCCGCCGGTCCTCGAGGTGCGGGGCGAGATCTTCATGGAGCTGAAGGCGTTCCAGGCCCTGAACGAGCGACGGGCGAAGGAGGACCTGCCGCTCTTCGCCAATCCGAGGAACGCCGCCGCGGGCTCCGTGCGCCAGCTCGACAGCACGATCACCGCTTCCCGGCACCTTCGCTTCCTCGCCTATGGCTGGGGTGCCGCCGAGCCGCCCGTCACCGGCAGCTATCACGGCTTTCTGGAGATGCTCGCCCGAATGGGGCTCAGGACCAACCCGCTCAACCGGCTCTGCCGGAACGCGGAGGAGCTGCTCGCCTATCACGAGGAGATCGGCGAGCGGCGGGCCGGGCTCGGCTACGACATCGACGGTGTCGTCTACAAGGTGGACGACCTGAAGCTGCAGCAGCGCCTGGGCTTCGTCGGCCGGGCACCGCGCTGGGCGATCGCCCACAAGTTCCCGGCCCAGCAGGCGGTGACCGTGGTCGACGGCATCGTCGTCCAGGTGGGCCGCACCGGGGCGCTGACGCCGGTGGCGCTGCTCGCGCCCGTCACGGTGGGCGGCGTGGTGGTCGGCCGTGCCACCCTGCACAACCAGGACTATATCGAGGAGAAGGACATCCGCGTCGGCGATCATGTGGTCATCCAGCGGGCGGGCGACGTCATCCCGCAGGTGGTCGAGGTGGTGCAGGATCTTCGACCCAAGGATGCGGCACCCTATATGTTTCCCGACCACTGTCCGGAATGCGGCAGCCTCGCGGTGCGGCCGCCGGGCGAGGCGGTCCGGCGCTGCACCGGCGGGCTGATCTGCCCGGCGCAGCGGGAGGCCCGGCTCGAGCACGTGGTCGGCCGGGATGCGCTCGACATCGAGGGACTGGGGAAGAAGCAGGTGCCGCAACTGATCGAGGCCGGGCTCGTGAGGACGCCGGCCGACATCTTCCGCCTCGCCGCCGATCCGGCGAAGCTGGAAGCGCTGGAGGGTCTCGAGGGATGGGGCAAGCGGAAGATCGAGAGGCTGGTGGCGGCGATCGAGGCGCGCCGCCGGGTGCCGCTCGACCGCTTCATCCTGGCGCTCGGCATCCGCTTCATCGGCGACGCCAACGCCAGGCTGCTCGCCCGGCACTACGGCACGATGGATGCCTGGCGGCAGGCGATGCTGTCCGTGGCCCAAGGCGACGAGGAAGTGCGTCGCGAGCTCGCCGCGATCGACGGCATCGGTCCGAAGCTCGTGGAGGCCATCGCCGAGTTCTTCCAGGAGCCGCACAATCTCGAAGCGCTGGACGATCTGGCGGGGGAGCTCACCATCGAGGCCGCGGCAGCGCCGGCGGACGGCGATTCGCCCCTGGCCGGCAAGACGGTCGTCTTCACCGGCAGCCTCGAGCGCATGACCCGGGCCGAGGCCAAGGCCCTGGCCGAGCATCTGGGGGCCAGGGTCGCGGGCTCGGTCTCCGGCCGGACGGATTACGTGGTGCTCGGCGCCGACGCCGGCAGCAAGGCGAGGAAGGCGGCGGAGCTCGGCGTCGCCACCCTCGACGAGGCGGCCTGGCTCGCCATGGCGGGCGTGGCATGACCCGCCTTCTCATGCTCGGCCTCGGCTACGGCTTCATCGGGCTCGGCGTGCTCGGCCTCTTCCTGCCGATCCTGCAGGGAGCGCTCTTCCTCGCCATCGGCCTGATCATCCTCTCGCGTCACGCCCGCTGGGCCGAGCGCCTCCTGGCCCGCGTCAAGACCCGCTACCCGCGCGTCGGAAGCACCCTGGCCAAGGCGGAGCACCTGGCCGAGCGATGGGCCCAGAAGCTCGGCCGGCTGGTCCGGGGGTCGTGAGAGGGCCCAAAACGGCGTGACCAGCGTTTCGTGCAGCATCGGGTCGCTCGGATGATCATGCGCCGGTCGACGACGCGGCAATCCGTGCGCTTCGGCCTATGACCGGCATAGGCCAATGAGGAGACGAGCATGAGCGCTGCGCGTCGCGCCAAGCGCTTCAGGAACGGTCGCAATCAGGCGGTGCGCATTCCGCGCGAGCTGGAGCTGCCCGGCGAGGATGCACCGATCCGCAAGGACGGTGACCGGCTGATCATCGCGCCGGCACCGGTGCGCTCGCTGCTGGCGTGGCTGCAAGCGCAGGCGCCGCTCGACGAGGCATTCCCGGTGATCGAGGATCCGGCGCCGGCACTTGTCCGGTTCTGACCCAGCATTGGCGCGCATGCGCTATCTGCTCGACACCAACATCCTTTCCGATCTCGTCCGCCACCCGCAGGGGCGTGTCGTGGCACGCATCGTCCGGCTGCGCGCCCGCTTGCAGGGTGCAGGCACACCGATCGGCAGCAACGATCTCCTGATCGCCGCCCAAACGCTCGCCCTCGGCCACACCCTGGTCACCGCCAATGAAGCCGCGCTCGGTCGAATTGCCGAGCTGTCGCTGCAGAACCGGCTCGAGGCCGGCTGAGAGCCCGGCTCACCGCTCCCCGCCCTTCCTGCCGGTGTCGTCGCCCTGCTCCTCGTCGTCATCGAAGAGGATGCGCTCGGCGGCACCATCGAGGTCGTCGAACTGGCCGGAGCGGAGCGCCCAGAGAAAGCCCAGAAGGCCGAGGAAGCCGAGGAAGAGGGCGATCGGGATGAGGTAGAGGAGGCCCGACACGGCAGAAGCTCAGACGAGGTCGCTGGTCAGCGCGAACGCCTCGAGCGTCGGCGCCGGACCGTTCTTCGGGCGGTTGCGGCAGGCCTCCAGCCACTCCCTCGACTGCATCTCCATGAGCCGGCTCGCCGTGCGCCGGAACTCGAAGGCGCCGTCCCCCTCGGGATAGAGCTCGTCGACCGGCCCGGCGGCCGAGAGAAAAAGCATGATCCGGCTTTCGTAGAGCGCGTCGATCAGGGTGATGAAGCGTCGGGCCTCGTTGCGCCGGTCCGGGGTCAGGTGCGGCACGCCGTCGAGCACGACGCTGTGATAGTGGCGGCTGATGGCGAGGTAGTCGGCGGGACCCAAGGGCTGGGCGCAGAGATCGGCGAAGGCGAAGCGGGCAACCCCGCCCGCGGCCCGGGGCACGACCAGCCGGCGGAGCCCGACCTCGAGCTCGGCCGGTGCCGCCGCTGCCCCATCGGCGAGGGCGGCGAAGATGCCGTCGAGGGCGGCACGCGCCTCGGGGCCGAGCGGGTAATGGTAGACCGGCAGGTCGCGCAGCTGCAGCAGGCGGTAGTCGACCGGCCCGTCGAGGGCGACGATCAGGAGCCGCTCCTTCAGGAGATCGATGAACGGCAGAAAGCGCACCCGATTGAGGCCGTCCTCGTAGAGCCGATCCGGCGGCCAGTTGGAGGTGGCGACCACCACCACCCCCCGGTCGAAGAGCGCCTCGAACAAGCGGCCGAGGATCATGGCATCGGCGATGTTGACGACGTGGAACTCGTCGAAGCAGAGGAGACGGATCTCGGCGGCCAGGATGTGGGCGAGCTGGACAAGAGGATCGCGCTTGCCGCTCGCCTGGCGCAGCGCATGCAGGCGTGCCTGCACCTCGAGCATGAAGGCGTGGAAATGCACCCGCCGCTTCGCCTCGATCCGCACAGCGGCGAAGAAGAGATCCATGAGCATCGACTTGCCGCGGCCGACCCCGCCATGGATGTAGAGCCCCTTCGGCGCCGGCCCCCGCGGTGCGGGTGCGCGGCCGATCAGCCGGTCGAGGAGGCCCCGCGGCGGCTCCGTCGCCGGCGCCGGCTCCCGCTCCAGCCGCCGCGCCAGCGCCTCGAGCCGCTCGGCGACGGCGCGCTGGACGGGATCCTGGACGATCGTGCCCGCATCGAGCAGGGCCTGGTAGCGTTCGAGGGGCATGATGGTGGAACGGATGGCTGGTGCGAGATTGGCAGCGTCGTAGCAGCCGACGTGCCGAATGCCTACCGCCGGCGCTGCCGGGCCCCGGTTCCGGGCGCTATCGTCGCGGCCCCGCCCCTTGCCCCGTCCGATGCTTGACATAGGCCCTCAGCACGGCGTTCATGAGGGTCTGATAGCCCTTTCCCTGGCTCTGAAACCACCGCACCACGTCGGCGTCGAGGCGAAGCGTCATCTGCTTCTTGGGCTCGGGCACGCCTGCGATAATCGTGTCCTCCCAGCCCTCATAAGGCCGGGGTGCCTCGGGATCCGCATGGCGGCGACGCATGGCCTCCTCATGGCTCATGCCGCGATCGGTGCGCCCGGCACCCGCCGCCCGCCTGGCGGCCAGCTCGTCAGCCGTATAGCCTGTGATATTCCCGGATTTCCCAGTCATCGGCCCGATAGGCGGATATGATCCGCCTCCTCCCGCCGCGCGTTGTCCAAACCACGAGATAGAGCCGTTCGCCCATCAAGCCAACGGTTCCCCAACTGTCCTCACCGTCGCGCGGCGTGTGGTACGTGAAGACAGGCCGCCCGTCGAAAAGCTGGACCACATCGATAAGATCGACCCGGTGCAACGCGATATTTCGCAGACGCTTGGCCTCATCCCATTCGAAATCCATTGTAGCGCCGAATTGTAGCTACGCGCAAGGGTCGCCGGATCATGCGACGTCGATGGACGCGTTCAGGCGCCGCGTACCCAGCCGCTGATCTCCCGCTCGGCGAGCGTCGCGAGGAAGTCGATATGCGCGTCGTCGTCGTTCAGGCAGGGGATGTAGGTGAATTTCTCGCCGCCGGCGGCGAGGAAGGATTGTCGGCCCTCCTGGTCGATCTCCTCGAGCGTCTCGACACAGTCGGCGACGAAGGCCGGCGAAATTACGGCGATCCGCTTCGTGCCCTCCCTCGGCAGATGCTCGAGCGTCTGGTCGAGATAGGGTTGCAGCCACTCCTCGGGGCCGAACCTCGACTGGAAGCAGGTCATGATGCGCTGTTCGCTCCAGCCCAGGCGCTCGCGCACGAGGCGCGTCGTCTTCTGGCACATGCAGTGATAGGGGTCGCCGCTCATGAGATAGCGCCTGGGCAGGCCGTGATAGGACACGATGAGCCTCTCCGGCGTCCAGTCGAGGGTCGCCAGATGCCGCTCGATGCTGCGGGCCAGAAGGTCGATATAGCCCGGGTCGTCGTGATAGGGGCCCATGGTGCGGATGGCCGGTTGTCGGCGCATCTTCATGAGCGCCTCGAAGGCCTTGTCGTAGGCGGTGGCGGTGGTCGGTGCCGCGTATTGCGGGTAGAGCGCCATGAGCGCCACGCGGTCGCAGCCGCCCGCCACCATGCGCTCCAGGACCGGCCCGATCGCCGGATTGCCGTAGCGCATGGCCCAGTCGACGACGATCCCGGGATGGCGCCCGGCGAGAGCACTCGCCAGCTTCTCCGCCTGGCTTCGGGTGATGGTGCGGAGCGGGCTCTCGTCCCGGTCCTCGTTCCAGATCGAGCGGTAGGCGGCGCCCGAGCTGAAGGGGCGCCTGGTCAGCACGACGAGCTGCAGGAGCGGCTGCCAGAGCCAGGGCGAGTAGTCGATCACCCGCCTGTCGGAAAGGAACTCCGAAAGGTAGCGGCGCATCGAGCGGTAGTCGGTGCCATCGGGCGTGCCGAGGTTGAGCAGCACGACACCGATCCGCCGGGGCGGCACCTCGGGATGGTCCGGCGGCAGGGGACCCGTGGCCGCGGCCGGCACCACCCGGTCCTCGGGCCTCTCCTCGATCACGCCGAGCTCGCTCATCCAAAGCCCTCTTCGCCGCTGCCGGTCCCGCGTCTGCACATAGGTCCTCTGCGGCAACGGGCAAGCGGGCCGGATTGTCCTGCCGCGTATTGGCGGATAGGATGGGGCGGTCCGTTGTCCGTGGCCAGACGCCCCTGCCCTCTCCGGGCTCGGCGCGCGCCGCTCAACCAGGAAGCACCGTCATGCCGATCGCCCCCAATTCGCTCGCCGCCCGCGACATCGCCTACAATATCCACCCCTACACCAATCTCCGGGTGCACGAGCAGCAGGGTCCCCTCGTGATCACCGGGGGCAACGGCATCTACGTCAAGGACGACGACGGCAAGGAGTATCTCGAGGGTCTGGCCGGACTCTGGTGCACCAGCCTCGGCTTCAGCAACAAGCGGCTGGTCGAGGCGGCGCGGCGGCAGCTCGACGAGATGCCCTACTCGCACCAGTTCGCGCACCGCTCGACCGAGCCCGTGATCGAGCTCGCCGAGAAGCTCATGGGCATAGCGCCCAAGCCGCTGCAGAAGGCCTTCTTCGTCAACTCGGGCTCGGAGGCGATCGACACCGCGATCAAGCTGATCTGGTACTACAACAATGCGAGGGGCAAGCCCGAGAAGAAGCGGATCATCGCCCGGCGCCGCGGCTATCACGGCATCACCGTGGCGGCCGGCCATCTGACCGGCCTGCCCTACGCCCGCGCCGGCTTCGATTTGCCGATGAGCGACCGCTTTTTCCACGTCACCCCGCCCTCCCACTACCGCGAGGGCCTGGAGGGTGAGAGCGAGGCCGAATTCACCGACCGGCTGGCGCTGGAGATCGAGACGCTGATCCAGGCCTTGGGGCCCGATACGGTCGCGGCCTTCGTCGCCGAGCCGGTCCAGGGGGCGGGCGGCGTCATCGTCCCGCCCGCCGACTACTTCAGGAAGATCCAGCCGATCCTGAAGAAATACGACGTGCTGATGGTCGCGGACGAGGTCATCTGCGGCTTCGGCCGCACCGGCCAGATGTTCGGCTGCAACACGTTCGGCATCGAGCCCGACCTCATGACGGTGGCGAAGCAGTTGAGCTCCGCCTATCTGCCGATCGCCGGGCTCCTGATGCGCGAGGCCTTCTACGACGTGCTCGCCGAGCAGACGCAGAAGCTCGGCGTGCTCGGCATGGGCTACACCTATGGCGGCCACCCCGCCGCGGCCGCGGTCGCCCTCGAGACCCTGAAAATCTACGAGGAGGAGGACGTGGTCGGCCACGTCCAGTCCATCTCGCCGCGTTTCATGGCCAGGCTGAAGAAGGTCGGCGAGCATCCGCTGGTCGGCGAGGCGCGCGGCGTCGGGCTGATCGGGGCCATCGAGATCGTCGCCGACAAGGCCAGCCGGACGCAGTATCCGGCGGCGGCCAAGGCCGCGGCGGCTGTCGCCGCCAACTGCCAGGCGCGGGGCCTGATCTTGCGGCCGCTGCCGGGCGACGTGGTCGGAATCTGCCCGCCTCTGATCATCACCGAGAAGGAGGTGGACCTCCTCTTCGACCGCCTCGACCAGGCGCTCGACGACACGCTGCCGGCGATGCAGAAGGCGGCTTGAGGGGGCATTTCGGCGGGAGCGCGGGTAGACGGGTCCCGGCCGGGCGATGAAGCCGCATCCCTGGCTGAGACCTCTCTACCGCCGCGTGCTGGTCACGCTCTTCTGCATCGTCTGGATGGCGTGGGAGGCCTATTACGACGCGGGCTCCGTGTGGTTCCTTTTGATGGTCGGGGTCACGGCTTGGGCGATCTGGGACTTCTTTCTTTCCGGCAATTACGCGCCCAAGCCGGCCGGCGGCGAATGAGGGGCAGAATCGTTCTCCTCTGGGCGGTGCTGGCCATTGTCCCCTGCGCGACGCTGGCGCGTGACGTGCATGTCGAGTGGGAGGACCGCTGCGCCGAGTGCCACGGCCATGCCGGCGCCTTCGCCCGCCAGCGGCTCGCCGTCGTGGACGGCGTTCTGGTCTCCGATCATTGGGGGACCGAGGTCGGACGGTTTCTCGCCAATCATCACACCACGCCGGCGACGCTCGGGCCGATCACCGCGATGCTGATGGCACAGGCGACCACGCCCCCGGTCTATGCCGAGCGCTGCGCCGGTTGCCACGGTCCGGCCGCCGGTCTCGTGCGGCAATCCATCGTGCGGCGGAATGGCCAGCCGGTCATCGCCAGCAGCGGTCTGCCGCTCGCCGATGCCCTCGAGCGGCACGGCCGGCTCGAGCCGGGCGAGCTCGACATCGTTGTGCGGACACTCGACCGGCTGATCGACGAGACCATGAGCCGCTGACTGCCGCCCCCGGCGGCGGGGCAGAAATCAGGCGCCGCGGCGGCAGGAGACGGTCGGCGCGTCGGGCTCGTCGCCGCGCATCACGAGCTCCCGCGCGTCGATCTGGAGAACCTCGGCCGTGCCGTCGGAGGCGAGATCGCTGAAGGCGGTCATGGCCTGATTGACCAGCGCCGACATGCCGCCCGTGCTGCCGTCGGCGGCACGGGTGGAAGCTTCTGTGTTCGTCGTGACCATGCGATCGCCCTCGACCCGCCAGTCGGCGACGATGGTCATGATGAGATCGCCGGCGCTTGGCATCTCCTGCTCCATGGGCAGAAGCGCCTCGCTCGTCAGCGTGTGGTCGGCCCTGATGTCGAGCTTCGTCTCGATCGCCGGCTGATCCGGATAAGGGTTGAGCTCGCGGCAGGTCCAGGAGCCGACCAGCTCCTCGGCCGAGACCATGGTGACCTGCTTGGCGACGGTGGCCGGCGGGCGGGACGGGCTCGAGAACGGGTCCATCCCGCCCGTGTCGCAGGCGGCGACGAGACCGGCGACGGCGCCGATGGCGAGAAGGGAAGGCAGGCGGATCGACAAGGGGGCTCTCCAGGCTCTGGGGACTGGCCCGCTCGTCGGGGCCGCCGCGAAACTGCCGGCGGCCCCGACACTTGGCAAGCCCGGCAAGGCGCTCACGTGGAGCGGCGGTCGCAGGCGAGCGTGGCGACACCCGGCTCCTGCTCGCGCATGACGATCCGCTCGGCACGCACCTGCAGAAGCTCCACCGGCACCGTTTCAGCCTGCAGCGCCATGGCCGCCAGCACGTTCTCCATGAGTGGCCTCGGGCCGGTCGGCCCGCTGCCGTCGGCGGGGCGGCTGGTGCCGGCGACCCCTTCCCGCAGCAGAAGATCACCCTCGAGATGCCAGCTTCCCTCGAGGATCAGGACGAGCTCGAAGGGTCCCGGCGTCTCGCCGTCGAGGAGGATGCGCTCCTCGGAGACGAACCTGCCGCCGGGCTCGAGGCGAAGCTCTGTCAGAACCGGCGCCTGGTCTGGAAAAGGGTCGAGCTCGTGGCAGCTCCAGCGCCCGACGACCTGGCCCGGCTCCGGGTCCACGGTGTCCCGGACGATGTCGAGCACGGGCCGCCGCGGCCGCTCCGCCATGCCGTCATCGGCGAGGGCGCAGGCGCCGAGCAGGGCGCAGGCGATACCTGCCGAAACGGGACTCGGATGACAACCCATGCGAGCGCCTCAGGCGGCGGCGAGGCGGTCGCGGCCGTGCGGCGCCTCCCAGTCGATGAGGGGGCCGAGAGGCACGATGCCCGTCGGGTTGATGGTGCCGTGGCTGCGGTAATAATGGTGCTTGATGTGCTTCATGTTCACCGTTTCCCGGACCCCCGGCCACTGGAAGAGCTCGCGCGCGTAGGTCCAGAGGCTCGGATGGTCGACGAGGCGGCGAAGGTTGCACTTGAAGTGGCCATAATAGACAGGATCGAAGCGCAGGAGCGAGGTGAAGAGGCGCCAGTCGGCCTCGGTGACGCGCCCGCCGGCGAGATAGCGCTGGTGGGCGAGGCGGTGCTCGAGCCAGTCGAGGCTGGCGAAGAGTGCCGTCACCGCCTCCTCGTAGGCCTCCTGCGTGGTGGCGAAGCCGGCCTTGTAGACGCCGTTGTTGACCGTCTCGTAGACGCGCTCGTTGACCTCGTCGATCACCAGCCTGAGCTCGGCCGGACAATAGTCGCCGGGCGCGGCACCCACACCGTCGAAGGCCGAGTTCAGCATGCGGATGATCTCGGCGGATTCGTTGGAGACGATGGTCCGCCGCTTCCGGTCGAAGAGGACCGGCACCGTCACCCGGCCGGAGTAGTCCGGCACGGCGCGAGTGTAGACCTGATAAAGGCAGTCGAAGCCGTGCAGCCGGTCGCCGGTGACGCCCTCACCCGGCTCGAAGGTCCAGCCCTTCTCGCCCATGTGCCAGTGCACCACCGAGACGTCGATCAGCGGCTCGAGCCCCTTGAGCTTCCTCATGATCAGCGTGCGGTGCGCCCAGGGGCAGGCGAGGGAGACGTAGAGATGATAGCGCCCGGGCTCGGCCCGAAATCCGCCCTCGCCCGAGGGGCCGGGGCTGCCGTCTTTGGTGACCCAGTTGCGGAACTGCGAGTCCGAGCGCACGAAGCGCCCGCCCGATGCCTTGGTGTCGTACCAGCGATCCTGCCACCTGCCGTCGATCAGCAACCCCATCCGTTGCCCCCTACGCCTTCAGCTTCTTCGCGATCCCGGCGACGTGGCGACCCTGGAAGCGGGCCATGCCGAGCTCCTGCTCCGAGGGCTGGCGGCTGCCGTCGACATCGGCGATGGTCGAGGCGCCGTAGGGCGAGCCGCCCTTGATCTCGTCGACGCCCATCTGCGCCTGGCAGGAATAGGGCAGGCCGACGATGACGAGGCCCTGGTGCAGGAGCGTGGTGTGGGTCGAGAGGATGGTGCTCTCCTGCCCGCCATGCTGGGTGTTGGAGCTCGTGAAGACGCTGCCGACCTTGCCGACGAGCGCACCTTTGGCCCAGAGTCCGCCGGTCTGGTCCCAGAAATTGCGCATCTGCGCCGCCATGTTGCCGAAGCGGGTGGGGGTGCCGACGATGATCGCGTCGTAGTCGGCGAGCTCGGCGGGCTCGGCCACCGGTGCCGCCTGATCGAGCTTGACCCCGGCCTTCAGGGCGACCTCGAGCGGCATCAGCTCGGGCACGCGCTTGACCACGACCTCCACACCCTCGACGCCGGCGGCACCCTCGGCCACGGCCCCGGCCATCCTTTCGATATGGCCGTACGAGCTGTAATAGAGCACCAGAACCCGGGTCATGCGCTGCGTCTCCTGCGTCACGGTTGCAGGTGACATGGGGCGCACGGCCGGAATCGGCAATGCGGAGCGGGAAAGGACGGTCGATGAACGAGCCCAACGGGGCGGAGGCGCTGGTCAGGCTGCTCGAGATGCAGGGGGTGCGCCATGTCTTCGGGCTCTGCGGCGACACGAGCCTGCCCTTCTACGACGCCTTCAGACGGCTCGCGCCTGGCATCGAGCACATCCTGACCCGGGACGAGCGCCACGCCGCCTACATGGCCGACACCTATGCGAGGCTGACGGGAAGGCCCGGCATCTGCGAAGGACCGTCCGGCGGCGGCGCCACCTACATCCTGCCCGGCGTGGTCGAGGCGCAGGAGACGGCGGTGCCGCTGCTGGCCATCACCAGCGACATCGCCACGACCAGCCGCGGACGCTTCGCGCTGACCGAGCTGGACCAGGCCTCGCTCTTCCGCCCGTTGACCAAGTGGAACGCGACCCTCGACGAGGCGGCCCGGCTGCCGGCCATGCTCCGCCGTGCTTTCCGCGAAATGACGGCGGGCCGGCCGGGTGCCGTGCATCTGGCCCTGCCCTTCGACACGCAGAAGGCGCCGGTGCCGGCGGGCGAGCTCTATGGCGACGCGGCCTTCACCGCCGTGCCGGCGGGCCGGCCGGCGGCCGATCCCGCCTCCATCGAGGCGCTGGCCGAAAGGCTCGCCCTGGCCGAGCGGCCGCTCGCGATCACGGGCGGCGGGGTTTTGACCAGCGGCGCCGAGGCTGCGCTCGCGGCCTTGGCCGAGCGGCTGAACCTCACCCTCGCCACGACCATCACCGGCAAGGGCAGCATCGGCGACGATCATCCTCTGGCGCTGGGCGTGGTCGGCTCGAACGGCGGCACCCCGGAAACGAGGCGCCTCGTCGACGAGGCCGACCTCGTCCTCTTTATCGGTGCCCGCGCCGGCTCGGTCACGACCGAACGCTGGCGGCACCCGCATCCGGGAAAGGCGGCCATCGCCCATATCGACATCGACCCGGCGGTGCTGGGCGCCAATTACCAGACGGCACACAGCGTCCAGGGCGACGCCCGGACGGTGCTCGAGGCACTCCTCGAAGCTCTCGGCGATCGGCCGGTACGGGCGCGCGATCCCAGAGCCGCGATTGCCGGTGCCAGGGCCGCCAAGTTCGCCCGCTTCGAGGAGCTGGCGCTGAGCGATGAGCGCCCGATCCGCCCCGAGGCGCTGGTCGCGGCCGTGCAAGCGGCCCTGCCCGACGACGGCCTGATCATCGCCGATCCCGGCACCCCCTGCCCCTATTTCTCCGCCTACTGGCAGCAAAAGGAAGCGGGCCGACGGTTCATCAGCAACCGCGCCCATGGTGCCCTCGGCTACGCGCTTCCGGCCGCCATCGGCGCCGCCTTCGCCGAGCCCGGCGCCGCCATCCTCTCGGTCATGGGCGACGGCAGCTTCGCCATGGCTCAGGGCGAGCTCGAGACGGCGCTTCGCTTGGGCGTGCCCGTGACCTTCGTCGTCGTCGCCAACGGCAGCTTCGGCTGGATCAAGGCGGGGCAGAGGAGCGGCTTCGAGGGACGCTACTTCTCGGTCGATTTCAGCCCCTGCCCAGCCGCCGCCATCGCCCGCGCCATGGGGCTCGAGGCGGTGCGCGTCGAGGACCCGCGAGAGCTCGAGCCGGCGCTGCGCCAAGGCCTCCGCTCGGGCCGGCCCAACCTGATCGAGGTCGTGGCCCAGCCGCTCGAGGAGGCGGCCGCCCCGGTCAGCGAGTGGGTGGCTTGAGCTGGCCTGCGGAGACTGGCTGCTGATCCACCTGCTCAAGCGAGCGGTCGAGCCGGGAGAGCTAAAGGGGTCAGGACTCTTTAGGTCCCCTAAAGAGTCCTGACCCCTTTAATGCTGCCCTCAGCCGCGCCCAGAGGCGGGTCTGGCCGAGGCTGATGGCGAGGAGGAAGAGGGTGAGGCCGAGCGAGATGGGGGCGGTGAAGAACTCGCTGACGAAGGTGAGCACGTCGCCGCGGGCGGAGATCATCGCCCGGCGGTAGGAGACGTCCATGAGCGGCCCCAGGATCACGCCGAGGATCACCGGGGCCACGGGATAGCCGTAGACCTTCATGAAGTAGCCGAGAATGCCGAAGGCCAGCATCCAGTAGATGTCGACCGGGTTGTTCTGGATCGCGTAGGTGCCGACCGCCGAGAGCACCAGAATGAGCGGGATCAGGATGCCCTTTGGGCACTCGACCAGCTTTGTGAAGATGCGGATGCCGGTCAGGCCGAAGACCAGAAGGCAGAGATTGGCGAGGGTCAGCGCCCCGACCGTGAACCAGAAGAGGTGTGGCGTCTCGACCATGAGGAGCGGGCCGGGCTTCAGGCCGTGGATGTAGAGGGCGCCGATGATGACGGCGGTCACGGCGTCGCCCGGAATGCCCAGGGTCAGCATCGGGATATAGGCGCCGCCGATCGCGGCGTTGTTGGCCGATTCCGGGGCGACGAGACCCTCGTAGGCGCCCTCGCCGAAGGGGCTGGTCGGGTGCTTCACCGTGCGCTTGGCATGGTCGTAGGCCATCAGTGCGGCGATGTCGCCGCCGGTCCCCGGCAAGGCGCCGATGATGACGCCGATCGCACTGGTGCGCAGCGACAGGGGCAGGAGCCGGCGCACCAGCCGCCAGTCGGGCAAAAGGCTTCGGACCCGCTGCCTCACCGGCGCCAGGTCGATCTCGCGGAGCTGGTGGAGCGCCTCGGCGACGCCGAAGAAGCCGATCATCGCCGCCACGTAGGGAATGCCGCCCATCAGGCTGAGCGAGCCCATGGTGAAGCGGCCCTCGGCGGTCATCGGGTCGAGCCCGACCATGCCGATGGTGACGCCGAGGGCAC
Source organism: uncultured Geminicoccaceae bacterium (assembly GCA_964402505.1). Lineage (GTDB taxonomy): Bacteria > Pseudomonadota > Alphaproteobacteria > Geminicoccales > Geminicoccaceae > SLRI01. The sequence continues at coordinate 191,252 of CAYOCP010000001.1, forward strand.
CGGCGAAGACGCCCCTCGCCAGCGATCGCCCGGAGAGGCTGCCGACCAGAAGGATGCCGATCACCGAGAGCAGCAGGTAGTCGCGCGGCGCCACCAGGAGGGCGAAGTCGGCGATGACGGGTGCGGCCAGGGCCAGGGCGAGCACGCCCACGAGGCCGCCGATCACCGACATGACCGTGGCGACGCCGATGGCCTGGCCGGCCTCGCCCCGCCGTGCGAGCGGATAGCCGTCGAAGGCGGTGGCGACAGCACTCGGCGCGCCCGGAATGTTGAGCAGGATGGCGCTCCGGGCCCCGCCATATACGCCGCCCACATAGATTCCGGCGATCAGCGCCAGGGCGTCGTCGACCGGCCATTTGAAGGTGAAGGAGATCAGGATGGAGACGGCCATGGTCACCGAGAGGCCGGGAACGGCGCCGATATAGATGCCGGCGAACGTGCCGGCCGCGACCATGGCGAGCAGCGAGGGATCGAGCCACGCCATGAGGAACCAGAGAACGCTCTCCCCCATCGACCCGTCGCCCTCAGAAGAGCCGACCGGCCGGCAGCACGACCGAGAAGACGTGGCGGAAGACGATCCAGATCAAGGCGAGGCTGGCGAGGCTGACCACGAGGTTGGCAAGCAACGACCGGCGATGCAGATAGGCCATGCTGGCGAAGAGGAAGAGAAAGGAGCTGGCGAGAAAGCCCAGAGGCTCGAGCGCCAGCATGTAGCCGACGATCATGGCCGCGAAGAGGCCGAGCCTGGGCGGGGTGATCTCGGCCACGAAGCGGGCGGCGGCACCCCGGCCGGCCGCCGGCCGGCGGCGGGCCGTCTCGCCCAGGACGACAAGGCCGGCCAGCACCATGGTGCCGGTCGCCAGCATCGGCATCACCCCGGCGGAGGAGAGCGACGAGAACCCGGCGATGGTCCAGGCCTGCCAGGCGAGGAAGAGGCTGGCGAGAACGATCAGAAGGCTGAAGCCGAGCTCGCCGGGCAGACGGTGCGCGTTCCCGGACAGGCGCTTACGGCCGCGGGATGCCGAATTCCTCGGGCGACCGCTTGGTGGCACCGCCATCCTGCAGCACCCAGGTCGTCACCGACTGCCAGTTCCTCAAGAAGGCGTCGGCCTCGTCGCCGGAGATGTTCATCATGACGTTGCCGCGATTGGCCATCAGCGTCTGGAAGGCCTCGCTCTCGGCGCCGACCTTGAAGGCCTCGACCAGCTTGGCCTTGATGTCGTCGGGCGTCTCCTTCCTCACCCATACGCCGTAAAACGGCCCCCAGGGCAGATACTTCGCCATTCCCGGGAACTCGTCAGTGACCGGCGGCACGTCGGGGAAGCTCGGCACACTCTCCTCGTTGACCACGGTGAGCGCCCGAAGCTGGCCGCCCTTGATCAGCTCGGCGGCGGCCGAGATGCCGGCCGGCATGAAGTCGACATGGCCGCCCTGCAGCGCCGTGAGCCCGGGTCCCTCGCCGTCGAAGGGCACGGCGGTGACGTCAATCGGCGCCACCGAGTTGAGCAGCGCCGCCACCACGTAGGGCAGCCCGCCCGGCCCCGTCGACGCCATCTTGATCTCGCCCGGCCGGGCCTGGGCGTCCTCCACGAGCTCCTTGAAGGACTGCCAGGGCGCATCGGCCTGGACGACCACGACGGCGACGCCGCGGCCGAGAACGTTCACCGGATAGAAGCTCGAGTAGTCGAGCTCCGAGAGGCCCATCACACCGTGCAGCTGCGGGTTCTCGGCGCCGTAGAGCAGCGTGTAGCCGTCGGCCGGCGCGGCGTGGACATAGGCGACCGAGATCGCGCCTGCCGCACCCGCCTTGTTGAGCATGACGATGGGCTGACCCAACACCTCCTCGACGGCGGGCGTGACGCCGCGCGCGACCACGTCGGTGGCACCGCCGGCCCCCCACATGATGACGCCGAGAAGCTCGCGCTCGGGATAGTCCTGGGCGGTGGCGACGCCCGCCACGAGCGAGAGGGCGGCGGCCGCCCCGAGAATTTTCTGGATCACGGATGTTTCCCCGATGTCTGGCCTGTCGGCGGCATTGATGCCCGATAGGCGTCGGCGCAGTCTAGAGGTCTGTCCGAGAAAGCCGCCATATTCCGAGGGGATCGGCATGCAGCACGGGTCGCACGGGACTGCCAGAGGCGGCAAGGCGCTCTATGGTGCGCCAATCGGCATTCTGATGCTCGAGGCGCGCTTTCCCCGCATCCCTGGTGACGTGGGCAACGCCCTCTCCTTCCCCTTCCCTGTGCTCTACGGGGTGGTGGCCGGCGCCTCGCCCGACCGGGTTGTGCGGCGGCGGGCGGAGGGGTTGCTCGATGCGTTCATCACCGAGGGGCGGCGGCTGGTGCGGCAGGGGGCCGAGGGCATCGTCACCAATTGCGGGTTCCTCGCCCTCCTCCAGGACGAGCTGGCGGAAGCGCTCGACGTGCCGGTCGCGACCTCGAGCCTGCTGCAGGTGCCGCTCGCCCAGCGGCTGCTGCCGTCCGGCCGGCGGGCCGGCGTTCTCACCATCGCGGCCGAGCATCTGAGCGGGGCGCACCTCGAGAAAGCGGGGATCGCCGCGGACACGCCCGTTGCCGGCATGCCACCCCATGGCCACTTCGCCCGCTCGATCCTCGACGACGCCCTCGAGCTCGATCCGGCACGCTGCGCCGTCGAGGTGGTCGAGGCAGCCGCCGGGCTCCTCCAGGACCATCCCGAGATCGGCGCGCTCGTGCTCGAATGCACCAACATGTGCCCCTACTCGCGGGCGGTGCGCCAGCGACTCGGCCTGCCGGTCCTCGACATGCTGAGCCTGATCGCTTGGTTCCAGCAGGGCCTCCGGCCGCCCTTCCATGCGGCGGACGACTGAACCCTGTCTCGAACCGGCAAGTCGCTGTCGCCCGGCCGGCGGCGCGCTGCCGCCGCGCCGGCTATCGAACGCGTGAGGCGGGTCGGAAGGAGGGCGCGATGGCGAGAGAGGCACGGCGGGGCGGGCGCGGGGGAGGCGGGCGCGAGGCAAGGCGCGCCGAGCGGCTCGGCACGGAGCTTCGCACCCTGCCGGGCCTGCATTACCGCATCCCGGTCTACGAGGTCCTGAACGAGGAAGGCCTCGAGCTTATCCACGATGCCTCCTGCCGCATCCTCGAGGAGATCGGCATCGAGTTCCGCGACGGCGAGGCGCTCGCCATCTGGCGGGACCAGGGTGCCGACATCGAGGGCGAGCGCGTGCACATTCCGAGGGCCCTCCTGATGCAGCTCGTCGGCCGGGCGCCGGCGCAGTTCACGCTCCATGCCCGCAACTCCGCCCGATCGGTCGAGATCGGTGGCCGCCATGCCGCCTTCTCGCCCAATTACGGCTCGCCCTTCGTGCGCATGGGTGACGACGAGCGGCGCTACGGCACGCTCGCCGACCTGCACGTCCTGCACAAGCTCGCCCATCTGGCGCCGGCCCTGCACAATGTCGGCTCGGTGATCTGCGAGCCCACCGATTCGCCGGTCAGCCACCGGCATCTGCACATCACCGCCTCGGCCATCCGCCATTCGGACAAGAGCTTCATGGGACCGGTCACCGCACCCGAGCGCGCCGCCGACGCGGTCGCCATGGCGAAGCTGGTGTTCGGCGAGGCCTTCGTCGACGCGAACGCCGTCATGGTCTCGCTCGCCAACGCCAACACGCCCCTCGTCTGGGACGCGACCATGCTGGGTGCCGTCAAGGTCTATGCCCGCGCCAGCCAGGCGATGATCCTGGCGCCCTTCACCCTGGCCGGCGCCAACACCCCGGCCTCGGCCGTGGCGACCGTGGCCCAGCTCAATGCCGAGGCCCTGGCCGGCATGGCCTTCGCCCAGGCGGTGCGGCCGGGCGCACCCGTGATCTACGGCAACTTCCTCACCACCGTCTCGATGAAGTCGGGGGCACCCATGGCCGGGACCTCCGAGACCGCGCTCATGAACTTCATGATCGGCCAGCTCGCCCGGCGCTACGGCGTGCCCTGGCGCTCGTCCGGCCTGCTCACGGGCTCGAAGATCTGCGACGCCCAGGCGGCCTACGAGTCCGCCTTCAACATGCTGCCGATCCTGCTCGCCGGCGCCAATTACGTGATGCACTGCGCCGGCTGGTCGGAGGCCGGCCTCGTCTGCAACCTCGCCAAGTTCATGCTCGACGGCGAACAGATGGAGATGCTCCACCGCCTGGCCCAGGGACCGCGCTTCGAGGACTTCGGCGAGGCGCTCGAAGCCATCCGCGAGGTCGGCCCGGGTGGGCATTTCCTCGGCACCGACCATACCCAGGCGCATTTCAGGGACGCTTTCTTCATGAGCACGCTCGGCGACAACAACAGCTTCGAGCAATGGCAGGCGGACGGGGCAAAGGATGCGACGGAGCGCGGTCGCGAGGCCGCCGCAACGGCGCTCGCCGGCTACACGGCGCCACCGCTCGACCCGGCGACCGCCGAAGCGCTCGAGGCCTTCATTGCAGAGCGCGAGGCCGCCATACCGCCCAGCTTCGACTGACGCCGTTAACGAAATCTTCAAAGGGAGCTGTCAGTCTCGCCGCCTGGAAACAACGGCGGACGGGATGCGATGGCGCAGGCACGCGTCGCTTGGGCCGACCTGGCCAAGGGACTGACGATCGTCCTCGTGGTGTTCGGCCATGCGGTCGACGGCGTGAACACGTCCGTGCCGCTCGAGCCCTGGCTCTACGACGCGCTTAAGTTGCCGTTCGGCCAGTTCCGGATGCCGCTCTTCTTCTTTGTCACAGGGCTTCTCGCGTCCCGGAGCGTGCAGCGGGCCTGGCCGGACTACGTCGACCGGACGATCCTGCCCCTCGTCTGGATCTTCGTCGTCTGGAACCTGCTGCAATATGCCGCCCGGATGATCTTCGGCGCCTTCGCCAATCACCCGGCCGACCCGCTCGAAATCCTGGCCTTCCCGCTCGTGCCGATCAACGTCACCTGGTTCCTCTGGGCGCTCATCCTGTTCTACACGCTGCTGAGAACCTGCCGGGCGCTGCCGCCGTCGCTCCTGGTGGCGCTCGCCGCGTCCCTGGCCGCGACCTCCCTGCCGGCCGACCACTACGCCTTGACCCAGTCGGCGCGGTTCGCCGTCTACTTCGTGCTGGGCTACGCCCTGGCGCCGGCCGTGCTCGCCTGGCCGGCGCGGCCGAGCGGTAGGGCCGTCCTCCTCTGGCTCGCCGGCTACTGCCTGCTTTGCGGCCTCGTGCTCGCCGGCCATGTGCGCGAGGTTCCCGTGCTCGACATGACGGTGCGCTGCTACGGCATCGCCCTCGTGATTCTGATCTGCGCCTGGACGGTCGAGCGTGTCCGGATCGACTGGCTGGTCGGCATCGGCCGCTACACCTTGCCGATCTTCGTCATGCACACGATCTTCACCGCCGGCGCCCGCGAAGTGCTGCTGCGCCTGGGTCTGACGACGGATCCGTTCCTCCTGATCCTGGCCGCCACCCTGGCCGGGCTGGTCCCGCCTCTGGTGCTGCACGGCCTCGCCCGGCGGCTGGGTGCGCCCTGGCTCTTCGAGCGGCCGGGATGGTTCCGGCTGCAGGCCGCTCGCCCGCTCACCGTCAGGGCCGGCGGCTGAATGGATGGCTCGTCGCTGGAGGCGGCATCACATCGCGACCGGGCTGCGGTGTGCGCTCCTCCGGCGGGCTTCCCTCCGCCAGAGCACTGATTACGCCGCCGTCCCTTCCTTCGCCTGGGCGGCGATGGCCTCGGCCAGCTTGGGCGGGACCTCCTGGAGGTGATCGTAGCTCCAGGTGAAGAAGCCGGTGCCCTGGCTCAGCGAGCGCAGCGCGATGATGAGGTCGTGGGTCTCGTTCTGCGGCAGGTGGACCCTGATCTCGTCCCAGCCGGGCCAGCCGATCTTGGCCTCGTAGCCCAGAATCTGGCCGCGCTTCTGGCTGACGAGCTGCAGGGCCTTGGCGGTGGCGTCGGAAGGCACGGAGACGGTGACGGTGAGGATCGGCTCGAGGAGCACGGGATTGCAGGCCGGCAGGCCCTCCTTGAGGGCTATGGCCACGGCCATCTTGAAGCTGAGCTCGTTGCTGTCGACGCTGTGGAACTGGCCGTCGTTGAGGGTGACGCCGACATCGACGACGGGAAAGCCGAGCGGCCCCTTGGCCATGAACTCGCGCGCCCCGGCCTCCACCGCCGGTATGTACTGCTTGGGCACCGAGCCGCCGACGATCCTGTTGTCGAAAGCGAAGCCCTCGCCACGGTCGAGCGGGCGGATGTCGATCTTGACGTCGCCGAACTGGCCGTGGCCGCCCGACTGCTTCTTGTGGCGGCCGTGCGCCGAGGTGCCCTTCTTGATCGTCTCCTTGTAGCCGGTCCTGGGCGTTTGCGGATCGACCTCGACATTGTACTTGCCCTTGAGCCGCTCGAGGGCGACCTTGAGGTGGATCTCGCCCTGCCCCCAGAGGAGCGTTTGGTGGTTCTCGGCGTCCTGCTCGAGCGCCAGCGACGGGTCCTCGTCGCAGAGCTTCTGGAAGGCGGCCGAGAGCTTCACCTCGTCGTTGCGGTTGGCGGCGCGGATGGCGAAGGCGAACATGGGTTGGCCGGTCTCGAGCGCCGGCAGCGCCGCCGCCGCCTCGCCACCACCGGCGGCACCCTCGACGAGGATGCTGCCGGGCTTCGCCTCGTCCATGCGGGCGAGGGCCACGATCTCGCCGGCCGCGGCCTCGCCCGCCGCCTCCTGCTGCGCGCCGAAGAGACGATAGACGCCGCCGACGCGCATGCCGCCGAGCTGCATGCCGTCCTTGACCGTGCCGCTCCAGACCCGGGCGAGGGAGAGCTTGCCGGCGTGCGGCTGGTGGTAGTTCTTGAGGATCTGCACGATCGTGCTGCCGGCCGGATCGAGGCCGAGCGCCTCCGCCCGCCCCATCGGCTCCGGCGCTTCGGCCACCAGGGCTTCGAGGAAGCGGCGCACGCCCATGTCCTTCTCGGCGACGCCCATGAAGACGGGCACCACCTGGTCGGCCTTGAGCGTCCTCTGCAGCTCCTTCAGGATCTCCTCGGTCGAGAGCTTCTGGTCCTCGAGCAGCTTCTCCATCAGGTCGTCGTCGAAATCGGCGAGGGTCTCGAGCATCTCGGCCCGGGCCGCCTGCTCGCGCTCGAGGTAGTCGCGGGGAAGCTCGATCCGATCCGAGGGCGCGCCTTCCTGATAGGCATAGGCCTGCTCGGTCACGAGGTCGATGTAGCCGACCAGGTCCTCGCCACGCCCGATGGCGTATTGATGCGGCACCACGGGCCGGGCGCTGACCTGGCGCAGGGCGTCGAGCAGATCGCGATAGCGGACCTCCGAGCGGTCCATCTTGTTGATGAAGACGACGTGCGGCAGGCCGCTCGAGTCCAGATGGTGGAGCAGCGGCGCCACCGCACTCACCCGCTCGGCCACGGGCTCGACCACGACGACCGCGAGGTCGACGCCGAGCAGCGCCGCCCGCGCCTCGGCCGCGAACTCGACCGAGCCCGGGCAGTCGAGGACGGTGAAGCGGTGCCCGGCATGGTCGAAGGCGGCGGTGGTGACCTCGGTGCTCATCTGCCGGCTGCGGGCTTCCGGACTCGGATCGCCAACGGTGTTGCCGTCGGCCACCCGACCCTTGCGCGGCACCGCACCGCTGACGAAGAGCAGGCTCTCGAGCAGCGTCGTCTTGCCGGACCCGGCCGGCCCGACCAGAGCGACATTCCTGATCGTCGATTCCGCTCCCATTCCCGCCTCTCTCTGCTTCACCCCGCAAGGCGTCGGCCGGACGGCTTTGGCCCCCGGATGCCCGGCCCCCGCAATGGCAGGCAGTGTGGCGGTGTGGCGCATGAAGGCAACCGAAAAAGCGGTCGTGGATGCTCCACCACGCCGGCCGTCCGATAGTGCCGCCGTGCCGCGCCCGGTGGCGTTTGCGGGGATTGCGCCGGCCCCCGGTTTCGGGGAAACTGGTCGGAAAGGCCGCCATGTCCCGGTCGCCCTGCCCGTCGTGTCGGGCCGGGAGGCCCGGGACCAGGGGTCGGCCGGTGGGGAGCGGAACATGCACTGCTCTGACCTGGAGGGCTGCCTCGAGGCCTGTCTCGACGGCAAGCTCGGCGAGGCGCGGCGCGAGGAGTTGCACCGGCATCTGGCGCTCTGCCGGACCTGTGCCGAGCGGGTGGAGGGCCTGCGCCGGTTCGAGGCCGATCTGCAGCGCCGGCTGCGCGCCATGCAGCACGAGGTCTCGCTCTGGGCGCCGCTCGGGCTCGAGATGACGACAGAGCCCCTGCCGTCGGCACCGCCGATCCTGTTCCGCCCGGTGGTTGCGAGCCGTGGTCAGACGCTGCCGCGGTTGGCGCGCGGCGGGCCGCACCGGCTGCGGCTCGGCCTGCGCCGGAGCCGGCCGCGGCCGGCGGCGGCGAGGCGTCCGGCCTGGCGCCGGCTGCAGCACCTCGCGGGCGCGGCCATGATCGTCGCCGCGGTCGGCACCCTCGTCGATCTCGCCACCGGCTGGCTCGGCGGCAGCCGCAACATCTCGCTCTACCGGGCCTACGTGGCGGGCGATCTCGACCTCGATCTGCGCACCCGCACGCCCGGCGAGCTCACCGCGTGGCTCGACCGCGAGCTCGGTGCCGAAGTCGAGCTGCCCCCGACCGGCGGCGGCTTCGAGCTCATCGGCGGCACCGCCGGGCCGCCGGGTGCCGCGGACGGGGCGGCCGTCGTCTACGCCGCCGACGGCGTCCCTGTCCTCCTGCTCATCGAGCGGCGGGGCGAGAGGTCGGCGGCCACGACACCGGCGCTCACCGCCGAGGACGGCCTGAACCTGCTCGACTGGCACGAGGGCGGGCTCACCTACTCGCTGGTCAGCGCCCTGCCATCCGACCGGCTGGCCTCCTTCGCCGCCCCCTGAGCGCCCGGCTCCGGCGCCGCCTCCCGCGACCCCTCCAGGCCCGGGTCCGGGCCGTTCGCGTCCCGGCCGCTGTCGAGCACCGCCTCAACGGTCGCCATGGCGCGATCGACCGAGGCCCGCCGCAGCCCGTAGAGCTTGCGCAACTCGTCGAGCGTGTCCTCGAGCCGGCGCTCGGCCCTGGACGCGCGCTCGGCGTAGCGGCTCCAGGCGAGGCGAAAGCCGCTGATCGCCCGGGCGAGCTCCTGGCCGGCCCGCGCCAGGGTGGCCTCGTTGCCGGAGAGACGGAGGGCGGCGAGCAACGCCTGGAGCGTGCTCGGCCCGACCAGCGCCACGCGCTGGCGGGCGGCGCTCTCGATGGCGTCGGGAGCGAGATCGAGGATCATCGTGAGCAGGCTGTCGGAGGGCACGAGGAGCAGGGCGAAATCATGCGTGCCGAGCTCCGGCGCCGCATAGCCGCGTGCCGCCACCGTCGCGACGTGCTGGCGGACATCCTTCACGAACTGCGCCTCGAGCCGCGATCGGGTCTCCTCGTCCGTCGCCTCGACCGCCCGGCGCCAGTTGTCGAGCGGGAACTTGACGTCCATGGCGAGGCTGCGGCCGTCGCCCGGGGTGAGCAGGAAGTCCGGGCGGCGCTCGGCGTCGAGCGCCACCTGGCGCGCGTAATGGATGCCGGGCACGAGGCCCATGGCCTTCATCACGTCCTCGGCGAGCCGCTCGCCGAGCTGGCCGCGCAGCCGGGCGCCGGAGAGGCTGCGGGCGAGCTGCCGCGTCGTCCGGCCGAGCTCGGCGGCATTGTCGCCGGCGACGCGCAACTGCGTCGCCAGCGCCTGGAACTTGCCGGTACGGTCGCGCTCGAGCTCGCGGATCAGGCTCTGGGTGCGCTCGAGCTGGGCGAGCATGGTCGCGAGCCGCGCCGCGAGCTCGCCCCGCTCCGCCTCCAGCGCCTGGCCCAGCGCACGGCGCTCGCCGGCCAGCTGGGTCTGGGCGAGCCGCAGCATGTCGTCGCGGGTGCCGCCGGCGAGCTCGCGGCCGATGTCGTGGAAGGCGAGCTTGACCCCGTCGAGCAGTGCTTCCGTCTCCGCCTCGTGACGGCGCCGCACCTCTCCCATCACGTTCATCAGCCGTCGCGCCTGGCCGCGCCCCAGAAGGCCGGTGGCGGCGATGCCGGTGACGAGGCCGAGAAGAAAAGCCGCGAGCAGCCAGGGCCAGAATGCCGGATCGGTCATGAAACCTTCGCCATGCGGCCATGCTAGCCGTTGACATTTGCGGAGGCGAGCGGAACCACTGCCGCCCGAACGCTAGCCCTCTGGTTGAAGCAGGAGACGAACGATGCAGCGCCGGCTTTCACCCTTCCCCGCGCCGATGCTCAACCGCCGAAGGGCCATCGGGGCGGGTCTCGCCGTGGCCGCCATCGCCGGCGCCCTGCCGCGCCGGCTCCGCGCCCAGGGCGGCGAGCTCAACGTCTACAACTGGGACACCTATATCGGCCCCGAGACCATCGCCGATTTCACCGACGCCACCGGCATTCGTGTGCGCTACGACCTCTACGGCAGCAGCGACGAGATGTTCGGCAAGCTGCGCGAAGGCAATCCCGGCTACGATATCGTCTATCCCTCGAACGACTTCGTCGAGCGGATGATCGTGGCCGACATGCTGCTGCCGCTCGACCACCAGAGGCTCACCCATTTCGACAATCTGGCGCCACGCTTCCAGGACCCCGCCTTCGATCCGGGCCGCCGGTTCAGCCTCCCCTATTTCTGGGGAACGATGGGCATCGGCTACCGGCAGAGCGTCGCCTCGCCGGACAGTTGGGCGGCCCTCATGGATTCCGACGAATACGCCGGCCGCATCTCGCTGCTCAACGACAAGAACCTGATCCAGATGGCGCTGCTCTATCTCGGCTACTCGCTCAACACGACGGATCAGGCGGAGCTCGACGCGGCGACCGACCTCCTGATCCGCGCCAAGCCCAACGTCAAGGCCTTCACCCCCGACACCGGCCAGGACCTCCTGATCGCCGGCGAGGTCGATCTCTGCATGGAATGGAACGGCGACATCCTGCAGGTGATGGAGGAGGACGACGACCTCGCCTATGTGGTGCCGAAGGAAGGCGGCCTGCTCTGGGAGGACGACATGGTGATCCCGAAGGGCGGCCCCAACCCCGATGCGGCGATCGAGTGGATGAACTTCAACCTCGATGCCGAGGTCTTCGGCGCCATCGCGTCCTTCGTGCGCTTCCCGAGCCCCAACGAGGCGGCCAAGGCCTACATCCCGACCGAGGATCTGGAGAACCCGGCGATCTACCCGCCCGCCGAGGTGATCGATAAGTGCGAGATCTCGGTCTACAAGGGCGAGGAGGTCGAGAGCCGCTACGAGAACGCGCTGACACGGGTGCTCGCCGCCTGAGCCGGCTCCGGGCGCGCGACCGGGCCATGATTTCGCTTTCGCGAGTGGATCGTCGCCGGCATATCTCGCGGCCGAGGCGTCGCCCGGGCGCGCCATGGCCACGAGGAGGAATTCATGACGTCAGCCGGCGGACCCGCCCGCTCCGATATCGAGATCGCCATCATCGGCCCGCAGCGGCCGAGGCTCCTCGAGGCGCTCGAGGCGCGCTTCAAGTGCCACCATGTCCATGCCGAGCCGGACCCCTTGGCCCATCTCGACCGGCACGGCGCCCGGTACCGGGGTGCGGTGGGCAGCGGCATGGCCGGCCTCGGACGGGCCTATATCGAGCGCATGCCCAATCTCGAGATCTGTGCCCTCAACGGGGTCGGGCTCGAGACGACCGACCTCGAGGGGGCTCGGGCGCGCGGCATCGTCGTCACCATCGCCCCCGATCTCTATGACGACGTGGCCGATCTCGCTTTGGGGCTGGCCCTCGCCGCCTGCCGCCGCATCGCCCATGGCGACCGGTTCGTGCGGCAGGGCGACTGGCTGAAGGGGCGGCTCGTGCTAGGGCGCAAGCTCACCGGCATGAAGGCCGGCCTGATCGGCCTCGGCCGCATCGGCAGCGAGGTGGCGGCCAGGCTCCAGGGCTTCAAATGCGCCATCTCCTATGCCGACCCGGTGGCGCGCGACGTGCCTTACGCGCGCGCCCCCGACGCCGTGGCGCTGGCCCGCGAAAGCGACATCCTCTTCCTCTGTGCCGCCGGGGCGGCGAAGGGCAAGGCGGCGCCGATCGTCGGCCGCGAGGTCCTGGAAGCGCTCGGCCCGCGCGGCATCTTCGTCAACATCGCCCGCGGCTGGCTGGTCGACGAGCCGGCCATGGTCGAGCTCCTGACCTCGGGCGGCCTCGGTGCCGCCGGCCTCGACGTCTTCGATGACGAGCCCAGGGTGCCCCAAGCCCTTCTCGCCCTCGACAACGTGGTCCTCACGCCACACATCGCGAGCGGCACCGAGGAGACCATGGGAGCCATGGGCGACACGGTGGTCGCCAATCTCGAGAGCTGGTTCGCCGGCAAGGGAGCTCTGACCGCCGTGCCGTAAGCCGCCGCAGCGGTCCTAATTGGGGACACGAACCGAATTTAACCTTTCTAATTGGGGACACGAACCGAATTTAACCTTTGGCCGCATTCCCTGCCGGCGGCCGGCCCCGTCTCGCCAGACGAAGCTTGCGGCCGAGGCCCGCCTCCAGGCGCTCGACGAAGGCGGGCGAGCCGAGGGGCCGGCCGCTGCGGACATGCCGGCGCAGCTCGTCGAGCTGCCAGCTCGGCGGCGTGTCGTCGAGAAATTCCCGCCAGTCGGGCACGAGATGATCGAGGCCACGCGGCGCGACGAGGCCGTCGGCTCCCAACCCCAGATGCGCCCGGGCGCTCGACCACGGCCATTCGGCGGCACGGGCGACGAGGCCGGCGCGTTCCGGATTGCGCTCGACATAGCGGATCGCGGCGAGGCAGTGCGGCTCGTCCATCGGGCAGGAGGCGAACCGGCCCTGCCAGAGATAGCCGGCCCAGCCTTCCCGACGGTTGACCCTTCGGGTGTAGTCGCGGTGGGTGTCGCCGATGGCCTTGGCCAGCGCGTCCGCGGCTTCGGGAACGACGACCAGATGCACGTGGTTGGGCATCAGGCACCAGGCCCAGACCACGACGTCGACCGCCCGGCAGTTGGCCCGCAGAAGATCGACATAGAGGCGGTAATCGCTCTCAGTGAAGAAGACCGCCTGCCGCCGATTGCCCCGTTGCGTAACATGATGCGGCACACCGGCCGCCACCGCTCGCGCCATCCTCGCCATGCCGAGCGCCTAGCACGCGCGACGAAAGGTTAAAAGAGGTTCGTGTCCCCAATTCGAGGCACCAGGCCCAGACCACGACGTCGACCGCCCGGCAGTTAGTCCGCAGAAGATCGACATAGAGGCGGTAATCGCTCTCAGTGAAGAAGACCGCCTGCCGCCGATTGCCCCGTTGCGTAACATGATGCGGCACACCGGCCGCCACCGCTCGCGCCATCCTCGCCATGCCGAGCGCCTAGCACGCGCGATGAAAGGTTAAAAGAGGTTCGTGTCCCCAATTCGGACCAAGGTTAAAAGAGGTTCGTGTCCCCAATTCGGACCCTAGCACGCGCGACGAAAGGTTAAAAGAGGTTCGTGTCCCCAATTCGGACCTCGGCACGACACCTGCCGTCGCGATCCTTGCCGCCTCGGGACGGCGCCGATATTCTCGGCCTGCGTCGTCGCCGGCTCCGGCGCGGGGCGGCGCCAGGGAATCGTCCGTCGCCAAGGCGACGACCAAGAAAGAACGGAGGCTGGTATCATGCGTGGCGGAACCATCGGGCGGCATCTGGCGATCGGGCTGATCGGGGCATGGGCCCTCGCGGGCGTGGCCCGTGCCGAGACCATCACCGTCTACACCTCCTACGAGGAGGACGAGCTCGCCGCCTTCCTCGAGGCGATGAAGAAGGACCTCCCCGACCTCGATGTCGACGTGCTCCGGCTCTCCACCGGCGACCTGCAGGCGCGAATCCTCGCCGAGTCCGCCAACCCGCAGCACGACGTGATCTGGGGCTGGGCGGTGACCTCGATGGTCGACCCGCGCATCCTCGCCATGCTGGAGCCCTACGAGCCCGCCAATATCGACCGCGTGCCGCCGCGATTCCGCGATCCCGAGGGCCGCTGGTTCGCCGTGACGGGCTACATGGCCGCGTTCTGCGTCAACAACGAGGTTTTGAAGGCCAAGAACCTGCCCATGCCCACCTCCTGGGAGGACCTGCTCGATCCGGTCTACAAGGGCGAGATCGTCATGCCCAACCCGGCGAGCTCCGGCACGGGCTATTTGCAGATCGCCTCGATCCTGCAGATGAAGGGCGAGGAGGCGGGCTGGGAGTACCTGCGCGAGCTCGACAAGAACATCGCCCAGTACATCAAGAGCGGCTCCAAGCCCTGCAACGCCGCGAGCCAGGGCGAGTACGCCATTGGCGCCTCCTTCGCGCTGCGCGCCATCAAGAACATCGCCGAGGGCTACCCGATCACTATGGTGATCCCGGCCGAGGGCGCCGGCAACGAGCTCGAGGCGAATGCCCTCATGAAGTCCTCGACGCACAAGGACGCGGCCAAGAAGTTCCTCGACTGGACCCTCTCCGACCGCGCCGTCGACACCTATTACGACTGGAAGGAGATCGTCACCGTCTCCGGCGGCACCATGCCGGAGCGGTTCAAGGCGGCGGGGCTGCCGGAGGATATCGGCTCCGTGATGTACGACATGGACTTCGCCTGGTCGGCCGAGAACCGCGACCGCGTCCTCGAGCGGTGGACGGCCGAGTTCGACAACTGACCTTTCGGGCGAGCACGCGGACGGGCGGACGGTGACGCTCCGGATCCGGGGGGTGGTCAAGCGCTTCGGCGCCCTGACCGCCCTCGACGCCGTGGACCTCGAAGTCGGCCAGGGCGAGCTGGTCTCCTTCCTCGGCCCTTCGGGCTGCGGCAAGACCACGCTCCTGCGCGTCGTCGCCGGGCTCGAGACCGCCGACGAGGGGGCGGTGCTCCTGGACGATGCCGACCTGATCCGCACCCCGGCGAGGCAGCGAAACTTCGGCGTCGTCTTCCAGTCCTACTCGCTCTTCCCCAACCGCGACGCCCGGGAGAACATCGCCTACGGCCTCGAATGCCGGCGCTGGACGCGGGAGCGGATCGGGGCGCGCGTCGGCGAGATGCTGCAGCTCGTCGGCCTCCTGGACCACGCGCGCAAGCTGCCGTCGCAGCTCTCGGGCGGGCAGCAGCAGCGCGTGGCGCTGGCCCGCGCCATCGCCCCGGACCCGGCCCTCCTCCTCCTCGACGAGCCGCTCTCGGCCCTCGACGCCAAGGTCCGCGAAGGGCTGAGGCTGGAGATCAGGGCGCTGCAGCAGCGGCTCGGCATCACCACCATCATGGTCACGCACGACCAGGAGGAGGCGCTGACCATGGCCGACCGCATCGTCGTCATGCGCGCCGGCCATATCGAGCAGGTGGGCACCGCCGCCGACCTCTACGACCGCCCCGAAACCCGCTTCGTCGCCGAGTTCGTCGGCCGCATCAACGTCCTGCCGGTGGATGCGAAGGGCAGCGTCTGCGGCCGGCCCTTGGCCCTTGTCGAAGGGGGATTCGGGGGCCGCCGGCCGGCCCTCGTCGGCATCCGGCCCGAGGCGGTCCGCGTCCATGCGCCCGAGGCGGCACCGCCCGACGCCCTGGCGGCCCGGCTCGAGCAGGCGATCTTCCTCGGCAACCTCACCCATCTGGTCCTGCGCGTCGAGGGCTCGGCTGCGGATGACCCTCCCCTCCTCGCCGAGCTGCACGGCGTGCGGCCCGACCGCCTCGCCGCCGGCGCGCCGCTCGCCGTCGAGCTGCCGAGGACGGCGCTTCGGGTGCTCGAATGGCGCTGAGCGGCGCCGCTGCCGGCCGGTCGCGTCCGGATCGGCTGCCGGTCGCGCTCGTCACCCTCGCGATCGCCATCCCGCTCGTCCTCTTCATCCTCTACCCCCTCGCCTTCATCCTCGGGCGCAGCTTCGTCACCGAGGACGGCATCGGCCTTGCCAACTACACCCGGATGCTCGGCGCCGAGCGCTTCCTCGGCATCCTCGCCAACTCCTTCGCGGTGACGCTGACCAGCACCGTCATCGCCGTCGTCCTCGCCTATCTCTTCGCCTACGCCCTGCAGCGCACGGTTATTCCGCTCAAGGGCTTCTTCCGCCTCGTCGCGGTCGTGCCGATCTTCGCGCCGTCGCTGGTCCAGGCGCAGGGGCTGGTCCTGCTCTTCGGCAGGAACGGCCTGATCAACCGCACGTTCGATGCCGGGATCGAGATCTACGGCTTCTGGGGCATCGTGATCGCCATGGTGCTCTACGTCTTCCCTTACGCCTTTCTGATCCTCTCGGCGGCGCTCGCCGTGGCCGATGCCAGGCTCTACGAATCGGCCGAGATGCTGGGCGCCGGCCCCGGCCGGGTCTTCCGCACGGTGACGCTGCCGGCCACCCGCTACGGCCTCGCCGCCGCGATCTTCGTCTCCTTCACCCTGGTCATCACCGATTTCGGCAACCCCATGGTGATTGGCGCCGATTACGGCGTGCTCGCCACCGAGGTCTACAACCAGGTCATCGGCCAGGCGAACTTCGAGCGCGGCACGGTGATCGGCATGATCCTGCTGGTTCCCGCCGCCATCGCCGCGATCGGCGAAAAATACATCAGCGCGCGCCAGTTCGCCGTGGTGGGCGAGCAGTCGCGGCCTTTGGTGATCCGCCCGAGCGCTGGCCGGGACGCCGCCTTCCTGGCCGTCGTCGTGGCGATTGCTCTCGCGATCCTCGCCATCGTCGCCATCGTCGTCTTCGCGAGCTTCGTCGATCTCTGGCCCTACCGGATGAGCCTGAGCCTTCGCCACTACGCCTTCGACGTGCAGAACGGCATCGAGCCCTTGTGGAACTCGATCCTGATCGGCCTCATGGCGGCGGCCATCGGCGTGCCGGCCATCACGGCCGCCTCCTACGTGGTCGAGCGGCTGCGATCCGCCGCCTCGCGCCCGCTCTACTTCGTCTCGATCCTGCCCGCGGCGGTGCCGGGCATGGTGCTCGGGCTCGGCTACATCCTCGCCTTCAACGATCCGGCGAACCCGGTCTACCTGATCTACGGCACGCTTCTGATCATCGCCATCTGCAACGTCTACCACTACCACGCGCAGGGCTTCCTCATCGCCTCGACCAGCCTGAAGCAGATCAGCCCGACCTTCGACGAGGCATCGGCGACCCTCGGCGGCACGCGCTTCATGACCTTCCGCAAGGTCACCCTGCCGCTTCTGGCCCCGACCCTGGTCGGCATCGCGGTCTTCTTCTTCATGCGCTCGATGGTGACGCTCTCGGCGGTCATCTTCCTGATCACGCCCTCGACCCAGGTCGCCGCCGTCTCGGTCCTGCTGCTCGAGGACCGGGGCGCCACCAATCAGGCCGCCGCCTTCTCGGTCTGCATCATGGCGATCGTCGTGGGCGCCCTGCTCCTCACCCGCCTCGTCTTGCGCCTCGCCGGCTTCCGCGAGGTGGCGCTCATCCGCTGAAAGCGCTGACGGCCGCCGGCGCACTTTTCCGCCGGTCGACGCCTTCGGCCTGCTAGCGCTTGGGCGCCGCCCGGCGGGAACGGGGTGGGCCCGCATCCGGCATAAGAATGCGCTCGGCGGCACCTTGCGGATCGTCGAACTGGTCGTGCCGCAAGGCCCAGAAGAAGGCGCCGAGGCCGATCAGGCCCATGACGATCGAGACCGGGATGAGGACCAGGAAGGTCATGGCCGCTCGGTGGCGCCGATGGCGCGCCAGGCATGCCAGGTGCCGTAGCCCAGGACCGGGAAGACCAAGATGAGGCCGAGCAACCCCGTCAGAAGGGACACGGCAAGGCCGATGGCCACGATCACGCCCCAGGTCAGCACCGCCGGCAGGTTCTGCGCGGTCATGGCGAAGCTCGTGCCCATGGCGGTCAGGGCGTCGCGCTCGCCGGACATCAGCATCGGGATGGAGAAGAGGCTGATGGCGAAGGCGAAGGCGGCGAAGATGGCGCCGACGAAGCTGCCCACCAGGATCAAGGACCAGCCGCGCGCCGTGGTCAGCACGTTGACCATGGCCTCCTCGGTTCCCGGAAAGGGGTTGAGGCCGAAGAAGAGGGCGTAGAGCAGATCGGCGGCCCTGATCCAGAAGAGCACGAGCAGGCCCAGGAAAAGCCCGGCATAGGCGAGTTGCGCTCCCGAGGCCGGGCGGACGACGACCATCTGCAGGAGCCCGAGCGGCCGGCCCGTCTCGCGCGCCCGGCTCTTCTCGTAGAGGCCGACCGCGAGGAAGGGACCGACGATCAGAAAGCCGGAGAAGGCCGGCAGCACCAGATAGAGCAGGCCGGCCGCCCAGAGCACGACCAGCACGACCAGGGACAGCACGAAGAGAAAACCGCCATAGGCGAGGCTTGGCCCTGGTGCGGCGCGCAGATCCGCCCAGCCGGCCCGAAGCCAGTCGAACGCCGCCGAAGCCGGCAGATGACGGGCGAAGGCCCGGGGCGGACGGCGCGGCGGGTTGAGGGTCGGCAGCGGCTCCAGGATCGCGCGTCTCTTCATCGAACGGCCTTTGAGCATGAGGTCAGCACGCGGGCTTGGCCGGCGCCTTGCCGGCGTCAGGCGCCACGCAGGCGGGCTGCGAGGTGAAGGCCACGGTCACGAGATGCACGTTGGCCGCGATGAAGACGCCGGCGAGCAGGAGGGCCGCCAGGATCGCGAGGCGCTTCTGGCTCCAGCGTCCGCTCATCGGCTGGCGATCCTCTCGTGCTCGGCGGGGAGCCTCGAGACGTAGAGCGCGAGCAGGTTGATCTCGGCCTCGCTCAACCGATCCGCCCAGGTCGGCATGACACCCTGGCGGCCACGCTGCAGCGTGGCGAAGATGGTCGCCCGGTCGCCGCCGTAGATCCAGTGCCCGTCCGCCAAAGAAGGTGCGCCGATCATGAGCCCGCCCTCGCCCCGATCACCGTGGCAGGAGGCGCAGTTCTCGGTGAAGAGGGTCCCGGCCTCGCTCTCGAAATCGGCCTGCCCGGTGGAGATCTCCTGCACGAAGCCGGTCAGCGTCTCGATCTGGCCGCGCTCCAGCATCTGGTCCCGGCCGAAGGCCGGCATCTGCGCGAAGCGGGTCTCGGGGTGCGGGCTGTTGATGCCGACCCGCAAAGTCTCCGCGATGGTGGCGGGATCGCCGCCCCAGAGCCAGTCGCTGTCGGCGAGGTTCGGAAAGCCCGGGCCGCCGGTCGCGTCCGTGCCGTGGCAGGCGGCGCAATTGTCGGCGAAGAGCCGGGCCGCCGCCGGCATCGCCTTCGCGAGCAGCTCGTGGTCGGCCTCGAGCGCGTCGAAATCGCCCCCGGCGAAGCGCGCCATCCAGTCCTCGCGCCCCGAGGCCAGTCGCTGATAGCCCTCGACCGCCATCTCGCCCTGGTCGAGGCCGAGCAGGCCACGCGTGTAGTCGCGGCCGGTCGGCCAGGTCGGCAGCAGCACCCAGGCGATGACCGAATAGATGAAGGTCAGGGCCAGCGCCCAGATCACGAGCCGCGGGAACGGCGTGTTGAGCTCATGGATGCCGTTCCAGTCGTGGCCGGTGGTCTCGTGGCCGGTGACCGGATCGATGTCGGGTGCCTGACCGTCCTTGATGCTCATGCCCGGTCTCCGCCGCCCTTGCCCTCGCCGTCCGCGCCCTGGAGGATCGAGTGGGCCGCCCGCTCGTGCGCCGCCTTCCGGCTCGGACGGTAGGCCAGGATCACGACGATCACGAAGAACGCCATCATCCAGAAGAGGCCGAAGGTCTTCGCCAGCAGCACCAGCGTGTCGTGCGACGGCATCAGGGCTCCTCCTCCGGCTCCTTGACCTTCTCGCGCTCGAAGGCCGCGTCGGTCAGCGTGCCGAGCGACTGCAGATAGGCCACGACCGCGTCCATCTCGCTCAGCCGCGCCGGATCGCCGTCGAAATCGCGTATGGCGACGCCCTCGCCGTAGCGGGCGGAGACGTCCCCGGCCCCGTCGCTGTCCGGGTTGCCCTGGGCGTGCGCGTCGGCCACGGCGTTCTCGGCCATCTCACCGGTGTAGGGCACGCCCAGCCGGGCGAGCGTGGCGAGCTCGGCCCCGAGATTCCCGGTGTCGAGCGGCTCCGTGAGCCAGGGATAGGCCGGCATGATCGAGGCCGGGACCACGGCGCGCGGATCGATCAGATGGGCCACGTGCCAGGCATCCGAATACTTGCCGCCGACCCGCGCGAGATCGGGGCCGGTGCGCTTCGAGCCCCAGAGCATGGGATGGTCATAAGCCGATTCGGCGGCGAGCGAATAGGGGCCGTAGCGGTCGATCTCGTCGCCCAGCGTGCGGATCATCTGGCTGTGGCAGGCATAGCAGCCCTCGCGCATGAAGATCTCGCGCCCCGCCAGCTCGAGCGGCGTGTGCGGGCGCATGTCCTTCGGGATGTCCACCGTCTCGTCGATGGTGAAGAGGGGGGCGATCTCCACGAGGCCGCCGATCGAGGCGGCGACGATGATCGCCGCCACCAGCCCCATCGAGACCTTCTCGAGATTGTAGTGCAGTCTCAGCATGGGCTCACTCCGCCGGCTGGGGCAGGAGCGGACGGTCGAGCCCGCCCTCGTCCTGCGCCGTCCTCGGCCGCGGCGACCGCATGGTGGCCCAGGTGTTCAAGGCGCAGATCATGGCACCGGAGAGGAAGAGGGCGCCGCCGATGGTACGCATCAGGTAGTAGGGCGCCATGGCGATCACCGACTGCAGGAAGCTGTAGGAAAGCGCACCGCTCTCGTCGTAGGTGCGCCACATCAGGCCCTGGGTGATGCCGGCGTTCCACATCGCCACGACGTAGACCAGCGTGCCGGTGACGGCGAGCCAGAAATGCCATTCCACGGCGCGCGGCGAGGCCATGACGTCGCGCCCCGAGAGCAGCGGCACGATCGAGTAGATCGCACCGAAGATGATCATTGCCACCCAGCCCAGCGTCCCCGAATGGACGTGGCCGACGGTCCAGTCGGTGTAGTGCGAGAGCGAGTTGACCGGGCGGATCGCGAGGAAGGAGCCCTCGAAGGTGGAGAGCCCGTAGAAGACGGCGGCCACGAACATGAAGCGCAGCGTCGCATCGTCGCGCACCTTGTGCCAGGCGCCGTTGAGGGTGGCGATGGCATTGCCCGCGGCGGCCCAGCTCGGCACCAGGAGCATGACCGAGAAGGTCATGCCCAGCGTCTGCACCCAGTAGGGCAAGGCGGTGTAGTGCAGGTGGTGCGAGCCGACCCAGATGTAGAAGAAGACGATGCCCCAGAAGCTGACGATCGAGAGCCTGTAGGACCAGATCGGCCGTCCCGAGCGGACCGGCAGGAAATAGTAGAGCATCGCGAGGAAGCCGGCCGTCAGGAAGAAGGCGACGGCGTTGTGGCCGTACCACCACTGCACCATGGCGTCCTGCACCCCGGCCCAGATGGTGAAGCTCTTCGCACCGGCGAGGCTCACCGGCAGAGCGAGGTTGTTGACGATGTGGAGCATCGCCACGACGAGGATGAAGGCGAGGTAGTACCAGTTGGCCACGTAGATGTGCGGCTCGTTGCGGCGCGCCAGCGTGCGCAGATAGAGCACGAGATAGACGACCCAGATCACCACGAGCCAGAGATCGGCGTACCACTCGGCCTCGGCGTACTCCTTGGACTGCGTGCTGCCCATGAGGTAGCCCGAGACCGCCCAGAGGCAGAAGAGGTTGTAGCCGATCAAGACGACCCAGGGGCTGACCGAATCGGCGAGGCGGGCGCGCGAGGTGCGCTGTACGACGTGGAAGGAGGTGGCGATCAGCGCGTTGCCGCCGAAGCCGAAGATGATGCCCGAGGTGTGCACGGGCCGCAGGCGACCGAAGCTGGTCCAGGGCCAGAGCGGCGTCGCCTCGGGCCAGTAGAGCAGGGCCGCGACCCAGACGCCGACGGCCATGGCGAGGACGGCCCAGATCATCGTCATGGCGATACCGAAGCGGGTCGGCTCGTCGTAATAGCGGGCGAGCCGGTCGCCCACCGGCTCCGGCTCCGAGAAGCCGCCGGCGAGGGCGAAGATGAGTGCCACGGCCAGCGCCATCGCCATGACCCCGTGCACCGCCATCGGCCCCGCCTTCGCCGCCCCCAGCATGACGAGCCCGAGCAGGGCCAAGCCGATCGAGAGTGCGAGTCCCAGTTGACGTTCACCAACGTTCAGGGAACGAATCATGGCGATGTCCTTCGACCGAGCACAAAGGTCATGGCGGCTCCCGAAATGCCGGGCGAGGCAGAGCCCGCGCCGACCGCCATCGACCTAATCAGTATTCGAGATACCTATTTAGCAGCCCGGCGACGGAGCGCAACCGTCAAATGGTCATTAAGAGGGTCAGGACTCTTTACCCCTAAAAGAGTCCTGACCCCATAAGCGCTAAGGTAGTCTGATGGGGATGTTGGCGAGCTGAGCAGCCCGACGACGAAGCGCAACCGGCCCATTGAAGGGGTCGGGAATCTTATAGCTCGACCGGCTCGTCAACTGCCGGCGCTGAGCCGCTCGCGGGCGTCCTTGACATCGGCGGGGTCGACGGGATCGCCGACATTGCCGAAGCTGTTCCTGAGGAAGGTGGCGACATCGGCGACCGCCCGGTCGTCGAGCTTCCAGCCAAAGGCCGGCATATGGGCGTTGCTCATGTGCGCCGCCACCTCGTTGCCCGTGGCACCTTGGATGATGACGCGAAGCAGGCCTTCGAGATGCTGGCTGGAGACGACACCGTTGGACCGGAGATCGGCGAAGAACCGCGACTGGCCGGAGCCATCGCTGTTGTGGCAGGTCGTGCAGTGATCGGCGAAGAGACGCTCGCCCCGCGCCAGGGATTCGCCCGACGCCTCGCGGCGCGCCTGCATCGCCCTGGGCTGGAGGTCGAGGAGGTAAGTCGCCATGGCCTCGAGATCGCTCTTCGTCATGTAGCGCGTCGAGTTCGCCACGGTCTCGGACATGGGCCCCGATGCCGTCGCATGGGCGTTGCGTCCGGTCTTCAGATAGGCGACGAGCTCGTCCCGGCTCCATCCGCCGGGGCCGATATCGCCGGCGACGAGGCTCGGCGCCGTCCAGCCCTGGATGGCGGCACCTTGAAGCGCTTTGTCGGCCTCCTCCGCCCCTAGGACGTTCAAGGGGGTGTGGCACGAGCCGCAGTGCCCGAGCCCCTGGACGAGATAGGCTCCACGGTTCCACTCCGCCGACTTGGCGGGATCGGGCTGGAACACGCCCTCCTTGAAGAAGAGGAGATTCCAGCCGGCGACCGTGGTGCGTATCTCCAGAGGCGGGATCAGACGGTTCTCCGGCGGCCGGTAGCCGACCGGTGCGACCGTATCGAGATAGGCCTTGAGCGCCGCCACGTCCTCGTGGAACACCTTCGTGTAATGGGGGTAGGGCATGGCCGGATAGAGATGATCACCTTCCCGGTTCTTGCCCTCGTGCATGCTGCGGTAGAGGTCGTCCACCGTCCAGCCGCCGATACCCGTCTCGGGGTCGGGCGTGATGTTGGACGAGAAGATCGTGCCGAACGGGGTCTCGATGGCGCGGCCGCCGGCGAAGGGCTCGCCGTCCTCGCGCGTGTGGCAGGAGGCGCAGTCACCGGCCCGGGCGATGTAGAGACCTTCCTGCACCTGCGCGAAGTCGCCGCTGTCCTGCGCGCTGCCGCTCGAAGCGACGGCGAGGACGGCCAGTGCCGAGGTCGTCAGAAGAAACCTGCGCATCGCGCGTCCCTCACGCCTGAACCAGTGGGCCGGGATTGCGGAAATACTCCGCACGCATCCGGTCCAAGCCGAAATAAAGGAGAGCGCCCACCGTCCCGGTCGGGTTGTAGCCGGCATTCTGCGGGAACATGGAAGCGCCGAAGACGAAGAGATTTGGCACCTGCCACGACTGCCCGTAAATATTGACGACGCTGCTGTCCGGACTCGTCCCCATGATGGCGCCGCCCGTGTTGTGGGTCGTCTGGTAGGGCACAATCGAGTAATGGCCCTGGCGCGGGTTGGCGCTGACCTTGTCCGGCTGCATCGCCTCGGCGATGCGCTTCGCCCGGCCGGTCAGGAAGTCCGACATCTCGTGCTCGTTCTGCGTGAAGTCGAAGGTCATCCTCATGAGCGGGTGACCGAGATGATCGGTGTAGCGCTCGTCCCGGCTCAAATAGTTGCCCCGATGGCTCTGGACGGAGCCGTGGGTGATGATGGTCGCGCTGTGCAGGTAGCTCTCCGCCGCCTTCCTCTTCCAGTCGCTGCCCCACTCGATGGCGCCGCCGGTGGCCGCCTCGCCGCCGCCCGAATTGGTCGAGATCGGCCGGGAGCCGGTCGTATAGAGGGCGATATAGCCCCCGCCGACAAAGCTCTTGCCCTCGACCTCGGCACCCCGGTGATCGAAGTTGTCGCCGTTGTAGTTGTCGACGACCTGGCCGAGCGCGCCCGAGCCGATGAAGGGGTTCAGGATCTTGTCCTTGAAGGTGACCCCGACCGAGGAGACGATCTGGTAGGCGTAGTTGCGGCCGACTTGGCCCGTCGCCGCGTCCGGATCATAAGCCTCGCCGATCTCCGAGTTCAGGAGCAGGCGGACGTTGTGCAGCGGATAGGCGCACAACAGGACGAGATCGGCCGGCTGGAAATACTCGTTCCCCTCGATGTCGGTGTACTCGACGCCGGTCGCCCTGCCCGACTTGGTGACGATCCTGGTGACCTCGGAGAGAGTGCGCAGCTCGATATTGCTGCGGCTCCGCAGGGCTGGCAGCACCGTGGTCTGCATGGTCGACTTGGAATAGTTGCCGCAGCCGAACCTCTCGCAGTAGCCGCAATAGGAGCATGCCCCCATCGTGACGCCGAGCGGATTGGTGTAGGGCTGCGAGGCCTGGCCGGCCGGACAGGGAAAAGGGTCGAGGCCGAGATCGCGAGCCGCCTGATCGAAGAGCGTGGTGGCGTAGGTGCGCTTCAGGGGTGGATTGGGATAATCGCGGCTGCGCGGCCCCTCGAACGGGTTGCCGCCATCCTGCTTCACCCCCTTGACGTGCCCGGCCCTGCCGGAGATGCCGAGCAGGTACTCGAACTTGTCGTAGAAGGGCTCGAGATCGTCATAGGTGACGCCCCAGTCCTGGACGGTCATGTCCTCCGGAATGAAGTCGGCGCCGTAGCGCTCCGTGTAGTGGCTGCGGATGGTGAAGTCGCTCGGCAGGAACCGCCAGCACTGGCCGTTCCAGTGGACCAGCGAGCCGCCGACCCCGGTGCCCGGCAGGAAGGATCCGAGCCGTCGCATCGGCAACGCTTCCTGGGAGCCATTGTTGCGGAACGTGACCGTCTCGCGCACCGGCTGCTGGTGGAGGGCATGGCGGATGCCGAAGCGCAGCTCGTCCTGCATGAAGGTCGGCGAGAAGTCCGGAATCGTATCGCGCCAAGCGCCGCGCTCCAGAGCGACGATCTCGTGGCCGTCACGCGATAGCTCCTCCGCCGCCATGATCCCGGTCATGCCGAAGCCGATGATGGCCACATCCTTGTGGCCCATGATCCTGGCCATGGCCTGCTCCTTCAGCGGTTGTCGGCGCCGGTGCCTTCGAGATTGCCCATGAGGCTGATGACGGGCAGATCGACCCTCGTGTCGAACTTCTCGATGTAGGGACGCCAGTCGTAGCGCACGCCCGGATAGCCGATCAGCTTCCAGCCGATCATGTCCCGGTTGCCGCCGTAGATCGGATCCGCGAAGAAGCCTTCCATCGTGTTGCCGTGCAGCATCGCGAAGAACGTCTTGCCGTCGAAATCGGGGGTGTCCATCTCGCCCTTGCCGAGTGCGGTCATGACCGTCTCCTGGCGATCCTCGGGCAGCTCGGCGAAGGAGGCGTTGTCCGACTGCATGAGCAGGTGCTCGAGCTTCGCCAGCGACTGGCGGTAGAGCTCGGCCGGCGTCATGGCGAGCTGATAGCCCTGCTCGGGCGAGCCCTTGGCGTGCGGCGGCTTCATGTACCAGGTGGTGGCGCGACCGAAATCACCGGCGAGCTGGCGCTCGATGAACTCCGGCACATGCGCCTCGATGCCGCCAGGGCCCAGATCGTCAGCCGGAATCATGCGATCGACCATGGCGGCGACGACGCGGCGCTCGGCGTCGGTGAAGAACTCTGCCCGGTCCGTCGCCCGCTCGAGCGGCGGCGACACCGCTGCGGCCCAAGCCGATCCCCGCGCCGCCAGAAGAAGTCCCACCATCGCCGTCCCGGCGAGCAGTCGGCGCCGGGTGAAGCCGAAGGGGACAGTGCTGTGCGGTGCCCTTACGATCATGCGGCCGTTCCTCCTGCTGCAGAACGCCGGACCCCCGACCCGGTTCCCGGCCGCCGTCCGCATTTTCAGGCGAGGCCGACGAAAAAGGTCCTGACCCCCTTAGCTCGCGGTGTGGACGGCGCGGGTTTCGATCAGCTTCTCGATCTCGCCCGGTGCGTAGCCGAGCTCAGCCAGGATATCGCGGGTCTGGGCGCCGAGGGGCTGCGGCGGGAGGGCCACGGAGGCGGCGGCGCCGTCGTAGCGGACGGCGTGATTGACCATCCGGATGGGCGCGCCGGTGGCACCCTCGACGGTGAGGAAGGTCTCGTTGTGGACGACCTGCGGGTCCCTTTGCACCTCCTCGTAGTCGTTGACCTTGGCGTGCCAGATGTCGTGCGCCTCCAGGCGAGGCTGCCACTCGGCGAAGGTTCGGGTCGGCAGGATGCGGTTCAGCATCGCCACGATCTCGTCCCCCCTCGCCGCGGCCTCCTCGTCCGGAATGGCGGCGAGCTCATCGGATTCGAGGGCCGCACCCAGAGCTTTCATGGTGGTGAGCGAGATGGCGACGTGGTCGTCCTTGAGCGGATAGATGCCGTAGGGTGGCGTGTAGTACCAGCCGCCGACCCGATGCGGGGCAGTGACGTCGTGCTTGCGCGCGGCATTGATGTAGCAGACGAAGGATTCCATCTGCAGGTCGATGGCGGCCGAGAGCAGGTTGACGTCCACCCGGCAGCCCCGGCCGGTGCGGCCGCGCCTAAAGAGGGCGGCGACGACACCCAGCGCCAGCAGGGCGGCACCGTGGTGGTCAGCGGCCGAGACGCCGACGGTGCGGGGGCCGGTCAGGGCCTCGCCGGTGATCTTGGCGAGCCCGGACATGGCCTGGATCAGCATGTCCTGCCCGGGCCTCTTGGCATAGGGGCCGTCAGCGCCGAAGCCCGAGGCGGCGGCGTAGACGAGGGACGGGTTTCGCTCCTTCAGGGTGGCGTAGCCGAGCCCGAGCTTCTCCATCACGCCCGGGCGGAAGTTCTCGCTCACCACGTCGGCCTGGTCGGCCAGGCGCAGCACCACGGCGCGGCCCGCCTCGGACTTGAGGTCGACCGCGAGGTTGCGCTTGTTGCGGTTGCCTGTGAGATGGAGGGAGGACTGCCCGTCGACCCAGGTCCCGGCCCCGGCGAAGCGACGCTGGAAGGCGCCCTCGATGGGCTCGACGGCGATCACGTCGGCGCCGAGATCGCCCAGGATCTGCATCCCCACCGGGCCGAGCAGGAAGTGATTGAAGCTGACGACGCGCACGCCGTCCAGAAGGTCGAGCATATCCAGCCACCGGGCAAGAGTTGCGGCATGCGGCCCGCCGGGCCGCATGCCGATCGTTGTGATGGCCTATTCGGCGGCTGCGGCGAATGCACCCTCGCGGGCGAGGCCGGCCTCGTCGAGCGCCCCGCGCAGCCGGTCGAGCTCGACCTCGCCGAGCTTCACGAGCGGCGGCCGAACGACCGCCCTCTCGAGCCGGCCGAGCATGACGAGGCATTCCTTCATGCGGTTGTGCATGTCGAGGAAGGGCGGGGTGTAGAAGGCCTGGACGAGCGGATAGATGCGGTCGTTGACGGCCTGGGCCGCCGCCAGATCCTTCGCCTGCACCGCCTCGAAAAGGGCGACCTGCAGGTCAGGAATGACGCTGCCGGCCCCGGAGAGCAGACCACCGCAGCCCATGGTCAGGGAGGCCATGAGCCAGCCGCTGTGCGTCGAGAGCACGGTGACCGGGCGGGGCAGGGCCTGCAGCGTGCGGATGTGCCGCTCGTGCAGCAGGCCGTCATTGGACCAGTCCTTGATGGCGGCGATCGACGGCACCTCCTCGCAGAGGCGGACGAGAGTCTCGAACGGATAGCCGAGGCCGGTGGCCATCGGGTACTGGAAGAGGATCAGCGGCAGGCCGGTGGCGGCCGCGATGGTCTTGAAGTGGGCGAGCGCCATCTCCGGGCGGAGCTGGCCGCCCATGCTCATGCTCTGCGGCGGGAACACCAGAAGAGCGGCGGCCCCTGCCCGCTCGGCCATGCGGGCGAGCCGCGCCGCCTCGAGGCTGCCGTCGGCATAGATGCCGTTGATCAAGGGCAGGCGGTCACCGACCTCCTCGAGCGAGATGTCGAGAATGCGCTTCTGCTCGTCGAAGGTGCAGGCATGCACCTCGGACGCATGGCCATTGACCGTGACGGCGCTGAGGCCCGGCGTCGCGGCCACATGCGCCAGATGGCGGCGTGTCTCCCGCTCATCGATCGAGAAATCCTCGTCGAACGCGAGCAGGGTCGCCGGGATGACGCCTCGAGGCTGGTATCGCTTGGTCGAAGCCATGGCTCGATCTCCTCTTCTGCATTCTCTAAGGTGTGGCTCAATTGAGCCAGAATCCACCCGTCACGTTAACCGCTTGGCCGGTCACGAAGTCGGCCTCGTCCGAGACGAGGAAGGCCGCGACCCCGGCGATGTCGTCGGGCTTGCCGAGGCGGCCGCGCGGGATGGTGGAGACGCGCTCGGCAGCACTCGGCAGGCCGAGCGAGCGGTGCAGCGCCTCGGCCTCGTCGCGCATGCCGGTCTCGACGATGAGCCCCGGGCAGAGCGCGTTGACGCGGACACCGGAAGCTGCGACCTCGAGTGCCAGGCTCTGGGTCATGCCGATCACCGCGAACTTCGAGGCAGCGTAGCCGCCGTAGTGCTTCATGCCCTTCTTGCCGAGCCAGGACGAGAGGTTGACCACGGCACCCCTGCCCCTTTCGACCATCGCCGGCACCACCGCCTGCGAGACGTGGAAGATGCCGTCGACATTGACGCGGAACTGGCGGGCGAAGTCCTCGTAAGCCTGGTCGAGCATGGCGCCGACGCGAAGGACGCCGGCGGAGTTGACGAGGATGTCGGCGGGTCCGAGCGCCTCGACCAGGGCGGCGACGCCCCGGTCCACGGCTCGGCGGTCGCTGACGTCGGCGACGCCGAGCGCGGCCCGGGAGCCGAGCGCCTCGATCTTCCGGGCGGCATCCGTCAACCCGGATGGGGCGATGTCCAGAAGCCCGACCCGACAGCCTTCCCGTGCCAGCCGGAGCGCTATGGCGCGGCCGATGCCGGAGGCGGCACCGGTGACGAAGGCGGTGCGCTCAGCCAGATCGTACACAGGAGGCTCTCCAATCGATTCTCATTGGGCCGTCATGCCGCCGTCGATGGTGAGGATGGTGCCGGTGC
Organism: uncultured Geminicoccaceae bacterium; assembly: GCA_964402505.1. Classification (GTDB taxonomy): domain Bacteria; phylum Pseudomonadota; class Alphaproteobacteria; order Geminicoccales; family Geminicoccaceae; genus SLRI01. Next base: position 220,581 of record CAYOCP010000001.1, read on the forward strand.
AGAACGACGATTCGTCACAAGCGAGATAGAGGATGCCGGTCGCGATCTCGGCCGGCGTGGCCATTCTGCCGATCGGCTGACGGCTCTCCAGATGCGCCTGCAGCCCGGCCGGGTCGCCGGCCCTGGCCAGGAGCCGGTCGAAATAGGCGGAGCGCACTGTGCCGGGAGCGACGGCGTTGACGCGGATCTTGTCCTGAATATGATCGAGGGCCATTGCTCGGGTGAGCGAGGCCACGGCTCCCTTGGAGGCGCAGTACGCGGCACGATTGGTGATGCCGATGCTCGAGACGACTGATGCGACGTTGACAATGGCCCCGCCGCCCTGGCGGATCATCAGGGGAATGGCGTGCTTGCAGGCGAGGAAGACGCCCTTAACGTTGACGTTCATGAGGGCATCCCAGTCCTCCTCGCTGGTCTCGGGGACAGTGCCGAGGATACCGTAGCCGGCATTGTTGACGAGCACGTCGAGCCGGCCGAAGCGGTCCACCGTGGCCTCGATCATGGTCCTGCAATCGGCGGCCTTGCCGAGGTCGGCGTGAAGTGCGAGCGGTGCCTCGCGGCCACCGGCGCAGGCATCGGCAGCCGCCTCGGCCCCAGCCTCGTCGCGATCGACGATGGCGAGCGTCGCACCTTCACGGGCAAAGAGCTCCGCGGTGGCCCGGCCGATGCCGGAGCCGCCACCGGTCACGAGGCAGACCTTGTTGTGCAATCGCATGGCGTGTGGGGCCTCCACCGGTCTCGGGCGCCGGAACAAGACAGGTGCGGCATTGGACGAATCGGGCTACGATGCCGCTGACTGACTAGTAAGATAGCGGGCCCGCACGCGCGCCGCAAGCACGCTCGACGGGTTCGGCGATGCCGATTGGGGTGCAGATGCGCGAGCGGATCAAGGCGGTGGCGACCGAGTTGCTGATCACCCACGGCGTGCGCGGCCTGCGCTTCGGCGACATCGCCGATCGCCTGCGGATCACCCGGGCCAACATCCACTATCACTTCGGCACCAAGAGGAATCTGGTCGAGGAGGTGATCGAGGAGTACGTCCAGGAAGCGCTCGCCGGATTCGGAGCGATCTGGGAGGATCCGGGGCTCACCTACCAGGAGAAGACGCGGCGGACGATGGAGTTCAACCGCGGCCGCTACGCCAGGTTCAACCAGGCGTCGCGCTCGGGGCGGCCGTGGAGCCTGATCTCCCGGATGCGGCTCGAGGCCGACCAGCTCAGCGACGAGGCCAGGGCGAAGCTTCGCCAGTTCACGCTACGGATCGAGACGCTCATCGACGAGGCGGTGGTGCGCGCCCAGAGGAACGGCGAGTTGAGCGCCTACGCTCCGGTCAAGGACATCGCCGTCCAGCTCATCGCGATCGTCGACAGCGCCGGCTCGATCACCCAGGACGGCGGCTCGTTCGAGCGGCTCGAGCGGCTCTACACGGCCTATTTGCGGATCGTCGATCACGCCTACGGCACCCATGACGAGCCGGCCGCGCGGCCGGCTCTCGCCGCCGGCTCCTAGCGCCGTTCGCAGAATTCGACGACGGCGTCGGCGAACCGCTCCGCTTTCGTCACCGGAAAGAAGTGGCCGCCCTCGGGCAGGATCAGGGTTTCGGCACCGACGATGGCATCGGCGAGCGCCAGGGAGAGCCAGGAGGGCACCACGCTGTCGTCCCGGGCAGCGACGACCAACGTCGGCGCGGCGATGCGCTCCAGATCCGCCATGCGGTCGTGGCGCAGGATGGCGGCGATGCGGGCCAGGACGATTTCCGGATCGGGCAGGCGCTGTCTCGCCGCCTCCTCGGTGACCTGGGCAAGCTCGGGATGGTCGCGGATCCATGCAGGCGGGTGAAGCGACAGGGCCGAGCTCTGCAGATAGAGGGCCGGGCCGCCGCTGCGCAGGATGGCGGCGCGCGTGGCGAAGAGCGCCCTGAAATAGGCGTCGGGCGCGGCCCACGTGGCGCTCAGGACGAGGCGGTCGAGGCGGTTCGCATGGTCGAGGGCGATGGTCTGGCCGATGGCGCCACCGGTCGAGTGACCGACGAGGTGGACGCGATCCACCTCCAGATGGTCGAGCAGGGCGAGCACATCGCCCGCCATCTGGTCGATCGAGAAGTCGATGGGCTCGAGGCTGCTGCGCCCGCAGCCGCGATGGTCATGGAGGATGACGGTGAAGCGATCGGCCAGGGTCGGGAGGACGAAATCCCAGAAACCGGCGATGCCGCCGAGGCCGGGAACGAGGAGGAGCGGCGGGCCCATGCCCGTCAGGCTGTAGTGCAGCCGCCCGCCGTCGGCGAGACGTAGCTCAGACATCGGGTGGTCGATTTCTCCCGTCTTCAGGTCTTGCGTGCCAGCCGGAGGGCTGCCTCGAGGCCGGCGATGTAGGTGTCGATGCCGAGGCCCATGAAGACGCCTCTGGCAGCCGCCGCGGTGACGGAGTGGATCTCGCGCGCGTAGTGGTTCGAGAGGTGGATCTCGATCACCGGCAGCTCGATGCCCTTCATGCAGTCGGCGAGCGCGTGGCCGGCGTGGCAGAGGCCGCCCGGATTCATGACGACGGCGTCGATGTCGCCGACCTCGGCAGCATAGAGGGCGTCGATCGCGTCGCCCTCGTGGTTGTGGTAGACGATCTCGATGCCGTAGCCGTTCTCGGCGGCGTGGGCCTCGAGCATCCGGTCGAGCTCCTCCGCCGTGGTCCTGCCGTAGATCTCGGGCTGGCGGCGGCCGAGCCAGTTCATGTTCGCGCCCTGCAGGACGAGGATCCGGGTCATCGGTCGGGGCTCCCTCATTTGTGGGTGAAGCGGGGGGTGTCCTTGGCGAAGAAGGCGCGCACCCCTTCCTTGCAGTCGTCGGTGGTGAAAATTTCCTCGCTCAGCGCCAGTGTCCGGCGGATGGCCTCGTCCTCGGTCATGTCGAAGGACATGTCGACTGCGCGCTTGCAGGCCTGAAGTGCGCGATTGGGGCGTTCGGCCAGTTGCCGGGCGAGACTCTTTGCCATCCTCAGCGCCTCGCCCCTGGGCACGACGCGGTTGACGAGGCCCCAGGCGAGGGCGGTCCCGGCATCGATGGGCTCGCCCAGGAACATCATCTCCTTGGCCCGGCCCTCGCCGATCCTGCGGGTGGCGCGCACGGTGCCGCCGCTGCCGGGAAAGACGCCGAGCTTGATCTCGGGAAGGGCGAGACGAGCGTCCTCCTCGACCACGAGGAGGTCGCAGCACAAGGCGAGCTCGAGCCCGCCGCCGAAGGCGAGGCCCCGGATGGCGGCGATCGTGGGCTTGGGGAAGTCGTCGACCTTGCTGTAGGCCTCGTTCTCCTTGTTGAGCTTCTTCTCGAGCACGACGCCGGGCTCGGTCAGGTCGCTGAACTCGGAGATGTCGGAGCCGGCGCAGAAAGCGCGCTCGCCCGTGCCCGTCAGCACGAGGACGCGCGCCTCGGTATTGGCGGCGAGCTCGTCGAGCAGGGCATCGAGCCGTGCCGTGAGGCCGAGCGTGACGAGGTTGAGCGGCGGGTTGGCGAGGGTGAGGGTGGCGACACCATTCTCGATCGTGCAGTGGACGGGGGCGGTCATCGTGAAGCTCCTCTCTGCGGATGGCGGGCCTCGCGGCGGCGGAAATCATCGATCATGGCCATGGGCTCGGGCCGGAAGAGCCGCGCGTCCATGAGCGGCGGTCGGTCCGGCACCAAAACGGCAAAGCCGATCCGCTCGAGGACGTCGCGGCGGAGATCGATGCCGGGAGCGACCTCGACGAGCTCGAGGCCGTTCTCGGCGAGGCGGAAGACGGCGCGGTCGGTGATGTACACGACCTCCTGGCCGCGATCCTTGGCATAGGAGCCGTTGAAGGTCACCTGGCCGACCCTGTCGACCCATTTTCGGGTGCGGCCGTCCGCGTGGAGGGCGAGGCCGCCCTCGCCGTCCGGCCTGATGTCGAGCCCGCCCGTGGTGAGCGTGCCGGAGAAGACGACCTTCTGGGCGCCCTGGCTGATATTGATGAAGCCGCCCGGGCCGTTCACCGATCTGCCGTAGCGGCTGACGTTGACGTTGCCAGCCGCGTCCACCTCGGCGAAGGAGAGGAAGGCGATGTCGAGCCCGCCGCCGTCGTAGAAGTCGAACTGGTACGGTTGGTCGGCCATCATGTCGTAGTTGACGCCGGCGCCGGCGTCCTTGCCGCCGGCCGGCACGCCGCCGATGATGCCCTGCTCCACGGTCAGGGTGACCTCGCGGTAGAAGCCCTCCTCGGCGGCGACGGCGGAGATGCCGTTGGAGACGCCGAAGCCGAGATTGACCACCGCACCGGGAAAGAGCTCCATGGCCCCGCGCCTCGCGATCACCTTGCGGATGTCGAAGGGGATCGGCTGGATGCTGCGGTCGCCGAGTCGGAGATGTCCGGCATAGGCTGCACTCTGGCGGGTCTGGTAGGTCTGGCGCTGGTCGGGCTCCTCGATGACGTAGTCGACGACCACGCCCGGCACCTTGACCTGCTTGCCGGGGAGCGTGCCGGCGGCGGCCACCTCCCTGACCTGGGCGATGACGATTCCGCCGTGCAGGCGGGCGGCGGCGGCGATCGAGAAGTTCTCGCCAAAGAAGGCCTCGTCCTCCATCGAGATGTTGCCGCGCTCGTCGGCGGTGGTGCCGCGGATTACGGCGACGTCGACGGGAAAGCTGCGATAGAGGAGGTACTCCTCGCCCCGGATGGTGACGAGATCGACGAGGTCCTCGGTCGATCGCGCGCTCTGCCGGCCGCCGCCGTGGCGGGGATCGACGAAGGTGTGGAGGCCGGTTCGGGTCAAGAGGCCGGGGCGGCCGGCGGCCATGTCGCGGCAGAGCTGCGAGAGGGCACCCTGCGGCAGGGTGTAGGCCTCGATCTCGTCGGCGATCGCCATGGCGGCGAAGCCCGGGCAGTTGTTGAAGCCGCCGCTGACCACCCGCCGGGCGAGGCCGGGAAGTGCGAGGAGGTTGAAGCCGGTGCTCTCCCAATCGCCGATGGAGACCACGCTGACGAGCGAGAGGTCGCCGGGGCCGCCGTTCTCGCGGTAGCGGTCGGCCAGGGCCTCGATGAAGGCCTCGGGCACCGCGTGGCCGCCGCCCGAGCCGCCGATCAGCACGCAATCCCTGGGCCGGACCAGGGCGGCGGCCCCGGCTGCGGTGACGAATTCGACCATGCTTCTTCTCAGTCCCCGACCTCTTGGCCGCTGTCGCCGCCTGGGATCCCGGCGGTGACGCGGCCGTTGCAGATGGGATGGATGGCGGCCTCTGCCGTGGCATGGCCGCTGCCGCATGAGCCGCCGGCGACCGGCACCCGCCTGCCGCTCGGATCGGGGATCATGCGATGGCCTCGTGCCGCGAACGTCACGTCCGCTCGTTCGGCACCCATTTGAGGATGTGCTGCGCGACCGCCACCGTCTCGCCGGACTGATTGAGCACCTTGATATCGCCGGTCGAGCGGCGGCGCTCGGAGTCGATGGCGGTGATCTCGTAATGCACGGTGATGGTGTCGCCGATGAAGACCGGGGCGAGGAAGCGGATGCGGTCGTAGCCGAGCGAGACGGGCGTTTCCCGATCGCCGATGCCCTGGCACTGGTCGATCATTCGGGTGGAGGCTGTGGACATGAAGCCGACCATGAGCGCGCCATGGGCGATCCTTCGCCCGTAGCTGGTCCTCTTCATGAACTCCTCGTTCACATGGTTGCCGGAGAAGTCGCCGGTCACGCCCGCGTAGACGTAGACATCGCTTTCGCCGACCGTCTTCGCGACCTCGACCCGATCGCCGATCTTGACGTAAAAATCCGCCACTTGCCTCTCTCTTTGCTGCTTGCGCCTAGCGCGGTGCCTGAACGACGCCTTCCTTCAGAAGCTCCTCGATCTCCGCCTCGGCGTAGCCGGTCTCGGCCAGCACGTAGCGCGTGTCGGCTCCCGCCTCGAGCGCGAAGGCGGGCATTCGCGGCGGCTCGCCGTCGTAGCGATTGGGGTGGCTGACGAGGCGGACGGTCTCGCCGTTGATCTCGACGTCCTGAAAGACCTGGTTGTGCCGGACTTGCGGGTTTTGGGCCAGATCGTCGAAATTCTCGACCCGCGTGTACCACATCTGCTCAGCGTCGAAGGCGGCGGCGAGATCGGCGAAGCTCCGGTCGCGGACGAGGGCTGCCACGACCCGGGCGATATCGTTGCGATCGACGTACTGGTCCCTGCCGACATAGGGCTCGAGCGCATCCGTTTGCAGCGCCCGGGCCAGCTTCTCCAGGGGGTTCAGCGAGAGGGCGAGCCAGCCATCGGCAACCTGGTAGAGGCCATAGGGCGCTTCGTGGAACCAGGTGGCGAGGCTCTCGTGCCGGTCGAGGACCCCGTCGCCCCGGCCCGCCGCGTAATAGTGGACGAGCGATTCCATCTGCATGTCGATGCCGGCACCGAGAAGGTTCGATTCGACGCGCGTGCCCTCGCCTGTGCGCAGCAATTTGATGTAGGCGCCGAGGATGCCCAGGGCGAAGAGGGCGCCGCCGTGCTGGTCGACGGCGGCAGCGCCGATGGCGGTCGGCCGGTGGCCGTGGCCGCCATTGGCCGAGGCGATGCCCGACATGGCCTGGATCAGGAGGTCCTGGCCCGGTCGGTCGACATAGGGGCCGGTGGCGCCGAAGCCCGAGGCCGAGGCGTAGATGATGTCGGGCTTTCGAGCCTTGACCTCGGCATAGCCGAGCCCGAGCCGCTCGAGCGTGCCGGGACGGAAGTTCTCGGCGACCGCGTGGCTCCTCTCGACCATGCGCAGCACGATCTCCCTCGCCTCCGGCCGCTTGAGGTCGATGGAGATGCTGCGGGCGTTGCGGTTGGCGCAGAGGTAGAAGACGCTGACGCCGCCGACCCTGATCCGCCCGGCCCCCGCCCAGACGCGCTCGTAGGAGCCTCTGGGCGGCTCGATGCGGATGATCTCGGCGCCCATGTCGCCCAGATACTGCATGGCGGCGGGTCCCTGCAGGAAATGGCAAAAGCTCACGATTTTCATGCCGTCGAGCAGCAAGAATCCCACTCCCCAGATTGCATCCCAACGATCGCGAGCGAGCGACCGTTCCGCCGATCCCCTACTTACATATCAGGAAGCCACGCGGTAGGGGTGTCGTCAAGGTCCACGATCGGGGCAAGGGGCACCACGCATGGAGGAGACCTTCGATATCGTCGTCGTCGGTGGCGGCGGGGCCGGGCTGATGGCGGCGCTCGCGGCGGCCCGGCTCGGCCGGCGCGTGCTGCTGCTCGAGAAGAACGCGCATCTCGGCGGCACGACCCTGCTCTCGGTCGGCACGGTCTGCACGACCGCAACGCCGGAGCAGCGCAAGCTGGGCATCCAGGACACGCCGGCCGCGCATTTCGAGGACATGGAGAAGTTCGCGGGCGATCTCGCGGGCCGGGACAACACGCTCCTTCGGCGGCTTCTGGTGAACGAGGTGCCGGAAACCTACCGCCAGCTCAAGGAGGTGGGCATCGCCTTCACCGGCCCGATACCGGAGCCGCCGCACCGCCATCCGCGCCTGCACGCGGTGGTGCCGCATTCACGCGGTTACATTCACCATCTTGCCCGGGGCTGCCGCCAAGCCGGTGCCATGATCCGCACGGGCTTGCGGGCGACCCGGCTGCTGCGGGAGGACGGTCGGATCGGCGGCCTCGAGGCCGAGGCGGCGGGCGGCCGGACCCTCATCTTCCGAGCCCGGCAGGCGGTGATCCTCGCCGCCGGCGACTTCAGCGCCGCCGACCGGGCGTTCAGGGCGCGGTTCCTCGCACCCGAGCTGCTCGACGTCGAGGGGGCCAACCCCACCAGCACCGGCGACGGGCAGCGGCTCGGCGAGGCGGTGGGCGGCGTGATCGTCAACGGCGATCTCGTCTGGGGGCCGGAAATCCGCTTCGTGGCCCCGCCCCGGCCGGCGCTGGTCAACCGCCTGCCACCCTGGCGGAAGCTGGCGCAGGCGATCCGCATGGGCATCGCGCTGGCGCCCGAAAGGCTGCTGCGGCCCTTTCTCATGGGCTTCGTCACCACACTTCTCGCACCGTCCCATGGTCTCTTCGATCGGGGCGCCATCCTCGTCAATCGGGAAGGAAGGCGCTTCTGCGACGAGCGGGGCCGGCCGCAGGACCGGATCAGCCGGGAGGAAGGCGGTGTTGCCTGGGTCGTGCTCGATGCCGCGATTGCCGAGCAGTTCGAGGCGTGGCCGAACTACGTCTCGACCGCGCCCGGCGTCGGCTACGCCTATCTCGCGGACTACCTGCGCTCGAGGCGGGACATCGCCTTTCGCGCGGGCTCCATCCCCGAGCTCGCGGGTGCGCTCGGCATCGACGGCGATGCTCTGGGCCGGACCATCGCCGATTACAACGCCTCAAGCGAGCGCGGCGACCGGCCGAAGCTGACGCGCCCGCCCTTCGTCGCGCTCGGCCCGGCCAAGTCCTGGATACTGTTCGGCGAGGGCGGGCTTCTGGTCGACGAGCGGCTGCGGGTACTCGATACCGACCGGCGGGCCATTCCCGGCCTCTTCGCCGCCGGATCGTGCGGCCAGGGCGGGGTGATCCTCAACGGCCACGGCCACCACCTCGGCTGGGCCTTCACCTCGGGCCGCCTTGCCGGTCAATACGCCGCGCTCGGCGATTGACGCGGCGGGGCCTCCATGCTTTCCTGACTCTTGTGTCAGTGCGCAAAGAGGGGACGTGCCGTGGAGAAGGCGAAGACGAGGCTGGGCGACGCCAGGGTTCTCGGGCCCGAGGACGGCCTGAGCCACTGGCAGCCGGTGCCGGCCAACGGGCATGTCCGCTGCCTCTTCAGCGACACCACGGTAAAGAGCACCAACCGCTTCGCCATGGGCACGCAGACCGTGGCCCCGGGCTGCTTCATCCGCGAGCACACCCACGACCGCAACGAGGAGATCATCTTCGTCGTCTCCGGCCGCGGCTTCGTCAAGCTGGACGGCGAGGAGCACCCCATCGAGCCGGGCTCGGCCGTGTTCCTCGGTGTCAACAGGAAGCACATGTTCATCAACCCGGGCCCCGAGCCCTTGACCTTTGTCTGGTACTTCACGCCGGGCGGGCTCGACGACTTCTTCGCCGAGATCGGGCGGCAGCGCAGGCCGGGCGAGCCGGCGCCCGAGCCCTTCGCGCGCCCTGCGAACGTGGCCGAGATCGAGAAGCGCACCGTCTTCGGCTGGACGGATCAGGAGTTCGCGAACCGCGATTGAGGCGGTGTTCCAGGCAGGGGCGAGCGGATCGGGTCGGCTGGCGGGTCGGCGATCCCGGACGCAATCGGGGCCGGCGCGGGTTCAGCACAGGCGGTCGGGGGCTTCCTTCAGCAATGACGCGGCTTCGCCGACCATGGCGTCGACGATGGAGCGGACCGGACGGACCTCATGGATGAGGCCCGCCGCCTCGCCGACGAAGACGCCCGTATCCTCGACCTCGCCCGTCCGAAAGCCCCGCCAGTAGCGCTCGGCCTCCGCCGCGAGGGTCGCGGGCTCGGCGAGCGCGCGCTCGCGGCCCTGCCAGTCCATGACGAAGCGGGTGCGCAGGGCACGGCCGCTGAAGCCATCGGGCCAGTCGAAGCCGCGCACCAGGTCGATCACGCCGGTCTTGAAGGTGGCATCGCCGTCGGCGGCGACAATGGCCGACTTGAAGCCCGGCGGGGCCAGCGATTCCTCGCTGGCGACGAGGCAGGAGCCGATCAGGACGCCGTCGGCACCGAGCATGAGGGCGGCGGCGAGGCCACGGCCGTCGGCGATGCCGCCGGCGGCGAGGAGAAGGGTCTCGGGCGCCTCCCGGACGAGATGGTCGGCGATTTCGGGCACGAGGGTCGAAATCGCCCGATGACCGCCATGGCCGCCGGCCTCCCCACCCTGGGCAACCAGGATATCGGCGCCGGCCGCCAGGGCTTCGCGCGCGTGGTCCATCGTCTGCACCTGGCAGATCAGCAGGGCACCGGCATCGCGCACCGCTGCGGCGAAAGGCTCGACGGCGCCGAACGACAGCATGAGAGCCGCGGGCGCATGGGCCAGCGCGAGATCGAGCAGCTCGGGCCTTTCGGCCAGGGACCAGGTGATGAAGCCGCAACCGATCCGGGCATTGCCGGCGGCGGCGAACTCCCGCTCCAGCCATTCGGCGTCGCCATAGCCGCCGCCGATCAGGCCGAGGGCGCCGGCTTCGGACATGGCGGCCGCGAGCCGGCCGCCGGCGATGAAGCCCATGGGGGCGGAGAGGATCGGATGCTCGATCCGCAGCCGTTGCGTCAGGCGCGTTCGCAGCCGCATGAGCCGAGAGCCTCCACAGGCTTCAGGTGAGCCGCCAGTCTACCGGTGCCCTCGGGCCCTTGGAAGCTCAGCCGGCGCGACGGAGGCGGGCGCCGAGTCGGCGGCGCAAGCGGCGCCAGGCGGGGACCTGGGCCAGGACGGTGAGGAGGATGGCGGCGATGAGGATCAGGCTCACGGGTCGGGTGAAAAAGTCGAGCGGATCGCCCTGGCTCACCATGAGGGCACGACGGAGATTCTCGTCGGCCATGGGTCCCAGAATCACGCCGATGACGAGAGGCGCTATCGGGTACTCCATTTCGGTCAGCACGTAGGCGGCGATACCGACCGCCACCATGAGGTAGAGGTTGGTGATGTTGAGGCCGAGGGCGTAGGATCCCAGGACCGAGAGGAGGGCCACGATCGGCAGGAAGAGGGTGGCCGGCACGCGCAGGAGCTTGATGACCTGGCGGGCGAGAATGATGCCGTTGAGCCACATGGCGGCCGAGGCGAGGACCATGATGGCGGCGAGCTCGGCGAGGAAGGTCGGCTGCTGGATGGAGAGCATCGGCCCCGGGGTCAGGCCGTGGAGCATGAGGGCGCCGAGCAGCATGACGGCCGGTGGCGAGCCCGGTATGCCGAGGGTGACGAGCGGGATGAGCGCACCGCCGATGCAGGCGTTGTTGGCGGTCTCGGACGAGATGATGCCGACCGGCTCGCCCTGGCCGAAGCGCTCGGGGTGGGGCGAGCCGTTCTTGGCCGCACCGTAGGAGACCCAGCCGGCGATGTCCTCGCCGACGCCCGGGACGGCGCCGATGCCGACGCCGATCAGCGCCGAACGGATGATGTGGCGGAGGTTCTTAGCGACGGTCGCGACGTCGGGGATGATGCGGCCGACCGCCTGGACGGCGGCGAGCGGCGCCTTCGAGCGCAGCGTGCCGATGATCTGCGGGATGGCGAAGGCGCCGATCAGCACGGGCACGACCTCGATGCCCGAATCGAGGGCGTGGATGTCGAAGGTGTAGCGCGGGTAGTACATGAGCTTGTCGCGGCCGATGCAGGCGAGGGCGAGGCCGAGAAAGCCCGCGATCCAGCCCTTGACGACGAGGTCGGGGCTGGTCAGCGAGCCCGAGATGATGATGCCGAAGAGGGCGAGCAGGAAGAACTCGTAAGAGGTGAACTGAAGGGCCAGCTCGACGATGAGCGGGGCCGTCAGCACGAGCGCCAGCATGCCGAGCAGCGTGCCGATGAAGGAGGCGGTCGTGGTCAGGCCGAGGGCACGGCCGCCCTCCCCTTTTTTCGCCATCGGGTAGCCGTCCATGGCGGTGGCGGCCGAGGCGGCGGTGCCCGGGATGTTGAGCAGGATGGCGGAGTAGGAGCCGCCATAGATGGCGCCGACATAGAGCGCGATGAGCGAGACGAGCGCCAGATCCAGGTCGAAGCCGTAGGTGAGCGTGGTGAGCAGGCCGACGCCGAGCGTGGCGGTGAGGCCCGGAAGGGCACCGAAGACGATGCCGAGCAGGCTCGAGCCGAGAAGGACAGCGACCATTGTCGGCTGCGACAGGAGATGGCCGAGCGCCTCGACGAAGGCCAGGAGCTGGTCGCCGACGGGCATGACTCAGAAGACCCCGCGGATGGCGTAGTAGACGCTCTCGAGCGCCACGACGACGAGGCCCTCCCGCGGCAGCGGCACCAGAAGGAGGAACTTGAAGGCGATGCCGAGCACGAGTGGAGTCGCCAGCGCCACGGCGAGGCACTGCCCGACGCCATGGCGGGCGTCGGAGCCGGGGCCGGTCAGGAAGCGGGCGACGAGCAGCATGAGGGCGGCCACCAGCAGGGCGGTGGCATCGACGAGATGTGCGGCGGTGCCGCGCGGCGCCGGGGTCAGGCCGAGGCCGGCCATGGCGAGGAGGGCCGTGGCGGTGAGGAAGTACGTGGTGAGCGCCAACCTGGCTACCCGCGGCTCGTGGACATGGAAGGCCAAGGTGAAGGCGGCGAGGAAGAGGAAGCCGGCGACGATGAAGTCGACGCGCGGCACCAGCGCCACGACGAAGGCGGCGATGATGCCGGCGATCAGCACCACGTCGCCCTGGCCCTTGAGGGCTGCGAAAGGGCTGCCGTCGGCCTCCCTCAATCCTGCCCGGAGCGTCCTGACGATCAGCGTGACGGCGAGCAGGCCGATGCAGAGGGCGACGATGAGCGGGAAGAGCGCCGGTGAGACGTACCAGGCGTTCCTGACGCCGGCATAGGTGCCACGCAGCGGGAACTGCAGGGCGCCGCCGGCCATGGCGGCGGCGAGGAGCAGGAGGACGAGGCCCGTCCAGAGGTCGGAGGGGCGGCCGCCGCCGGCGCCGCGGGTCGGGGTGATCATGGGCGTTCCTGGCGAGCGAGGGGCGGGCGGGAACGGCGATGCGCCCCCTCCCGCTCCACCGCTCTGAGGCAAGAACCTGTCCGCAGGCTCAATCCGGCTTCGGGATGCCGAGGCTCGCGGGATCGACCGAGGCGGCACCCAGATCGTAGAGGGTCCAGGCGAAGAGCGATTCGAGCCGCGCGAACTCCTTCTTCGCAGCCTCGCCGGAAGCGCCCGACGGCTCGTAGTAGTTGTCGGCGAGCCAAGTCTGCACCTTGTCGCTGGCCATGGCGGCGTCGAAGGCATTGGTCAGGGTCTGCTTGACGTCGTCCGGGGCCGCGTCGAGGACGGCGAAGCCAATCGCCTGCTTGATCGGCAGATGCTGGGTGAGGTCGGGATAGGTGTCGAAGGCCGAGGGGATGGTCGTGCCGTTCAGCTCGACGCCCTTGGGCACCAGCATGGCCAAGGGACGCAGCCGACCGGCCTGGAGGAGCTGCTGCTGCTCGGCGAGCGAGGTGACGACGACCTGCACCTCGCCGGCGACGGCGGCGTTCTGGGCCGGGGCCGAGCCGTCATAGGGGATGTAGTTGAAGGAGGCGCCGGTGCCCTTCTCGAGGGCGAGGAGGTTGAGGTGATGGATGGAGCCGGCGGCACTGGCGCCGGCCGGGATCTCGCCGGGCTTCTCCTTGGCCGCCTCGATCAGCTCCTGGAGCGACTGCCAGGGCGCGTCGCTCGAGACCGAGACGAGGTCGGGCGAGCCGCCGATGATGAAGGGGTACCAGACGTCCATGCGCTGGTCCCAGCCGCCCTGCACCCCGGCGGTGACCACCGATTCGGAGATGCCGGCCAGGGTGTAGCCGTCGGCCGGCTGCTCGAAGACGTAGCTCATGCCGGCCGAGCCGCCGACGCCGCCGGTGCGGTTGGTGACGTTGATGCGGACGGGCAGGTGCTCCTGCATCTCGGCCATGACCAGCCGGTTGGCGGTGTCGGTGCCGCCGCCGGCCGCCCAGACGATGACCGCGTTGATGTCGCGGCTCGGATAGTCCTGGGCCGTCGCACCCGTGGCCGTCACGGCCAGGGCGATGCCCAGCGCGAGCGATGTTCTAAGACGCATGGTCTGCTCCCTTGGTCGACCGGTTGGCATTCCTCGAGCCGCGTTCTCGACGATATCCTTGAATATCGGATGCGGTTCGGTATTTCTTTACGTATACGTAAAACGGGAGACCGGTCAATGCGCAATTCCGATGCTCGACCCGGCTAGGCTCAGGCCGCTCGGCAGCGGCCTCGTGCGCCCGGAATGCGTCCTGGCGCACAGCTCGGGCCTGCTTTTTGCCGCCGACTGGACCGATCCGGGCGGGATTTCGGCCGTCCGGCCTGATGGCCGGGTCGTGCGGCTCCTGGCCAAGGGGGCACCCCGGCATCTCAGGCCGAACGGGATCGCGCTCGAAGAGGGCGGCAGCTTCCTGCTGGCGGAGCTCGGTGCCGAGACGGGGGGCGTCTGGCGGCTCTGGCCCGACGGCGCCGTCGAGCCGGTGCTGCTCGACGTCGAGGGGTGGCCGCTGCCGCCGGCCAACTACGTGCATCTCGACGGGGAAGGCCGGCTCTGGGTGACGGTCAGCACGCGCCACCAGCCCCGGCATCTGGCGGCGCGACCGGAGGTGGCCGACGGCTTCGTCGTCCTCGTCGAGCACGGGCGGGCCCGGATCGTCGCCGACGGGCTCGGCTACACCAATGAATGCCTGGTATCGCCCGATGGAGAATGGCTCTACCTGAACGAGACCTTCGGGCGAAGGCTCAGCCGCCTGCCGATCACGAAGGGCGGGCTCGGCGAGCGCCGGACCGTGGCCGAATTCGGTCATGGCAGCTATCCGGACGGGCTCACCTTCGATGTGGAGGGCGGCGTCTGGATCACCAGCATCGTCAGCAACCGGGTGATCCGCGTCGGCCCCGAGGGCCGGCAGGAGCTGATGCTGGAGGAGGCGGATGCCGATTTCGTCGAGGCGGTCGAGCAGGCCTTCCACGCCGGCCAGCTCGATCGCAGCCTGCTCGACCACGTGCCGAAGGGCCGGCTGAAGAACATCTCGAGTCTCGCCTTCACCGGGCCGGGCCGCCGAACCCTCTGCCTCGGCTGTCTGCTCGGCCAGAGCCTGATGCTGATCGACGGGCCGCTCGCCGGGGCGGCACCGGCCCACTGGGATTTCGATCTGGGCGAGCGGCTGGAGGGTCTCCTTTGACAAGGCTTCGGGTCCTGACCATCGGTGCCGGCTATTTCAGCGCCTTTCATCACGACGCCTGGCAGCGGCTCCCGGAGGTCGAGCTGGTCGGGGTGTGCGATCGGGATGCGGCGAAGGCGCGGGCCTTCGCGGAGCGCTTCGGCGTTGCCGCCTGGGGCTGCGACGCGGCGCGGATGCTGGACGACCTCCGGCCGGATCTCGTGGACATCGCGACCCCGCCCGAGACCCACGCGGTGCTGATCCGGCTCGCCATGGCAAGGCGCGTGCCCACCATCTGCCAGAAGGCCTTCTGCCGCACGCTCGAGGAGGCGGAGGCCATGGCCCGCCTCGCCGAGGAGGCGGGAACCCTCCTCGTCGTCCACGAGAATTTCCGCTTCGAGCCCTGGCACCGGGAGGTCAGGCGGCAGATCGACGAGGGGCGCATCGGCGAGGTTTATCAGGCGAGCTTTCGCCTTCGGCCGGGCGACGGCCAGGGGTCCGACGCCTATCTCGACCGCCAGCCCTACTTCCAGCGGATGGAGCGCTTCCTGGTGCACGAGACGGCGATCCATTTCATCGACGTCTTCCGCTTCCTTCTGGGTGAGGTCGAGGCGGTGCTCGCCCGGCTCGTCCGCCTCAACCCGGCGATCAGGGGCGAGGATGCGGGCCTCATCCTCCTCGAGCACGCCAACGGGCGGCGGGCCCTCTTCGACGGCAACCGGCTGGTCGACCATGCGGCCAGGAACCGGCGGCTGACCATGGGCGAGATGCTGGTCGAGGGCGAGAGGGGCGTCATCAGGCTCGACGGCGACGGCCGTCTCTTCCATCGTGCCTTCGGCGCCGACGAGGAGGTGGCGATCCTTTACGAGTGGCAGGACCGGGGCTTCGCCGGCGACAGCGTGCTGGCCTTTCAGCGGCACGTGGTCGATCATCTCCAGGGACGGGGCGGGATCGTCAATTCGGCGAGGGACTACCTCGTCAACCTGCGGATCGAGGCGGCGGTCTACAGCTCCTCGGCCGAGGGCCGGCTGGTGAGGGTCTGACATGGCGAGCGTGATCGACGAGGTGGAGGGCCGCATCACCTTCGCCGAGCGGGCTTATCGGGAGATCAAGTCCCGCATCCTCGAGAACGAGCTTCCGGCCGGCAGCATCATGCTCGAGCAGGAGCTCGCGGCACTCCTCCGAATGAGCCGCACGCCGGTGCGCGAGGCGCTGATCCGCCTGGCGCGCGAGGGCATGATCGACATCCGCCCGAGGCACGGCATGCGGGTCCTGCCGGTCTCGGCCGACGACATGCGCGAGATCTACCAGATCCTGACCGCCCTCGAGGCCGAGGCGGCGGCCCAGATCGCCCGCGACGGCGCCGATCGTCGAAATCTCGAGGAGCTCAAGGCGGCGGTGGCGGAGATGGACGAGGCGCTGGCACTCGACGATCTCGACGCCTGGGCCAAGGCCGACGATCATTTCCATCGCGTGATCCTGGCCACTTGCGGCAACGAGCGGCTGAGAGCGATCATCGAGCAGTTCATGGACCAGTCGCACCGGGTGCGGAAGCTGACGCTGCGGCTGCGTCCCAAGCCCACGAGCTCCAACGACGATCACCGCGCCCTGGTCGATGCCATCGAGCGGCGCGACGCCGAGGCCGCCTGGCGCATCCACCACGCGCACCGGCTGCGCAACGGGCAAATGCTGGTCGAGCTTCTGGAGCGCCACGGGCTCGGGCAGCTCTAGGCTGCGGTCGTCGGGTTGCATGGCGTCGCGTGCAAAGCTAGGCTCGCCGGCACTCATGCGGCGGCAGTGCCGCGCAACCCGGAGGAGACGGACCATGGCCTATCGATATGCACTTCATGCGGCGGGGCTGATGGTCTCGATGATCGGGCTCGCGACGGCGGCACTGGCCCAGGACGGCGACGCGACCTACCGGGCCATGCTGTCGCCGCTCAATGCCGAGGTGGTCGGCTCGCAAACCGCGGGCGAGGCGGTGCTCACGGTGGCGGGCGATGACCTGGCGATCCATGTCGAGATCGGCGGGGCCCCGGCCGGGATGATGCATCTGCAGCACATTCACGGCTTCAAGGAGGGCAGCGAGCAGTCCAGATGCCCGACCGCGGAGAGCGACGCCAATGGCGACGGCATCATCGACCTGATCGAGACCGAGCCTTTGGCCGGGATCACGATGATCCCCTTGCACGAGGACCCGGTCAAC
Organism: uncultured Geminicoccaceae bacterium; assembly: GCA_964402505.1. Taxonomy (GTDB): domain Bacteria; phylum Pseudomonadota; class Alphaproteobacteria; order Geminicoccales; family Geminicoccaceae; genus SLRI01. The sequence continues at coordinate 237,576 of CAYOCP010000001.1, forward strand.
ATGGAGATCGTCAACGACACCTACCCCAAGGCCGACGCGGAAGGCTCCTACACCTACGACAACGCCGTCTCGCTCAAGGCCCTGGAGAAGGCGTTTGACGAGAAGTTCCAGGGCCAGAAGCTCGATCTGGCCCGGCGCGTCATCTTCGTCCACGGTGTGCCGGACCAGACGAAGCTGCCGGACACGGTGGCCTCGCTCGGCGACGTTCCGGCCCAGATCACCCTGCCGATCGCCTGTGGCATGATCATGAAGGTCGAGGAGTGAGCTTCATCGGCCGAGGACAAACGCTCAATCGGTGACAGCGGCCATGGGCTGCTCCCATTCGTAGCCGCGGTGGCGGGGGCGGGTTTCCTCGTAGGTGTCGACCTGGTCGCCCCAGTGGTGCCAGTCGGGGATGCGCTCGCGGGAGAAGAGCTCCAGCCGCGGGCCGGGGCTGCATTCCTCGATGATGCGGTGCAGGGATGGCGGCTTCTTCGAGTGCTCGCGCTTGCGATGGACCATGACGTTCACCTGGCGCCGGCCGGGGGCCAGGGTTCGCAGGCTGCCGCGCACGCCGAACAGCACCATCTCGGTCACGTTGCGGAAGTAGAAGCCGACGCCCCGGCCGTCCGGTCCGCCATCCTTGCGCACCTTGTACCAGACGAGGTTGGTCTTGTAGGCGAAGCCCCAGGCCGCCAGCAGCGCCAAACCGTCGGGCAGGAGCGCGTTCGGGCACCAGAGATAGAGATGGCTTTGGGCGCTCGCGAGCTCGGCCACCGGCAGGCTGGCGAGTTCCCTGGTGGCGAGGGTCTCGTAGCGGGCGAGGCGGCGATGCTCGGGGGCTATCTTGCCGGTGCGGTTGACGAAGCGCCAGGGCGGGTCGACCAGGATCGAGCCGAAGCCTTCCGCATGACGGGCGGTGTAATCCCGCAGCGACTGGATGGTGCTCTCGAGCTTCGACATGCCGCCTTCGCCGATCCGGGGTCGATGATCGCCGGACGGTAGCCGTCCAGCGGCGCACCGTCCACAGGCGGCTCGCCGGGGTTCAGCCGAGGCTGCGCGCGGCGTCGTCGAGCTGGTCGATGACGGCGTTCGCGAGCTCCTTCGTGGTGTGGCGGCCGCCGAGATCCCGGGGGAGGGCGCCGGCGGCGAAGGCGAGATCGACGGCGCGCTCGAGCGTGGCGGCGGCGGTCACCATTTCGCCCTGGCCGTGGCGCTCGCCGAGCCAGTCGAGCATCATGGCGGTCGAGAGCAACATGGCGGTGGGGTTGGCGATGCCCTCACCGGCGATGTCGGGGGCCGAGCCGTGGCTCGGCTGGAAGAGCGCATGGTCCTGGCCGATCTCGGCGCAGGGGGCGAGACCCATGCCGCCGACGAGACCGCCGCCGAGATCGGAGATGATGTCACCGAACATGTTCTCCATCACCAGCACGTCGAACTCCCAAGGCTTGCGCAGGAGGTCGAGGGCGGTGGCGTCGACATAGTGGTGATCGGCGCGGATCGCGGGGAAGCCCCGCGCCCGCTCGTCGAAGATCTTGCGGAAGAAGGCCATGGCGACGAAAACGTTGGCCTTGTCGACGCAGGTCAGCCGTCCGGGCCGCCCCTTGGCCTTGCGCCGCTCGGCGAGGCGGAAGGAGAAGTCGAAGAGCCGCTCGCAATTGTCGCGGGTGATGACCATTGTCTCGCGCGCGATCCGGTCGTCCTCGACACGGCCCACGCCTCGGGAGGCGAAGAGGCCCTCCATCGATTCGCGGATGATGACGAAGTCGATCCCGGCCGCCCTGGGATCGGCGAGGACCGCCGGCGTGTTGGGCAGGGCGCGCACCGGGCGGACGCCGGCGAAGAGACCGAAATTGCGGCGCATGTCGAGATGCGGGGCGATCTCGGTGCCGTCGGGGAAGCGGACGTCGGGCAGGCCCATGGCACCGAAGAGGATGGCGTCGGCCCTCTCGCAGGCTTCCATGACGCCGGGGGCGAGATCCCGACCCATCTCGCGATACCAAGCGGCACCGCCATCGTGGTGCTGCAGGGCGAGGCCGAGGGCGAAGCGGCGGCTCAGGACGTCGAGCACCTCGAGGGCCACGGCCATGACCTCCCGGCCGATGCCGTCACCCGGCAGGACCGCCACCTGGAATTCGTTCATATCGAGACTCTGCCGAATGGGCCGCGTCCGGACCGCGCGCACGACGGAGGGAGGGCGGCGACTGACAAGCGATACATCAACGGATACATTACCGTGTGCGAGAGGTCAATGATCCCCACCCGGTAGTGACCCCGTCGGACGATACGTGCTAATGGGCGAGGATCGAGCGCCTCGGGAGGTCACGCGGGACATGACGGCAGCGATCGACACGTCGCCCCGGATCGCGGACGAGATCGTCTGCACCACCTGCTACATGTGCGCCTGCCGCTGCGGCATTCGCGTGCACAAGCTGGGCGGGCGGATCCGCTACATCGACGGCAATCCCGACCATCCGGTCAATCGCGGCGTGCTCTGCGCCAAGGGTTCGGCCGGCATCATGCATCATCTCTCGCCCGCGCGCCTGACCACACCCCTGAAGCGGGTCGGCGAGCGCGGCGAGGGCAGGTTCGAGGCGATCGGCTGGGACGAGGCGCTGGCCATGGCCGAGGGCTGGCTGCGCGAGGTCCGCGAGAGTGATCCGCGGAAGCTCGCCTTCTTCACCGGTCGCGACCAGAGCCAGGCTTTGACCGGCTTCTGGGCCACCCAGTTCGGCACCTGCAACTACGCCGCCCATGGCGGCTTCTGCTCGGTCAACATGGCCGCGGCCGGGCTCTACACGATCGGCGGCTCGTTCTGGGAGTTCGGTGAGCCGGATTTCGAGCGTTCCCGCTACTTCATGATCTTCGGCCTCGCCGAGGACCATGACAGCAACCCCCTGAAGCTCGGTATGGCCGAGCTCAAGAAGCGAGGGGCCAAGATCGTCTCGGTCAACCCCGTGCGCACCGGCTACTCGGCCATCGCCGACGAGTGGATCGGCATCCGGCCCGGCACGGACGGGCTCTTCGTCATGAGCCTGATGCACGAGCTGCTCAATGCCGGGCGGATCGATGTCGAGTATCTCCGCCTCTACACGAATGCCACGGCCCTGGTGATCGATGCACCGGACGATGCCGATGACGGGCTGCTCGCGCGGGACGGCGAGGGCCGGCTGCTTGTCGGCGTGCAGGGCGAGAAGGCGGTGGCGCCCCGGGGAGGCGACGTGTCGGCCGCGCTCAAGGGCCGCTATCGGCTCGCCGACGGCCGTTTCGGCGTGCCGGTCCTCGAGCTTCTGGCACGGCGCTACGCGGCGGCCGAGTACAGCCCCGACAAGGTGGCCGCGACATGTGGCATTCCGGCTTCGACCATCCGGCGGATCGCCGCCGAGCTGGCGGCCGCGGCGTTCGATGATCCGGTGGTGCTGGAGCGGCCCTGGACTGATACCAACGGGGTGCGGCACGAGCGGATGATCGGGCGGCCAGTGGCGATGCACGCCATGCGCGGCATCTCGGCGCACAGCAACGGCTTCCATACCTGCCGCGCCATCCATCTCCTGCAGGTCCTGCTCGGCACCGTCGACACGCCCGGCGGGTTCCGCTTCAAGGCCCCCTACCCCCGCCCGGCGCCGCCGGGGCCGCAGCCGGCGGGGCGGGCGGACCAGATGGCACCCGGACAGCCCATGAAGGGGCCGCCCTTGGGATTCCCTCGCGGGCCCCAGGATCTGATCGTCGACGAGGCGGGCGCGCCCCGGCGCATCGACAAGGCCCTGTCATGGGACGCGCCGCTCGGGGTGCACGGCATGATGCACAGCGTCATCGGCAATGCCGCCCGTGGCGATCCTTACGAGATCGACGTGCTCTTCATGTTCATGGCCAACATGGCCTGGAACTCGGCCATGAACACGGCCGAGACCATGGCGATTTTGAGCGCCAGAAAGGCCGACGGCAGCTACGTCATCCCCAAGTTCATCTACGCCGACGCCTTTTATGCCGAGACCGTGGCCTATGCCGATCTCGTGCTGCCGGACACCACCTATCTCGAGCGCCACGACTGCATCTCGCTTCTGGACCGGCCGATCAGCTCGGCCGACGCGGTATCGGATGCGATCCGCCAGCCGGTCGAGAAGCCTGAGCGGGACGTGCGGCCCTTCCAGGACGTGCTGATCGAGCTTGGCGCCCGGCTGGGCCTGCCGGCCTTCGTCAACGGAGAGGGAGCACCCCGCTATCCCGGCGGCTACGCCGACTACATGGTCCATCACGAGCGAAAGCCGGGCCAGGGCTCGCTCGCCGGCTGGCGCGGCGTCGACGGCGAGCGGGCCGGCAAGGGTGCGGTCAATCCCGACCAGCTCGAGCGCTATAAGGCGAACGGCTGCTTCTTCAGCCTGCCGATCCCGGAGGAGGCCACCTACTTCAAGCACGCCAACGCCGCGTACCTGAAGTTCGCGGTCGAGGTCGGGCTGATCGACGAGGCGGCACCGATCACGCTGCAGCTCTACAGCGAGCCCATGCAGCGCTTTCGCCTCGCGGCGCGGGGGCACGGCAGCGTGCAGCCGCCGGAGGCGAAGCGGGAGCGGGTTCTGACCTATTTCGATCCGCTGCCGATCTGGTACATGCCGTTCGACGAGGCGGTGGTCGACAAGGAAGCCTTTCCGCTCCATGCGGTGACGCAGCGGCCGATGTTCATGTATCACAGTTGGGGCGGCCACAATGCCTGGCTGCGCCAGATCCTCGACAAGAACGCGCTCTATCTCAATCGCCGGACCGCCGCGGAGCTCGGCATCGAGGAGGACGACCTCGTCGCCGTCTCCAGCCGGCACGGCCGGGTCGAGGGTCGGGCGCGGCTGATGGATGGCGTGCATCCCTCGACGGTCTGGACCTGGAACGCCATCGGCAAGCGCCGGGGGGCCTGGGGGCTCGAGGGCGACATCCCCGAGGCGCGCGAAGGGTTCCTTCTGAACTCGCTGATCGACGATCTCCTGCCCGAGGGCGAGGGCGGCTATCGCTATGCCAATGCCGATCCGGTCACCGGACAGGCGGCATGGTACGATCTCAGGGTGCGGGTCGAGAAGCTCGGCGCCGGGGCGCGGACGGAGGAGCCGGCGGCGATCGCTCCGCCGCCCGGCGCCTTGCGGGCGCCGGCTACCCTCTCCTATCGCGTGCGAGGTGGCGCATGACCAGCCTTCCGGCCAATCCCTCGACGAAGCGTCTCGGCCTCGTCATCGACCTCGACACCTGCGTCGGCTGTCAGGCCTGCGTCGTGCATTGCAAGGAGTGGAACACCAGCAGCAACACGACCGCCCTCAGCGACACGGAGCCCTACGGCGAGGCGCCGAGCGGCGCTTGGCTGAACCGGGTGCACGGGTTCGAGCTCGACGATACCGCCTGCGGCGGGAGCGGGCGCACCGTGCATTTCCCGCGCTCCTGCCTGCATTGCGAGGATGCGCTCTGCGTCACGGTCTGCCCGACCGGCGCGTCCTACAAGCGCGCCGAGGATGGGATCGTGCTGGTCGACGAGGACAAGTGCTTCGGCTGCGGCCTCTGCGCCTGGGCCTGTCCCTACGGGGCCAGGGAAATGGACCCCACGGCCAGGATCATGAAGAAATGCACGCTCTGCATCGACCGCATCTACAACGAGAACCTGCCGGTGGAGGAGCGCGAGCCCGCCTGTGTCCGGACCTGTCCGGCGCGGGCGCGGCATTTCGGCGATCTCGCGGATCCCGATAGCGACGTCTCGCGGCTGGTCGCCGAGCGCGACGGCGTGCCCTTGATGCCGGAACTGGGCTATCGGCCGACCAACCGCTACCTGCCGCCGCGCCGCCCGGCACCGGCCGCCGAGCGAACCGAAGCGCTGGAGCCGGCGCCCGGCGGCTTCCTCGGCTGGCTCGACCGGCTGCTCGCCGACCAGGGCTAGGAGTGCCGCCATGCATCCGGCACCCTCGATCATCTTCTTCACCGCCGCCTCCGGCGCCGGCTATGGACTTCTCGTCTTCGCCGCGCTGGTCGGTCTGCTCGGCCTCGTGCCGGTCGACAGCCAGAGCGGTCTGGCGCTTCTGGTGCCGGCGCTGCTCCTGGTCGGCGCCGGCCTCCTGGCATCGACGGGCCATCTCGGGCATCCGGAGCGGGCCTGGCGAGCTTTCAGCCAGTGGCGCTCGTCCTGGCTGTCACGCGAGGGTGTCGCCGCCGTCGTCACCTTCGCTCCGGCCCTGGGTCTCGCCTGGGCCTGGGCGCTGACGGGACGAATGGCGCCGGTCCTGGCGCTCGCCACCATCCTGATGGCCGTCGTCACCGTCTACTGCACGGCGATGATCTACGCCTCGCTGAAGCCCATTCCGCGCTGGCATCACAAGCTGGTGCCGGCGGTCTATCTCGGGCTCGGTGCCGCGAGCGGCAGCGCTCTCGGCATCGCCGCCGCTGCCTGGACGGGTGCGTCGGTGCTGCCGCTGGCACCTCTCGTGGCCCTCGCCCTCGTCGTCGGCTGGGGACTCAAATGGCGCTATTGGCGGTCGGTGGACACCGCACCCAAGAAGGCCACCACGGCCGATGCCATCGGCCTCGGCGACCGGGGCACGGCGCGGCTGCTCGAGCCGCCGCATACCGAGAAGAACTACATCCTGAACGAGATGAGCTTCAGGATCGCCCGCAAGCACAGCGCCAAGCTCAGACGCCAGGCACTCATCCTGGGGCTCGCGCTGCCGCTGGTCGCTCTCGTGCTCGCGCTACCGTTCCAGGGGATCGGCGCCGCGCTGCTTCTGAGCGTCGGCGCCGCCCTCGCCCTCGCCGGCGTGGCGATCGAGCGCTGGCTCTTCTTCGCCGAGGCCGAGCATCTGGTGACGCTCTACTACGGGCGGGAAGCGGTCTAGGGTCTATCTTCGGGCAAGCCGGGCGTTGCGCGCCGCCTTCGCGGCGCTCTGGCCCTGCAGGTAGAGGAAAATGGCCGGCAGGACGCCCAGGATGGCGATGGCGATGCCGAAGGCGAGGTCGGTCAGGGATTCGAGGCCCTGCTGCTCGAGCTGGAAGACGCCGCCCGCCAGGAGCAGGGCGATCATCCAGGCGGTCATGACGACGATGGAGACGATCTCTCGCATGTGAAGGCGGGTCGTCCAGGCGGCAGGCGGCTCCTGATCGAACTGGCGGGAGACCCATGTCGTGGCGAGCGAGGTGGCGGCGAGGACGATGCCGGCCGGAATTGCGTGAACCATGTGCGACGATCCCCATCCATCCACCCCGCAGCGGCCCGTGGCGCGGTCGGCCGCCCGGACCTGCGGACGCGGATCAGATAGGATCCGCTTGCCCTTTCCACCCATGCAAAGGTGACAGAGCTCGCGTCCGAGCCCGCGCGAAATCGCAAATCAGACCCAGCCGCCGTCGGCCACGTATTGCTGGTTGGTCATCGCACTGCTGTCGTCAGCGGCGAGGAAGAGGACGAGGCGGGCGATCTCGTCCGGCTGGAGCTTGCGCTTGAGGCACTGGCGTTGCATCAACTCCGCCTCGCCCGCCGCGTCGAGCCACAGCCGCTGCTGCCGCTCGGTCATGATCCAGCCGGGGGCGATGCAGTTGACGCGGATGTTGTCCGGGCCGAAATCGCGAGCTTGGCCGCGGGTGAGGCCGAGCACGCCCGCCTTGGACGCCGTGTAGCCGTGCATACCGCCCTGGCCGATGAGCCAGCTCACAGAGCCCATGTTGACGATCGATCCGCCGCCCTGGCGCTTCATCATCGGCTGTACCGCCTGCGCCGCGAAGAACTGATGCCTCAGGTTCATGGCGATCCGGTCGTCCCAGTAGTCGGGTGTCACCTCGGCGAAGGGGTGGCGATCGTCGCGGGCCGCGTTGTTGACGAGGACGGTGATGTCGCCATGGGCCTCGGCCGCCTTGACCACCGCCGCACGGAGCGCTTCGATGTCGCGCAGATCGGCCTCGAGGAAGAGCGGTCTGGCATGGCCCTGCCTCTCGACCTCATCAACGGTGCCTCGGCTCGCCTCGGCGTCGAAATCGATGAAGGCGACCCTGCTCCCCTGGCCCGCCATGGCGTGGACGATGGCGGCGCCGATCCCCGAGCCGCCGCCGGTGACAAGCACGGAGCGGTCCTTCAGGCTCGGATAGATGGCGAAGCCCGGCATGTCGTCCTCCTTCGCTGGCGGTGATCATTCGTTCGGGGTCTGGGCGAGCACCGGCGGCACCTTGCGCCGGCCGCGCACCGCGCCGACGACGACGAAGAGCCAGATGACGATGGTGATGACGCCGAGCGTGGCAGCGATCGGCCGCTCGAAGAAGGCGAGGAGGTTGCCGTCGGCCTTGATCATCGACTGCATGAAGTTGCGCTCGAGCATGTTGCCGAGGACGAGGCCGAGGATCGCCGGCGCCACCGGAATGCCGTTCTCCTCCATGATGAAGGCGATGACGCCGAGAACGAGCATGACGGTGACGCCGAAGACCGTGTTGTTGATGGCGAACGCCCCCACCATGCAGAGGAGGAGGATGATCGGCATCAGCACCTCGCGCGGCACCCGCAGCATCTGGCCGTAGGACTTGATGGCGAGCCAGCCCAAGGGCAGCAGGAGGAGGTTGGCGACGAAGAAGGCGATGAAAACGCCGTAGAGCAATTCAGGATGTTGCAGCATCACCATCGGCCCCGGGTTCATCCCCTTCATGTAGAGAATGCCGATGACGATGGCGGTGATCGAATCGCCGGGAATGCCGAAGACGAGGGCCGGGACCCAGGCGCCGCCGAGGCTCGCATTGTTGGCGGTGCCGGCGTCGACCAGGCCCTCGACATGGCCCGTGCCGAACTTGTCGGGCTCCTTCGAGGCCTTCTTCGAGACCGCGTAGGTGACCCAGGCGGCGATGTCGGCGCCGGCCCCCGGCAGGATGCCGATCAGCGTGCCGAGCAGGCTGCCGCGCGCCGCACCGATTTTGTAGCGGCGGACCGAATCGAGGCCGGTCCGGAAGATGGCGCCGCTCGCCTGGCTCGCCACCATCACCTGATCGCGGCCGCCCGTGGTCCCGAGGGCCCAGCGCAGCACCTCGGAAATGGCGAACATGCCGATCATCGCCGGAATGAAGCTGACCCCGCCCATCAGCTCGACCGAGCCGAAGGTGAAGCGCGGCTGGCCGGCGATGATGTCGATGCCGATGGTGGCGATAAAGAGCCCGAACAGCAGCGAGACCAGGCCCTTCAAGGGGCTGCCGGTGGAGACGAAGGCGGCGCAGGTGAGGCCGAAGGTGGCGAGCCAGAAATACTCGAAGGTGGAGAAGCTGAGCGCCACCTCGGCCAGAAGTGGTGCCGTGAAGGCGAGGATAACGGCACCGACGAGCCCGCCGATCACGGCGCAGACGAGGGAGGTGCCGAGCCCGAGATTGGCCTTGCCCGATTGGGTCAATTTGTAGGTGTCGTCGACATAGGCGGCCGAGGCGGGTGTTCCCGGAATGCGCAGGAGAGCGCCGGGCAGGTCGCCCGCGAAGATGGCCATGGCGGTGGTCGAGACGATGGCGGCGAGCGCGGGGATGGGCTCCATGAAGAAGGTGACGGGCACGAGGAGTGCCGTCGCCAGGGTCGCGGTCAGGCCGGGCATGGCGCCGACGAAGAGCCCGAAGGCGCCGGCCGCCACCATGACGGCCAGCACGTAGGGATCGAAGACCAGGGCGAAGGCTGTGCCCAGGGTGTGGATCATGGCCGGTCCGTCCTCACCAGGGCAATCGGGGCAGAATGGTGCCCTGCGGCAACGGCACCAGCAGCATCGCCCGGAAGGCCCAGTCGACCACGAGCACGAGCAGGACGGTGATCAGCAGCGACGGAAGCCAGGCACCGCGCTGGAAGCGGACGAGCAGCACGTACATGCCGATGCCGGCGGTGAGGACGAAGCCGACCCGGTCGACGAAGAGGATGAAGCCCAGGATGACGAGGAGCACGAGCCCGGCATCGACGAGGCGGTCGAAACGGTGCCCGGCGAGATCGATCCAGCCGGTGACGGCGCGCTCGCGCCAGCCGGTAACCACGAGGCCGAGCCCGGAAAGGACGAGACCGATGCCGATGATCGTCGGGAAGAAGTCCGGGCCGTAGGCTTGGCCGTGGGTCGCCGGGAAGGTCGTGGCTTCGAGGATGATGGCGAGGCCGCCCAGAAGGATCACGAGACCCAGGATGGCATCGTTGAGCCTCATCGGTGCGGCCCCGCCCGTTCCAACGGCTGTTCAGGGCTACTGGGCGAGACCGAGCTCCTTCATGACGCTACCGAGCGACTCGTTGCTCTGCGCCATGAACTTCTCGAACTCCTCTGGGCCCTCGAAGATCATGCCGTAGCCGCGCTCGGTCATGAAGCTGCGGAACTCGTCGCTGCCGTGGATCTTCTCGAGCAGCGGCACGATCACGCTCACCACCTCGTCCGGCAGGCCCTTGGGCCCCGCCACGCCGCGCCAGGCGCCGAGCTTCCAGTCGATGCCCTCCTCCTCGAGGGTCGGCACGTCGGGGGCGGTGTCCAGCCGCTTGCTCGCCATCACGGCGAGGCTCTTGGCGCGGCCGGCGTCGATCAGGGACTGAGCCTCCGGAATGGAGCAGGTGACGATATCCACGCCACCAGCGGCCAGGTCCTGCATGGCCGGAGCCGCACCCTCGGAAGGCACCCACGGCACCCGATCCGGCTCCATGCCGGCCGTCTTCAGCATGCCGGCGAGCGCCAGATGCCAGATGCCGCCCTGGCCCGTGCCCGAAGCCTTGTAGGTGCCGGGAGGGTTGTCCTTGATGGCCGCCAGAAGCTCGTCGATGTTGGTCCAGGGTGCATCGGTGCTGACCTGCACGCCCGACGGGTCCTCGTTGTAGAGGGCGAGGGGCGTGTAATCCTTGTAGGTGAGGTCGGTGAGGCCGGACCAGTGCATCATGCCGATCTCGACCGTGACGATGCCTAGCGTGTAGCCGTCGGGGTCGGCCGTGGCGATGGCGCTGTGGCCGACCACGCCGGAGCCGCCCGTGCGGTTGACGACGTTGACCGGCTGGCCGAGCTCGGGCTCCATCAGCGAAGCGAGGATGCGTGCGGTGGCGTCGGTGCCGCCACCAGCACCCCAGGGCACGATCAGGGTGATCGGCCGGTCGGGATAGGCCGCCTCCGCCCGGTCCAGACCCAGTGCCAGGACTGCCGCCGCGGCGCAGCCCATGAGAATCATCCGTCGCAACATGGCTCGAAGCCTCCCCGTTTCGCGATGCGATGGCGAAGGCTAGCCGATCCGAAGAGGTTCGGCCACCATTAGAAGCTGCCGAAGAGCGTGCCCATGACGATGAGCGCCACGAGTGCCAGGAGCGGCACGATCATGCCGGCCACGGCGATGTCGAGATAGGCCTGGCCATGGGTCTGCCGGCAGATGGCGAGGAGGGTTATGACGGCGCCATTGTGCGGCAGGGTGTCGAGGCCGCCCGTGGCGACCGCCGTGACGCGATGCAGAAGCTCCGGGGCGATGCCCGCGGCCTCGGCCATGGCGAGGTAGGTGTGGCCCAGCGTCTGCAGGGCGATGCTCATGCCCCCCGAGGCCGAGCCGGTCATGCCGGCGAGCAGGTTGACACCGATGGCGAGCGAGATCAGCGGGTTGTCGCCGCCGATGTCGACCACGCTGTCGCGGATCAGCGCGAAGGCCGAGAGCGAGGCGACGACGGCGCCGAAGCCGACGAGGCTCGCCGTGTTGAAGATCGGCAGGAGCGAGGCGTTCGCCCCGCTGTCGACCGAGCCCGTGAGCCCCGGCAGGCGCCGCCAGTGCAGGGCGATCAGCACCAGCGTCGAAATGACCAGCGCCGCCGTCACCGACCAGATGCCGCGCACCTGGCTGATGTCGGTCGAGCCGAACTCCGGCAAGGCGAGGTAGGACGTGTCCATGGCCGGGATGACGAGCCCCGTGAAGACGAAGTTCAGCAGGATGACGAGGGCAAGCGGCAGTGCGGCCAGTAGCGGCGACGGCAGGTCGCGGGGCGGGGCCTGGACCGGCAGCTCGGCGAGGTCGAAGCCTTCGCCGGAGGCGTGCTCGCGCAGCTCGCTCCTGGGCGTGAAGACGGCGGTCGCGGGCCCGGCATAGCCCTCGCCAAGGCTCCTCGCCCGGTATTGCAGCCAGGCGAGCCCGCCGCCCAGCATGATCGCTGCCGTGAGAATACCGAGGCCGGGGGCGGCGAATGGCGTGGTGCCGAAGAACGGCATCGGGATGGCGTTCTGGATCGCCGGCGTGCCCGGCAGGGCGGTCATCGTGAAGGTGAAGGCGCCGAGGGCGATCGACGCCGGCAGGAGGCGGCGCGACAGGTCAGCCCGGCGGAAGAGGGCGTCGGCGATCGGGTAGGTGGCGAAGGCGACGACGAAGAGCGAGACGCCGCCATAGGTCATGACGGCGCAGGCGAGCACGACGGCGAGGATCGCCCGGCCCTGGCCGAGCTTGGCGATAATGGCGTTGGCCAGGACTTCAGCGCTGCCGGAATCCTCGATCAGCTTGCCGAACACGGCACCCAGAAGAAAAAGCGGGAAGAAGCTCGTGATGAAGCCGCCGGTCGCGGCCATGAAGATCTGCGTGTAGGCGCCGAGCACCGGCAGCTCGCCCGTGGCCATGACCGTGAGGGTGGCCAGCGCCGGCGCCAGGATGAGCAGGCTGAGGCCGCGATAGGCCAGGTACATGAGCAGCACCAGGGCCACGACGACGACGAGGATCCCGTACATGGCAGCGCTAATCCGCGCGCCGGCGGCGCGAGCGCGCCGGCGCGACGGCCACGTCCTCCGGCAGCTCGACCGGCTTGAAGGTGTCGGCGAAGAGGTCGGCGAGATCGATGGTCGAGCGGTTGCCGAGGTCGTCGAAATGGTCGGCGAGCCAGGCGTCGGCCCAGGCGCGACCCTGCGCGAAGAGATGGGTGAGGTACGCCCACTCCGCATTGAGCTTGCTCGAGGCCTCGAGGTGCTGGACCTCATCGGCGGCCTGGATGACGTGCACGAAAACGTCGCGGTAGCGCTCGCTCTCCAGCCCTTCAGCCTCGATGAGCTGGTGGAGGAGGTGGATGGCGCGCAGCTCCTTGAGCAGGGCGGCGTTGAAGGTCAGCTCGTTGACGCGGTTCATGATGTCGCGGGCCGTCTCGGGCAGCTCGTCGCGACGCATCGGGTTGATCTTGATGATGACGATGTCCCGGCAAATCGGATCGTCGACCAGGGGATAGAGTGCCGGGTTGCCGATATAGCCACCGTCCCAGTAGGCCTCGCCGTCGATCTCCACCGGACGGAACAGAAAGGGCAGGCAGGCCGAAGCCATCACCGTGTCCACCGAGAGCTCGCCCGTGCGGAAGATCCGCCCGCGCCCGGTGCGCACGTTGGTGGCGGTGACGAAGACCTTCACCTCGCGGCAGGCGTTGACGCGCCCGAAGTCGATGGTTGAGGCCAGGAGGTCGCGCAGCGGGTTGAGGTCGAGCGGATTGAGCTGGCGGGGTGTCAGGACGCGCGTCATCTGGTCGAACAGATGATACCAGGGCGAACTCTCCAGGCTGAACCTGCCGGTGAGCCGGTCCCAGAGGCCGCGCTGGATGGGGGAGAACCGGGCGGCGTCGCTGACCGCCTTCCAAAAGGCGAGAAGCGCCTGCCTCGCCCCTTCGCGGCCGCCCTTTTGCGCGCCGTCGGCGAGGACCACCGCATTCATCGCCCCGGCACTGGTGCCGCTCAACGCATGGATTTTCAGTCGGTCGTCCTCGAGCAGGCGGTCGAGCACCCCCCAGGTGAGCGCCCCGTGAGACCCGCCACCCTGCAACGCGAGATCGATGGTCTTCAACGGCATGGCCCATCGCCCTTCGGCACCGCCGAAGGCCGGGCGGCTCGCGCATTCTCGTGCCTTGCGGCTTCGGCGGCAACGGAGCCCGGCTGCGACACCTAGGCGCGTCCAGTCCGAAGACGCGCAGATTCAAGGAAGTCTTTTGTGCCGTTTATCCGGGAATGGACAGTAATCGGATGCATCTATTAACCATACCTCTTAACACCTGCTTTCGGCGACATGGGCATAGTCGGTTGAGGGCAGTCGAGCGCTCGCTCTCTGCCCGGGCTTTCAACAACGCCACGGGTCGCCATGCAGCAGGTACAGTTGAACGGTCTTCGGGTGACGAGCGTTGCCGGCACCCAGCCCATTCTCGAGGTCGTGAAGCGAAGCCTCGAGGGGCGGAGCTCCCTGCTCGTGACCTTCGTCAACCCGCAGGCTTGGCGGATCGACGGCGAGAGCGGCGAGCACGCCCGGCTGCTGCGCCAGTTCGACCTCGTGCTGCCGGACGGGATCGGCGTGGCACATGTGCTGCGGCAGTTGCACGACCCACAGGCCGGACGGTTCAGCTTCGATGCCACGTCGCTCTATCCGCCCATTCTCACGACACTCGATAACGCCGGAGCCTCGCTCGTCGTCGTTGGCGGCCGGCCGGGTGTTGCCGAGCGGGCGGTGGCGCGGATGCGGGCGGCTTTTCCGGGTGTGCGCTACGTCGCCTGCCACGACGGCTATCGCGACCGGGCGGAGCTGGAGCGTGACATTCTCGAGCGGCGGCCGGATGTGGTGCTCTGCGGCATGGGAGCACCCCATCAGGAGCGCTTCATGCTCCAACTGAAGTCCGCGGGCTATGGCGGCATCCTGATCAGTTGCGGCGGCTTTCTCGACCAGCTCGCGCTGGCGGAGCGCTATTATCCCGCCTGGATCGACAGGCTGGAGCTGCGCTGGCTCTACCGGCTCTACAAGGAGCCGCGGCGGCTCTGGCGGCGCTATGCGTTCGACTACCTGCCGTTCCTGCGCTTCGCCCTCGGCGCCCTCGCCCGCCAGCGGCTGCTCGGCCCAGGCCTGCCCCTGCCCATCGAGCCTTCCGACCAGCGGAACTGACGATGTGCCGGGCGGCCTTTCCCGATCGCCCGTGCCGACGTGCGGCTAAAGGCGACCTCCCCTCCCGGTCGCTTTCGGGGCAGAGGGAGAGCCGCGTAGCCGCGGGAGGTGATGGCGTTGGGATCGGGGGATTCGAGCCACAGTTTGCCACCGATCCTGGCGCGCAAGCATTACGGCTCACCCTCGGTCTTCACGCCGGAGAGCCTGCTGCGCGAAGCGCGGCGCCAGAAGGGTGTGGCACCTGCCAGTGTCCCGGACGTGTGCCTCCTCGACCCGGATGGCGATATCGTGCGGCGCCTGAAGGCGGAGGGGCGGGCGCTGCGGCTCCCCGGCTGGGTCTGCTATCACACCGATCTTTTCGTGTTCGAGGAAATGGGGCTGACGCTCGGCATCGTCGGTTGCGCCGTCGGGGCCTCCTTCGCGGTGCTGGTGGCGGAGGAGCTGTTCGCCTCGGGCTGCGAGCTTCTGATCAGCGTCACCTCGTCCGGGCAGATCGCCCCTGCCCTGTCGCCGCCCGCCTTCGTCCTGATCGACCGGGCGTTGCGGGACGAGGGGACGAGCTACCATTATCTGCCGCCCGCGGGCTGGAGCGAGGCGCCGCCCGCTCTCCTCGGCCGCCTGCGCGGTGCCTTCGACGATCTCGGCATTCCCATGCTCGAAGGACCGACATGGACCACGGACGCGCCCTTCAGGGAGACCGAGGAGGCGATTGCCGCGATGCAGGAGCTCGGCCTCCTCGCGGTCGAGATGGAGGCGGCGGCGCTCTACGCTTTCGCGGAGGCCCGGCGTCGATCGGTCGTCTGCTTCGCCCATGTGACCAACCAGATGGGCCGGATCGAGGGCGATTTCGAGAAGGGCGAGGCGGACGGCACGGCCCTCGCCTTGCGCATCGTCCGCCGCACCGCCGAGCTGCTGGCCGACGTCTAGGCTCGCCACAAACGATCGATGAGGCCCGGGGAAGATCATCCTCCCCGGATCGTCTTCCCTTCCCCAACCTACCCCAGGCTCTTGGTCACCACCTCGTAGCTGTCCTTGCTTAGGCCTGGGGCTCGGAGAATGCGCTCGAGCTCGGCGCGCATCAGGGCCTGGCGGGCGCAATCGAAGCGGCGCCAGCGGCCGAGGGCCTGGAGGAGGCGACTTGCGGTTTGCGGGTTCCGCCGGTCGAGCTCGAGGGCCGTTTCGGTCAGAAGGCGGTAGCCGGCGCCGTCCCTGCGGTGGAAGCCGGTGAGGTTGCCCATGGCGAACATGCCGACGAGCGAGCGCACGCGGTTGGGATTGGCGAGCGTGAAGGCGGGATGGCCGAGCAGTCGGCGGACCCGCTCCACGCTCCTCGCGTCCTCGATGTTCGCCTGGAGGGCGAACCATTTGTTGATGACGAGCGGGGCCCGCTCGTAGCGGGTGTGGAAGTCGGTGAGCAGCGCCTCGAAGCCCTCCGCCTGGACGTCGCACAGCACCTTGAGAGCGGCGAGCCGATCGGTCATGTTGCGCGCCTCGTGGTACTGCGCCACGGCCAGGGGCGGCGCGCTGTCGAGGCCGGACCAGACGAGATAGGCGAGTGCCGTGTTCTTGAGCGCGCGCCGTCCCATGGCGCCGGTGCTGGGCGCTCCTTCGGCGGGTGATTCGCGGTGACTCTCGCCGGCTGCCTCGAGCACGCGGACCCAGGCGGGGGCGAGACCCTGACCGATCGCCCGGCGCAGGAAGGTGGCGACCGCGTCCACCCCCTCGACGTCGATGACCGGCAGGGACTGCGCCAGGACGTTGCGGCTCGGCAGGGCCAGCGCCCGGGCGGCGAAGGCCGGGTCGGCGGCGGCATCCTCCAGCACCGACTGCAGCGCCGGGACGACCACCGGGTCGAGCGCGAGCCCGCGGCCGGCGTCGTGGTCGGCGAGCAGGCCGCGCATCAGGTCGAGCAGCAGCCGCTGGCCGGCCTCCCAGCGGTTGAAGGTGTCGGTGTCCCGCGCGAGAAGCCGTGCCAGCTCGGCGCGGCTGAGATCGAGGTCGAGCTCGACCGGGGCGGAGAAGCCGCGAAGCAGCGACGGCAAGGGCCGGGCCGGCAGATTCTCGAAGGTGAAGGTCGCCTCGGCCTCGCCAAGCTCGAGCACGCGCTCGTTGCCGACCGGCTGGTTCTCGCCGGTCAGCTGCAGCGGCAGGGGTCTGCCGGTGGTGCTGTCGATCAGGCCCATGCGGATCGGGATCTCGAGCGGCAGCTTCTCGGGCTGGCCCGGGGTGGGCGGTGTCGACTGGGAGAGGGTGAGGCTGTAGCGGCCCTTCGACTCGTCCCAGGATTCGCTGGCGACCACTCTGGGCGTGCCGGCCTGGTCGTACCAGCGCATGAAGCGGGCGAAGTCGCGGCCGGAGGCGTCGGCCATGGCCCCGACGAAGTCCTCGCAGGTGACGGCCTGGCCGTCGTGCCGCTCGAAATAGAGGTCCATGCCCCGGCGAAAGGCGACGTCGCCGATCAGGGTGTGGATCATGCGGATGACCTCGGCACCCTTCTCGTAGACGGTGCGGGTGTAGAAGTTGTTGATCTCCATGTACTCGGCCGGGCGGATGGGGTGGGCGAGTGGCCCCGCGTCCTCCGGAAACTGGCCCTCGCGCAGCAGGGTGACGTCGCCGATGCGCTTGACCGCCGCCGAATGCATGTCGCTCGTGAACTGCTGGTCGCGGAAGACGGTGAGGCCTTCCTTCAGGGTGAGCTGGAACCAGTCGCGGCAGGTGACGCGGTTGCCGGTCCAATTGTGGAAGTACTCGTGAGCGATGATGCGCTCGACCTGGACGAAATCGGCGTCGGTGGCGGTGTCCGGGTGGGCCAGGGTCGCCGAGGTGTTGAAGATGTTGAGGCCCTTGTTCTCCATGGCCCCCATGTTGAAGTCGCTGACCGCGACGATCATGAAGAGATCCAGATCGTATTCGAGCCCGTAGCGTTCCTCGTCCCAGGCCATGGCCTTCTTCAGGGACGCCATGGCGTGGTGGCACTGGTCGATGAGCGGATGCTCGGAATAGATCCGAAGATCGACCACCCGCCCGGATCGCGTGGTGAAGCTGTCCCGGAGCAGTGCGAGGTCACCGGCAACGAGGGCGAAGAGGTAGGCGGGCTTCGGGAAGGGATCGTCCCAGCAGGCGAAGTGCCGCCCTTTCGGCAGGTCGCCCCGCTCGACGGGGTTGCCGTTGGAGAGGAGCTCCGGGTAGCGCGCCTTCTCGGCCTCGATGCGGACGCGAAAGCGCGTCATGACGTCGGGCCGGTCCTGGAACCAGGTGATGCGGCGGAAGCCTTCGGCCTCGCACTGGGTGCAGAAGATGCCCGACGAGATGTAGAGACCTTCGAGCGCAGTGTTGGCTGCCGGCCTGATGCGGTTGGTGATCTCCAGGGTGAAGCGCTCGGGCGGCTCGGGCAGGGTCAGGCTGGTCTCGTCGAGGCCATAGGCCTCGGGGCCGAGCTCCACGCCATCGATGGCGATCCGCACGAGCTCGAGATTCTCGCCGTCGAGCACGAGCGGTGCGGGCGCCCCGGCCCGGCGGGCGCAATGCTGGCGGGCGGTGACGGTCGTGCGCTCGGGCTCGAGGTCGAAGTCGAGCTCGACCCATTCGGTCGAGAAGGCCGGTGGGGTGTAGTCCGCCAGGCGGACGGTGCGGCGCTCGAGTTCTCGGCTCATCATGGGGTTCTCGGGGTTCTGGCACGTCGGGTCTGGCGGGTCGGCTTGTCGGACCCTTGGTGTGCGATTAGCTTCGCCCGCGCAAGGCCGGAGACCGGCCGAACGCTTTCAACACCGCACGAAGGGAAGGATAGGGCAATGGCCAAGACCGCGTTTATCGGGCTCGGAGTGATGGGCTATCCGATGGCCGGACACCTGGCCGCCAAGGGGCACGAGGTCACCGTCTACAACCGCTCGGGCGAAAAGGCCAAGGCATGGACGGAGAAGCATGGCGGGCGTGCCGCCGGCACGCCCCGGGCGGCCGCCGAGGGGGCCGAGGTCGTGATGATGTGCGTCGGCAACGACGACGACGTGCGCTCGGTGGCGCATGGCGAGGACGGGGCCCTGGCCGGGCTCGAGAAGGGTGCCGTCCTCGTCGATCACACCACGGCCTCGGCCGAGCTCGCGCGCGAGCTGGACGCGGCGGCAGGGGAGCGCGGCTGCGGCTTCGTCGACGCGCCCGTCTCCGGCGGCCAGGCGGGTGCGGAGAACGGCGTGCTCTCGATCATGTGCGGCGGCAAGGCGGCTGATTTCAGCGTCGCCGAGGGAATCATGCAGGCCTATGGCCGGACTATCCGGCTCATCGGACCCGCGGGTGCCGGCCAGCTCACCAAGATGGTCAACCAGATCTGCATCGCCGGGCTGGTCCAGGCGCTCTCCGAGGGATTGAACTTCGCCCAAGCGGCGGGGCTCGACACGGACAAGGTGCTGGAGGTGGTTTCGGGCGGGGCGGCCGGCTCGTGGCAGATGAACAACCGCTGGAAGACGATGGCGGAGGGCAAGTTCGATTTCGGCTTCGCGGTCGACTGGATGCGCAAGGATCTGGCGATCTGCCTCGGCGAGGCGCGGCGCAACGGTGCGGCCCTGCCGGTGACCGCGGCGGTCGATCAGCTCTACCGGCTCGTGCAGCAGCAGGGTGGCAACCGCTTCGACACCTCCTCGCTGATTCTCAACCTGCGGGTCGGCGCATAGGGTGCCGCAGCGGCGTACGCACTTGGCGGCCGTCCGGCTCATTCCCATATCTGCCATGCGGGGAGCCAAGCGGCCCGGCTCCCCGCCGGTAAGAGTCGCTGGAGTGACGGAGAATGCAAGCGAGAGCCGTGAAGTTCGGAATCGGCCAGATCGTCAAGCACCGCATGTTCCCGTTTCGGGGCGTGATCTTCGACGTCGATGCCGAGTTCGCCAACACCGAGGAATGGTACAACGCGATTCCGGAGGAAATCCGCCCAAAGCGTGACCAGCCCTTCTACCATCTCCTGGCCGAGAACGCCGAGGCCTTCTACGTCGCCTATGTATCGGAGCAGAACCTCCTGGCGGACGCGACCGGCGAGCCGGTCAACCATCCGCAGATCAGCGAGCTGTTCGAGGATCTGGACGCCGGTCAGTACACCCCCAAGCGCGTCTACGCGAACTGAGCCACTGGCCGGGTCAGCGGCCGCCGGTACGAGGTGAACCCCTTCCACGGAGCGGCCAGCGTGGCCGCGATCGGGTGCATTGGCCAGGACAACCACACCGAACCCAGGAGGTTCGGTGTGGTGGCTTGCATGGCGAGGTTCATTCGGCGGCGGCCGCGGCGACCGCGCGAAGCTGCCGGGCCGCTTCGACCATGTTGACCAGCGCCGGGCGGACCTCCTCCCATCGCCGGGTCTTGAGGCCGCAATCGGGGTTGACCCAGAGCTGCCCGTCGGCGAGCCGTTCGCGGGCGAGGGTCAAGAGCTCGGTCATCTCCGCCACGGTCGGCACGCGCGGCGAGTGGATGTCGTAGACGCCGGGGCCGATCTCGTTCGGGTAGGCGAAGGTCCTGAAGGCATCGAGAAGCTCCATTCTCGAGCGCGAGGTCTCGATGGAGATGACGTCGGCATCCATGGCCGCGATCGAGTCGATGATGTCGTTGAACTCCGAATAGCACATGTGGGTGTGGATCTGGGTCGCATCCGCGACGCCCGACGCGGTGAGGCGGAAGCACTCGACGGCCCAGTCCAGGTAGCCGCGCCATGCCGACCGCCGGAGCGGCAGGCCCTCGCGCAGGGCGGCCTCGTCGATCTGGATCAGCCGGGCCCCGGCCGCCTCCAGGTCCTGCACCTCATCGCGGATCGCGAGCGCGATCTGCCGGCAGACCTCGGGACGCGGCAGGTCGTCACGCACGAAGGACCAGTTGAGGATGGTCACGGGCCCGGTGAGCATGCCCTTCATGGGCTTCTTGGTCAGCGACTGGGCATGGCGCCACCACCCGACCGTCATCGGTTGCGGCCTTGAGACATCGCCGAAGAGGATCGGCGGCCGGACGTAGCGCGAGCCGTAGCTCTGCACCCAGCCATGCCGGGTGAAGGCGAAGCCGGCAAGCTGCTCGCCGAAATACTGGACCATGTCGTTGCGCTCGAACTCGCCATGGACGAGCACATCGAGGCCGATGTCCTCCTGCCAGCGCACGGCACGCTCCGTCTCCTCGCGAAGGAAAGTCTGGTAGGCGGCATCGTCCAGCTCGCCCCTGGCATGTGCCGAACGGGCCTGGCGAACCTCGGCGGTCTGGGGGAACGAACCAATCGTGGTGGTGGGAAAGGTCGGCAGGCCGAGCCTTGCACGCTGTGCGGCCTGGCGGGAGGCGAAGCCGCTCTGCCGGCGCTGCATGGTCGCATCAATGGTGGCGAGTCTTCGGGCGACGGCGGGATCGTGCACCTTTCTTGACGTCCTGCGGCCGGTCGCGGCGGCGCTCGACCGGTCGAGCTCGTCTCGCACCGTGTCACGCCCGCCGGCGAGCGCCCGGCCGAGGGTGGCGAGCTCCCCCATTTTCTGCACGGCGAAGGCGAGCCATCCCCGGAGCTCGGGGGCGAGGTCCGTCTCCGGATCGAGATCGATCGGCACGTGCAGGAGCGAGCAGGAGGGCGCGATCTCGATGTGGTCGGCGCCGCGGGCGGCGACCACGGGCTCGAGCCGGTCGAGGATCCGGGCGAGATCGGCCCGCCAGACATTGCGGCCGTCGATGACGCCGAGCGAGAGGGTGAGGTCCTGCGGCGCCCGAGCCAGGACCGGGTCGAGCTCTTCCGGAGCACGTACCAGATCGAGATGCAGGCCGGCCACGGGCAGGTCCAGCGCCAGTTCCAGATTGTTCCCGAGCCCGCCGAAATAGGTGGCGAGCATGACGTCGAGGCCCGGCACTTCGTCGGCGAAGCGTCGATAGGCGCCGCGAAGCGCATCCCGGACGACCGGCTCGAGGTCGAGCACGAGGCAGGGCTCGTCGATCTGCACCCAGCCGGCGCCGCTCGTCCTGAGCTGCTGCAGCAGCTCGACATAGACCGGCAGGAGATCGTCGATGAGCGAGATCGGATCGAACGTTTGATCCTGGCTCTTCGCGAGCTTCAGGAAGGTGACAGGTCCGAGAAGCACCGGCCGCGTCGCGTGACCCAGCGTCTTGGCCTCGAGATAATGGTCGACCGGCTTGGTCGCGGCGAGGGTGAAGCGTTGCCCCGGCTCGAGCTCCGGCACCATGTAGTGGTAGTTGGTGTCGAACCATTTGGTCATCTCGAGCGCCGGAACGCCAACCGCGCCGCCGCCCCGGCCGTGCGCGCAGGCGCCGGTATCGCCCTGGCTGCCGCGCGCCATGGCGAAGCTGGTGTCGAGTGGCACCGGACCGCCGCTCCAACCATAGGCGGCCGGAATGGCGCCCACCGTCACGGCCATGTCCAGCACATGGTCGTAGAGGGAGAAGTCGTTGGACGGGATGACGGTAACACCTTCGGCCGCCTGGCGCGCCCAATTTGAAGCACGGAGCCCGGCCGCGGTCGCCTGCAGTGCTGCGGCGTCCGACTTGCCGGACCAGTATGATTCGAGGGCCATCTTCAGCTCGCGGCGCGGACCGATCCGCGGCACGCCCAGGGTGCTGACGGGAAGAGAAAGCTCAGACATCGGCAAGACCCCAATGGGTGAATTTCAGGGCCGGCCACCGCGCTTTCGGGTCACCGGCCGGGGCGACCGGAAAGGCTGCGCCGGCATGGCTGGAAGGTGCACGGGTTTCCCGTGTCGCCCTACCCTGCCAACGCGGCCATGAACCGCGACAGGCTCAGCCTGCGGTGTCACGGCGTCGAAGTCAACGAGAATATAAAGACATCTTTATGTCCTGATGCCGCCCTGCGCGAGCGACAGACGGAAGGGGTCCCGGGCTTCCTTCGGTCGCGTCAGCCGATGGCGCCGATATGGTGCAGGACGCCGCTGCTGATGCGGCGGATGACATCGTAATAGGCGGCGATCGGACGAAAAATCAGCTGGTGCTCCTGGGCGTAGGTGTGGCTTTCGCTGTCCTGGTAGGTGGCGGGCTCGCCGAAATCCAGGTCATCCCGCTCCTCGGTCAGCGGGAAGACTTCGGCCAGGAGCTCGAGCGTCGGCTCGATCTCGAGCCGCATCAGCCTGACGATCACCTCGTCGTGCGTGGTCTCGTTGCGGTCGCTGAAATCCGGGATGTGCACGGCCGCCTGCATCACCATCTGGATCACCGCGATCCTGAGCGCGTGCAGGGAGTTCAGGTTGTTGCGCGTCTCGAGATCGACGACGATCGGCTCGTCGCCGGCATCGCGGGTCAGCCGCCGATGCTCCCGCAGCGCCCGGGCCAGGTCGATATAGTCGCGGATCAGCGTCCGGCTGACCCGCCCGAGCCGATCGAAGAGCGCCATGCGCTCGACCACGCCGGAGACGTCGCGGAGCGTTTCCTCGAGCGCCGCGTCGGCCTCGAGTTGGGCGAGGCGCAGCCAGTCCCCCGGGTTGAAGAGGGCGACGTAGGCGACGAGCACATCGGGATCGGTGAACTTGAAGGCATGCTCGACCATCGTCATCAGCCGGCGGAACCGCGCGCTCTCGCGATAGAGCCGCTGGAACATCTCGGGGTCCTTGTCGACCGCCTGGCCGACCCCACCGATGGTGTTGGCCAGAATGCCGAGTTGCTGCAGGATCGAGTTGTGCGGGATGGCGCGCAGTTGCGAGGGATGGTCGAGCGTGGCCGCGGCACCGCCACGCTCGCGCTGGCGCCGCCGCGGCCGCGAGCCGGTCTGGTAGAGCATGTTGGTGCCGAACACGCCGAGCAGGGTGGCGTAGCTCGGATCGTCGATGATCCGGGCGTTGAACAGGCGGATCGCGGCGAAGAACTCGTCGGTGTAGGCGGTCTCGGCGTAAAACGGATCGGGCTCCGCCGCTTCCCGCTCGAGGCAGTGCTCGAGCGCTCTCGTCAGGACCGCGAGGGCGGCGTGCTCGTGCAGGAAGAGGAGAAAGCCGTCGCCGCCCTGGAAGCTGCTTTCCTCGGTCAGCCTTATGCCCGCGAGCTCGAGCTGCCGCCGGCATTCCGGCGTGTCGTAATAGAGGAAGCGGTCGCGCAGGCTGTCGGGATGGGCGCCGCGGCCGATGCTCTCGCCATGCGTGTCGAAGATCACGAGCTCGAGATCGGCGAGACCGTGCCGGACGAGCAGGCCGGCGAGGCCGAGGCGCAGCCGCTCGATGGCGAACGAGGCGGCGATCTGGCCGAGATAGCGGCCGGCGTCGGAGAACCCGGTCTCGATGCAGAGCCGGCCCCGGCCGCGCAGGTAGTCACGGAATGCGGGGACTGCGAGGGCACCCTCGAGCACCTCGATGCCGCGATCGAGCGCCTTCAGGGTCTCGAAGAGCGGCGAGATGTCGATGCGCCGGTCGATGCCGAACTGCTTGGCGAAGTAGAGGGCGGTGAGCAGGGTGACGGGGGTCTCGCATTCGGCGATGAGGAAGCGAATCGGCTCGCTCGCGTCGAGATGCTTCAGCATCTGCGCCACCAGCATGAGGACCCGCCTTGCGGTCGTCTTCTCGGCCGCGACCGAGCCGAAGTTCACCGTCTCCGGCCGTGCCTGGTCGATGAGCTCGACGACCGCGTTCTGGTAGCTCAAGCGGTAGACCGGATCGTCCGCCGGGTGATCCATGCCGACCGTCTTGCGAATGGCGTTGTGAAGCTGGACCGCGTTGATGCGGACATGGGTCTGGGCAGCGGCGAGACCCTGGTTGGCGATCAGGGCGCGCAGCACCCAGAGCTCACGCCGGGTCGCGGGATCGTCGGCCGCCTGGAGCGCCCGCTCGAGCAGCGTCTGAAGCTGAACGGCATCGGTCAGCCGTCTCGAGCCTACGCGATGCATCTCGCGGGACATGGCGGCCAGCCGCTCGAGTGCCGCCGGGTCCTTCGGATCGAAGCCCTCGAACACCCGAAGCTCGTCGCGCAGCTCCTTGTCGGCAAGGGCCAAGCGGGCGGTGATCAGCTCGAGCACGGGTGCGGCGGGCCCGGCGCCGCCACCGCTTCGATGCACCGCGCCGATCCGCTCGACCATGTGCTCGAACTGGTCGATCTGAAGACGCACGCGCATAGCGTAGGTCGTGGCCCAGGAGATGTCGGCGCGACCATCGGTATCGTAGCCGACCCAGCTCGCGAGGCCGAGGAGACAGGGCTTCAGCTCGTGCCAAGTGTCGGGATAGTGGACATGAACGACATCGAAGACGATGCCGTAGATCGTGCGCAGCGCCTTGCGCAGGTTGCCGATCACCTCGACCGACTGCGCGTGCTCCGTGTCGAGATCGAGTTTTTCCTCGGGGCGGTGGTTGGCGAGCTCGACGCGCCGCAAGAGCTCCGCCCGGGCTTCGGGCGCGAGCACGCTGCCGTCGTCCGCCCGGCCGATGGCGAGACGGATGAGGTCGCGCTGCAGCGGCAAGGCCACGCTGAAGGTCGGATGCGCCGTCAGCACCAGCCCGTAGAGGCGTCGACCGAGCCGATCCTGGAGCTCGGCCATGGGCAGGAGCTCGCCTTTTGGATCGCGCACCAGCCGCTCGATCAGGGCCTCGATGCGGCGACGGTTCTCGGCCGGGTCGGTTTCGCCGAGATAGGCATCAATACGCCTGGCCCGGGCAGCGAAGGCACGACCGATCAGCCGCTGCACGAGGCGGCCGAGCGTCTGGCGGTCGATGGCACCGGCTTGCAACTCGACCCTCAGCTCGCCGGCGAGCAGCTCGATCGGGTTCGCGGCCGGGTCGATCTCGACCCGCTCGCGGTGGATCTCGAGGCGCTCCGCCCACTGGGCGATTCGCGCGTCGACGTCCCCAAGATCGTCCCGCCCTTCCGGGTTCGTCCGCGCCGTCTCGTTCATTCCGCCCTTCACCCTCGCCGCAAGCTCGCCCGGCCGCTCCGGCAGGCGCCGCAAGCGAGCTTGCTGCCAGGCGAAACATATGTCCATGCCGCAAGCCCTGCCGCCGCATTAACCCTCGTTTAGCAGCTTCATGGCTATCATCCTGCCCCAGGTCCCCCCGAGCCCTCTCGTTGTCCCCCGGTCACAGTCGTCGGCCAGACGATCGTGACCGGCCGGGCAGGGCTTGGGTGCTCGGCGCGATCCGCGATAGATTTCCGCTCGCGCTTTCGCGACGGGCGCCGGGTTCGGGGTCGCGTTTGCGGTGTCCATGACTTTTCGACGAGTTGGATCAGAGTGGCCAGGCAAAGTCGACGGGCGGCGATGGTCGGAGCGGCGGCGGGCATCGCGGCCCTCCTCGCACCTTGGCCCGCCTTCACGCAGGAGAGCGACCAGCAGATCCTGATCGATCGGGCGCGGCTCGTCGTCGAGGAATTCCAGAGCGATCCGAACTTCGCCAACGTTCCGATCTACGTGCAGAACGCCTATGCTGTCCTGATCGTGCCGGACATGCTGCAGGGTGGCCTGATCATCGGGCTCGAGCACGGGGTGGGCGTGCTGCTCGCCCGCAACCGCACGACGGGTGCCTGGAGCGATCCCGCCTTCTACGAGATTTATGGCGGCAGTCTCGGCCTGCAGCTCGGCGGCAAGTCGTCGGACGTCATCTTCACCCTGATGAATGCCACGGCCGTCGACAAGCTGCTCACGTCGCAGTTCAAGCTGGGCGTCGACGCCAGCATGGCGGTGGGTCGAATAGGCGCCGGCGTGGGCGCGGCGACCACCATCCGGTTCGGCGAGGACATCTACGTCTTCTCGCGCAGCCGCGGCCTCTATGGCGGGCTCGCCGCCGACGGCTCGGCGGTGATCGAGCGCACCGAGTGGAACGAGGCCTATTACGGCGCCGGCGTCTCGGCCGGGCAGATCCTGCGCGGCGAGATCGCGCCTCGACCCGGTGCCCAGGCGCTGCGCGAGGCGCTGGCCCGTTTCTGACCTGATTCCGGCGGGCGCGGCGCGTCGGCTCTCAATCGGCGAAGGGATCGGTCACCAGGATGGTGTCGTCGCGTGCCGGGCTGGTCGAGAGCAGGGCTGCCGGCGCCTCGACCAGCTCCTCGAGGCGCTTGACGTATTTGATTGCCTGGGCCGGCAGGTCGACGAAGCTCCTGGCGCCTGCAGTGCTCTCCGGCCAGCCCTCGATCTCCTCGTAGATCGGCCTGACCGCTGCCTGCGCCGCCATGCCGGCCGGCAGATGGTGGAGGGTCTGGCCGTTGAGGTTGTAGGCGGTGCAGATCTTCAGCCGCTCGAAGCCGTCGAGCACGTCGAGCTTGGTGAGCGCCAGGCCGCGGATACCGCCCGTCTTGACCGCCTGGCGGACCAGCACCGCGTCGAACCAGCCGCAGCGGCGCTTGCGGCCGGTGACGGTGCCGAACTCGCGCCCCCGCTCACCGAGGCGCGTGCCGTCGGCATCGAACAGCTCGGTCGGAAACGGGCCGGAGCCGACGCGCGTCGTGTAAGCCTTGGTGATGCCGAGCACGTAGCCGACCGTGTCCGGGCCGACGCCGGAGCCGGTGGCGGCCATGCCGGCCGTGGTGTTCGAGGAGGTGACATAGGGATAGGTGCCGTGGTCGACGTCGAGCATGGCACCCTGGGCACCCTCGAAGAGGATGCGGCGGCCGGCGCGGCGCAGCTCCGAGAGGCGGAGCCAGACGGGCTCGGCAAAGGGCAGGAGCAGCGGTGCGAGCTGCCTCAGCCGCTGGAGCAGGGCGCCACCGTCGATCTCGTCGACGCCGAAGCCGCGGCGGAGCGCGTTGTGGTGAAGAAGGAGCTCGGCCAGCTTCTGCTCCAGCACCGTCTCGTCGGCGAGGTCGCAGACGCGGATGGCGCGGCGCGCCACCTTGTCCTCGTAGGCCGGGCCGATGCCGCGGCCGGTGGTGCCGATCCTGCCGGAGCCGCTTTGGACCTTGTCGCGCGCCTCCTCGCGTGCCCGGTCGAGCTCGCCGTGGAACGGCAGGATCAGGGTGGCGTTCTCGGCGAGGCGCAGGGTCTCGGAGCCGATGGCCACACCCTGCCGGCGCAACCGATCGATCTCCTCGAGCAGCGCCCAGGGATCGACGACCACGCCGTTGCCGATGATCGAGAGCTTGCCCTGGCGGACCACGCCCGACGGCAGAAGGCTGAGCTTGTAGGTCACGCCATCCACGACCAGCGTATGGCCGGCATTGTGTCCGCCCTGGAAGCGGACGACGACATCGGCCCGCTCGCTGAGCCAGTCGACGATCTTGCCCTTGCCCTCGTCGCCCCACTGCGAGCCGACCACTGCGACATTGGTCATCCGGCCACCGCCCCTGCCATCGATCCTCCGGTCCCTGCCCTTTAAGACAAAGTGCTCCGACGTGCCAGCTTGGCGGACGCGGGCGAGTTCGCTACGAGAGCCTCTGCACGCGTCCGATCGGAGAACCCTTGCCCCACCACCTCGATCCCGAAACGGCGCTCCACGAGATCTTCGGCTTCAGCAGCTTCCGTCCCGGCCAGCGTTCGATCGTCCAGAGCCTGCTGCGCGGCGAGAACCTTTTGGCGGTGATGCCGACCGGCGGCGGCAAGAGCCTCTGCTACCAGCTGCCGGCGGTGCTGAAGGACGGGCTCAGCCTCGTCGTCTCGCCGCTCATCGCTCTCATGGACAACCAGGTGGCCCAGCTTCGCCTGCTCGGCATCGAGGCGGCGGCCGTGCACAGCGGCACCGACCGGAGCGAGCGGGCCAGGATCTGGCAGTCGATCAAGGATGGCCGGCTCAAGCTCCTCTACCTTTCGCCGGAGCTCCTCGGCAGCGAGCGCCTGCAGGCGGCACTCGACCGGCTGCCGCTCAGCCAGATCATCGTCGACGAGGTGCATTGCCTGAGCCAGTGGGGGCACGATTTTCGCCCCGACTACCGCAATCTCGGCCAGCTCCCGGCGCGCTATCCCGATGCCTGCATCGCCGGCTTCACGGCCACGGCGGACGTGGCGACGCGCGAGGACATCCAGGGTCAGCTCTTCCGCCACCGGCCGGGGCGCGTCTTCGTCCAGGGCTTCGACCGGCCGAACATCAGCCTCAAGGTGCTCGCGAAGGAGCGCCCGGAGCGCCAGCTCCTCGAGCTGATCGAGCCCTTTCGCGGCCGCCAGGGCATCGTCTACCGGCTGGCGCGCAAGGACACGGAGGCGACGGCGAAGGCGCTCCAAGATGCCGGCTTTTCCGCCGTGGCCTACCATGCCGGCCTGGGGTCCGGCACGCGGCGGCAGCTCCTGGACCGTTTTCTGTCCGAGCCGGACCTCATCGTCGTCGCCACCATCGCCTTCGGCATGGGCATCGACAAGCCGGACATCCGCTTCGTCGTGCATGTCGATCTGCCGGGCAATCTCGAGGCCTACTACCAGGAGATCGGCCGGGCCGGCCGCGACGGGCTGCCGGCCGAGGCGATCCTGCTCCACGGCTTCGACGACATCCGCCGCCGGCGCTGGCTGATCGACAGCGGCAATGCGACGGACGCGGTCAAGCGGGTCGAGCACCGGCGGCTCGACGCGCTGCTCTCCTTCACCGCGACCACCGGCTGCCGCAAGCAGGCGCTGCTCGGCTATTTCGGCGAGGCGGCCGAGCCCTGCGGCGCCTGCGACCGCTGCCTCGACCCTCCGGCGCTCGTCGATGCGAGCGGGCTGGCGCGATCCCTGCTCGACGCCATCGAGGCCACCGGCCGGCGCTTCGGGCAGGCGCACCTGATCGACATCCTCAAGGGTGAGACGACCGAGCGGGCGACAGCGCTCGGACACGACCGGCTCGCCGTCTTCGGCGCGGCGCGCGATTTGGACAAGCGGAGCCTGCGCGGCGCCGTGCGTCAGCTCTACGCCCTGGGCGTGGTCGAGGTGGATATCGCGGGCCACGGCGCGCTCAAGCCCGGGCGCGAGGCGGCGGCGGTGCAGCGCGGCGAGAGGCCGGTGGCGCTCGATCTCTCGGCTCCGCCGACCAAGGTTCGGCGCGGTCGCAAGGCGGCGGCGGGCACGAGCGCCACAGCGGTCGAGCCGGCGGCGATGGAGCTGCTCGCAGCCCTCAAGGCGCTCCGGCTCGAGATCGCGCGGGAGATCGACAAGCCGGCCTACATCGTCTTCAGCGACGCGACGCTGGTCGACATGGCGCGGAAGCGGCCGACCAGCCTGGATGCGTTCCTCGCCGTCGACGGCGTCGGCCAGAAGAAGTTCGAGCTCTACGGGCGCCGCTTTATCGAGGCGCTCAAAACGCCAGCGCCTTGACCTGCAGCACCTGCGGCAGGGCCTGGATCCGGCGCAGCACCGCCTCGGGCACGGGGCCGTCCACCTCGAGCATGGCGATGGCGTCACCGCCCGGCCGGTCGCGGCCGAGATGGAAGGTCGCGATGTTGACCCCGGCATCGCCGAGGAGGCCGCCGAGCGCACCGATGAAGCCCGGCGTGTCGCTGTTGCGCAAGTAGAGCATATGGTCGGCGAGGCGGGCCTCGATCTCGATTCCGCGGATGCGGACGACCCGCGGCCGGCCATCGTGGATCAGCGTGCCGCAGACCTCGCGCGCACCGCGCTCGGTCTCGACCTCGACGGCGATCAGCGTCTGGTAGCCCACGATGTCCTCGGTCTCGACCGTGGTGACGCCGATGTCGCGCGAGCGGGCGACCGCCGGCGCATTGACCATGTTGACGCTGGCGAGGAGCGGGCTCAAGAGGCCCTTCAGGATCATCTGGGTGAGCGGGCGGGTGTTGAGGCGCGCCACCTCGCCGGCATAGCGGATGGTGACGCCGCGCAGCCCCGTCTCGGTGAGCTGACCGGCGAACGAGCCGAGCTGCTCGGCGAGCAGCATGTAGGGCTTGAGGCGGGGCGCCTCCTCGGCGGTCACGGAGGGCATGTTGAGGGCGTTGACGATGGCACCCTTGAGCAGATAGTCGCTCATCTGCTCGGCGATCTCGAGCGCCACCTTCTCCTGCGCCTCGGCGGTCGAGGCCCCGAGATGCGGCGTGACGATCACCTCCTCGAGGGCGAAAAGGGGCGATTCGCGGGCCGGCTCGACGGCGAAGACGTCGAGGGCGGCGCCGGCGACATGGCCGGCCTCGATCGCCGCGGCGAGCGCCGTCTCGTCGACGAGCCCGCCGCGCGCGCAGTTGACGATGCGCACGCCCTTCTTGGTTTTCCGCAGGTTCTCCCTGCCCAGGATGTTCCGCGTCTGCTCGGTCAGGGGTGTGTGCAGCGTGATGAAGTCGGCGCGCTGCAAGAGCTCGTCCAGGTCCACCTTCTCGATCCCCTGGTCCCTCGCCCGCTCGGCCGAGAGAAAGGGATCGAAGGCGATCACCCGCATCTTCAGCCCCTGGGCACGGTTCGCGACGATCGAGCCGATATTGCCGCAGCCGATGACGCCGAGCGTCTTCGACGCGAGCTCGACACCGACGAAGCGCGACTTCTCCCATTTGCCGGCCCGGGTGGAGCGATCGGCGGCGGCGAGCTGGCGGGCGGTGGCGAGCAGCATGGCGATGGCATGCTCGGCGGTGGTGACCGAATTGCCGAAGGGCGTGTTCATGACGACCACGCCACGCTCGGTGGCGGCCTCGACATCGACATTGTCGACACCGATGCCCGCCCTGCCGACCACCTTCAGGCGCGCGGCGGCGGCGAGCAGCTCGGCCGTGACCCGGGTCGCGGAGCGGATGGCGAGGCCGTCATACTCGCCGATGACGGCGGCGAGCGCCTCCTGATCGAGACCGGTTCTGGCGTCGGCTTCGATGCCGCGCTCGGCGAAGATGGCGAGGGCGGAGGGGCTGAGCTTGTCGGCGATCAGCACGCGGGGCATGGAGGCAATCCGTCGAGCGGGAGTGGCGGGGACGGCGGCTTCAGGCTTCGGCCCGGGTCAGGGCGAAGGCCCAGTCCAGCCAGGGGAGAAGCTGCTCGAGATCGGCGGTCTCGACCGTGGCCCCGCCCCAGAGACGAAGGCCCGGCGGGGCGTCGCGATAACCGGCGATGTCGAAGGCCACCGCCTCGTCCTCGAGCCGCCGGACCATCGCCTTGACGAAGGCGTTCTGCTCGGCGGCGGGGCGGGCGGCGACAAGGGGATCGACGATCTTGAGGCAGATCGAGGTGGAGGAGCGGATGGCGGGGTCGGCGGCGAGGAACGCCGCCCAGGTCGAGTGCGCGACCCAGCGCTCGACGGCGGCGAGGTTGGCCTTCGACCGCGCGATCAGGCCTTCCAGCCCGCCCTCCCTCTCGGCCCACGCGAGCGCGTCGAGCACATCCTCGACTGCCAGCATGGAGGGGGTGTTGATGGTCTCGCCCCTAAAAAGCCCCTGCATCGGCTCGCCTTCCCTCGTCAGGCGGAAGAGCTTGGGCAGGGGCCGTGGCGGGGTCCAGCACCGCAGTCGCTCCAGGGCCCGCGGCGAGAGGGCGAGCATCCCGTGCTGCGCCTCGCCGCCCAGCACCTTCTGCCAGGACCAGGTGACCACGTCGAGCCGGTCCCAGGGCAGGTCCATGGCGAAGGCCGCCGAGGTCGCGTCGCAGAGCGTGAGGCCGCGCCGGTCAGGAGCAATCCAACGTCCGTCCGGCACGACCACGCCCGAGGTGGTGCCGTTCCAGGTGAAGACGATATCGCGGTCGGGCGAGGTGCCGAAGAGGTCGGGCAATGCGCCGTAATCCGCCTCGAAGCTGCGGAGATCCTCGAGGCGGAGCTCGCCCGCCACATCGGCGAGCCAGCCGGAACCGAAGCTCTCGAAGGCCACCACATCGACGCCTCTGGGCCCCAGAAGCGACCACATCGCCATCTCGAAGGCGCCCGTATCGGAACCCGGAACGATGGCCAGCCGATAATCGTCGGGCATGCAAAGAAGGGCCCGGCTCCGGTCGATGACCGCCTCGAGCCTGGCCTTGGCCGCGGCCGAGCGATGCGAGCGGCCGACCGGGGCGGGGCGCAGCACGTCGGTCGACCAGCCGGGTCGCTTGGCGGTCGGGCCGGAGCCGAAGCAGGGATTGGCCGGGCGCGTCTGGGGACGCTGCATGATCCCTCCAAGAGGCATTCGGGAATGAAGCGGCGCAGAAGCTAGAAGGGTTGACGCTGCGCTGCAACAAAGCAGTCGCCGCTCCGCTCAGCCCGAGGATCGGCAGTTCTCCGTCACCAGCCGCCCCGCGAGGGCGGCGATATCGGTCGCGGCCGGCGCCTGGGGCGAGCGGACGCAGAGCGGCATCTGCCGGCGGATCGCCTCGGGCACGCGGCTGTCCCGCCGCACGGCACCGAGATAGCCCGGATCGAGATCGAGGAATCGCCGGCAGGCGCGGGCGAGTGCGGCATGCGCCGCCTGTCCCTCGCCGGCATCGGCCACCGCGTTGGCGACGAGGAAGGGCCGGGGTGCCGCACCACGCGTCAGCTTGAGAAGCGCATAGTTGTCGGTGAGCGACGTCGGCTCATTGCTGCCGACGAGGAGCAGCCGGCGGGCTCCGCGGATGAAGGCCGGCCCGATCCGCTCGAGCCCGCTCGGCAGGTCGACAAGCACCTCGTCGAAGGCCGCCGCCAGCAAGGTGAGCCGCTCGATCGCCGCCTCGAGATCCGCCCCGGCGAGGCCTTCGAGGCCCCGGCCGGTGCCGGCGCCGGTCAGGGTCGAGAGATTGCCGCCCCGATCCCGGATCAGCGCCGCCGGATCGAGGCCCAGGGCGATCGCCCGACCGAGGCCGATGGGCTCGTCGTAGCCGAGCTGCACGTCGATATTGGCGAGGCCGAGATCGGCATCGACCAGCAAAACGCGGCGGCCCCTGACCGCCAGCGCATGGGCGAGCGAGACCGCGAGGAAGGTCTTGCCGACCCCGCCCTTGCCGGAAGCCAGCACGGTGAGGCCGGTCATGCCCTGCCCTCCTTGACGAAAGAGGCGGCGCGATGGAGGAGCAGCTTCGCCAGATTGCCGGCGGTCAGCGGCTTGATGGGCTCGGCGACGAGCGGCGAGATGCCGGCTCCGGCGAGATCTAGGCCGGCTTCGGCCGCGCCGAGAAGAAGGCCGAGCCGACGCACCGTATCGAGCCGCGCCGCGAGAAAGCGGGACGCGCCGAGCGCGCGCCAGGCGAGCGCCTGATCGTGCGCTTCGAAGGCGCAGGTCTCGGCGGCGAAAACCGGCAGAAGCTCCGCCTGGAAACGGCGGGCGAGACTGGCCGCCGCAGCCAGCGAATCGGGCCGAAGGGGATGGGCGGCCTCGGTGTCGACCAGGAGCAGCCTTCCCTCACCCGTCACTGCCGAAGGCTCGGGCAGCTCGTCGAGCCCGATCCCCATGGCGGCTAGCAGGGCCTCGAGCTGGGCCGTGCCGCCACGACGCGCGCGATCGGTGCTGGCGACCGTGACCGGCCGGCCGGCGAGCCGGGCGGCGGCCGCGAGCCGCGCCACCATGATCGTCTTGCCGGCACCCGGAGCACCCGCAAACACCACCGGCCGGTCGGGCAGACGGTTGATGGGTGAAAAGCGGAAACGGGCGGCGAGTGCGAAGGCGAGCACCTCCTCCGCATCCTTGGAGCCGCTCTCGCGGGCGGCGACGCAGAGCCCTTCGATCACTGCCGCATCGAGGCGATGGCCGCGCAGAACGAGCGCCAGCCGCTCGATCACCTCGAGCGAGGTGCCGGAGGTCAGGATGGCGGCGAGATCGTCCTCGGCCGCCTCCCGGGCCGCGGTGAGGCGCACGACCCCGCCATCCTCCTCGGTCGCCAGGATCACCGCGTCCTCGCCCATCGCCCGGCGCAGCCGTGCCATGGCCTCCTGCACGCTCCGTCCCTCGAAGACCCGCAGGCGCATGGCTCAGACCTGCCCCAGCGTGCGCAGCCTGGCCTTGGGATGGATCTCGTTCTGCGACAGGACCACGGTGGCCGGGCGGAAGCGCTCGACGATCGAGCGGACATAGGGGCGGATGGCGGGCGAGGTCACGAGCACGGGCAGCTCGCCGCGCATCGCCTGCGCCTCGAACGCATCCCGGACGGCGCGGATGAAGTCCTGGAGCTGGCTCGGTGACATGGCGAGCTGGCGCTCCTCGCCCTGGCCGACGAGGCTCTCGCCGAAGGCCTGCTCCCAGCCCGGAGAGAGCGTGAGCAGCGGCACGTAGCCGCCGGGCCCGGTGATCGAACCGGTGATCTGGCGTGCCAGTCGGGCGCGGACGTGCTCGATGATGAAGACCGCGTGCTGGGTGAACTGGACGGCCTCGCTGATCGCCTCGAGGATCAAGGCGAGGTCGCGGATCGACACCCGCTCGGCCAGGAGGCCCTGCAGGACGCGCTGGATTCCGGCGGTCGAGATGCGCTGCGGCACCAGGTCGGCGAGCAGCTTCTGGTACTGCGGATCCAGCTCGGCCAGAAGCTTCTGCGTCTCGGCGAAGCTCAGCATCTCGGCGAGGTTGTCCTTGACGATCTCGGTCAGATGGGTGGTGACGACCGTCGCCGGATCGACCACGGTCAGGCCCTTGAAGGTGGCCTCCTCGCGCAGCCCCTGGCCGATCCACATGGCGGCGAGCCCGAAGGTCGGCTCCAGGGTCTCCTCGCCCGGCAGCTCGATGGGCGCTCCCTGCGGATGCATGACGAGCAGCATGTTGGGTCGGATGTCGCCGCGCGCCGCCTCCATCTCCTTGACCTTGAGGACGTAGGTGTTGGCCGGCAACTGGATGTTGTCCTGGATGCGCACCGACGGCATGACGAAGCCGAGCTCGCCGGCGAGCTGGCGACGCAGGGCCTTGATCTGCTCGGTGAGCCGGCCGGCGCCGCCCTCGCTGATCAGCGGCAGGAGGCCGTAGCCCAGCTCGAGCCGGATGGGATCGATCTGCAAAGCCGTGGCGATCGGCTCCTCCACGGCCTGGACCGGTGTCGCCTCGGGTCGGTCAAGCAGCGCCGCCTCGGCTAGGGCACTCGCCCTCGACGACCGCCAGGCGAGCCAGCCGGCACCACCGCCGATGACGACGAAGGGCAGGACCGGCAGGCCCGGCAGGATGGCGAGGGCGAACATCAGCCCGCTGGTGACGCCGAGCGATTTGGGAAAGGCACCCATCTGCGTGAGCAGCGCCTTGTCGGCGCGTCCGCTGACACCCGCCTTTGAGACCAGAAGCCCAGCCGCGGTCGAGACGATGAGGGCCGGGATTTGCGAGACCAGGCCATCGCCGACGGTCAGGATGGTGTAGCTCTCGGCCGCCTCGCCGAAGCTGATGCCCATCTGGCCGACGCCGATGACGAGACCGGCCAGAAGATTGATGAAGGTGATCAGAAGCCCGGCGATGGCGTCGCCGCGGACGAACTTCGCGGCACCGTCCATGGCCCCGAAGAAGGCGCTCTCCTCCTCCAGCTCCTTGCGGCGCGCACGGGCGGCGGCCTCGTCGATCAGCCCGGCCGAAAGATCGGCGTCGATCGCCATCTGCTTGCCCGGCATGGCGTCGAGGGAGAAGCGGGCGGCAACCTCGGCGATGCGGCCGGAGCCCTTGGTGATGACGACGAAGTTCACGATCACGAGGATGGCGAAGACGATGATGCCGATGACGTAGTTGCCCGACATGATGAAGCCGCCGAAGGCCTCGATCACGCCGCCCGCAGCATCCGGGCCCTCGTGGCCATTGGCGAGGATCAGCCGGGTCGAGGCGAGGTTCAGGGACAGCCGGAGCATGGTCGCGATCAGGAGCACGGTCGGAAAGGCGCTGAAATCGAGCGGCTTCTCGATGAAGAGCGAGGTCAGGAGAACGAGGACCGAGAACATGATCGAGACGGCGAGCAGCAGGTCCAGAAGGACCGGCGGCAGGGGCAGGATGAGCACGACGAGGATGGCGATGACGCCGAGCGCCATCAGGACATCGCTCTGGCGCAGCGCCTGCCAGAGCACGGGCACCACGCGATCCGTGGTGGCTCTCAGCTGAATGGCCATCGCCGGTCCTCTTCCCTCGCCTTCAGCCGGCTTCGCCGGCGGGTGCCGGAACGGCAAGACCGGCTTCGCCGTACTGCCTGAGCTTGTTGCGCAGGGTGCGGATAGAGATGCCGAGAATGGTGGCGGCGTGCGTCCGGTTGCCGAAGGTGTTGCCGAGGGTTTCGAGGATCAGGTCCCGCTCGACCTCGGCGAGGCTGCGGCCTGCCGCGGGTGCCGCCGACGGGTGGCCGGCACCGGAACCCGGTGCCGCCGGCGGTGGCGCTCGCCCGTCCAGCACGATCTCGCCCGGGCCGATGCGTCCGTCCCGGCTGAGCAGGACGGCCCGGTGCAGGCAATTCTCGAGCTCGCGCGCGTTGCCGCGCCAGTGATGCGCCTTGAGCCGGGCCAGCGCGATCGCGTCGATATCGGGAACCGGCCGGCCATTGGCGGTGGCGTGCTTTGTCGCGAAGTGGCGGGCCAGCGCCTCGATGTCGCCTGGCCGCTCGCGCAGGGGCGGTAGATGCAGGGTCAGCACATTGAGGCGAAAGTAGAGGTCGTCGCGGAACACACCGGCGGCGACCGCCTGCTCCATGTCGCGGTTGCTGGTCGCGATCAGGCGAATGTCGACCTTCACAGGCTTGCTGCCGCCGAGCCGGTCGATCTCCCGCTCCTGGATGGCGCGCAGGAGCTTGGCCTGCAGGCGGGGGTCCATCTCGGTCACCTCGTCGAGCAGGAGCGTGCCGCCGCTCGCCTCCTCGAACTTGCCGATCCGCCGGGCGACGGCACCGCTGAACGCCCCCTTCTCATGGCCGAAGAGCTCGGATTCGAGGAGCTGCTCCGGAATCGCCGCGCAGTTGACCGAGATGAAGGGCCCGCCGCTCCGCCGGCTTCGGGCGTGCAGCAGGCGGGCCACCATCTCCTTGCCGGTGCCGCTCTCGCCGGTGATCATGACGCTCGCGTCGGCCAAGGCGAACTGATGCGCGAGCTCGAGCACGCGCTGCATCGCGGGATCGGCTGAAACCAGCTCCCGCACCGGGCTCGCGGCGGCGGCGAGCAGGGCCGCGATCAGCTCGGCCTCGGGCGGGAGGGGCAGGAACTCGCGGGCACCGGCACGGATCGCCGCCACCGCCGCCACCGGATCGGCGTCGATTCCGTAGGCCACGACCGGCAGATGGAAGCGTTCGCCGCGCAGGGCCTGGATGAGGCGGCCGACATCGGCGTCGAGATCGACGAGCACGAGATCGGCCCCCTGGCCGGCGCGCAGCAGCGCCAGGGCCGCGGCGCGGTCGGGTGCTCGCCGGATCTCGGCGCCGCTCGCCGCCGCCATTCCAACCGCCTTGGCGACCTCGTGCCCGTCCGGACCGATAACCAGAAGGCGTGTCCCCAATTCCGCTTCTCCGTCCATGCTCCGGCCCTCCCTCAGTCGAAGCGCCGCAGGCGCTCGTCGGGGGCCAGAAGTCCGTTGAGGGCCGCCTCGAGCCGCCTCGGGTTGTCCCGGTCGGCGATGGCGAGGGCGGCGACGAGCTGGAGCTCGGCTCCGGCGAGCTCGGCCTCGAAGCGGCGCTGCAGCTTCTCGGCAAGCGGGGTGAAGAGCGCATGCGCGAGAAGGGCGCCGTAGAGCGTGGTCAGAAGCGCCACCGCCATCGCCGGACCGATCTCCCCCGGGTCGTCGAGATGACCGAGCATCTGCACGAGCCCGATCAGCGTGCCGATCAGCCCCATGGCGGGCGCCACCTCGGCGGCTCGGCGCAAGATGCCGACCGTGCTGCGCTGGCGCTCGAGCAGAGCACCGATCTCGCGGCGAAGCGTGCGCTCGATCGCATCCCGATCGGCCCCCTCGAGCAGAAGCACGAGGCCGCGATGGAGGAAGGCATGGCGTATCAGCCCGTCGATGCGGCGCTCGAGCCCGGGCAACGTCTCCTGCCGGGCCGCCTCCGCCAGGGTGAGCGCGTCATTGGCGACCGTCGGCAGCGGGCAGGGCGGCGTCAGCGAGAGCGCCGCACCAACCACCTTCGGCAGCCGCGCGAACTCGGCGAGCGAGAAGCTCGCGAAGGTCACGGCAAGCGTGCCGCCGATCACGATCAGCACCGAGGGCAGATCGACGAAGCGGGCCGGCGCCGCGCCGCTGCCGATGGCGAGGCCGATCACGGCGAAGGCGGCGACGAGGCCGAGGGCGCCGGCCGGATCGAGGCGCTCCAGGATGCCGGCCGGCATGCGTCGCCTCGACCGGGAGGCCGATCGCCGCATCAGCTGTCGCTCTTGATGATCTCGGTCATGGTGATGCCGAGGTGATCGTCGACGATCAGCACCTCGCCACGCGCCACGAGACGGTTGTTGACGTAGACGTCGATCGGCTCGCCGACCTTCCGGTCGAGCTCGACCACAGCACCGCGCCCGAGGCGCAGCAACTGGTTGACCGGCATCGAGGTCTTGCCGAGCACGGCGGCGAGCTGGACCGGGATGTCGTAGATGGCGTTCAGCCGGTCGCCGGCGGGCAGAGGCGCCGGCATACCCGCCGGCTCCGTCGCGGTCTCGGCCGCATTCGGGGCGGGATCGGCGGATCGATGGTCGCTCGGCATGTCTCATGCGTTCCTTGCGCTCGTGGGTGCGAAGATGGCGGGGTTGCCGTCGTCGTCGACGGCGAGACCATCGAGGATGGCCGCGGCACGGCTCCGGAGGTCCGAGGCCGACCATTCGGCGTGGCCGTCCGGCCAGACCAGCCGCGCCTCGCCCAATGCCAGGCCGGATGCCGGCTCGATCGAGATCCGGCCGGGCCGAAGCGGCACCGCACCCGGCTGCCCGATGGCGGCGGCGAGCGGATCGACCATCTCGGCCGAAACTTCGACGGTCAGCGGGAGCAGCGGGTCGAGCCGGCCCAGGCACTCGTCGGCGAGGCTTTCGGTGAGCCGCGCGGCGAGGCGGGCGGGCGAGGTGACGCCGAGCGCCTCGACCGCGGCGGCCGCCAGCTGCGCCGCCATCCGGCGCAGCTCGGCCAGTCGGGCCTCGAACGCCGCATCGAGCGCACCGACCGCGGCGGCGATCGATTCCAGCGCCGATGCCGTGCGTCCCTCGATGGCGAGTGTCATCTCCTGACGCTCGGCATGACGGGCAGCACGGTCGACCGAGGCGCAGATCCGGGCGAGCTCGATCTCGTCGAAGAAAAGCTCGTCCGACGGGCCGGGCTCGCCCTCCAGGACGTCGGACGCCGCGGCCACTTCTGATGGCGAAGCCGGAAAGCCGATGACCGGCCAGGCGGGTGCGCCACCGGTCGACGCGGGCGCCCGACGCCCGGCGACGAAAACCAGGGGATGGATGCGCTCGACCATCAGTAGACCAGCTCGTCGTCTTTGCTGTCGGCGAGGAAGATTTCGCCCGAGGCCGCCAGCTCTTTTGCCATGTTCACCAGGAATTGTTGGGCCTCGTCGACGTCGCGCAGCCGGACCGGTCCCATTGCCTGCATGTCCTCCTTGAGGATTTTCGCGGCCCGCTCCGACATGTTGGCGAAGAAGAGCTCCTTGAGCTGCTCGCTGGCACCCTTGAGCGCCACGCCGATGCGATCGTTGCCGGCGTTGCGCATCAGCGTCTGAATGCCGGTGCTGTCGAGCTTGGCGAGATCCTCGAAGGTGAACATCAACGCCTTGATCCGGTCAGCCGACTCCTTGTTGCGCTCCTCGAGCGCAGCCACAAATCGTGTCTCTGTATTGCGGTCGAAGTAGTTGAATATCTCTGCCATCACCTCGTAGTTGTCGCGGCGATTCGTCCGCGCCAGATTGCTCATGAACTCGGCGCGGAGCGTGCGCTCGACATCCTGAAGAATGTCCTTCTGGACGACTTCCATGCGCAGCATGCGCATCACCACCTCGACGGAGAAGTCGTCGGGCAGGCTGGCGAGCACGCGCGCCGCATGGGCGGAATCGATGCGCGACAAGACGACCGCCACGGTCTGCGGGTATTCGTTCTTGAGATAGGAGGCGAGCACCGACTCGTTGACATTGCCGAGCTTGTCCCAGACGGTCCGCCCCGCCGGTCCACGGATCTCCTCCATGATGAGCTCGACCCGATCGGGGTCCATGAAGCGCTGCAGCAGGCGCTCGGTGGTGTCGAAGCTGCCGACCACGCCTCCCGCCTGGCTCAGCCGCTCGGCGAAGTCGCCGATGATCTTCTCGACTACGTCCGAGCCGACCCGGCCGAGCAGGGACATGGTCTGCGACAGCTCCTTGACCTCGTCGAGCTCAAGCCTGGCGAAGAGCTTGGCGGCGTTCTCCTCGCTGACCGCGAGCATCAGGATGGCCGCCTTCTCGCAGCCGGTGAGCTTGTCGAATTGCATCAGGTCGGATGAGGGCATGTCGGGTCGATCTCAGCTCGAGTGCAGCCAGGAGCGGATGACGCGGATCGCGTCCTCGGGACGGTCCTCGATCAGGTCGGCCATCTCGGTCAGCAGCGAGGCGCGGACATCGCCCTCGATCTGGCGCAAGCTGACGCGGTCATCGCCCCGCTCGCCATCCGTGCCGTCCGGCTGGCCGCCGGGCCTCACGACCGGATGGCCGTGCTCGTCGATGACCACCGCCGTGCCGGGCGTCCCTTGGATCAGGAGCGGCCGGCCGTCGGGACCGGCGAGCAGACGGGTGCCGCCGACGCCTGCGGATGCGGGCCGACCCGGCTGCAGCCGACGCAGAAGCGGCCGCACTCCGAGGAGGAGAACGAGCAGCGCAATGCCGGCGAGCACGCCGAGCTCGGCGAAGCGCATGAGATCGGCATGGGCGAAACCGAGCACCCTGTCGTCGATGACGGGCTCCGGCTCGGGCTGCGCCAGTCTGCGGCTGACGATGGAAAGCGTGTCGCCGCGCTCGTCGTCGATGCCGACGGCACCCCTGACCAGGGTCTCGAGCTCGGCCAGCTCGCTCGCCGGCAAGGGCTCGAACACGGGCACGCCGTTCTCGCCATCGCGCCAGGTGCCGTCCACCTGCACCGCCACCGACAGACGCTGCAGCCGGCCACCATGCCGGGTCTGGTTGCGCACCGTGCGCGAAATCTCGTAGTTGATCGTCTCTTCGTTCCGGTTGCGCTGCTCGCGGTTGGTGGCCGTGCCGGCCTCGGCGTCGCCACCCGGCAGGTTGTTGGCGACGCTGACCGCGTCGCCCGGCGTGCGCTCGTCGAGCTCGGTCGTCTCGTCGACGAGCTGCGTGCTGCGCACCACCTGCCGGTCGGGATCGAAGATCTCCTCGGTGGTCGAGACGCTGTCGAAGTCCAGCTCGGCCGTGACCTGCGCCTCGACCCGGCCGACGCCGAGGCTGCGCTCCAGAAGCTGCAGGATCTTCGCCTGCAGGCGGCTTTCGAAGGCCTGACGGTAGGCATCCGTGTCCTCGAGCCCTGCACCTGCGCTCGAGGCGTCGTCGGCCCGCGACAGGAGCCTTCCGGCGTCGTCGGCGATGGCGATGCGGCTCGGCTCCAGCCCGGGCACGGCGGATGCGACGAGATGCTGGATCGCCGCGATCTCGCCCCGGCCGAGCCCGGCCGCGCCGACCGAAAGGAAGACGGAGGCGCTGGCCTGGGCCTGCTCGCGCCGAAAGAGCTCGCGCCGCGGCTGGACCAGATGGACCCGGGCGGAGCGCACCTGGCGAAGGCTGGCGATGGTGCGCGCCAGCTCGCCCTCCATCGCTCGCTTGAGATTGACGTTGGAGAGGAACTCGGTCGTGCCGAACGCATCGACCGAATCGAAGATCTCGTAGCCGACCACGCCGCCGCCCGGCAGACCGTCGGTGGCGAGCGACATGCGAAGGTCGAGGACCCGGTCGGCCGGCACCAGCACCGCGTCGCCCGCCGGCGACAGTCGGTGCGGCACGTCCATCGCCTGCAGGCGGGTGACGATGGTGCGGGTGTCCTCGAGCGCCAGGCCGGCATAGAGCAGGGTATAGGGGGTCTCGAACGCCCGCATGGCGACGAAGCCGAGGAGCCCCGCCATGGCGAGGATGGCGACGGTGATGGCGATGATCCGCTCGACACCGATGGCACCCAGCAGGTTGACGAGCCCGCTCCGGACGCCCGATGCCGTGATCGCCGCATCGGCGACCCCCACCGGCAATGTCTCCACTTGCTCAGCCATCCAGAAATCCGCTTCCGACGTGGCGACGACGCTCGCCAGACGGGAATCTGGAACAAGATGCTGAACAACCGGTTAACGGGCCGAAGCGGCGCCACCGGGATCCCGCCGGCGCCGACCGGTAAGCCGCCTGCGCGCCTAGCGAAATTCCTGCAATCGCGTCACGCGCAGGCCGCCGAGCCCGTGACGATCGATCGCCCGTTCCCAGGAGGAGAACTCCTCGGCGGTCAGACTGTACCGCTTGCACGCCTCGTCGAAGGTCATGAGGCCGGCCCGGACGGCCGTCACCACCTCGGCCTTGCGGCGGGCCACCCAGCGGCGCGTCTCGGGCGGCGGCAGTGTCTCCATGCTGAGCACGGCACCATTCGGCCCCATGACCGTCCGCGGCCGCTCGTTCACCGTTTCCGACATCGACATCTCCATTCCTCCGCCCGGCTCAGCCGGGCCATCTTCACGAGCCAGAGAATGCGACAGCAGGCCTTAAGTCCCGCCC
Source organism: uncultured Geminicoccaceae bacterium (assembly GCA_964402505.1). Lineage (GTDB taxonomy): Bacteria > Pseudomonadota > Alphaproteobacteria > Geminicoccales > Geminicoccaceae > SLRI01. Next base: position 280,729 of record CAYOCP010000001.1, read on the forward strand.
AAGAATTCTGGTAAAGCCGGATTAGCCGTTCCGCTTGTCATTCTTCATCGATCTAGCGGCTGATCTGGATGAGCTCCTCGAGCATGGAGTTGGTGGTGGTGATCACCCGCGCGTTGGCGGAATAGGCGCGCTGCGTGACGATCATCTTGGTGAACTCGTCGGCGAGATCGACATTGGCCGCTTCGAGGGCCGACGGGGCCAGAACGCCGGCCCCTCCCCGGCCCGCCGCACGCAGGTTGAAGGCGCCTGACGCCTCGGTCTGCGCGTAGACATTGCCCGATCGCGGGTCGAGTCCGGAAGGGTTGGCGAAGGTCGCGACCGGCAACTTGTAGAGCTTGCGGTTCTCGCCGTTGGTGAAGGACGCGATCACGAAGCCTTCCTCGTCGATCCTCACGCCGTTGAGCTCACCGACCTCGGCACCGTTTTGCTGGACGAACGCCACGTTGGTGGGGCTTGCGAACTGGGTGAGACCATCGGTTTCGCCGGCCGTGCCGAATCCGAAGGTCAAGGCACTCGGATCAGCACCGGTCGCGGCCGCCCAGGTCACGTTGACGGTGGTGCCGTCGAGCGTGTTGGTGGCGAGGCTGCCGTCGCCGTTGAACGTGACGGTGCCCGTGCCGAGCAGGCCATTCGGATGAGCCAGCGCGTCGACGCTGGTCGGATCGGCGGCGATCAGCTCCACCTGCCAAGTATTGGCGGCGGTCTTGAGAAAGGCCATGGTGACCGGTTGCGACCGACCGAGGCTGTCATAGACCTGAGCATTGCGCGAGAACTGCGCGGCCGCGGTTCCGGCGGCGATGTCGCCTGCGGCATAGGCGCCTGTGTGCAGCGCCTGATCGGCATCGAGATTGGCCCCGAGGTCGACGCTCGTCGTCGCCGTCGCCACGCCGTTCACATTGCCGATGTTCACCGTCTCGACCCGGTTGACGTCGACCATGTTCTCGTTGGCATCGAGCAGCCAACCCTGCAGGAAGAAGCCCGAGGGAGAACGAAGATCGCCGAGATAGTCGGGCGTGAAGGAGCCGGCACGCGTGTAGATCTGCTCGCCGGTGCCGTCGGCGAGCGAGTTCATGACGAAGAAGCCGGCACCCGAGATCGCGGCGTCAGTCGGCGAGTTGCTGCTCTGGATGAGCCCTTGCCGGGCGATGGTCATGGCGCCGATCGAGCGCACGCCGCCCGGCGCATAGGAGGAAACGGACTCCCTGCTCGTGACCATGTTGGCGAAGTGGGGGACGGCGCCCTTGTAGCCGGTCGTGTTCACGTTCGCGACATTGTCGGAAATCATGCTCATCGCCCGCGACTGCGCGCCGAGGCCGGAAACGCCGGAGTAGAGTGATCCGAAGAGGCTCATGGTTTCGCTCCAAAAATTCGTTGCTCGAGACGTGTCAGGCTGCGGGCCGGACGGACCGCACGCTCTCCACGGGATAGGTCCGGCCATCGACCGTGAGGCTTAGACCCTCCTCTGTTCGGCTCAGGCCCTCGACACGCCCCGTGGTGGTGAGCGGAAGAGGAATCTCCCGACCGCGCGGGTCGACAGCGGCGATCGCGACCCGGTACGTCCCGGCGGGCTGGGCAATGCGCTCGCCGTCGCGGCCGTCCCAGGCGAGGGTCTGGACACCGGCCTCGGCAGGCCCGGTGAACTGCCGCACCAGCCGGCCCTGCTGGTTCAGGATCTGCACGTCGACGGCCGCCGCCCGCTCCGGCAGGTCATAGGTGATCCGGGCGGTGCCGCCCGCCGCGAGCGGAAGCCGGGAATTGTCGAGCTCGACGGTGGCACCGATATACTGGAGTGCAGTCGTTGTCTGGCTCGTCTGCATCAGCCCGATCAGCGTCTCCAGGCGGGTGTTGGTCTGAATCGCCTGCTCCACGCCCGAGAACTGCACCAGTTGCTGAGTGAATTGCTCGGCGTCCATGGGGCTGAGCGGGTCCTGGGTCTGAAGCTGCGTGGTCAGGAGCTTGAGAAAGCTGTCGAAGTCGGCTGCCAGCTTGGTGCCGGAGCGGGCGTTGGCGGTCATGCCGGTCGCGGCCGTGCCAGCCGGAACCCGGGTTGCGTCGACGGTCAATTTCTGGGTGCTCCCTGCAATCAGACGGAGAGGTTCAAAAGGCCCGGCCGCGCCCGTGGTGCCGCGGGCGCGGCGCTTTTCGCGGAATCGTCCCGACCGCGAAGGTCGATGGTCGGGCGCTGGCGCGCGTTCGTGCCGGCATGCTCGTGACGATGGCCCTGCCCATCGGCCATGAGGCCGAGCTCGACGCCTCCGGCGGCGAGCGAAATACCCTGCTGTACCATCAGCCGCTCGAGCTGTCGGGTCTCGCCTCGCAAGAGGTCCAGGGTCTCGGGCCGCTCTGCGCGAATCGTCACCGCCACCCGATGCTCGTCCGCGAAGTCGACCGTAATCTCGAGATTGCCGAGCTCCTCCGGCCTGAGCTGGATCGAGAGCTGGCGGACATCGCCCGTCACCGCCCTGCCGATCGCCAGGGCGAGCTGCCGGACGGCGGCAGCGGCCAGGGGTGCATCGGCGGGGGTGGCGGCATCGGACGGTGCACCGGTCACGGCGGTCGACCCGCCTGGAGCGATCGGCCCGTCCCAGGCGGGACCGTCGTCGACGGCGAAGTCGCTCTCGATTCTGTCGCCTCGCGTCCGGCCAAGTGCGACAAGCGCGTCGTCGGCGCGGATGTGCGGCCGGGCAACCGGCGGCCCGACCGTGGCGCGTGGCGTTGCGCGGCCACCGTCCCGCCGATCGGCCGGGAGCTCGACCGATCTCGTGTCGGTTGTGCCGGCTGGAGCGGCACGCTCGTCCGATACCGGCTCGGGCAGCAGGGCCTCGCGCGGCGGGGGGGGCGAGGTCAGGATGGCGTCTCGAGTCGGCGTTGACGGGCTCGTATTTGAAGGCCCCGCATCGGGCCTTGCGACCGGTTCGGCCACGCGGGCTTCGGCTGCCGCGTCGGGCGCCGCTGTCACCGGCGTGGTGTCGGCGGCTACCGCGCGCTGCCCGGGGGGCAAGCGAGGATCGGCATGCTCTTCCGGCAGCAGCCGATCCCGATCGCTGGGAAGAGCGGCGTCCTCGGCTATGGCGTCGGCAGGAGGTGCGGCTTTCGGCACGACCGGAGGTCCGAGAAGCGACACCGCGCCGGCCGGCGCGGTGCCCGGCACGACGGCAGGCCCTGGAGGCGGAGGTGCGGCGGGCGGCGAAGCCGGCGGCACCAGCAGCCCCAGGAGCAGCGCCTCGAAACCTTTGAGGTCGATGCCGTGATCGTCCGTCCCGGACAAGGGGTCCCGGGCGGCGACGGGCCCGAGCGGCGGGCCGGAGAGAGGGATGGCGGACAGCATGGCAAGGAGGCACAAAGCAACCGCCGTGCCAAGTCGCGAACGCGCCGCGGCAGGCTCAAACGGGGCGGAGTCGACCGACCGGTGCCGGGAGGACCCGGCAAATCCTGCCGGGTGCCTGGGCGATCCTGCCGGGCCTCAATCGTCCCGGTAGCTGCGCTCGCGCCGCTCGTGGCGTTCCTGCGCCTCGATGCTGAGCGTCGCGATCGGCCGCGCGTCGAGTCGCTTGAGGCCGATCGGCTCCTGCGTCTCCTCGCAATAGCCGTAAGATCCGTCCTCGATCCGCTTCAGTGCCGCCTCGATCTTGCTCAGCAGCTTGCGCTCGCGGTCGCGGGTGCGAAGCTCGAACGCCCGCTGCACCTCGGCGCTCGCCCAGTCGCTGGCATCCGAGAGCCGGCTGTCATCGGCCTGCAACTGCTTCAAGGTCAGACCGGAGCCCCGCACCAGCTCCTCGCGCCACGCCAGCAGCTTTCGCCGGAAATATTCGACCTGGCGCGGGTTCATATAGGGCTCGTCCTCGGTCGGCCGGTAGTTGACGTCGAGCGTTCCCGCCATGCGAGCCTCCAAAGCGTGCGAGGACCTTGCGAACGGCGCTCCCATACAGCAAGGACGCGGCCGAGCGCAACCGGAACCGGACCCCAGGCACCAGCCCTAAACCGCTGACCGATAATCTCTTTTCGCAGGCCGCCGCAGCTACCAGCCCGGATGGTGCGCGCAGCGCGCAGCACATTCCGGCCGGCGGGCGAAGGTCATCCGCTCGATGGTCGGCCCGAGGCTGTCGACGAGAAGGAGGGTTCCCGAGAGATCGGGACCGAGATCGAGCAGCACCTTGACCACGGCGACCGCCTGCAGGCAACCGAGAAAACCAGCCGCCGGGCCGAGCACGCCGCCCTGGGCACAGCTCGGCAGCATCGCGTCGTCGGGCGCGTCCCTGAAGAGGCAGTGAAGGCAGGGATGCGGCGGTCCGGCATAGGCTCGATAGAGGGTGAGCTGGCCATCGACGCCCTGCACCGAGGCGGAGACCAGGGGCCGGCCCGCCCGCATGGCGGCGTCGTGCACGAGCCGGCGCGTGGGCGCGTTGTCGCTGCCGTCGACGACGAGGTCATAGTCCGGGATGAGACGTTGCGCCGTAGACGGATCGAGGCGGCAGCGATGCCGGTCCAGCCGGCAGGAGGGAGCCAGGGCGACCAGCCGGTCGGCGGCCGCCTCGACCTTGGGCCGGCCGATATCCGCCTCGGTGAAGATCACCTGACGGTGCAGGTTGGAACGGTCCACCACGTCGTCGTCGACCAGGCCGAGGCGACCGATGCCGGCGGCGGCGAGGTAGAGGGTCAGGGGTGCACCCAATCCGCCCATGCCGATGACCAGCACGCTCGCCTCGAGCAGCCGCTCCTGGCCGCGCCCGCCGATCTCCGGCAGCACGATGTGCCGGGCGTAGCGGTGAAGCGCATCGTCGTCGAGGCTCAAGCCTTCGTCCCCTTTCGTCCATCAGTGCTAACGGCCGATTAACCTTCTTCGCCTAGCGTCCGGCCCGAACAAATGAGCGCTGGATCGGACATGAGCGACGCGGGCGGCCACAGGATAGCAGCACTGCGAGATATCTCCGGCGGCATCGTCCTCCGTGTCGACGCACGACCATTGGACGCCGGCCGGGCGGCCTGCCATCTCTACCGTGGCCATGCCACGGCGCAAGCCGGACCCGTCGATCGCCTCCTCGCGGCGCGCCGGCCATGAGCGCCATAGCCGAGCTCGCCGCGGCGCTCGATGCCGCACGCCGTGCCTTGGAAGGCGGCGGCCTCCCCGATCTCGAGGGTCTCGCCCATCGGCTGACGAGCCTTCTCGCGGCTGCTGGCCAGGGTGACCGGAGGCAAGAGCTGGCACCGCTTGTCGGCCTGCTCGACGAGACGACCCGGCTCGCCGAGGCCCTGGCGCGGGAATGCCGTGCCTGCAGTGCCGAGCTCGCGCGCGGCGAGGCCAGTGCGCGGGCAACGGCCGCCTATCGCAACCGCATCCGCTCTTGAGGACCTCGCGCATGCCGGAAATCGCCGAGCTCAGCCGCGCCGCGACCGGCCTCGGCATTGTTCTCCTCCTCCTCGTGGCCGTCTTCTGGCTGTTGCGCCGGCTCGGTCCAATCGAGAACCGTGGCCGCTTCGCCCAGGGCCGCCGGCTCGCCGTCATCGAGAACCTGCCGCTCGATCCGCGCACTCGCCTCGTCCTGGTGCGCCATGACCGGCACGAGCATCTGGTGCTCCTCTCGTCGCAGGGCGCCCGCCTCGTCACCAGGAGCGACATATCGGAGCCGGCAGATATCGGCCAAGCGTCGATCGATCGGGCTCACCTGCCATGACCGGCCGCCTTGGGCGTCTCGCCATCGGCCCGGTGAGCGGCCCGGCGCTCGCCGGCCTCTTTCAGCTCTTCCTGGTCAACCCCGCGGCGGCGCAGGCCCTGACCATCGATCTCGGCAGCGGCGAGACCGCCACGGGCCAGATCGTCCGCCTCGTGCTGCTCGTAACGGTGCTCTCGCTGGCACCCTCGATCCTCCTGATGGTGACCTCGTTCACCCGGATCGTGATCGTCCTCTCCTTTCTGCGTACCGCTTTGGGCCTGCAGCAGAGTCCGCCCAACTCGGTGCTCGTCAGCCTTGCCATCTTCCTCACGCTTTTCATCATGATGCCCACCTTTGAACGGGCCTGGGAGGACGGAATCGCACCCCTGATCGCCGAGGAGATCGACGAGATGACGGCGCTCGAACGCGCCGCCGCGCCGTTCCACGCCTTCATGCGGAGCCAGGTGCGCGACAAGGATCTGGGCCTCTTCTACGACATCGCGCACCTCGAGCCGACGCTGGATGCCGGCGAGGCGCCCTTTCGCGTGCTGGTGCCGGCCTTTTTGATCAGTGAGCTTCGTCGGGCCTTCGAGATCGGCTTTCTGATCTTCATCCCCTTCCTGATCATCGATATGGTGGTGGCCTCGATCCTTATGTCGATGGGCATGATGATGCTGCCGCCAGTGGTGATCTCCCTGCCCTTCAAGGTGATCTTCTTCGTCCTGGTCGATGGCTGGCTTCTGGTCGTCGGCAGCCTCGTCGAGAGCTTCGGCACCCTCCCGACTCCCTGAGGCCCTCGGCGTCGCTGCCGGAGACTGCTAGAATCGGCTCGACAAGCGGGGGGAGTGACGAGCCATGGCGGATTCGGGCGAAGCGCCGACGGCCGGAGGCCGGGTCGTGGAGAGGGTGATCGGGACGCTCAGGGAACGGCTCGGCGAGCGGATCACCACCAATCGAGTGCTGTGCCAGCAGCACGGCCGGGGCGAAGGTCCCTATGACGGTGCGGCACCGGACGCCGTGGTGACGCCGGCTTCGACCGAGGAGGTCGCGCACGTCGTCGCGACCTGCCGGGCGGCTGCGGTGCCCGTCATCGCCTTCGGTGCCGGCACGTCGCTCGAGGGCCATGTCGAGGCGCTTCGGGGCGGCATCTGCCTCGATCTTTCCACCATGGACCGCATTCTCCACGTTTCGGTCGAGGATCTCGACTGCCATGTCGAGGCCGGCATCCGACGACGGCGGCTGAACGAGGAGTTGCGGGACACGGGCCTCTTCTTTCCGGTCGATCCGGGTGCAGATGCCTCGCTCGGCGGAATGGCGGCGACCCGTGCCTCGGGCACCAACGCCGTGCGCTACGGCACGATGCGCGAGGTGGTGCTGGGACTCACGGCCGTCCTCGCCGACGGCAGCATCGTGCACACTGGCGGGCGGGCCAGGAAAAGTGCCGCGGGCTACGACCTTACCCGCCTCCTGATCGGCTCGGAGGGCACGCTCGGCATCATCACCGAGCTGCGCCTTCGCCTCTTCGGCATTCCCGAGGCCATCTCGGCGGCCATCGCCACGTTCCCGAGTGTCGAGGCGGCAGTCGAGACCGTTCAGCTCACCATCCAGTCGGGGATTCCGGTGGCCCGGATCGAGCTTCTCGACGCCGTGCAGATGCGCGCCTGCATCGCCTTCTCGAAGCTCGAGGGCTTCGAGCCCGGACCGACGCTCTTCTTCGAGTTCCATGGCAGCGCCCGTTCCGTGGCGGAGCAGGCGGAGGCCGTCCAGGCGATCGCCCAGGATTTCGGCGGCGGCGACTTTCGCTGGTCGGCCAGCACCGAGGAGCGCAATCGGCTGTGGCGTGCCCGCCACGATGCCTACTACGCCGCCCTCGCACTCCGTCCCGGCAGCCGCGGCTGGGCTACCGATGTCTGCGTGCCCATCTCGAAGCTCGCCTCGTGCATCGCCGAGACCGAGGCCGACCTCGAGGAGAGCCGCCTCCTCGCCCCGCTGGTGGGCCATGTCGGCGATGGCAATTTCCACCTCCTCTTCATCCTCGATCCGAGCGATGCGGATGAGCAGGCACGCGCCAGAGCAGTCTACGGCCGGCTGATCGAGCGGGCGCTCGGCCTCGGCGGCACCTGCACCGGCGAGCACGGCATTGGCATGGGCAAGATTGAAAGCCTCGAGCGCGAGCACGCCGACGCGATGCCCCTGATGCGCACGATCAAGCGAGCGCTGGACCCGGCAAACATTCTCAATCCCGGCAAGGTGCTGCGGCTGGAGCGGTGAGACGGGCGGATCGCCGCGGTCGGGACGTTACGGCGAATGGCGTCCCCAACGGGAATCGAACCCGTGTCTTCACCTTGAAAGGGTGATGTCCTGACCGCTAGACGATGGGGACCCGAGCCGTACTTAACGGCTGGCAATCGTCGAATCAACAGCGGTGCCGGTGCCTGCTAACCGGTTCTTTACCATCGGTGCCGCATGATCGATCGGGTTGCTCGGGGAGCGGGAATGGTCGAGGCTCTTGCGATGGCGGGTCGCGCCGGCGATATCGGCGAGGCGATCGTCAGTTGTTACGAGGTCCATGTCCTGCGCGACGAACGCTGGGTCATCGACTGCATGTCGCGAGACGCCGAGGAGGCGCTCACCAACGCCCATGATCTGGCACGCCGTGCCGAGGTGCTGGGCGTCAAGGTCATCCACGAGCGCTACAACCCGCGCACGGATCAGAGTGCGGCGCGTGTCGTCTACTCCCGGCTGAAGCCGCCGCGCCCCAAGGGCCGGCGGCTGGCACCGATCGGCGCCTTCGTGGCGCGTTCGCGAGGGACCTCACCCGGAAACGGTTCGGGCGGCGAGGCTTCGGCTGCGGCGCCGACAATCCCTGACGACCGGCGAACGCCCTCACCGTCCATCACGCATGAGGCCCTTCGCCGCCGGCCCTCGGCTGCCGATATCGGATCCTGGCATCTCTTCGCCTGGGCCAGCCTGGCCCTTGCGGTGACGGCATCGCTGCTGTTCCTGCTGCTGCTGCTCGTCGGCTGATGGCGCGCGCAGGCACCACGTGACCAGGCCGAGAAGGGCGGAGAGCTCGCCAGCGCCGCAAGACGCACCCGCTCGAAGCGCATTCACGCTGGCCTCGTGCCGTTTTCTCGCCCGGCTGCGGGCGATCGTTGCGCATGCGAGGAAGCTGATTTGTGCCCCGATCGCCTTGCGTCCCATCGCCCACGATCACCCTGAAAGCACCTCAGTCGAGGGAGGCGGCGTCCTCGATCTCCAGTCCCATCCGCTCGCGACCCTGGTAGCTGTCGAGACGGATGCGGCCGACGACACGCAATGGTCCACCCCCGAAGAGCATCCTGCCGAGGCCGGTGTCGCCCGCTCGAAAGGCGATGCCGCGCACTGCCGGCCCCGCCGGACCGGCGAGCAGGCAGGAGACGTGGCCCCCGCCCACCGGACGGGCCTGCAAGACCCGCTCCACCTCGAGCGTGAAGCGCGGCTCGTCGTGGCCGGCGCCGAAAGGGGCGAGCAGGCGCAGCTTCCTGGCAAGATCGATGTTGACCGCGGCGAGCGTCAGGGCGCCGTCCACGCAAAGCTCGGCCCGGCCGGGATCGATGGCGCGGGCTGCGGCCGGGCCCTGGGCGGCCACGACGGCATCGAGGCGACGGCAGAGGAAGTCGTGCAGCACCGGCAGATTTGCCGCCGGGACGGTGAGCCCGGCCGCCATCTCGTGGCCGCCGCCGGCCACGAGATGGCCGGCGAGGCGTGCCTCGATGACCGCACCACCGAGATCGAAGCCGGGGATCGAGCGCCCCGAGCCCTTGCCGATGTCTCCCTCGATCGCGACGACCACCGCCGGCCGGGCGAAGCGCTCGGCGATCCGGGCCGCAACGATGCCGATCACGCCCGCATGCCAGCCCTCGCCCGCGACCAGAAGCAGAGGCGAGCCGTCCCGAACTTGCGGCTCGGCCGCCCTGAGCGCCGCCTTCAGGGTTTCGCGCTCGAGCGCCTGGCGGGTGGTGTTCAGGAAGTCGAGACGGCCGGCGATGACCTCGGCGAGTGCCGGATCGCCGGTCACCAGCAAGGCCGCGCCGAGCCCGCTCTCGCCCATCCGTCCGCCGGCATTGAGCCTCGGTCCGAGCACGAAGCCGAGCTGACGCGCGTCGCCGATAGCCTCGACGCCGGCGACGGCGGCCAGCGCCGCAAGCCCCGGATTGCCCTTGCGGCGGGCGATCTTGATGCCTTGCGCGACGAAAGCCCGATTGAGGCCCGTCAGCGGCACCACGTCGCAGACCGTGCCGAGCGCCACCAGATCGAGGTTGGCCAACAGATCCGGCTCGGCGCGGGAAGCGAAGTGGCCGGCGCCGCGCAAGGCCCGACCGAGCGCCACCAGGAGGACGAAGGCGATGCCGACCGCGGCGAGGTCACCCAAGGGGCTCACCTGGTCCGACCGGTTGGGATTGATCAGGGCGAGGGCCGGCGGCAATGCGGCTTCTGCCTTGTGGTGATCGACGACGATCACCTCCTGGCCCAACCTCGCGGCGGCGGCGAGCGGGGCGTGCGCGGTCGTCCCGCTGTCGAGGCAGAGGACGACTCGGCAGCCGGCGGCCTCGAGCGATGCGAACGCGGCATCGTTGGGTCCGTAGCCTTCGGACAGCCGATCGGGAATGCGAACCTCGACCCGGCAGCCGACCGCCTCGAGGTAGCGCTGGACCAGCGCGGTCGAGGTGGCGCCGTCGACATCGTAGTCGCCGATGATGCCGACCTGCTCGCCTTCGGCCACGGCGGCCACGAGCCGCTCGACCGCGCAATCGAGGTCGATGAGATGCGACGGGTCGGGCAGCCAATCGCGCAGTCGGGGCTCGAGAAAGCCCGGCACCTCGGCGACCTCGAGGCCGCGTGCCGCCAGCACCCGACCCACGACCTCCGGCAGGCCATGCTGCTGGCTGATCGCCCGGGCGATGTCCGGACGCTCGATCGCCAGACGCCAGGTCTTGCCCGTGGCCGACCGCTCCACCAGCACCCCGCCGGGTGCCGGAGAGCCGGGATGCCGACGAGCCGCGTCCACCTTCACGAACATTGCTCCATCAGGACCCGATCGACCGACTTTCCAAAAGCCTCATGTGCCCTGCCGCAATTGGCGAGCAGAAAGCGGCCGCCCTTCCGGCTCCGAAGGTCCTTTCACGCCGCCCCCTCGGCAGCCACCGCAGCTCCGGCATTGGCACGCGCATCGCGGTACGTTCCTCGGCAGCTGCCAGCCCGGTTGCGGGCTCAACCAAACGCATCGGTCAAAAGGATCGCGATTCGTGGCAGACGCCGACATACGGGGCGAAGCGAACCATGCCCCTTCACCCGCAGACCTTCAGCGGCCGAAATGCGGCGCCACCGCGACCTTGCGCGGCAGGTTGTGCTCGGCTTCGATCAGTCGGACCGTGCCGCTCTTCGAGCGCATGACGATCGATTGCGTGAAGAGCCGATCGCCGACGCGGCGCACACCCTTGAGCATGGTGCCGTCGGTGACACCGGTGGCAGTGAACATGACGTCGCCTCTGGCCAGTTCGTCCACGTCGTAGACGCGATCGAGATCCTCGATGCCGAGCCGGCGGGCGCGGGCCTGCTCCTCGTCATTGCGGAAGATCAGCCGACCCTGGAGTTGCCCGCCGATGCAGCGCAGTGCCGCTGCGGCCAGGACGCCTTCGGGCGAGCCGCCGGAGCCCATGTAGATGTCGATGCCGCTGTCGGGCCGCGAGGTGGCGATGACGCCAGCGACGTCGCCATCGCCGATCAGCCGGATGCGAGCACCGGCGGCGCGCACCTCGGCGATCAGCTTCTCGTGGCGAGGCCGGTCGAGGATGCAGACGACGAGGTCGTCAATGGCCATCCCCTTGGCCTCGGCGAGGCGAGTGAGATTGGCATGAGCGCTGTCCTCGATCCTGATCAGGCCCGGCGGCAGACCGCCACCGACCGCGATCTTCTGCATGTAGACGTCCGGCGCGTTGAGAAAGGCGCCGCGCGGCGCCATGGCGAGGCAGGAAATGGCGTTGGAACCGCCCTTGGCGGTGATTGTGGTACCTTCGAGCGGATCGAGGGCGATATCGACCTTGGGACCCCGTCCGGTGCCGACCTCCTCGCCGATGAAGAGCATGGGCGCCTCGTCGCGCTCGCCCTCGCCGATCACGACGACGCCGTCGATATCGAGCACGTTCAGGGCGTGTCGCATGGCATCGACCGCCGCCTGGTCCGCCGCCTTCTCGTCGCCGCGGCCCATCCAGCGGGCGCAGGCGAGTGCCGCCGCCTCGGTCACACGGACGGAGTCCAGGGCCAGGTTGCGGTCTTCGCTCTGGTAGTCGGTCATCACGCTCCTCGCAGAAAGCCCCGGGGCAGTGTCCGGCGGCAGGGCTCAGTTCGGCTCGATCCGGATCATCCGGGGCGGCTCGATGACGGTCGCCAAATCCTCGATCGCCCGAAGGGCTCTGGTCATCGCCGCCTCGGTCGTCTGGTGACTCGTCAGGACGATCGGCACCGGCTGGTTGGGGTTGCGCGCACGCTGGATCAGCGCCTCGATCGAGACCTCCTGGTCGCGCAGTATGGCCGCCACATCGGCGAGCACGCCCGGCTGATCGAGCACCATCAGCCTGATGTAGTAGCAGCCCTGATGGGCCGCCATGGGTGCGATAGGTTGATCGATGAGGTCGCGGCTCGGCACGCCGAAGGTCGCCAGCCGATTGCCGCGCGCAATGTCGACGAGGTCAGCGACGACTGCCGAGGCGGTCGGGCCGGCACCTGCACCCCGTCCCTCGTGCATGACGAGGCCGACCGGATTGGCGAGCACACCGACCGCGTTGAAGACGCCGTCGACCCGGGCGATCGGCGAGTCCTTTCTGACCATCGCCGGATGCAGCCGCTGCTCGAGACCGGCGGGCGTCAGCCGGGCCACGCCCAGGAGCTTGATCCGGTAGCCGAGCTCCTCGGCGAACTCGATATCGAGCGCGCTGACGTGGCGAATTCCCTCGATATGTATGGCCTCGTAGCGAGGCCTGCCGCCGAAGGCCATGGCGGCCAGAAGCGCCAGCTTGTGGGCCGCATCGATGCCGTCCACGTCGAAGCTCGGATCCGCCTCGGCGTAGCCCAGCCTCTGCGCCTCCTCGAGCACGTCGGTGAAGTCGCGCCCGGTCTCGCGCATCACCGTGAGGATGTAGTTGCAGGTGCCGTTGAGGATGCCGAAAACCCGCTGGACCGCGTCGCCCGCGAGCCCCTCGCGCAGGCTCTTGACGATCGGAATACCGCCGGCCACCGCCGCCTCGAAGGCCAGGGGCACCGCCGCCTCGTCGGCGAGGGCGGCGAGCTGGGCGCCGTGATGGGCGAGCATCGCCTTGTTGGCGGTGACCACGGCCTTGCCGCGACGGAGGGCCGTGGTGCAGAGCTCGAGGGCGATGCCGTCCGCACCGCCGATCAGCTCGACCACGACGTCAACCCCGTCGAGCCGGGCGAGCTCCCTCGCATCATCGACCCAACGGCAGGCATCGAGCCTCAGGCCCCGCTCGCGCTCCCGGTTGCGGGCGGAGACCGCCAGGAGCTCGATCGGCCGGCCGGCACGAAGGGCGAGACGGGCCGCATTGCCCTGGAGCAGCGCCACGGTGCCGGCGCCAACCGTGCCGAGACCCGCAATGGCGACGCGAAGCGGTGCCCGGCCGCTCAAGACGCGACCTCCAGAAGCGTTGCCGGCAACGGCGTCGAGGTGCCGACCCCGCGCCTCGACAGAAAGGCGCGGATGTTGCGCACGGCCTGGCGCAGGCGGTGCTTGTTCTCGACCAGCGCCATGCGGACGTAACCGTCGCCATGCTCGCCGAAGCCGATGCCCGGCGAGACGGCGACATCGGCCTCCTCCAGGAGCAGCTTGGCGAAGGCGAGCGAGCCCATTTCGCGGCAGCTCGCAGGCAGCGGTGCCCAGCAGAACATGGTCGCGGTCGGCTTCGGCACCGGCCAGCCGGCCTTGACCAGCCCGTCGACCAGGACGTCGCGGCGCTCGCGATAGAGGGTGCGCGCCGCCGCCACGCAATCCTGCGGTCCGTTCAGAGCCGCCGTCGCCGCCACCTGGATCGGTGTGAAGGCGCCATAGTCGAGATAGGATTTGATGCGGGTGAGCGCCCGGATCAGGCGGCGATTGCCGGCGGCGAAGCCGATCCGCCAGCCCGGCATGGAATAGGTCTTGGAGAGGCTCGAGAACTCGACCGCGACGTCGAAGGCACCTTCGACCTCGAGAACCGATGGCGGCGGCCGGTCGAAGAAGATTTCGGCATAGGCGATGTCGGACAGGATGAACATGTCGCGCGCCTTGGCGAGTGCCACGGCCTCCCGGTAGAAGTCGAGATCGACCTGCAAAGCCGTCGGGTTGGAAGGGAAGTTCAGGATCATCGCGGTCGGCGGCGGCACCGAATGCTCGGCCGCCCGCGCGAGATCGCGGATCAGGTCGCGCCCGGGGGCCAGCTCGACGTGGCGGATGGCGGCCCCGGCGATGATGAAGCCATAGGGATGGATCGGATAGCTCGGATTGGGAGTGAGGATGGTGTCGCCTGGAGCCGTGATCGCCTGGGCTAGGTTGGCGAGTCCCTCCTTCGAGCCGAGGGTGACGCAGACCTCGCTCTCGGGGTCGAGTCCGACGCCGAAGCGGCGGTCGTAATAGCGGGCCAGCGCCCGCCTGAGGCCGGCGATGCCACGACTGGTCGAGTAGCGGTGAGTGCGGCCGTTGCGGACCGTCTCGACCAGCTTCTCGACGATATGCGCCGGCGTCGGCTGGTCGGGATTGCCCATGCCGAGATCGATGATGTCTCGGCCCCGCGCCCGGGCCGCCGCCTTCATCGCATTGACCTCGGCGAAGACGTAGGGCGGCAGGCGCCGGATGCGGTGGAACTCGGGTTCGACGGTCATCAGGCGAGCTCTGGGTTGGGGAAGGGAATTCGGCACGAGGCTCCGGGCACGCGGCTTGGCTGCCTCAGCCCGGGCCGGCCCCCGGCTGGTATACGATCACCGTATCGCTGTCGCCACCCATCTCGCCAGTCGTCTCGCCAGTCGTCTCGAAGGAGATGCGACCGGCATCGAGCCCCGCCGCGACCAGAGCCGCCGCGACGCGTTGCGCGCGCTCCATTCCGAGTCCCGGCGCCGCGCCCCCCCTCCCGGCGCCGACACCCTTGATGACGACCGGTCCCGGAAGATCGCGCAGCATTGCGCCGGCCGCCCGCAGGGTTTCCCGCGCCGTCGGCCCGAGCTCGATCGAGCCCGGCACGAAGATGACGCGCAGCGGCAGGCGAGGCGGCGTCGCCGCAGAGGCCTCCAAAGGCCGCACCGCCGCGATTCCGGCCTGGGCCGCGGCGGCATCGATCCCCGGCGGCAGACGCTCGAGCCGGTCGAGGAAATCGCCGAGCGACCCGTCATCGGCGTCGCGGGCCAGCGATTCCTCGACATAGGCGATGGCCAGATCGGCCGCCGGATCGGGCGGCGGCGAAGCCTTCGGCGCCGGCTCCGGCGGCAGCGGCGGGACGGGCGGCAGGGGTGGGCGGCCCGTCTCCTCGCGCAACGCGTCGCCCTGGTGACGCGCATTGTCGCGATCGGCCACGAGCCCCTCGACGATCGCCCGACGCTGCTCGAGCGCATAGCTGAGGCGCGGCCGCGCCGGCACCGCCGCGAGCCTCGGATAAGGCGTCTCATCGACTGCCGGATCCTCGATCGCCGCCGGCCGGGGCGGGACCGAGTCCCAGAGCTCGCCGCATCCGCCCGCACTGACGAGCAGGATCGCGAGGGCACCTGCGGCACGGATGCCCAAGGACCGCTTTCGTCGTCGTTCCGTCATCCGGGCTTCACTGGCTCCCCTCGAGGCTTTCCCGTGGGCGTCATTTGTCGCGACCGCCGGAGTTGGCGCAAGCTCCTGCTTGGGCTAGACCGATGCGCGTCGGGTCGGCCGGCGTGGGCGGCCGGCTAGCGCACCCGTTCCCAGGGGAGCGGGCGCCCTGGCAGCGGGCACAGCAAGGTAGGATAAGTGCGAATGGCGAAGCAAGCAGCAGCCGAGGCCGAGGTCAACGAGGCCGGCGCCGATCCGGAGGAGATCGCCCAGATCATGGGCGAGATCGCCGGACGCAGCCGCGCCATCGTCGAGGAGTTCCTGCAGCGCCAGGAGGTCGCCAGCGGTCCGGGTGCCACGCCGCTCAATCTCGGCCAGACCTTCCTCGAGCTGACGCAGCGCATGATGACGAGCCCCCAAGCGCTGATGGAAGCGCAGTTCGGACTCTGGCAGGACTACATGCGGCTCTGGCAGACGACGGCGCAGCGGATGCTGGGTCAGGAGAGCGAGCCCGTGATCGCGCCCGAGAAGGGCGACCGGCGATTCCGCGACGCTGCGTGGAACGACAGCATCCTCTTCGATTTCATCAAGCAATCCTATCTCCTGAGCTCCCGCTTCATCCTCGAGGCCGCCGGCGAGGATCGCGGCATGGACCCCAAGGAGCAGCAGAAGGTCGAGTTCTACACGCGTCAGTTTGTCGACGCTCTGGCGCCATCCAACTTCGTCATGACCAATCCGGAGGTGCTGCGCGCAACCATCGACAGCCGCGGCGAGAACCTGTTGCGCGGCCTCAAGCACATGCTCGAGGACCTCGAGCGGGGCAAGGGCCGCCTCTCGATCCGGATGACCGATCTCGACGCCTTCGAGGTCGGCCGGAACATCGCGACCACGCCCGGCAAGGTCGTCTTCCAGAACGAGCTGATGCAGCTCCTGCAGTACTCGCCCTCGACCGAGACGGTCCACAAGCGGCCGCTGATGATCGTCCCGCCCTGGATCAACAAGTTCTACATCCTCGACCTTCAGCCCAAGAACAGCTTCATCCGCTTCGCGGTCGAGCAGGGCTTCACCGTCTTCGTCCTCTCCTGGGTCAATCCGGACGAGGAGCTCAGCCACAAGACCTTCGAGAGCTACATGCTGGAGGGGCCGCTCGCAGCGCTCGACGCGATCGAGGCGGCCACAGGCGAGCGCGAGATCACCGCGATCGGCTACTGCCTCGGCGGCACGCTGATGGCCGCGACGCAGTGCTACCTGAGCGCCAAGAAGGACAACCGGATCAAGGCGCTCACCCTGTTCACGGCGCTGCTCGACTTCAGCGATCCGGGCGAGCTCGGCGTCTTCATCGACGAGGAGCAGCTCGCCGCCATCGAGGACAAGATGGCCAAGCGCGGCTATCTCGACGGGGCCGAGATGGCGACGACCTTCAACATGCTCAGGGCCAACGACCTGATCTGGTCGTTCGTCGTCAACAACTACCTGCTCGGCAAGGAGCCGTTCCCGTTCGACCTGCTCTACTGGAACAGCGACAGCACGCGCATGCCGGCGGCGATGCACAATTTCTACCTCCGTCGCTTCTACCATGAGAACCTTCTGATCCAGCCGGGCGGCATCGAGCTCGGCGGGGTGCCGATCGATCTTCGGCAGGTGCGCCTGCCCGTCTACTGGGTGTCGACCCGCGAGGATCACATCGCCCCCTGGAAGAGCACCTACCAGTCGACGCAGATCTTCAAGGGCCAGAAGAAGTTCGTGCTGGCGGGCTCCGGACATATCGCAGGTGTGATCAACCCGCCGGCCTCCGGCAAGTACGGCTACTGGCTCAACGATGCGCTGCCGCCGGCGCCGGAGGACTGGCTGGCAGGGGCGGAGCATCACGAGGGCTCGTGGTGGGAGGATTGGGCCGCCTGGAACGCGACCAAGTCCGGCCCGCGAGTGCCGGCACGGATACCCGGCGAAGGCGGGCTGCCGGCGCTCGAGGATGCACCCGGCAGCTACGTGAAGGTGCGCGCGGTCTGAACCGTCGCGTGGGAGGGGCGAGCGCCGCTCAGCCGGCGAGGCGGGCGAGCGGAACGTCGTCGAGCTCGCTGCCGATGCGCACCTCGATCAGGCGGAGCGGCTGCCTGCCGGGATTGCTCAGGCGATGCACTTCGCCTCTTGCGGCAGTAACGGCGGAACCGACGGGAAACCGGGTGGCACCCCCTGCCCTTTCCAGCATGAGCTCGCCCTCCACCACCGTCCAGTGCTCGAGGCGCCCCGCGTGGCGCTGTCGATCCAGGGCGGCGACCGGGTCGATCTCGACCTCGCGGACCATATAGCCCGGCCGCGCCACGAGAACGGTGAAAGCGCCCCAGGGCCGCACCTCGCGCGCATGCACCAAGGTTTCGGGCCGGCCGGCCTCGACCAGCCGGGCGACCAGCGCCTTGACCGCGTCGGCATCGGCCTTGGGTGCGACCATGACGGCATCGGCGGTCTCGATCACGGCGAGATCCTCGGTTCCGGCGACCGCCACCAGCCGATGCTCCGACCGGACCAGGTTGCCATGCCCGCCCGCCACGACGGCATCCCCGCAAAGCGCGTTGCCGGCATCGTCCTTCGCCATGGTCTCCCAGATCGCCTGCCACGAGCCGACATCCGACCAGCCCGGATGGCAGGGCACCACGGCGACGCGGTCCGAGCGCTCCATCACCGCCTTGTCGATCGGCAGGGCCGGCACCCGGCCGAATCCCTCCGGGTCGATCACCCGTGGACGGGTGGCGGAAGGGCTCATGGCCTCGCGGGTCAGCGCCAGGATCGCCGGAGCGTGTCTTTCGAGCTCCTCGAGAATGGACGAGACCCGCATCAGGAACATGCCGCTGTTCCAGAGATGTCCGCCGGCCGCCAACATCGCCTCGGCAGCCGGACGCTCCGGTTTCTCGACGAAGCGCCGCACGATGCGTACGTCCGGTTGGTCGAGAGGATCGCCCGCCTCGATATAGCCATAGCCGGTCTCGGCTCGGGTCGGCTCGATGCCGAAGGTGACGAGACGTCCGTTCCGGGCTGCGGCGGCACCGGCCAGCACGGCTGCCCGCAGGGATACCGGGTCGGTGATCAGGTGATCGGACGGGCAGACCCACAGCAGGGCCTCGGCGCCCCAGACGTCCCCGGCATAAAGGGCCGCCAACGCCACCGCGGCCGCCGTGTTGCGCGGTGCCGGCTCGAGCAGGAGATGGGTGACGAGGTCGGGATCGAGCTGGGCGAGCTGACGGCGGACGAGGATGGCCTGCCCGGCCGCGGCCACCGTCAGGAACCGGCCGGCAGGCGCCAGCGCCACCAGACGCGATGCCGTCGCCTGCAGGAGCGAGCTGGTGCCGATCAGCTCGACGAGGTGCTTCGGAAAAGCAGCACGGCTCACCGGCCAGAGACGGGTTCCGGAACCTCCAGCGAGCACGACGGGAACGAGATCGGCGAGAATGTCCGTGGCCACCGGGGTCTCCTGCCAGCGCCGCCGCTCCGACGCGACAGCGATTTTCCGGCTTTTCTATCACGCGCATTCGCTTCGAGGCCAAGGCGAACGGCCGCACCAGCGTCATCGCAAGCGCCCGGCGTTAACCGTTTCGACACATTGTCGTGGCAGAGTCGGGATCGGACTGAAGGCCGAGCCCCGGCACATATCGGCCTGAGTGAGAGTTCGAGACGCAGTGGGATAGAGATCGGGCAGGAGCCTTCGATGCAGGACGCCGAGGAGCGGCAAGTCAGCGGTCGTTTCGCCGAGCAGGCGCTCGCGACGATGCGGTCGCACGCCATTCCGCCGACACCGGAAAATTTCACCGTGTGGTATCTGCATCATGCCGGCCGCATTCCCGAGCTCAGCCAGGCGGTAAGGCGGCTCGAGCAACGACAGGAGGGCATCACCGCCGACGCAACGGCAGCGCTCCACCGCTCGTTCTGCACCTCTGCCGACCAGGCCAGCGCGGTCCAGGCCGTCGGTGAGCGGGTCGGCGAGCTGGTCGACGAGATGGGTCGCCAGCTCGATGTCGCCAGCTCGCACACGCGCGACTACAGCGAGCGATTGAGCACGTTCGGCAACGGCCTCAACACCACGGTCGAGCCAAAACAACTGATCCTCATGGTGCGCGAGCTCGAGCGACAGACCGAGCTGATGAGCCGGCGCGTCCGCAGCCTTCAGCTCGAGCTCAACCGCAACAGCGACGAGATCAAGAATCTCAAAGGCGATCTCGCCCATGCGCGCCAGGCGGCGAGCACCGACTCCCTGACCGGCATCGGCAATCGCAAGCTGTTCGACGAGACGTTCGCCCGAGAGATCAGTGAGGCCGAGGAAACGGGCGAGCCCCTGACCCTCCTGGTCGCCGACATCGATCATTTCAAGGCGTTCAACGATACGCACGGCCATCAGATCGGCGACATCGTCCTCAAACTCGTCGCCGACCGCTTGAAGCGGTCGGTCAAGGGTCGCGACACGGTAACGCGGTACGGCGGCGAAGAGTTCGCCGTGATCCTGCCGCGCACGACGCTCGCTGATGCGACCGAGGTCGCCAACCAGCTTCGCAGCGAGATCGCGAAGAGCCGGCTGGTGTTGCGCAACCGAGGACAGGAGCTCGGCAAGGTGACGCTGTCGATTGGCGTCGCCCTCTACCGCCCCGGTGAATCCACCGACACCTGCTTCCAACGCGCTGACGAGGCGCTCTACACGGCGAAACGCACGGGCCGCAACCGGGTGGTGGCCGAGAATGCACCGGAAATTGCAGTGGCCAGATGGGCCGGAGACCGGCCCAAATTGGCACACCTCGTCGGGGCGACCAACGGCGCCGCCTGACGCGAGCGGCGATCCGAACATCCGGTCGGGCGCGTCGAGGCCGCCATTTCCCCCCGCCGGTGCCCATGCTCCCCTCGTGGAGGACCACCGGGGACACGGATCCGTCTTCCCCCGCCGGCCTGCCGCTTGACGGAACCCGCAGGGCATTGCAGACCCATTCCTCAGCCGTGTCGGTCCGCATCGCCGCCGTTCGGGCGCCACCGTCCCGATCCCGCCACGATAGCTCATGGAATTGAGGCAGAGGTGCTGACCGGTCGAAGGGATCGGCCCGAAAGGACCGGTTCCGCACGACCGGAGCGGTGCAATCGATAAGGCATGACCGGGGCGAGCGGATCGAAGCGGCAGAAGGGAGGCTGTTCTTGACACAACCGGGCTTTCGTTACGGCGCCCATCCGGAGAGCTCAGCGTTCGAGCGGGAGCTCGATCGCACGGCCGCCAATTACGCCCCCCTGACGCCCCTCACCTTCCTCGAGCGAACGGCGAGCATCTATCCCGACCGCGTCGCCGTCGTGCACGGGCGGCTGCGCCGCAGCTATGCCGAGCTGAACGAACGCTGCCGCCGGCTCGCCGCGGGACTAGCCGGTCTGGGCGTTCGGCCGGGCGAGACCGTGGCCGTCATGGCACCGAACATTCCGGCCCTGCTCGAGGCGCATTACGGTGTGCCGATGGCGGGTGCCGTGCTCAATGCCCTGAACTACCGGCTCGATGCGGCGACGATCGCCTTCATTCTGGATCACGGCAAGGCGCGCGTCCTCCTCGCCGACACCGAGCTCGCACCCGTTCTACGGCAGGCATTGGCGCTGACGACCCGGTCGATCCAGGTGGTGGATATCCAGGACGACGCCTTTGCGGGTCCGCACGAGCGGCTGGGCCGGATCACCTACGAGGAGCTTCTGGCCGGCGCGGATGCCGCCTTCGTGCCGTATCTGCCGATGGACGAATGGCAGGCGATCGCGCTCAACTACACCTCGGGCACCACCGGCAACCCCAAGGGGGTCGTCTATCACCACCGGGGTGCGCATCTGAACGCGGTCGGCAATGTGCTGGTCTGGGGCATGGGCCACCATCCGGTCTATCTCTGGACCCTGCCCATGTTCCACTGCAACGGCTGGTGCTTTCCCTGGACCATCGTCCTTCAAGCCGGAACGCATGTCTGCCTGCGCCGGATCGACGCCCCCGCCATTTACGAGGCGCTGGCGCATGAGCGAGTGACCCATCTCTGTGGCGCGCCGATCATCATGGGGATGCTGATCAACGCCCCCGCCAACGAGCGGCGGGCATTCGAGCAGCCGGTGCGAATGATGACAGCGGCCAGCGCGCCGCCGGCGGCAGTGCTCGAGAAGATGGAATCGCTCGGCATCGAGGTGACGCACGTCTATGGTCTGACCGAGGTCTACGGGCCGGCCACGGTTTGCGCCTTCCACGAGGCCTGGCGTGATCTGCCGCCGGCCGAGCGGGCATCGAAGCTGGCCCGACAGGGCGTGCGCTACCCTGTGCTCGAGGGGCTCGACGTCCTGGATCCCGGGACGATGGCGCCGGTGCCGGCCGACGGGGTGGCGATCGGCGAGATCATGATGCGCGGCCACGACGTCATGAAAGGCTACCTGAAGGACCCCGGAGCGACCGCAAGCGCCTTCGCCGGCGGCTGGTTCCACACGGGCGATCTCGCCGTCAAGCATGGCGACGGGTATGTCGAGATCAAGGACCGCTCCAAGGACATCATCATCTCGGGCGGTGAGAACATCTCGTCGATCGAGGTCGAGGGGGCGCTCTACCGTCATCCCGACGTGCTGGAGGCGGCGGTCGTGGCACGCCCGGACGAGGTTTGGGGCGAAAGTCCTTGCGCCTTCGTGACGCTGCGCCATGGCTCGATGGCCACGGCGGCCGACCTCATCGCGCATTGCCGTCGCGAGCTCGCGCATTTCAAGGCACCTCGCACTGTCGTCGTCGGTCCGCTGCCCAAGACCTCGACCGGCAAGGTGCAGAAGTTCCAGCTTCGCGAGCGCGCCCGGACGCTCGACATCGAGAAATAGGGAAGGAGATTGCCATGGACGCCGAGCTCGCCGCCGCACGGGCGCTGCCCCGGGATCCAGATCGGGCCACCCTGGTCGGTCGCGCCTGGCTGCCGGGTGAGGTCGGAGGCCCGGGCATTATCGCCGTGCGCGGCGGTGAGGCTTTCGACCTGACACGGCTCGCGCCGACCATGGCCGATCTGATCAACGCCCCCGACCCCGTCGCCCTCGCGCGCGACGACCGCGCCGTTCCTCTCGGCCCGGTGACGGCGCTGCTGGAGGCCAGCCATGCCGATCGAACATCGGAGCGGGTGGCGCACCTGCTGGCGCCGACCGATCTCTCGGCGCTCAAGGCGGCCGGCGTGACCTTCGTGAAGAGCATGCTGGAACGGGTGGTGGAGGAGGCGACACGCGGCGATCCCAACGCCGCCGCCTCGACCCGAGCCCGGATCGAGGGCCTGGTCGGCGGCGACCTCGGATCCATCGTGCCGGGCTCCGAGGCGGCGGCGAAGCTGAAGGCGCATCTCATCGAGGCGGGCGCGTGGTCACAATATCTCGAGGTGGGAATCGGCGTCGACGCCGAAATCTTCACCAAGGCCCAGCCCATGAGCGCCGTTGGCACCGGTGCCGAGATCGGCATCCATCCGCGTTCGGCCTGGAACAATCCGGAGCCCGAGGTGGTGCTGGTGGTAGCATCCGACGGGCGGATCGTCGGGGCCACGCTCGGCAACGACGTCAACCTCCGCGATTTCGAAGGGCGAAGCGCCCTTCTGCTCGGCAAGGCGAAGGACAACAACGCCGCCTGCGCCATGGGGCCGTTCATCCGGCTGATCGACGAAGGTTTCACCATCGATGCGATCCGCGGGCTCGTCGTCACGCTCAAGGTCGAGGGAACCGACGGCTTCGTGCTCGAAGGCTCGAGCTCGATGCGGGAGATCAGCCGCGACATCGAGGATCTCGTGGGTCAGTTGATCGGCGGCACCCATCAGTACCCCGACGGGGCGGCGCTGTTCTGCGGCACGATGTTCGCACCGGTCGAGGACCGCGACGCGCCCGGGCACGGCTTCACCCACAGGCTCGGCGACATCGTCACCATCGCCGCACCCGAGCTCGGCTGCCTCGTCAATCGCGTCAACCACTCGGACAAGGCGCCGCCCTGGACGTTCGGCGCGAGCCAGCTCCTGCGCAATCTGGCAGCGCGCGGCCTGCTCTGAGCCAGAGCGGCGAGCGAGGAGGGGAAAGCGGTTTCGCGAACCTTCCCCTGCCGCTGCATCTCGGCCGATGAGGTCCGCACTCGTCCGGCCATGGCGGATGTCGAAGAACGGGCCGGTTCTGCCGAGCCGGAAACGGAGCGGGACGAGGTTCCGCAGCGCGGGGACAGTCGAGCCACCAGAGCCCTTTCCGGCACACGCAAAAGGCCGGCACACGCAAAAGGCCGGCGCCTGCGCAGGCACCGGCCTTTCTCCACGTTCGGCGACGCGCTCCTCCCGCTTCAGGCGCAGCGGAAGCGAACGGAGTGGCCGGTCAGTTCATCGCCATGCTCGATGTCCCGGGTTCGTCCTCCTCGTCATGCCGCAATCTCTCAATCGCTTCCTTCAAGCGCAGCTTTTCCCGCTTGAGCCGCACCAGGACCGTGCTGTCGGGCAGCGGCCGGTGAAGCTCCTCGTCGATCTGCTCCTCCAGACTGGCGTGCTTGGCGCGAAGGCTGTCGACATGCTCATGCAGTGACATGACCGGGAAAACCTCCTTCTTCTGGCCTGTGAGGACCCCACTCTAGTGAAGCAGCGTTGCGGCCGGCAAGACATATTCGTTGCTTCACCCCGCCAGATGTGTATGTTGCCCGGTTTTTCGCCGCCCCGACCCGTCCTCAACCTCCAATTGACGCAGCAACCGTCTGAATCTCCGCGTCCATTCACCCGGATTCGCATCGACCTGCAGCCGCGATCGCGGTGGCAATCGCCTCCACCGCGGGCACCGGCAAGCGACGATCGGGGTATACGGCCATGAGATTCGCGCCGAAGAGAGCGGCATCATCCGTCCCGCGCCTCGGCTCGGCCGCCTCGACCATGTCGGCGAGGCGAAGCTGCTCGAGGTGCTCGAGGTCCAGCTCGATGGCCCTGAACGTCTCGAGCACCGACGAGGCGGGGCTGCCGGGCGTCGCCGTCTCCGGCCAGCGCGCGAGGCCCTTGCGGGCGGCGCGGCAGGGTCGCATGACCGTTTCCTGGTAAGCCTCGCCGATGGCCTGCAAGCGGGCGGCGAGGCAGCGATCGAGCTCCATGCCGCACGCCGCCGCCCAGGCCGCGAGCAGGACGAGGTTGACATCGAGGCCACCTTCCTCCTGCAGCGCCAAGCAGGCCGCCTCGACCCCCGGCCTCGCATAGAAGCCGAGGGAGAAATCCCAGAAACCGCATGCAGGCCAGCCGCTCATGCTGCGAAGCGATACATGGCCGCCCCGAGCAGACCGGCCCGCTCGGTCGTCACCAGCCACACCGGGATGCGGGCGAGAAAGCCCTCGAGCCTGCCTTTCGCCTCGAAGGATCGCCTGAAGACCTCGAGGTCGAGCAGCGGGCCGAGCTTTGGGCAGAGGCCGCCCGAGACGTAGACGCCGCCCCGGGCGCAGAAGGTCAGCGCCAGATCGCCCGTGGCGGCACCCAGAATGGCGCTGAAGCGCCGCAGGGCCAGGACCGAGACGGGGCAACTGCCCTCGCCCGCCGCCCGGCTCACGGCTTCGGGCGTGGTCGCCTCGAGGCGGCTCGAGGTGAGCTCTGCCAAGGCCTTCGCCAAGGCCAGAAGGCCCGGCCCCGACAGCAGCCGCTCGGTGGAGACATGCCCGTGGCGGGCCCGCAGAAGGCGAAGCAGCTCGATCTCCTCGTCATCCTGCGGTGCAAAGGAAACGTGGCCCGCCTCGCTCGCCACCACGATCGGCCCATCGGGACCCGGCACCAGAGCCGCGGCGCCGAGCCCGGTACCTGGACCGATCACCGCGACCGGCCATGCCGGGTCCGCCTCGCCGCCGCCCATCGCCACGCGGTCGAGGGGACCGAGATGCGGGATAGCCGCGGCCTGGGCGGCGAAATCGTTGATGACGGCAAGACGGTCGATGCCGAGCTCGGCTTTGATCTCATTGCGGGTGAAGGTCCAAGGGCTGTTTGTGAAGCGGATCCTCTCGGCATCGACCGGCGTGGCCACGGCGATGACCGCCTCCCGGATCTGTCCCGGCGGCTCGGGCAGGCCGGCGAGGTAGGCTCTGGCGGCGGCACCCGGACCGGCATGCCGAGCCACTGGCAGGCTGCGAGCCTCGCGCGGCTGGCCAGCCTCCTCGCTCAGCGCGAACCGGGCGTTGGTGCCGCCTATGTCGGCGATGAGCCTCGTCATGGCCGCCTCCATTCGCTCCAACCTCTGCAGGTGCGACGCCCGCCATGCACCGATGCAGCGCAACGAAGCGGCTGCGTTCGGCATTCGCATATGATATGGGACAGGTGCCGGGGTCAGGCGATGGGCCTGCCGGATCTGCGCGGTCCGCCGGGCCTGCCGGATCCGAGGTGGGCCGAGCGTCGACGGTGTGGACAACCATGCGGAAACCTGAAGATTCCAAAGAGATCGACACCCGGCTCGCCAGCCTGCGCGCGGCGCATCGGGCGCTGGACTGCCGCATCGGCCAGCTCACCGCCGACGGTTTCGTCGACCAAGTGGCGCTGCAGCGCCTGAAGAAGCAGAAGCTGATCCTCAAGGATCGCATCTCGCAGCTCGAGAGCGACCGGTACCCCGATATCAT
Organism: uncultured Geminicoccaceae bacterium; assembly: GCA_964402505.1. Lineage (GTDB taxonomy): Bacteria > Pseudomonadota > Alphaproteobacteria > Geminicoccales > Geminicoccaceae > SLRI01. Next base: position 306,791 of record CAYOCP010000001.1, read on the forward strand.
CGCCTGAAGGCGGTCCCCAGCCGGGTAACGTGGCCCATCTTGCGGCCAGGGCGCGCCTCGGCCTTGCCGTAGAGATGAAGCCGGGCACCGGATTCCGCGAGCAGCGCCGGCCAGGCGTCCACGGCATTGCCCAGGAGGTTTCGCATGACGCAAGGGGCGACGGGTGAGGTATCGCCGAGCGGCAGATCCAGGATCGCCCGCACGAGCTGCTCGAACTGGCTGACGGCGCAGCCGTCGATGGTCCAGTGTCCCGAATTGTGCGGGCGCGGGGCGAGCTCGTTGACCAGGAGACGTCCCTCGGGCTCGAGGAACATCTCGACGGCGAGCAGGCCCTCGAGGCCAAGGGCGCGGGCGATGTGCTCGGCCGTGGCGATTGCCGCGCCGGCGACCGGCGCGGGCAGATCGGCCGGAGCGATGGTCTCGACCAGTATCTGCGTCTCGTGGCGGTTCTCGACCGGCGGAAAGCAGCGCATCTCGCCATTCGACCGCCGGGCGACGATCACCGAGAGCTCACGCTCGAAGGGGATGAAGGCTTCGAGGATCAAGGCACCGCCGCCCAGCCGCCCGAAGGCCTCCTCCGGCTCGCTTCTCGGCTCCAGCACCGCCTGTCCCCTGCCGTCGTAGCCGAAGCGCCGGGTCTTGAGCACCGCTTTCGAGCCGAGTGCCGCCAAGCCTGTGGCGAGTGTCTCTGGATCGTCGATGGCGACGAACGGCGCCACCGCCACGCCGAGCCCGGAGAGGAACGACTTCTCGAGAAGCCGGTCCTGGGTGATGCGCAGCACCTCGGCACCCGGCCGGACCGGACGCTTGGCGGCAATGGCCTCGAGTGCCGAGACCGGCACGTTCTCCCATTCCAGCGTGACGACGTCCACCAGTGCCAGGAACTCGTCGAGCGCCTCCTTGTCGTCGTAATCCGCCCGCAAGTGTCGCCACGCCACGTCCCCGGCCGGTGCGTCGGCCTCGGGCGCCAGCACCGCCGTGCGGCAGCCGAGGCGGGCGGCGGCGAGCGCCGTCATCCGTCCGAGCTGGCCGCCGCCCAGCACCCCGATCGTCGATCCCGGTGCGAAGCTCACCTTCTGCCGCCAGTCCCGGCGCCGGCCGCGTCGCCGTCGGTCGGCCGGTCGGCGACAGATGCCGTTTGCGCCTCCCGATAGGTCTCGAGACGCTGTCGCAGCCCCAGATCAGCGAGTGCCAGGATGGCCGCCGCGAGCAGCCCGGCATTGGTGGCGCCGGCCGCACCGATGGCGAGGGTGCCGACCGGCACTCCGGCCGGCATCTGGACGATCGAGAGCAGGCTGTCGAGGCCCTTGAGCGTCCGGCTCTCGATCGGCACGCCGAGCACCGGCAGCTCGGTCATCGACGCCACCATGCCCGGCAGATGCGCCGCCCCGCCGGCGCCGGCGATCACCACCTCGAAGCCCGCACTTCTGGCACCCTTCGCGAACGCGACGAGACGTTCGGGCGTGCGATGCGCCGAGACGATGCGCGTGGCGCAGGCGACATCGAGCTCGGCGAGGACGGCGACCGCGTGCCGCATGGTCGACCAGTCGGACTGGCTGCCCATGACGACCGCGACGGGCGCGGCGCCACTCATGCCGGCACCCCGAGAGCCCGCCCTCGCTCAGTCGCCATCGGTGTCGGCATCGGGAGTGGAGCCGGACGGCCCGCCGCCACCGCGCAAGGCGCCGACCGCGGCCGCGGCGGCCTCGTTCTCACGCTTGATCTGCAGGTAGATCTCCTCGCGCAGGACAGTGGCGCTGGGCGGGAAGGTGAAGCCGAGCTTGACCGTCTTGCCCTTCAGCTCGACGATTCGGACCTCGATCGCGTTGTTGATGATCACCGCCTCGCCGGTCCGTCGCGTCAGATAGAGCATGCCGGCCTCCTGCCCGCGCTCCCCCGCCCTGATGGCGGGCGGGATTTAGGCTTCTGTTAACCCTAAGCCCCTATCGTCGCAAGAGTTCGACATTGCCAGCGAAATGGGGAACACCATGCCATCGCCCCTGCCCGGCCTGTTCCAGTTGCTGTCCGCGCGGGCCGGCTTCCTGCAGGCCCGCCACGCCGTCCTCACCCAGAATCTCGCGAACGCCGATACGCCGCGCTACCAGCCGCAGGACCTGGTGGAGCCCGATTTCGAGGCCCTCCTGCACGGCGGGCCGGCGACGGCGAGATCGGTCGGCCTCACTCGCACCCGGGCGGCCCACCTCGCCGGCGCTCCCGTCGGCGCCGCGAGCCCGGGACGGCAGCCGCTCGAGGCACTCGAGATGGCACCTTCCGGCAATGCGGTCGTCATCGAGGAGCAGATCCGGCTGATGGGACAGGCCGATCGCGGCTATCAGCTCGCGACCAACCTCTATGGCAAATATGTCGGCATGATGCGCACCGCGCTCGGCGTCGGCGGCGCCTGACACCGTTTCCAGCCGGGACTGACAGGAAGCAGCCATGGATCTCGAGACCTCGATGCGCATCGCCGCCGCCGGGATGCAGGCGCAGTCCGCGCGGCTCCGGGTGACCTCGGAAAATCTCGCCAACGCGCAGTCGACCGCCCTGACACCGGGGGGCGACCCCTACCGACGCAAGACGGTCAGCTTCGCCAACGAGCTCGACCGGGCGACCGGCGCACGCCTCGTCGGAGTCCGTCGCTACGGCACCGACCCCGCCGCCTTCGAGCGCCGCTTCGAGCCTTCGCACCCGGCCGCCGATGCCACCGGCTACGTGCTCTACCCGAACGTCAACCCCCTGATCGAGCTCATGGACATGCGCGAGGCGCAACGCTCCTTCGAGGCCAACCTCATGGCCCTGCAGCAGGCACGCGGCATGCTGCAGCGCACGCTCGACCTCCTGCGTTGAACCCCACGGCCCGGCCTCGGGCAGCACGATCTTGAACCACGAACGGAGATGGCGGGATGAGCATCGGTGCCACCAATCAGGCTCTTGCCGCCTACCGCGCCGTGGCCGGCGAGATCGCCGGCGGCAAGGCCGCAACGGCAGCAGGGACCGGGTCGTTCGACGGCCTGCTCCAGGCCGAGCTGCGGAATGCCCTGACGACCCTCGAGGCCGGCGAGCAGGCGAGCATCGGCGCGGTCACCGGCCGGGTGGGCATCCAGCAGGTGGTCGAGGCAATCACCGCGGCGGAGCTCAGCCTGCAGAAGGTCACGGCGGTCCGCGACCGGGTGATCTCGGCCTATCAGGAAATCATCCGGATGCCGATCTGAGCGATGGGAACGACCACATGCTGACCGACACGATGGTGCAGGACGTCGCCAGGCAGGCGATCTGGGTGATGCTCAAGGTCGGAGCCCCGATGATGATCGTGGCCCTCGTGGTCGGGCTCGCGGTCTCGCTGCTCCAGGCCCTGACCCAGATCCAGGAGATGACGCTCACCTTCGTGCCCAAGGTCCTGGCGATGTTCCTGACCCTGATGGTCGCCACGCCATTCATGCTGGCCACGCTGATCGAGTTCACCCAGACCCTCTTCCGGCACATCGCCGGCGTCTATGTCGGCTGAGTCGGCCTCGCTGGTCGGCTCGGTCCGGGCCCGGTGTCGGCGCCGGGCATGAATCCGCTCGATCTCCTTCTCACCCGCGAGATCACCATCATCGGCCTCGTCTTCTGCCGAACCGGAGCGGCGCTGATGGTGCTGCCGGCCTTCGGCGAGCCTTACGTGGTCTCGCGCGTCCGGCTCGGCATCGCCCTCGCCATGGCCGTCCTCGTCGGCCTGCCCTTGAGCGCCCGGCTCGTGCTGCCGCCCCTCGATGCGGCAACCACGGCGATCCTGGTGATGGCGGAGGTGCTCACAGGCCTCCTGATCGGCGCCATCATCCGGCTCGTCATGTTCGCGATCCATTTCGGCGGCTCGCTGATCGCCATGCAGTCGGGCCTCGCCACCGCCGCCTTCTTCGATCCCCAGGAGGCCACGCAGGGAACCGTAACCGGCAACTTCCTCGCCATCCTGACACTCGTCGTCATCGTCGCCAGCGACGGCCATCTGCTCATCCTGCAGGCGCTGACCACGAGCTTCAGCGTGATCAAGGCCGCCGGCCGGACGGATCTGGCCGGGCTCGTCGAGGTGCTCGTCCGGCTGGGTGGCGAGGCCATCGCCACGGGCCTCCGAATGGCGGCGCCCATCGTCCTCTTCAGCCTGCTGCTCAATCTCCTGCTCGGCGTTCTCAATCGGCTGATGCCGTCCTTCCAGGTCCTGTTCGTGGCGATGCCGCTGCAGATCGTTCTGGCTTTCGGCCTCTTCATGCTGTCGCTCGGCACCACGGTCGAGCTGGCGACGACCATGCTGCGGACGACGCTGCTCTGGCTCGATCCGGCGTAAGCGGGCATCGCCGGAAATGGCCGAGGAGCAGGACGACTCCCAGAGAACCGAGGACCCGTCACAAAAGCGGCTGGACGACGCTCGCCAGAAGGGCCAGATCGCGAGCTCGCGCGAGGTCTCGAACCTCCTCCTCATCGGCTCACTGACCTTCGTCCTCGCCACCGCGCTCCCCGGCGCCATGAACGATCTCGGCCTGGCGCTGGGCCACTACCTGCGCCACGCGGCCGACCCGGCGCTCGATGCGACCGCCCTCGGCGGCAGCCTGCGCCGCGGCCTGGCGGCCACGGGTCGGGCGCTCGCCTTACCCCTTTTGGCCACGCTCGCCGCGGCGCTGGCGGCTCCGGCCCTGCAGGGGGCGCTCGTCTGGACCACGGCGACCCTGATGCCCAAGATCGAGCGCATCTCGCCGTTCGCCGGTGCCAAGCGCCTTTTCTCGCTCAAGTCCCTGGTCGAGTTCGCGAAGGGCGTGGCCAAGATCGGCGTGATCACGGCCGTCGGCATCGCCGTGGTCTGGCCGGACCGGCAACGGCTCATGGCAGCGGGGCAGCTCGAGGCCGGGCCGGCACTCACCGTCCTCTGGGAGATGGCGGTCCGGATCTCTGCCGCCATCACCGCCTGTCTCGTGCTCGTGGCCGGCCTCGATTACGCCTATCAGCGGCTCGCGTTCATGAAGCAGATGCGGATGTCGAAACGCGATCTGCAGGACGAGCACAAGCAGAGCGATGGTGATCCGGTGGTCAAGCAGCGGCTGCGCTCGCTGCGCATGGCCAAGGCCCGGCAGCGGATGATGGCCGAGGTGCCGAACAGCACCGTCGTGATCACCAACCCGACCCATTTCGCCGTCGCACTCCGCTATGAGCCGGGCGAGACGCCCGCTCCCCGGCTGGTCGCCAAGGGCGTGGACGCGATGGCCCAGCGGATCCGCGAGGTGGCGCTGGAGCACGAGGTGCCGATCATTGAAAGCCCGCCCCTGGCCCGGGCACTGCACCGGTCCGTCGAGCTCGGCGCCCTGATCCCGCAACAGCATTATCAGGCCGTGGCCGAGATCATCAGCCACGTGCTGCGGCTCCGGCAAGCGCGGGGTGGCGTACGCGGGAGCAGCCGATGATCCGGCGAAATCCGTGCCGCGCAAGGGAGTGTTCACCAAGCCATGGCAAGCTCGGACCAGTGACGGCGCGTGCGAACGGCGCTCGCCCCTGTCGGAGGAAATGCCATGCCGCGCTGGCTCCTGGCCATCGTGATGACACTGATCCCGCTCGCCGCGGCCGAAGCCACCGTGCCGATCGCCCTGTTCGGCACGGCGGAGTTTCGGGCCGAGTCGATCGCGGCCCTGCCGAAATGGCGGCAGGTGCTGGAGCGCACGGCCGGCGAGCAGCCAGTCTACGACGCCTGCCGCCGGGATCCGGCGGCCTGCCCCAATCGCGGCGTCATGGCTTGGCAGGCCCTCCTGCGGGGGCTGGAAGGTGCTCCGCTGCCGGAGCAGGTCAGCAAGATCAACCGCTTCGTCAACCAGTGGCGCTACCGCTCCGATACGGTCAATCACGGGCAGTCGGACTATTGGGCGACACCGCTCGAGTTCCTGTCACGTTCCGGCGACTGCGAGGACTACGCCATCGTCAAATACGTATCCCTGCGGCAACTGGGCGTACCGGCCCGCCGGCTGCGCCTCGTGGTCGTCCAGGACGAGCTTCGCCAGCTCGCCCATGCCGTGCTCGCCGTCTATCTCGACGACACGGCGCTGATACTCGACAATCTGACCAATGCCGTGCTGCCGCACGAGCGAGTCGCGCACTACGCCCCCTACTACTCCGTCAACGAAAGCGCACGCTGGGCGCACGTCGCGAGCAGCCGCCTGCTCCTCTCGGCTGCCGAGCGGGGCGGTGCCACGGCTCCCGCCAGCCGCTGACCCCCTGATCCGCCGCCAGCCACCCAACCGAGAGGACAGATCGGGCACCACGATGCCGAAGCCTTGCGCCGAGCCGGCGCCTTCCGCCCTGGACGTGCGCGCGCCAGCGCCTCGTCTCCTGCGCTTTCTGGTCCTTTCGACCCTCCTGGTCGCCGTCACGCTCGGGCTGGGGCTCGGCCTCGTCGAGCTTCTGGTCCACAACCGGGCCGCCGTGCTGCGGGGCATGGTCGAGGCGCGGCTCGAGGCTCTGGCATCGAGCCGCGCGGAAGGCCTCGAGAGCTGGCTCCAATCCCATATCGAACGCGCCGATCGGCTCGCCCTCTCGCCGACGATCCGCCTCTACCTCGCCGAGCAGCTTCATGCCGCTCGCGATCCGGCGCTCGCCGAGGCCCTTCTGGAACAGCGCCCCTACATGCGCCAGGTGCTCGACGCCTTCGTGGATCAGCAGGGGCTGGAGGCGGCGAGGCTGCTCGGCAGCGATGGCCGGACGGTGGTCGCCGATCGCAGTGGCGAGCAACGGTGGCGGAGCGACACCGCCGCCGCTGACCCGGCCGCCGAGGCCGGCCCGGGGCGCTTGCGCCAAGAAGGCCAGAGACTTCTTCTCGATCTCGTCCGGCCGATCGCGCCGCCTCTGGAGCTGGTCGATGACGCCGACGCGGCGCCGGTCGGTGCCTTGGCCCTGACCGTCGACGCAACAGCCCGACTGGCGGCGCTCCTCGAGCACCGGCCGACCGATCTCGCGGGCGAGGAAAGCCGGCTGGCCGTCGAGCTGGCGTCCGTCCCGGTGGTGCTGGCCCAGGGCGAGCGGGCGGGACGGTGGACGATCGTGGCGCCCGAAGGCGCCAGAAACGCGGCGGATCCCGCCTCCAGCCTCTTTGCCCAGGCGACGGTGCCCGGCACCGGCTGGACCGTCGTGCAGTCGATCGAGAAGGCGAGCGCCTTTGCCGATCTGGCCGAATTTCAGCGCACCGCCCGGCTGATCGGCCTCGCCCTCTCGCTCGCCGTGGCTCTCGCCTGCAGCGCCCTCTGGTGGCTGCGCGAGGCCCGTCACCGCCGCCTGCTCGCCGAGCAATACCGGCGCCTCGCCGAGCAACTGACGGCCGCCAACCGCGTCCTTCTGACGATCACCGATCATGCCGCGGAGCTGATCGGCCTCAAGGACCGGGAGGGACGCTACAGCTTCGTCAATCCGACCTTTGCCCGCCATCTGAGGATGCCGGCGGCGGCCGTGATCGGCCGAAGCGACCTCGACCTCTTCCCGAAAAGGGTGGCCGAAGCGCTCGGGACGAATGCCGCGTCCGGGGCGGCCGGCAGCGCCTCGCCGCTGCTCGAGATCGAGATCGAGGACCAGCCCGACCCGGTGTTCCTGGAGGTGGCGCAGGCGCCGGTGCGGGACGATGACGGCAGGATCGAGGGCATGGTGCTGATCGGTCGCGACGTCACCGGGCAGGTCGTGGAGCGTCGGCTGCGCGAGCGGCTGAGGCGCCAGACCTGTCGCGCTTTCATGCAGGCGATCGGCACGGTCGATCGCTACCTCGCCGGCCACGCCGAAGCGTTGCGGGAAGTGGCGCAGGCAATCGGCAGGGAGCTCGGCCTCTCGAGCGACGAGCTCGCCACGCTCGAGCACGCCGCCGAGCTCAGCCAGCTCGGCAAGGTTTTCCTGCCGCGCTCGCTGCTCGCCAAGCCCGAGCGCCACTCCACGGCCGAGATGGCGCTGATGCGGACCCATATCGACCATACGCTCCGCATCACCGGCGCCATCGATTTCGCCCTGCCGGTGACCACCGTGCTCGCCGAGATGCACGAGCGTCTCGACGGCACGGGCTATCCGCATGGCCGAAGCGGCGACCAGATCTCGCTGCCGGGCCGGATTCTGGGGGTGGCGGATGTCTTCTGCGCCCGCATCCGGCCACGCTCCTACCGGCAGGCGGAGCTTCTCGAGACGGTCAGCCGGCACCTGCTGGCCCAGCCGGAACGCTACGATGCCGGTGTCTGCCGGGCGCTGGCAAGGCTCCTGCCCGAGCTCGCCCACCTGGCGACACCACACCTGGCCGCGGACGACCGGCCGACGGGGCGAAGCGGGGCCGGCTCTCCTCCCGCAAGAGGCCGATCGCTGCATCGTCCCTGCGGTCCAGCGACGGCGTGCGATGCGATGGCCGTTCCCATTGGCTGAACTGCCGGGCCTCGCGGCGGTGTCTGGAGAAACGATCCTGCGACCGCAGCCGGAAAGCGTCTCGACATCTCCTGTCGCGCTCTCGCCGCCGCCCGGCCCGTCGCCCTCTTCCGGTGGCATCCGCTCTTCGAGCGAAGCGAGGAGGGGGCCGATCGACCGCTATCGACTTCGCCACGTTCAAGAGTCACATTCCGCCTGGCCCATCGCTCCCGTAAGAGAGCCACGGGGCTGCCGGCCGGTGCCATCGAGAGGCGGCGACCATGAACGACGACGTAGCGCTCAGCTTCGATCCGAAGGCGCGAACCCTGGAAGGCAAGCGGGGCGTGGTGCTCGGCATCGCCAACCGGCAATCGATCGCCTATGGCTGCGCCGCCGCCTTCCGTTTCCTCGGTGCCGAGCTGGTGCTGACCTATCTGAACGACAGGGCGAAGCTCCATGTCGAGCCGATCGCGGAGGAGCTCGAGGCGCCCCTTCTGCTGCCCTGCGACGTCGAACGGGAAGGCCAGCTCGAGACGGTCTTCGACGCGGCCGGCGAACGATGGGGCGGCATCGACTTCGCCCTCCACTCGATCGCCTTCGCGCCGAAGGAGGAGCTGGAGGGCGACCTGCTCGATTCCTCGGGGCCCGGCTTTGCCCGGGCCATGGACATCTCCTGCCATTCCTTCGTCCGCATGGCCCGCTGCGCGGCACCGCTCATGGCGGATGGCGGGACGCTCTTCGCCATGAGCTATTACGGGGCGGAGAAGGTGGTGCAGCATTACAACGTCATGGGTCCGGTCGAGGCGGCCCTCGAAGGCTGCGTGCGCTACCTGGCGCACGAGCTCGGCCCGCGACGCATCCGCGTGCATGCGATCTCGCCGGGCCCGATCCGCACGCGCGCGGCCTCCGGGATCAGCGATTTCGAGACGATGCTGAGCATCGCGAAGACGCGGGCACCCGCCAACCGCCTGGTCGGCATCGAGGACGTGGGTGCCGCGACGGCGGCGCTGGCGACGCCGGCCGCCGGGCTCATCACCGGCACCACGATCCATGTCGACGGCGGCTATCACATCATGGGCTGACCACAGCCGGAGGAGAAGGCGGCGATGAGCGGCCCTCGAGACCTCGTCCTGGTGATCAACGCGGGCTCATCGAGCCTGAAGTTCCGCCTCTTCGAGGCCGCCTCCCCGGAGACACTCTCGGGCCTTCTGGGCGGGCGGATCGAGGGCATCGGCGCGCGGCCACGCTTCGCCGTCGAGAGCGGAACGGGCGAGAGCCTGGTCGACGTCGCGGCGACGCCCGACCTCGGCCACCAGGGTGCGATCCGCCTTCTGATCGACTGGCTGGGCGAGCATCTGGGCGAGCGGCGAATCGCCGGCATCGGCCATCGGGTCGTGCATGGCGGCACGGTGCATGCGGCTCCGGTCGTGGTGGACGAGCGGGTGATGCGGGAGCTGCGGACCATGGTGCCGCTGGCCCCCCTGCACCAGCCGCACAATCTCGAGGCGATCGATGCGGTGGCCGCGGCCTATCCGGGCGTACCGCAGATCGCCTGCTTCGACACCGCCTTTCATCGCGGCCATCCCTGGGTCGCCGACACCTTCGCCCTGCCGCGGCACTTCTACGACGAGGGGCTGCGGCGCTACGGCTTTCACGGCCTGTCCTACGAATACATCGCCAAGGAGCTGGCGCGGATCGCCCCGACCGTGGCCGCCGGGCGGGTGATCGTGGCGCATCTCGGCAACGGCGCCAGCTGCTGCGCCATGCTGGGCGGGCGGAGCATCGACAGCACCATGGGCTTCACCGCGCTCGACGGCCTGCCGATGGGCACCCGCTCGGGCCAGATCGACCCGGGCGTCCTCCTCCATCTGCTCGACGAGCGCGGCTTCGATTCGGCCGGCCTCGCCAGGCTGCTCTACCACCAGTCGGGCCTCGCGGGGCTCTCCGGCATCGGCAGCGACATGCGCGATCTCGAGGCCAGCGGCCGGCCGGAGGCGGAAGCGGCGATCGCCTATTTCGCCTACCGGGCGCGGCGCGAGATCGGTGCTCTCGCGGCGGCGCTCGAGGGGCTCGACGGCCTCGTCTTCACGGCCGGCATCGGCGAGCACGGCCATGCCGTCCGGGCACGGATCTGCCGACACCTCGGCTGGCTCGGCATCGAGCTCGACGAAGCGGCCAATGCCAGGAACGCCCCCGTCGTCTCCACCGGAGCGAGCCCCGTCGAGGTGCGCGTGATCCCGACCGACGAGGAGCGCATGATCGCGCTCCACACGCTGCGCGTTCTCGCCCGCCCTTGACGAAGGCCGGGACCAAGCGGGCGCCGCATGCCTTTGAGCCCCCGCCCCGCGCCCGCCGCAGGACCAACGCCCCTTCCTCCCGCCACCACCGCCACCACCGCCACCACCGCCACCACCGCCACCACCGCCACCACCGCCGCCATCGGGGAAGCCGACCGGCCTTAGACAATATTCCTAGCACATTCGGGCCGCCGACGCAAGCCGGGTCCCGGTTCGTTCGGCATGATCGACCGCGCAGCGCGCTCCTCCGCCCGCAGCCCCGGAAAAGCGGCGAAAACAGTCGGCACATCAAGGGCTTGCACGTCGCCGGGTTCGATTGCAGAAGCCCGGGTTCGATCGTCACGGGCCCGGGCGGCATCAGCGATTCGCCGGGTTCGCTCGTCGATCTTTCGGGTTCCTTCGTCGCCGGAGGTTGCAGAAGATGCAACACGAGCCCCTCGACGTTGCATCTTCTGCAACCGGCCGGGCGGCGCATGTTGCAGGACATGCAACATCGGCCACCGCCATGTTGCATCCGATGCAACAACCCGGGAGCGGCTGTTGCACGAAACGCAACGGCCCCGCCAGGGACCGCCGAGCCTCCGGCACGACCCCCGCCACCGCCCGAGAGGCCATGCGGGGCAGCGCCAACGGCCGCGGGCACGCGATCGGGCCGATCGACGAGAGATTCATAGGACCCGAAGCCCAGGACCGAAGTCGGGGATCGAAGCGTTGAAGCGGGCTGGTGTCAGAAGCCGTCGGAGAATCCCCCATCGGTGGATTCCCGCTTCAAGCGCATAAGCGAGGCGATCAAGCAAACCGGATCTGGACGTCCTTGCCAAGGCCTTTGAAGACAGCCTGGATGGGTGTCGTGTAGCCGAGGCATTTGCGCGGGGTGAGGTTGAGGGACAGAACGATCTCCTGGAGGTCGGGCTGGCTCAGGGCGTCGAGATCGAGCTGCCTCGGCAGCTGTCGTCGGAGACGACCATTGGTGTTCTCGATGCTGCCCTTCTGCCAGCTGGCGTAGGCATCGCAGAACCAGGTGGTCATGCCGCTGACGCTGGCGAGTAGACCGTGGCGGGCGAACTCGCTGCCGTTATCGAAGGTGATCGAGCCTTTGAGCTCGGGCACCGGCCGCTTGAAGATGGCCATGAGCGTGGCCGCGGTCTCGGCCGCACTCTTGCCAGCGAGCTTGGCCGCCAGGGTCAGCCGCGAGGTGCGCTCGTGGAGGACCAGAACCGGCTGCGTGCGCCTGCAGAACATCAGATCGGCCTCCCAATCACCGAGCTTCTCGCGGTTCTGGACGGCTTCGGGCCGGTCGTGGATCGAGCGCCGGTCGGTGATCGTGCTCCTCGTCTCGCGACGCTTGCGCCGGCCGCACCGGGCCTTGCCACGCGGCAGCAGCCGCCACAGCTTCTCGACCTTCTGCCGGGTCCGGTAGATGAAGTGATAGATGGTCTCGGTGCCGAGCCCGCGCAGCCCCGGCTCGTTGCCGGCTTTCAGCCAACCGGCGATCTGCTCGGGCGTCCAGCCCTCGGTCAGGCGATCGACCACGA
>CAYOCP010000002.1:0-76132 GCA_964402505.1 uncultured Geminicoccaceae bacterium
GCACGCCGAGACCGCGGCGCCCGTCGATCAGGCCGACGCGCGGCAAAGGTTAAAACAGGTTCGTGTCCCCAATTTCTGGAAGGTTAAAACAGGTTCGTGTCCCCAATTTCTGAAAGGTTAAAACAGGCTCGTGTCCCCAATTTCTGGCAGGTTCGTGTCCCCAATTTCTGAAAGGTTAAAACAGGTTCGTGTCCCCAATTTCTGGCTGGATCTGGTGCCGCAGGAGGGACTCGAACCCCCGACCCCATCATTACGAATGACGTGCTCTACCGGCTGAGCTACTGCGGCCCGGCGGGGGAGATAGCCCGTCCGGCTCGTGCGGGGCAAGGGAAAAGGGTCAGCCGACGCTGCCGGCGGCCTTCACCGTGGCCTCCATGGGCGGTGGCGCCTTCAGTCCCTCCTTGGTGGCGCCGGTCGGGGTGGCGCCGGTGGGGGTGGCGCCGGTGGGGGTGGCGCCGGTGGGGGTGGCGCCCGCCCGGGCGGCGCCGGGCTCCTTTTCGGTTTCCTTCTCCTTTTCCGGTCGCCTCGCCGGGTCGTCGGGGCCGGTGAGGGGCCCGGCGGGCTCGCCGGCCGGGCCATGGTCGTGGAGCAGGACCACGGGCGTACGGTGGTCGCGAATCATCGGCGCCACCTTGGGCGGGCTGTCCCAGTGCACCGAATCGAACCGTCCGGAGGGGCCGAAGAGCTGCCATTCGGCCAGCACCTCGCCCGTGTCCTCGCAGACCCAGACCTTGTCGGCGGGCGCGTCGGCGGCCTTGGCGAGCCAGTCGCGCGCCTTGGCGTCGCCGCCGCCCGAGGCGCGCTCGTACTCCGCATAGAGCCGGTAGGCGCCGGCGGTCGGCTGCAGGGTGAGCGCCTTGTCCAGGTGTCGCTTGGCGATGTCCCACTGCCGGGCGTTCATGGCGAGCTCGGCCATCACGAGCTGGGTGGTGAGATGGTCCGGTGCCAGCGTCTCGAGCCGGCTGAAGCGGCGCAGGCGCTCGGCCGCCGTCTCGTCGGGCACCAGCGCCGCATAGGCGGCGGCGAGCTCCGGATGGGGCACGAGCCGCCAGCAATCCTCGATCGACCGCCGGGCGAGGCGGAGCTTGCCGACGGCGCTGGCCGCCCGGGCGGCGGTGGCGGCCGCCGGCGCGAAGGTGGGTGCGAGGCCGGTGGCCCGGCGGGCCTGCGCCAGGGCCTCGGCCGGGCGTTGCGCCTCGAGCGCCTCGACCGCGAGCATGTGCTTCATGAGGGCCCGCCGGCGCGTCGCCTCGGGTCCGCTGATCAGCTTCTCGCGCGCGAGGTCGTTGACCAGCGCCAGGGCCTCGCTCCATCTGCCGGCGCGGGTCAAAAGGTCGAAATAGGTGGTCAGCACCCAGGAGGTGTTGGGGCTGCGCTCATAGGCCCGCCGCGCCAGGGCGAGGGCCTCCTCCTGGTCGCCCCGCTTGACGGCATCGGCGAGCAGGCCGCGAATGCCGAGGAACTCGGTTTGCGGCCGCTTCAGCATCTGCGTGAACTTGAGCTGGGCCACGTCCTCCTTGCCCTCGAGCTGGGCGGTCTGGGCCGAGAGCAGCAGGGTCGCCGCATTGGCCTCGAGGAGCCTCTCGGCCTGGCGCGTGTGCACGCGGGCACCCGTGACATCGCCGGCCGCGGCGGCGATCAGGCCGTGGCTGAGCTCCTTGTAGCCGCGGATCTGCCGCTTCTGCCGGCGGTTGGCGCGCACGCGGCGCGGCAGATGCGCGAGCCAGCGCCAGACTTCGTAGACGACGATCGCGGCGGCAGCGATGGCGGCGACGATGGCGACCGCGATGCCGACCGGCAGGACGGTGTCGGTCGCCTCCCAGCGCAGCACCACCTCGCCCGGGCTGTTGGCGAGCCAGACGGCGACCCAGGCGAGCACGGCGGCGACGATGAGAAAGACGATGAGTCTGAGCATGCGATGGTTCCCGGTGCCGCGTCGCCGTCAGTTGACCGTTGCGGTGAGCAGATCGCGTATCCGTCCGTCGAGCTGCGTCAGGGCGGCCTTGGCGGCGGCCCGCTCGTGCGCCCTGGCGAGCCAGGCGTCGGCCGCGTCGGCATCGGGACCGTCCGGCATCGTCTTGGCCTTCTCGACCCTGGCGATGGCCGTATCGAGATCGCCCTGCCGGAGCGCCGTCTCGGCCTCGCCGAGCAGGCCCGTGGCCGCCGCGCTCTCGTTGTCCCGCTCACGGACCTCGACGAGGCCGGTGATGTTGCCGACGGTGCGGCCGAGCCATTCGGAGCCGGCGACCGGCGCCGGCTGCCGCCCCTTGTCCAGCTCGACCAGACCCTGCCGCAACTCGGCGATGGTCGGCACGCCCGAGGCGGCCATCGGCTCGAGCGCGGTCAGGGTCTGCTCGAGCTCGCTGTCGCCCGTGCCCATGGCGGTGAGCCGCGCCAGGGCATCGGCGAAGGGCGCGCCCGTCTCGATCGAGCGGTCGATGTCGCGCGTCAGAAGGGCCGCGGCCGCCGCGCGGTTGCGGGCGAGCTGCAGGTCGCTCACCGAGGTCTCGAGCGAGGCCAGGCTCGAGCGGACGGTCTCGACATTCGCGTCGATCTTGTCGATCCGGTCGCTCAAGGCGGCGCGCGCCGCCTCGAGGTCGTCCTTCGCGGTCTTGCCGGCCGCCTCGATCTTGGCCGCCGTGCCGTCGATCGAGGCCTGGAGGGTCCTGGTCGCTTCGGCGCGCGCCGCATCGAGGCGCTGCGCCTCGCTGGCGAGGCGGTTGTCGAGGCTGGTCAGGGCCGCCTGCAGGGCTTCGAGGCGCTGCGCCTGCGCGTCGAGGAGAGGTGCCGGGTCGACCGCGGCCGCGGCGGCCGCGGCGAGTTGGTCGACCTTGGCGGAAACCTCGTCCAGCCGGTCGCCGACGGCGGCGATCGCCGCGGCGTCGCGCGATGGAATGCGTTCCACGGCGGCGGCGACGGCGCTCTCCACCGTGCTCTCCAGGTTCGATGAGAGCTCGTTCAGGCCGGCGAGCTCGGCATCCGCCGCGGCCAGTTGCGCGCCCGTCGACGAGAGCTGCTCGTCGAGCCTGGCCATGCCGCTCTCGAGTGTCGCGACGCGCTCGGCCGCCGCCGGCGAGAGCGGTGGCGGTCCCTGGAGCCAAGGCAGGCCCACGCCCACCAGAACGGCGCCGACGATGCCGCCGACCACGCCGCCGAAGATGCCGGCGCCGTAGCCGCCGCCGCTGGCCGGTGGTGGCGGTGCCGGCGGTGGGGATTTGGGCGCGGTGGCGGTGGCAGGCGCTCGTCCGGGCGTGGTGGGCGGAGGCGCGGTCCGCGGCTCGGTCGGGGACTTGCCGGGAACGGGTTTCTCTCCGCCGGGGCTTGCGGCGGCCATGGGCTCGCCGGCGTCGTCGCGCGGCTTGCCGCTGTCGGGAGGCGTGCCAGCGGGTGGCTTCCGGTCCGCGGCAGCGGCCGGTTTCGGCGCTTCGCTGGCGGGGGGTGGCGGCGTGGGCCGCGGCTCACCCGGCCCCGTCAGGTCGGGTCC
Organism: uncultured Geminicoccaceae bacterium; assembly: GCA_964402505.1. Classification (GTDB taxonomy): domain Bacteria; phylum Pseudomonadota; class Alphaproteobacteria; order Geminicoccales; family Geminicoccaceae; genus SLRI01. The sequence continues at coordinate 3,485 of CAYOCP010000002.1, forward strand.
CGCCGCCGTCCTGTCGGGGTCCGACGGCCGCATCGGTTGGCCCGGCCGCTGATCCGGCGTCCTTGGCTGTCCGCCGGACGGGTTGCGCGATCGTCCTCGCGACATCGGCGATGCTCTCCCCAGGTGTCTGCCAGCGACGCGCATGCGCCGGGACGGCCGGCGGCCATCGATATGGGCCCAGGCTCACCGACGCTCGAGCTCAGGCGCATGGGCTACCATCTTCACCCCGCTGCTTCAAGGCGGTCGATCAGGGCGGGCAGCGTAGGGGAGGCCGCCGCCTCGACGGAAAGCCACGCCAGCTCGCGCAAAGGTCGAGCGACCGCCTCGCTCAGACACACCGCCCGGATCGGGAAGAGATGCGTCTCGGCGGCGGCGCGGCGGATCAGCCTGCGCCAGTTCGTGGCATGGGCGGGCGAGAGGAAAAGGGCGGCGTCGAGCTCGCCGCGGGCGAGGAGGCGAAGGATCGAAGCCTCGAGCCACGCGACCGGATGCACGGTGTAGACGGGGCATCTTCGGTAATCGAAGCCGGCGGCGCCGGTCGCGCCGGCGAGATCGCCGCCGGTGACGGTGCCGGAGAGGTGGAGGAGGCGCGAGCCGGGCGGCGGCCCCGAGGGCCCCGCGAGCACCGCGGCGAGGCGCACCCAGTCGCCATCGGCGGAGATCACGCTTCTGGCGCCGGCGGCACGGGCGGCGGTGGCGGTGGCGTCGCCCACCGTGTAGACCGGCAGATGGCGAAAGCGGTGGAGCGCCGGCACGGCGTTGGCGCTGGTCAGGAGCACGACGTCGACGCTCGCCGGTGCCGGCAGATCGACATTCAGGAGCTCGACCGTGGCGAGCGGTGCCGTGCGGGCCTGGTGGCCGCGGCCGGCCAGCAGCGCCGCCGTTCGCGTGGCCTCCGGCTCGGGCCGGGTGACGAGGACGCGCATCGGCCTGTCTCAGGTCCGGAAGAAGTCGGGGCCGCCGCGTTCCCGCAGCTCGCGGCCGAGCGCCTCGCCGAGCGCCACGCCGTCGGCGACGTGGGCCCGTCCGGTCTGGCGATGCACGAGGCTGCCATCCGGCCGCGCGATCAGGACCCGCAGCAGCAGGTCGGTGCCGTCGAGCCCGGCGAGGCCGGCTATGGGTGTGCGGCAGGAGCCGTCGAGCGCGGCGAGGGCCGCCCGTTCCGCGTCGACGCAGGCGGCGGTCGCCCGGCAGCTCATGGCGGCGAGCCGCTCCAGCATCCAGGTATCGTCGGCCCGGCATTCGATGCCGATGGCACCCTGGGCGACCGCCGGCAGCATCTCGTCGATGTCGAGCACGGCCGTTGCCCTCTGCGTCATGCCGAGCCGCTTCAGGCCCGCCAGGGCCAGGAGCGTGCCGGCGAAGCGCCCCTCGTCGATGTGGCGGAGCCGGGTCGCGACCGAGCCGCGCAACGATTCGACGACGAGATCCGGCCGCCTCGCCTTGAGCTGTGCCATGCGCCGGAGCGAAGCCGTGCCGATCCGCGCACCATGGGGGAGATCCGCGATGCACCGGCAGCTCGACGCGAGGGCTTCGCCCAGGATCAGCGCGTCGCGCGGGTCCTCGCGCGGCAGCATGGCACCGATCACCAGCCCCTCCGGCAGGCGGGTCGCCATGTCCTTCATGGAATGGACGGCGAGATCGATCCGCCGGTCGAGAAGCGCTTCCTCGATCTCCTTGGTGAAGAGCCCCTTGCCGCCGATCTCGGCGAGCGGCCGGTCGAGGACGTGATCGCCCGTGGTCCTGAAGACGCTGACCTCGGTCGCCTCGAGCGGCACGGCGAGCGCGGAGGGGGTCGTGCCGGCCAGGGCCTTGCGGGTCAGCTCGGCCTGGACCAGGGCGAGGGGCGAGCCCCGGGTCCCGATCTTCAGCTTGCGGCGCTCGTGCATTTTATCCATCACCGGCCTGTGGTCTCGATTCTCGACCTCACCTAGCAGAGTGGAGCCGTGCCGCCAGTGTCGATCGTTCTCGGCATCGAGACGTCCTGCGACGAGACCGGGGTCGCCATCGTCGATGGCGACCGGCGGGTGCATGCCCAGACCCTCTTCAGCCAGGAGGACGAGCATGCGCTCTATGGCGGCGTGGTGCCGGAGATCGCGGCCCGGGCGCATCTCCTCAGGCTGGACCGGCTGATCGAGCGAACGATGGCCGAGGCGGGGATGGGCTTCGGCAAGCTCGACGCGGTGGCGGTCACCGCCGGGCCCGGCCTGATCGGCGGGCTGATGGTGGGGCTCGTCACCGCCAAGGCGATCTGCCTCGCGGCGGGGCTGAAGCTCGTCGCCGTCAACCATCTCGAGGCGCATGCGCTGACGGCGAGGCTGACCCACGCCCTCGCCTTTCCCTACACGCTCCTTCTGGTTTCGGGCGGCCATTGCCAGCTTCAGGTCGTCCAGGGTGTCGGTCGCTACAGGCGGCTCGGCAGCACGATCGACGATGCCGTCGGCGAGGCCTTCGACAAGGTGGCGAAGATGCTCGGGCTCGGCCATCCGGGCGGCCCCAGGGTCGAGGCGGCGGCCCGTGGCGGCGATCCCGGACGGTTTCGCCTGCCCCGCCCGCTCCACGGCCAGGACCACTGCAATTTCTCGTTCTCGGGGCTGAAGACGGCGGTGCGCCAGACGATCCTCGCCGCCGACGCGGAGCATCCCGCGTTCATCGCCGATCTCTGCGCCAGCTTCGAGGCGGCCGTCGCGGATTGCCTCGCCGACCGCACGGAGCGGGCGCTGCGGCGGCTCGAGGGCGATGCCGCCTCCCGCCATCTGGTGGTCGCCGGCGGGGTTGCCGCCAATTGCCGCATCCGCGACCGGCTTCGGCTGCTCGCGGCCGCGCACGGCACGGAGCTCGTCGTCCCGCCTTCGGCGCTTTGCGGCGACAATGGCGTCATGGTGGCCTGGGCGGGCGTCGAGCGGCTGGCGCTCGGCCTGACCGACGGGCTCGACGCCAGGGCACGGCCGCGCTGGCCGCTCGATCCTTCGGCCGAGCCTCTGCCGGGCGCGGGTGTGAAGGCCTGAAGCGCCACGGCCGGCTCGCCCGGCCGCCGGAGCGCATCCCCGCCGACTCAGACGAAGGCCAGGGCCAGAAGGCCGAGGATGGCCAGAACGAGGGTGCAGCCGGCCGCCGGCAGCAGCGAATCGAGCACCAGGGGGTGCAGGGAATCCCGGTATTCCGGAGGTGGTTCATCGTGACGCATAACGGGTCTCATGCCTGACTTTCGAGATTTGGCACGAGCCTATGCCGGGGGTCGGCCCGGGGCTGTAGCGGCGGTTACAACCGGGCGACGTTATGCTCAGGCGGCGACATTGCGTTCGGCGCGGGGCGTCTTGCCGAACATCTGCCGGTAGCAGGTGGAGAAATGCGAGGCCGAGACGAAGCCGCAGGCGCAGGCGATGCTCATGACCGGCAGGTCGGTCTGGTAGAGCAGGTGGCGGGCGCGCTCGAGTCTGAGCTCGAGGTAGAACTGGGCGGGGGTGCGGCCCATGTGCTGGCGGAACAGCCGCTCGAGCTGGCGGCGCGAGAGGCCGACATGGCGGGCGAGCTGCTCCTGCGGCAGCGGCTCCTCGATATTCGCCTCCATGAGCTCGACGGCATTGATGAGCTTGGGGTGATGCACGCCGAGGCGGATGCGGATCGGCATGCGCTGGCGATCGTGCGGTCCGCGGATGCGGTCGAGGAGGCACTGCTCGCTGACCCTGGTGGCGAGCTCCTCGCCGTGCGTCCGGGCGATGCGGCTCAGCATCAGGTCCAAAGGTGCTGTCCCGCCCGAGCAGGTGAAGCGGTTGCGGTCGATCTCGTAGAGATCGGCGGCGACGTCGATATCCGGGAAGGCCTCGACGAAGCCCGGCAGATTCTCCCAGTGGATGGTGCAGCGGTGGTCGGTGATCAGCCCGGCCTTGGCGAGGATGTGCGCCCCGGTGCAGAGGGCGCCGATGGTCGCACCGTGCCGGTCCATCCGCCGCAGCCAGGCGAAGACCTCCTTGTCGGCGTAGCGCTCACCGTGGAGGCCCGAGGCGAGGCAGACGGTGGCGGGGCTCTGGCCGCCGCCGGGTGCGACGGCCGCCATGGCGAGATCCACCTCGACCGCGACACCGTTGCTGGCGCGGACCGCCTCGCCGTCCCTGGACACGAGCGGCCAGTCGTAGAGGCGCCGGCCGGAGAGGCGGTTGGCGATGCGCAGGGGCTCGATGGCGCTGGCGAAGGCGATCATCGAGAAGTCCGGAACCAGGAAGAAGAAGACGACCTCCGTCGCCGTCCCACGACCGACCGCGCCCGACGGATCTGCCGCCACGCCCATCACCTGCCGCCCCTGACTGACAGGTCCATGGCCTAACACAGTTCAGGGACGGCACCTATAGCCGGCCGGAGACGGCTCGCGGCAACCCCGCCTCAGAGCTCGACCACCGGCGTGAAGCCGCCGAAGATCATCCGCTTGCCATCGAACGGCATCGGATTCTTCTGCGGATTGAATCGGTCGTCGGTCTTCATCAGCTCGTCCATCCGGCCCATGGCGGCATCGCGCGTCGCCTTGTCCGGCCACTCGATCCAGGAGAAGCAGACCGTCTCGTCCTCCTTCGCCTTGACCGCCATGCGGAAGTCCGTGGTCTCGCCCTTCGGCACGTCGTCGCCCCAGCATTCGAGGATGCGCCTGGCACCCAGCTCCATGAAGACGCTGTTCGCCTTCCTCGCGTGATCGATGAACTTCTGCCGGTCGGCGGTCGGCACCGCGATCACGAAGCCGTCGATGTAGGACATGGTGATTCCTCCTTCAGCTCGCCTTGGCAGCGGCGTCGAGCGCCGCGATGTCGATCTTCCGCATCGTCATCATCTTCTCGAAGACACGCTTCGCCTCGTTGCGGTCAGCGCTCGTCGTCAGCTCGAGCAGCCGCCTCGGCGTGATTTGCCAGGAGAAGCCCCAGCGGTCCTTGCACCAGCCGCAGGCGCTCTCGGCACCCCCGCTGCCGACGATCACGTCCCAGTAGCGGTCGGTCTCCTCCTGGCTGTCGGTGACGACCATGAAGCTCACCGCTTCATCGGGCTTGAAGTTGGGCCCGCCGTTCAGACCGACGAACCGTCGCCCCAGCACAGTGAACTCGACGGTCAGCTCGCTACCCTCCCGGCCGCCGGGAAAATCGCCGGGCGCGGCGTTCACCCGGTCGACACGGCTATCCGGAAAGGTCCGGGCGTAGAATTCCGCCGCTTTCTTCGCCTCGCCGTGATCGAACCACAAGCAGGTGACGAGCTCGGTCATTTCCGTTCTCCCTCAGCCCTGCGCCTTGTCGCCCTCGTGGTTGAGCATCCAGGGCGTGCCGTAGCGGTCGGTGAACATGGCGAAGCGCTCCGCCCAGAAGGTTTCGCCGGGCGCCATCTCCACGGCCCTCGCGTCCTTCGCCAGGCTCTTGTAGATCCGCTCGAACTCGGCGAGCGACCCGGGTGCGATCGAAACCCGAAAGCCCTGCGGCTCCTGATACATCTGGGCCGGCGCATCCGACGCCATCACGGTCGCGTGGCCGAGCTGGATGCTCATGTTCATGACCAGATCGTCGCCGCCCGGCATGCGGCTTTCCGCATCGGGCGCGTCGGCGTTGCGGTGGATGTGGCCGACCTCGCCGCCGAGCGTGTCGGCGTAGTGGGTCATCGCCTCGAGGCAGTTGCCCTCGAAGAAGAGATAGATCGTCGGCTGCATTGTCAGTTGCTCCTTGCGTTCAAAGGGTCTTGGCCAGCGCCTCGAGCTGGTCGGCGGCCTTGCCCCAGCCCTCGTGGAAGCCCATCGCCTCGTGCTCCTTCTTGGCCTCGGCGCTCCAGTGCATGGCGCGCGCGAGGTAGTGGGTCCCGCCTGGGCCCGCGTCCGCGAAGCGGACGTCGGCGACCATGAAGGGGCGGCCAGAAGGCTTCCAGCCGGGCTGGAAGGCGTCTGTCATGACGAGGCGCTCGTTCGGGACAATCTCGAGAAAGACGCCGAGGTTGGGAGACTGCTGGCCCTCCGGACCGTTCATGAGCGTGTAGAGCTCGCCGCCGGGCCGAAGGTCGATGCGCGCCTCCGAGACCTGCCAGGGCCTGGGGCAGAACCATCGCTTCAGCAGGTCGGGCTCCGTCCAGCAGCGCCAGAGCTTGTCGCGGGGTGCATCGAGAACGCGGTCCAGAACGAGATCGTTGCCGATGTCGGTCATGCGGATCTCCTTTCGCTTTCGGGTGTCTTGAACAACAGCATAAGATAACGCTTGAGGTGATCGACGCTCTCGATGGCGACCGCCCGGTCGCCCGTCGCCTTGGCGAGGATGAAGGCCCCCTGCAGGACCGCCTGGGTGTGGCGGGCGAGGCTCGCCGGGGTCCAGTCGGCCGCGATGCCGCGCTCCCGCATGGCGGCCTCGATGTCCGGCTCGAGCGTCGCCGCATGGCCGAGGATGCTGGCGGCGCAGGCGTCGCGAATGGCCGGATGAGAGTCGTAGACCTCCTGCGCCATGGTCCCGGCGAAACAGGTGAACGCGGCGATGTCGCCCGCGATGATCGTCTTCCTGAAGTCGACATAGGCGAGCAGGCGGTCGAGCGGGCCGGCCGGCGCGTGATAGGGCGCCTCCTCGAAAAGGCCGCCCGTCATCTCGACCCAGTGCGCCACGGCGGCCAGCGCCAGCTCGTCCTTGCTCTTGAAATGGTGGAAGAAGCTGCCCTTGGTGACGCCGGCCTCGGCGCAGATGTCCTCGACCCGCGTCGCGTTGTAGCCCTTGGTCCGTACGACCTTGAGGGCCGCATCCAGGAGCCGGGACCTCGAATCGTGCCGCGTCGCCGCCATTCACCATACCCATCAGTCGGTATCCACTCTTACCATACCGACCTGTCGGTATGCGTCAAGGGGCAATCGAGCGGCGTGCGCCGGTGGCGGCCGCTCGAAAATCGTGGTTAATGAGCCGGGTCGTCCGGTGGAGCAGGGGAGCGTGGCAGGGCCGATGCAGCGCTATTCGATCTTCTCGCTGGCCAGGAACGCGCTGACCGGCCACCAGAGCTGGCCCCTGGCCTGGCGGAGCCCGGAGCCGCGGCCCGAGTACGATATCGTCATCGTCGGCGCCGGCGGGCACGGCCTCGGGACCGCGTACTACCTCGCGAGCGAGCACGGCATCACCAATGTCGCGGTCATCGAGAAGGGCTGGCTCGGCGGCGGCAATACCGGCCGCAACACCACGATCATCCGCTCCAACTATCTCTACGACGAGAGTGCCGCGCTCTACGATCACGCGGTCCGGCTCTGGGAGGGGCTGTCGCAGGCGCTGAACTACAACGTCATGTTCAGCCAGCGCGGGGTCATGATGCTGGCGCACAACACGCACGACGTGCAGGTGCTGAAGCGGCACGTCCATGCCAACCGCCTGAACGGCGTGGACAACGAGTGGCTGACGCCCGAGGCGGCCAAGGCCTTCTGCCCACCCTTGTCGATCGACCGGGCCGCGCGCTATCCCGTGGTCGGCGCTGCCCTGCAGCGGCGGGGCGGCACGGCACGGCACGACGCGGTGGCCTGGGGCTACGCCCGCGCCGCCGACGCCAGGGGGGTCGACATCATCCAGAACTGTCCGGTCACCGGCATCCGTCGCGACGGCGACCGGGTGGTCGGGGTCGAGACCGAAAAGGGCTTCATCGCCGCCAGGCGCGTCGGCGTGGTGACGGCCGGGCATACGCCCGTGGTCATGGAGATGGCGGGCCTCCGCCTGCCGCTCGAATCCTTTCCGCTGCAGGCGCTGGTCTCGGAGCCCGTGAAGCCCGTCTTTCCCTGCGTCGTCATGTCCAACACCGTGCACGCCTATATCAGCCAGTCGGACAAGGGCGAGCTCGTGATCGGCGCCGGCACGGACCAGTATGTGAGCTACAGCCAGCGCGGCGGCATCCAGATCCTGGAGCACACGCTCGAAGCCATCCTCGAGCTCTTCCCGATCTTCTCGCGCATGGCCATGCTCAGGCAGTGGGGCGGGATCGTCGACGTCACGCCGGACCGCAGCCCGATCATCGGCAAGACGCCGCTCGAGGGGCTGTTCGTGAATTGCGGCTGGGGGACGGGCGGCTTCAAGGCGACGCCGGGCTCGGCCCATGTCTTCGCCCACACGCTGGCGACCGGCGAGCCGCACCCGATCAATGCCCCCTTCACCCTCGACCGCTTCCGGACCGGCCGGCTGATCGACGAGGCCGCGGCCGCCGCCGTGGCGCATTAGCGTACCAGGACGAGCCCGATGCTCCTCATCGACTGCCCCCATTGCGGTCCCCGCGCGGAGATCGAGTTCCGCTGCGGCGGCGAGGCGCACATCGCGCGGCCGGCCGCGCCCGAGGCGGCGAGCGATGCCGACTGGTGCGCCTATCTCTATCTGCGGCGGAGCCCCAAGGGCGTGCATTTCGAGCGCTGGCATCACATCCATGGCTGCCAGCGCTGGTTCAACGTGGCGCGGGACACGGCGAGCGATGTCATTCTCGCGGTCTACCCCATGGGCAGCCCGCCGCCGGATCCGGGCCGCAGGTGATGGTGCAGCGGTTTCGCCTCGACCAGGGTGGGCGGATCGACCGGGAACGGCCGCTCCGGTTTCGCTTCGACGGGCTCGAGCTCGAAGGCTTCGCCGGCGACACGCTCGCCTCGGCGCTGCTCGCCAACGGCATCCATCTCGTCGGCCGCAGCTTCAAGTACCATCGGCCGCGCGGCATCATGACGGCGGGGCCCGAGGAGCCCAACGCGCTGGTTCAGCTCGAGCAGGGGGAGGGGCGGAGCGATCCCAATGCCCGCGCCACGCTGGTCGAGCTCAAGGAGGGGCTGGATGCCCGAAGCCAGAACCGCTGGCCGTCGCTTCGTTTCGATCTGGGCGCGGTGAACGACCTCCTGTCGCCGCTCCTGCCGGCCGGCTTCTACTACAAGACCTTCAAGTGGCCCGCCTCCTTCTGGCGGGGCGTCTACGAGCCGCGCATCCGCGCCGCGGCCGGGCTGGGCGAGGCGCCGACGGCACCCGATCCCGACCGCTACCTGCACCGCCATGCGCATTGCGACGTGCTGGTGGTGGGCGGTGGTGCCGCGGGCCTGGCCGCGGCGCTCGAGGCGGGGCGGGCCGGGCGGCGCGTGATCCTCGCCGACGAGCGGAACGAGCCCGGCGGCGGCTGGCTGGACCGGCCGGCGGTGCCGGGGGAGCTCGCGGACCGGCTCGCCGAGCTCGGCGCGCTCGCGGAGGTGACCTGCCTCACGCGGACGACGGTCACGGGCTACTACGACCACAATTATCTCCTGATGCTCGAGCGGGTGACCGATCATCTGGCCGATCCCGATCCGAGGCTGCCGCGCCAGCGCCTCTGGCGGGTGCGCGCCAAGGAGGTGGTGCTGGCGACGGGTGCGATCGAGCGGCCGATCGTCTTCGCCGGCAACGACCGCCCGGGCGTCATGCTGGCCTCGGCGGCGCGGGCCTATGTCAACCGCTATGCGGTGCGTCCGGGCAGGCGCGCCCTCGTCTTCACCAACAACGACACGGCCTATGCGGCAGCCCTCGATCTCGCCGCCGGGGGTGTCGCCATCGCCTGCATCGTCGATGCCAGGGCGGAGGCCGAGGGTGCTCCTGTCGCCGCCGCCCGGGCCGCCGGCATCCGTGTCCTGACCGGTTCCGCAGTCGTCGCCACGGAGGGACGATCGCGCCTCACCCAGGCGGTGGTCGGGCGGCTCGACCCGCGTGGCGGCCTTCTCGGTCCTCTCGGCGAGCCCGTGCCTTGCGACCTGCTGCTCGTCTCGGGCGGCTGGAACCCGAATGTCGCGCTCTTCTCGCAGGGCCGCGGGCGGCTCGGCTTCGACGAGCACCTGCAGGCCTTCGTGCCGGGCGAAGCCCATCAGGCCACGACCTGCGTCGGCGCCTGCGCCGGCGACTTCACCGGCGCGGACGCGGCACCGGCGCCGCTCCGCCCGCTCTGGGCGGTGCCGGCCGATCTGAAGGCCAAGCGGGCCAAGGCCTTCGTCGATTTCCAGAACGACGTGACGGCGAAGGATCTGGGGCTGGCCTTGCGTGAGGGCTTCCAGTCGATCGAGCACGTCAAGCGCTACACCACGACCGGCATGGGCACGGATCAGGGCAAGACCTCCAACGTCAACGCCCTGGCGCTGGTGGCGGAGACGCTGGCGAGGCCCATGGCTATGGTCGGCACCACGACCTTCCGCCCGCCCTATGTGCCCGTGACCTTCGGCGCTCTGGTGGGTGCTGGCCGGGGTGCCCTTTTCGATATCGTGCGCGAGACGCCGATGCACGGCGTGGCCGAGGGCAGGGGTGCCGTCTTCGAGGATGTGGGCAACTGGAAGCGCGCCTGGTACTTCCCGCGGGGCGGGGAGGGGATGCACGAGGCGGTGCAGCGCGAGGTGGCGGCGGTGCGGCGGACCGGTGGCGTGCTCGATGCCTCGACGCTCGGCAAGATCGACGTGCAGGGCCGGGACGCGCGGATCCTGCTGAACCGCGTCTACACCAATGCCTGGTCCAGGCTCGCGCCCGGCATGTGCCGCTACGGCCTGATGCTCCGCGACGACGGCTTCGTCTTCGACGACGGGGTGACGGCCTGTGTCGACGACCGGCATTTCCACATGACGACGACGACGGGCGGCGCGGCGCGGGTGCTCGCCTGGCTCGAGGAGCTCCTGCAGACGGAATGGCCCGATCTCGAGGTTCATGTCACCTCCGTGACCGAGGAATGGGCCGCCATCGCCATCAACGGGCCGAGGGCGCGCGAGGTCCTCTCGCCTCTGGTGGAGGGCTGCGATCTGGCGCCGGACGTCTTCCCCCACATGGCCTGGCGGCCCGCCCGCATCGCCGGGATCGAGGGCCGCATCTTCCGCATCAGCTTCACGGGCGAGCTCGCCTTCGAGATCAACGTTCCGGCCGACCGGGGGGCGGAGGTGCTCGAGGCCGTCCTCGACTCGGGCGGCGCGCGCGAGGTCGGCCTCTACGGCACGGAGGCCATGCACGTGCTGCGCGCCGAGAAGGGCTTCATCATCGTGGGCCAGGAGACCGACGGCACGGTGACGCCCCTGGATCTCGGCATGGACTGGATCATCGCGAAAAAGAAGGGCGACTTCATCGGCAGGCGCGGCCTCGAGCGCGAGGACCTGCAGGCGCCCGACCGCAGGCAGCTCGTGGGGCTCCTGACCGCCGAGCGGAGCCGTGTGCTGGAGGAGGGCGCGCAGATCACGCAGACGCCGAGCCCTCCCGTCCCCGCGCGCATGCTGGGCCACGTCACCTCGGCCTATGCGAGCCCCAATCTCGGGCGCTCGATCGCGCTCGCCCTGGTCGAGGGCGGGCACGGCCTGCATGGCCGAACGCTCCACGTGCCGATGGCGGAGGGCGGGGCGATCGCGGTCGAGGTGACGCGGCCCCTCTTCATCGATCCCGAAGGCAGCCGGCTCCATGGCTGACGGAACGAAGCCCGCGAGGGTCGCGCTGGCGCGAAGGCCGGAGCTCGGCAAGCTCCTGCTCCGGGCGGGCGACGACGTGGCGAAGCTCGCGGCGAGCGCTCTGCAGCGGCCCTGGCCCACGGGCATCAACAGCGCATCCGGCAGGACGGACGACCGCACGCTCCGGCTCGGGCCCGACGAGTATCTCCTGATCGTGCCGCGGCCGGCCGTGGCGGAGCTCCTCGACCGGCTCGGGCCCGCGCTCGCCGGCCACCATCATGCGAGGGTCGACCTCTCGGCCCGCTTCGCCGTTCTCGAGATCCAGGGCGCGGCCGTGTGCCCGACCCTGGCCGCCGCGTGCCCGCTCGACCTGCACGAGACCGTCCTCGGCACCGACGCCGCGACGCGCACGGTCCTCGGCAAGGCCGAGATCATCCTCGACCGCCTGGCTGCCGACCATTTCCGGCTGATCGTCGACCGGACCCACGCACCCTACGCCGAGGCGCTGCTCCGCGAGGCCGGCCGCGAGTTCGGCGTCGCCTCGAAACCGCTTATGGGGTCAGGACTCTTTTAGACCGCCTAAAAGAGTCCTGACCCTTTTCTTCAGCTCGTGACGGATCAATCGGGCAGGGGCGCGAAGAGGGCTTCGATGTCGGTTTCGGAGAGGCCGAGGCCGCCGCCCTTGACGCCGCCGAGCACGCCTTCGACGAGGCTGCGCTTGCGCTCCTGCAGCTCCACCATCTTCTCCTCGACGGTGCCGCTGGCGACGAGCTTGTAGACGAAGACCGTCTTGTCCTGGCCGATGCGATGCGCCCGGTCGGTCGCCTGCGCCTCGACGGCCGGATTCCACCAGGGATCGTAGTGGATGACGGTGTCGGCCCGGGTGAGGGTGAGGCCGGTGCCGCCGGCCTTGAGGCTGATCAGGAAGACCGGCACCTCGCCGTTCTGGAACCGCCGCACGGGCGCCTCGCGGTCGCGGGTCCGGCCGGTGAGGATGGTGTAGCCGATGCCGAGCCCGTCGAGCCCCTCGACGATCAGCTCCAGCATCTCGACGAACTGCGAGAAGACGATGATCCGCCGGCCGGTCTCGACCATGCCTTCGAGCATGCTCAGCAGCATCTCGTACTTGGCGCTGGCCGGCGCCGGTCCGTCGCGCCTCTTCAGGAGCCTGGGATCGCAGCAGATCTGGCGAAGCTTCAAGAGCGCCTCGAGGATGGCGATGTTCGAGCGCGCGAGGCCGCGCTGCTCGATCTCCTCGCGCACCCGCGCATGCATGGCGAGGCGAACGCTCTCGTAGAGGTCGCGCTGCTCGTCGGAGAGCTCGATCTCGCGGATGAACTCGCTCTTGGGCGGCAGCTCGGAGGCCACCTCCTCCTTGGTGCGGCGCAGGAGGAAGGGGCGCACGCGCTGCACCAGAAGCGCCTGCCGGTCGACGTCACCCTCCTTCTCGATGCGCTGGCGGAAGATCCGCCTGAAGGACTCGCGATCGCCCAAAAAGCCCGGCATCAGGAAGTGGAAGACCGACCAGAGCTCGCCCAGATGATTCTCCATGGGCGTGCCGGAGAGCGCCAGCTTGTGGTCGGCCTCGAGCTCGCAGGAGACCCGGGCGAGCTTGGTCGCCGGGTTCTTGATGGCCTGCGCCTCGTCGAGGACGACCATCCGGTAGCGGCGCCGCACCAGCTCGTCGCGGTCGCGCAGCATGAGCGCGTAGCTGGTGAGCACGATGTCGCTGCGCTCGATGCGGCGGAAGAGGTCGCCGCGGTTGTTGCCGTGCAGGGTCAGCATGTCGAGCGAGGGGGCGAAGCGCCGGGCCTCGCTGCGCCAGGTCGGGATCAGCGAGGTCGGTGCGACGATGAGCGCCGGCCGCGTCAGCCGGCCGGCCTCCTTCTCGGCCAGGATATGGGCCAGGGTCTGCAGCGTCTTGCCGAGGCCCATGTCGTCGGCGAGCACGCCCGAGAGGCCGACCGAGGCCAGGAACTGCAGCCAGTTGAGCCCCTGCTGCTGGTAGGGGCGCAGCCTCGCCTGCAGCGCCTTCGGCGGTCCCACCTCCGGGATGCGGTCGTTGTCGCCGAGCTGGCGCGCCAGGCGCAGGATGCGGTCGCCGCCCGACCAGGCCACCTCGTCGTCGGTCATGGTCCGATCGATGACGGCGAGCCTCGAGGCTTCGGCCGGCGCCAGGCGCAGCCGTCCCCTGGCGTCGACGCGGTTGTTGGCGAACTGCTCGTAGAGCGCTTCCAGCATGGCGCGCAGGCGGGCCGCCGGGATCGGCAGGAGGCGGCCGTCGGGCAGGGTGCCGTAGACCGGCTCCTCGCCATAGGCGGCGAGGGCTGCGGGCGTCATGTCCTCGGGCGAGCGCTGGAAGAGGTCCAGCAGGACCGGCAGGAGGGGTATGCGCTCGCCGTCGAGGTCGATGCCGACATCGAGCTCGAACCAGTCGATGCCGGAATCGTCGAGGTCGATCTGCCAGGCGATCGGCTTGTCGACCACCTGGAAGGGATAGGTGTCGTCGTAGGCGATACGCCACCCCTCGGCGCGCAGCTTCGGGACGTCGATGTGGTTGAACTCGACCCAGCGGACGGAGACGTCGTCGTCCTCGTCCTCCTCGAAGGTGAAATCCTGGCGCAGGGGCTCGGGCGCGAAGCGGCCGAGTCCGGTCGGCCCCAGGGGCTGCAGGCCGAGCCCGTTCAGCCGCTCGATGGCCTGCACCTCGGCGATGGTGTCGCGCGGCAGGACGAGGAGCCGGTTGTCCTGGACGTGGTTGATCTCCGACCGGCCGTCCTGCCAGCCGACCTCGGCGCCGGCATAGTCGAAGGCGACCCGGGCGAGCGGGCAATCGACCTCCTGCTCCTCGCGCCGCCAGCCCGTGCCGCGATGCACGACGAGGCTCGGGCAGTGCAGGAGGAGGATCGGCTGCGGCTTCGTCTCGAGCCGTTCGCGCTTCTTCAGGGGCTCGGGCAGGGGCAGGCGCTCGCCGCTCGGGATCAGGCGCTGCCGGACGATGGTGGCGGCTGCCGCCGGGATGGCCGGCGCGTTGACGAGATGGCCGGCGAGAGCGGCATCGACGCCGGTCTCGATCCGGCCGACCTCGGCCGAGGCGAGGTCGATGTACCAGGGCTCGCCGAGTGCGACGACGACGAGCTCGTCGTGCCGGTCGTCGACCTCGCAGACCAGGTGCTGCTGGCCCTCGCTGTCGAACCGCCAGACGAAGCCGCCGCGCCGGGGCTCGGCCACGTAGCGGAGCGGCGGGCCCGCCGCGTTGCGCCAATGACAGCGGCCGGTCTCGAGCACGCGGACCAGGGTCTCGCCGTCCGCCCGGCTGCCGAGGCGGCGGCTCTGGCCGTTGCCGCCGCCGAGCAGGCGGCCGATCACCTGGTCCTCGAGGCCGACATAGCCCGGTGCCGGATCGGCGAGCAGGTTGGCGATCGCAACCGGGTTCTCGCGGCCGTAGGCGTTGGAGCGCAGGCGCTTGGCGCGTGCCGTGTTGATCGAGATCGGCTGGGCGAGGCTGCCGTCGCGCCAGGAGCGCTGCGCCGGCTCGAGGAGATAGAGGATCACGTCCGCCGCATCGGCGAAGCCGTTGCGGGTCGCGGCATTGACGGCGGCGATCCAGCTTTCGAGCTCGGCATCGACCACGACGGAGCCGTCTTCGGGATCGAGCGTCGTCGACTGGTCGAGGAGGCCGAGCAGCGTCGCGGCGGCGTGCTCGCATTCGGGATAGAAGCAGGAGCAGGTGCTCGACAGGCGAACGCGGCCGCCACGGCCGTTGGCAATCTTGATGCGCGTAAGAAATGGCGTGCGGCGTCCACCTTTGATTTGGCCGGTGATCGACTTGCCGTCTCGCTCGACATTGACGTCGACCACGGCCCCGTCGCCGACGAGATTTTCGGCCTTGAGCCAGATGGCTTCCGAGAACAATCGCTCTAGGTCGGCACGATTGAAGGCAAGCATCAGTTTGTGTTTGCTCTTGTGTCTTATTGTTTATCGCGGCCGAGGCGGGCGGCGCGCTGACCAGCGTAAATGGCAGAGTTTGGGCCGAGCGCCAAGCGCAAATGTGAAAATTCCGACAGCTTTCGAGCCACGATGTTGCGAAACCCGCGAAAAGTGGCTTGCGAAAACGAAAAGTGGCAGCGATCCGCGGGCGTCGCGGGCCGGTCAGCGCTGTCGTGGCGGCGGGCGACGTGGCGAGACGCTGGGCGGGCGATCCGCGAGGTGCAGCCGGCTGACCGGCGGCGGGGCCTCGGCGATGATCCGGCCGCGGCGCAGGACGACGAGGCGGGCCGCCTTGAGGCGGATCGCCTCGATCGGGTCGGCAGCGTCGAGCAGCACGAGGTCGGCGTGGCAGCCGGGGTCGAGCCCGTAGCCGTCGAGCCCGAGGATGCGGGCCGGCACGGTGGTCACGGCATCGAAGGCGGCGCGCATGGCGTTTCGGCTGGTGAGGTGGGCGGCATGCACCGCCATGTGCGCCACCTCGAGCATGTCGCCGGAGCCGAGCGGGTACCAGGGATCCATGACGCAGTCGTGGCCGAAGGCCGTGGGCACGCCGGCGGCCTGCAGCTCGGCGATGCGGGTGAGGCCGCGGCGCTTGGGGTAGCCGTCCTGGCGGCCCTGGATGACCATGTTGATGAGCGGGTTGGCGATGGCGGCGACGCCCGCCTCGGCGATCAGCGGCAGGAGCTTCGAGACGTAGTAGTTCTCCATGCCGTGCATCGAGGTCAGGTGCGAGCCCGTGACCCTGCCGCCGAGGCCGAGGCGATGGGTCTCGCTCGCCAGCGTCTCGATGTGGCGGGACTGCGGGTCGTCGGTCTCGTCGCAATGCAGGTCGACGAGCAGGCCGCGCTCGGCGGCGATCTCGCACAGATCGATCACCGAGCGGCGGCCGTCCTCCATGGTGCGCTCGAAGTGCGGGATGCCGCCCACGACCTCGATGCCGAGATCGAGGGCGCGGAGCAGGTTGGCCCTAGCCGTCGGGTCGCGATAGAGGCCGTCCTGGGGGAAGGCAACGAGCTGCAGGTCGAGATAGGGGGCAACGCGGGCCTTGACCTCGAGCAGCGCCTCCACCCCGAGCAGGCGGTCGTCGCAGACGTCGACATGGCTCCTGATGGCACCGATGCCGCGCGCCACCGCGAGGTCGATATAGGCGAGGGCGCGCTCGATGACGGCCGCGTGGGTCAAAAGCGGCTTGAGCTCGCCCCAAAGCGCGATGCCCTCGAGCAGCGTTCCCGACTCGTTCAGGCGCGGCAGGCCGAGCGAGAGGGTGGCGTCCATGTGAAAGTGGCAGTCGACGAAGGGCGGGCTCACGAGCCGGCCCTCGGCGTCGATCTCCTGTCGCGTGGCCGCCGGGATGGAGGGCCCGACCGCCTGGATCAACCCGTCGGCGATGACGATGTCACAGCCGCTCCGCCCGTCGGGGAGCGTGGCGCCGCGAATGATGAGATCGGCCTCCACGGGTTCTTACCTTTGTCCCTTGATGTAGGGGCGCATGAGGGCCTGGGGATAGGCGGCTCGCCGGGCCATGAGCACGAGCGCCAGTATGCTCATGACGTAGGGGAGCATCAAGAAGAGCTGGTAGGGGACGAGGCCGCCGGTGAGCTGCTGCAGCCGCACCTGGAAGGCGTCGAAGGCACCGAAGAGGAGGGCGCCGAGCAGGGCCTTCCACGGCACCCAGGAGGCGAAGACGACGAGGGCGATGCAGATCCAGCCGCGGCCGTTGACCATCTCGAAGAAGAAGGCGTTGAAGGCGGAGAGGGTGAGGAAGGCGCCGCCCATGGCCATGAGGGCACTTCCGGCCATGACCGCACCGATGCGGATGGCGTGGACGTCGAGGCCCTGGGCCTCGGCCGCCGCCGGGTTCTCGCCGCAGGTGCGAAGGGCGAGGCCCAGAGGGGTGCGGTAGAGGATCCAGCCGAGCAGCGGCACGAGCGCCAGGGCGAGCCAGGTGAGCGCCGTCTGCTGTGCCGCGACCGGCCCCACGAAGGGCACGGCCTCGAGCCAGTCCGGGGCCGTGGGCTGAAAGGGCACGATGCGCGGCGGGGTGGCGACGTCGGGCAGGAGCACGCGGTAGGTGAAGTAGGCGAGGCTCGAGGCGAGGAGGGTGATGCCGATTCCGGTCACGTGCTGCGAGAGGCCCAAGGGCACGGTCAAAAGTCCGTGCAGGAGGCCGAAAGCGGCGCCGATCAGGGCGGCGAGGAGGACGCCGGTCCACAAGTCGACGCCCTGATAGACGAAGAGCCAGCCGGACATGGCGCCGATGGTCATGATGCCCTCGATGCCGAGATTGAGGACGCCGGCCCGCTCGCAGATCAGCTCGCCGAGCGTGCCGAGGATCAGCGGCGTGGCGATGCGCAAGCTCGCCGCCCAGAAGCTCGCCTGGAGGAGGATGTCGAGGGCGTCCATTCAGGCCGGCCGTCGGTCGGAGTCGAAGGCGCCTCTGCCGCCACTCATGCGCCGCCCGCCAGTCGCGTCCGCCGCGCCTGCTGCCGCTCGCGGGTGAAGATGAACATGCCGGAGAGGCTGATGACGACGGTGCCGACCAGCATCGACAGGGTCGGCCGGTCGCCGAAGACGCTCCACGAGAGGAGGACGACGAGCGGGATCGAGGAGTAGCGGAAGGGGGCGAGGAAGGAGGTCTCGCCCAGCCGATAGGCGGCCACGACCGCCGTGTAGGCGGCGGCGATCAGCGTGGCGCTGAGGGCGATCTGGGCCATGTCGGCGGGGCCCGGCGCGACCCAGGGCTCGATCAGGCCGGTCCAGCCGAGCGGCAGGCTGAGGCAGCCGGCGATCGACACGGCGATGGCGGTGGTGAGCGCGACGGTGGTCGAATCGTGCTCGGCCGGGACGTAGCGGGTGATGACGTCGCGGATGGCGACCAGAGTTGCCGCGAGGAGCGGCAGGAGCGCTTCCGTGCCGAGCGCCCGGTTGGTCGGCCCGGCGACGAGCAGCACGCCGAGGAAGCCCGTGAGCACGGCGATCCAGCGCGGTGCCCCGACCTTCTCGCCGAGGAAGAGGGTCGCCATGAGCGTCATGATGATGGGCGCCGCGAACAGGAGGACGGTGGCATCGGCGAGCGGCATGATGCGCAGGCTCAAGAAGAACGAGAGCGAGAGGGCGATCTCGATCGCCGCCCGCGCCAGCGAGACCGGGCTGAAGGCGTGCTCCGGCACGAAGCGGCGGCGGCGGATCAGGAGCGCCAGGAGCAGCAGGACGCAGATCAGGACGCCGCGCAGGCCCATGACCTGCCCCACCGGCACGCGCTCGAAGAGGTGCTTGAGGATCGTGTCGCTGACGGCGAAGAGCGCGGTCACGAGGCAGACGAGGCCGGCGGCGCGCAGGTTGTCGCGCATGGCGACGATGCGGGCCGGGCTCACCGGCTGATCCGGTAGCGGGTGACGAGGCCGGCGAGCAGCATGGTCAGAAGCGCGGTGGCGACGATCAGGTTGGCGATGTAGCTCGAGACGCCGATGGCGCGGCTCATGCTGTCGGCGCCGACGAAGACGCCGGCGATGAAGAGGGCGGAAGCGATCACGGCGACGGGTCCGAGCTGCGCCAGGGTGGCGACGACGATGCCAGCATAGCCGTAGCCCGGCGAAAGGTCCTGCGTCAGGTAGCCCTTGAGGCCGGCGACCTCGCCGACCCCGGCGAGGCCGGCCATGGCACCGGAGAGGAGGGCCACCTTGAGCATGACCCGGCGCTCGTCGATCCCGGCGAAGCGGGCGGCCTCGGGATTGGCGCCGACCGCGCGGAGCTCGAAGCCGAAGCGGGTCCTTTGGATGACGAGCCAGGTGACGATCGCCGCCGCCAGCGCCAGGACGAGGCCGAAATGGAGGCGGGTGCGGGCGACGAGCGTCGGCAGGGTGGCGGCATCGAGCACAGGCGCGCTCTGCGGCCAGCCGAGGCTCATCGGATCCTGCAGCGGCCCCTCGAGCATCATGCCGACGAAGAGGAGGACGATGAAGTTGGAGAGCAGCGTCGTCACCACCTCGTCGACGCCGAAGCGCACGCGAAGCCAGGCGGGGCCGAGCATCCAGAGCGCTCCGGCGAGGGCACCGGCGGCGATCACGAGGGGCAGGAGGAGGAAGCCCGGCACCGGCACCGCACCCGTGCCGACCGCGACCGCGGCAAGCGCACCGAGGTAGAGCTGGCCCTCGGCACCGATGTTCCAGAGCCGGGCGCGAAAGGCGATGGCGGCGGCGAGCCCGGTCAGGATCAAGGGGGCGGCGCGGGTCAGGGTCTCGGTCAGGGCGAAGCGCGTGCCGAGGCTGCCGGTGAGCATGAGCCGGTAGGCGGCCCAGACGTCGGCGCCGGCGAGCGCCAGAGGCAGGGCGCAGATGACGAGGGCGAGAAGCGCGGCGGCCAGCGAGGCGGCGATGCCGAGCCAGGGCCCGGTTCTCCGGCGCGGCTCAAGCCGCATCGGCCGTGGCCGGTGATTGGCCCGCCATCTCGAGGCCGAGGGTGCGAAGGTCGAGGCCGGCGCGCGGGCGAGCCGGGCCCAGATGGCCCCGATAGAGCACGGCGATGCGGTCGGCGAGCTGCATCAGCTCGTCGAGGTCCTCCGAGATCAGGAGGATGGCGGCCCCCCTGGCGCGGGCGGCGAGGAGATGGCGATGCACCTCGGCCAGGGCACCGATGTCGAGGCCGCGCGTCGGCTGGGAGGCGAGGATCAGGCGGGGCTCGGGCTCGAGCACGCGCGCCAGGATCAGCTTCTGCATGTTGCCGCCGGAGAGCAGCCGGGCCGGCGTGTCGATGCCGCCGCCGCGGATGTCGTAGCGCTCGCGCAGGGCTTGCGCCCGCTGGCGCAGGCGCCCGGGATCGAGCAGGCCGAGGCGCCGGCAGGCCATTCTGTCGTAGCTCTCGAGCGCCAGGTTCTCCCAGATCGTCATGTCGCCGACCACGCCCTGGCGGTGGCGGTCCTCGGGGATGCGCCCGACGCCCCTGGCGATCAGCGCCTTGGGCCCGCCCTCGGGCCAGAGCCCGCCGGCGAGCCCGAGCCTGCCCCGATCCGGCCGACGGGTGCCGGCGACGAGGCCGGCGAGGCTGCGCTGGCCGTTGCCGGAGACGCCGGCGATGCCGACGATCTCGCCCGCATGGACGGTGAGGTCGAGATCGACCAGAGGCTCGATGCCGGATCTGGCTTCAAGGCCGACGCCCCTGAGCTCCAGCATGGGATCGCCCTTGGGTTGCGGCAGGGCCTTCGGCAGCTCGACCGGGCGGTCGACCATGGCGTGGGCGAGACGCGCCTTGTCGGTGCCGGCCGCCTCCACCTCCAGCACCTTGCGGCCGTGACGCAGGACCGCCACGCGATGGGCGAGGCTCAGCACCTCCTCGAGCTTGTGGCTGATGAAGACGATGCCGAGCCCGCCCGCCGCGAGGCGGCGCAGGGTCTTGAAGAGAAGCGCTCCCTGCTGCGGCGTCAGGACGGCGGTCGGCTCGTCGAGGATGAGCACGCGGGCCTTGCGGTGGAGGGCCTTCAGGAGCTCGACCCGCTGCTGCTCGCCGACGCCGAGGCTGCCGACCCGGGCTTCGAGCGGCACCACGAGCCCCGTCTCCTCCATCAGCCGGGCGAGTGCCGCGCGCGCGTGGGCGAGATCCTGTCGCCATGCCCAGAGAGGAGCCGTGCCGAGGACGATGTTCTCCTGGACGGTGTGGTTCATGGCCAGGGTGAAGTGCTGGTGGACCATGCCGATGCCCGCTGCCAGGGCGGCCCGCGCCGAGCCGGGCTGCAGCCGGTGCCAGGCGCCGTCCGCTCCGGTGATCTCGATCGATCCCTCGTCGGCGACGTAGTGGCCGAAGAGGATGCTCATCAGCGTGGTCTTGCCGGCGCCGTTCTCGCCGAGCAGGGCCAGGATCTCGCCCTTCGCCAGATCGAGATCGATGCGGTCGTTGGCGACCAGATCGCCGAAGCGCCTGGTGATGCCGCGCAGGCGGAGCAGCGGCGGCGGTCGCTCGGGCGCTGCCGTCACCGGGTCGAGGTCGGCTCCGAATCGTCGACCGCCACCTCCAGGCTGCCGTTCCGGATCGCGGCCTCCTTCTCGGCGACCATCGCCTGGACGTCGGGCGGGACCAGGGCGTCATCCATGGGCGCCACGGAGCAGCCGCCGACGGCGAGGTGGCTCAAGGGTCCGTAATCCTCGGCCGCGTAGGCGCCGGACTGCACCTTCTCGATCGCCTGATCGACGGTCGGCTCCATGTGCCAGAGGGCGCTCGCGAGGATCGTGCCCGGATACTCGTCCTGGGTGTCGATGACGTTGCCGATGGCGAGCACGCCCCGCTCCTTGGCCGCGTCCGAGACGCCGTAGCGCTCGGCGTAGAGAATGTCGGCGCCGGCATCGATCATGGCGAAGGCGGCCTCCTTGGCCTTGGGCGGGTCGTACCAGGATCCGATGAAGCTGACGAGGAAGGCGACATCCGGGTCGACCTCGCGCACACCCGCCATGAAGGCGTGCATCAGCCGGTTCACCTCGGGGATGGGGTAGCCGCCGACCATGCCGATCAGGCCGCTCTCGGTCGTCGCACCGGCGACGAGGCCGGTGAGATAGGAGCATTCCTGGATGTAGTTGTCGAAGACGGAGAAGTTGGGCGGCTCGGGGCCGAAGCTCGAGCCCATGACCCAGGCGACCTCCGGATAGTCCCGGGCGACCTCGCGGGCCGCACGCTCGACACCGAAGACCTCGCCGAAGACGAGGTCCACGCCCTGCTCGGCATATTCGCGCATCACGCGCTCATAGTCCGTGTTCGAGACGTTCTCGGAGAAGCTGTAGGTGATGTCGCCGCGCCCGACCGCCTCGTTCAGCGCCTTGTGGATGCGGCTGACCCATTGCTGCTCGACCGGCACGGTGTAGATGGCGGCCACCTGCAAGGGCTCCGCCGATGCGGCCGGGGTCACGAGGGCGGCGAGGCCCAGCGCTGCCGAGCCGAGCAGCGCGCGTCGCCGTGCCAACGAATATCGGGCGGTCATGCCGGGATCTCCCTGATGGGGCGTGCGGCCGGAGTGTGGCGGCGCCGACCCCGGTTGCATAGGGTTTTCCTCAACCGACGGGCGTTGGCATCGCCGCATGCGCCTCGAGCTGCTTGAGCTGCTCGCGGAACGCCTTGCAGGGATCGAAGCCGTAAGGCTGGTGGCGCGTGGTGAACCAGACGAAATCGTAGGGCATGTCGATCGGCAGCGAGGTCAGCTCCGGATCGATCTCGATGAAGGCGAGGCTGAGCACCCGCAGGTCCGGCTCGGCCCGGCGCAGATAGAGAGGCACGCCCCAGTCGCGCCGGACATGGCCGGCGCCGGCGATCAGCACGCTCTGATCCCGCCCCCTGATGGCCATCAGGCGGTCGGCCATCATCGCGTCCCGGCCGCGCTGGACCAGGAGCATGGCGGGCAGGCGGTCCGCCGGGGCGAGCCCGCAATGCGCCTCGCTGATCGTCCTCAGCATGGTCGCCTCGAGCACGGGCTCGAGCGGCTCGGTCAGGCCGGCACGCTCGGCGAGCGACGGGTCGAGGCCCTTGGCCCCGTCGATCAGAAGGGCGTTCACCGCCTTCTCGGGCAGATTGCCGGCGACGATCTCGGCACCGCTTTCGAGCGCTGCCGCCGCGATCGGCTCGTAGGCCGACCAGGCGGGCCAGCCGCTCGTCTCCCAGTCGATCGCCCGGCCCAGCCCCGCCGCATCGCCCGGATGGGCCTGCAGGTGCTCGATCAGGGCCTGCTGGCGGTCGGTGTCGATCATCTCGAAGACGACGCCGTTGACCGACGAGCCCAGCTCGCGCACCAGCCGCGCCTGGAGGAGATGATGGTCCCGGTTGTCGTGGGTCTCGCCGAGAAGGACGACATCCGCGTTTTGGAGCGCCGCGAGCAGGGCCGGCTCGTCGATCACGCGCTGCGACCGAAGATCGACGATGGCGCCGGCGAACGGGTGGTCGGCGCCCTCGCGGTGCGTCCACGAGGTGGACTGGCAGCCGAGGAGCGCGAGCGACAGGAAGGCGAGGACGGCCAGACGATTGACTGCCAAGATGCGAGCCTCCGATAGTTGCCCATCGGGTGGCGACACCCGGACCTGGGCCCCGTTGGCCCGGATGTGCGGTCCCCGAACGCGGCGAGCCCGACAGGCTCCCATGGACAACCTTGGAAGTAGCTGTGTCAATGCCTCGCGCAAGGGATCGTCGATGCGGGGGGTGCTGCCGGGTATGAGCGCGAGCGATTTCGGCCGCCCCGACCTGCGGCGGGCCTGCCCGGCCGATCTCGACCGGCTGGTCGAGCTCGAGGCGCGCTTTGCGGGCGATCGCCTGTCGCGGCGGGCATTTCGTCATCATCTGGCCAATCCGGGGGCCCTTCTGATCGTCAGCGCACCGGCGGGCGAGGTCTCGGGCTATGCGCTCCTGCTCCACCCGTCGGGCACGTCCTGGTGGCGGCTCTATTCCCTGGTGCGCGCCGAGGCGGCGCCGGCCGGGACCGGCAGGGCACTCGTCGAGGCCGCCTCGGCGGCGGCGCGGGCCGCCGGTGCCAGAGGTCTCCGGCTCGAGGTCAGGGCCGACAACCAAAGGGCGATCAAGCTCTACCAGAGCTGCGGATTCAGGCTGTTCGGCGAGCGGCACAACTACTACGAGGACGGTGCGACCGCACTGCGCATGGCACGGGATTTCCATGGACAAGAAGACGTCGGCCTGGCTCATCGTCGCCGACCGCAAGGATGATTTCCCCGCCATGCCGGCCGCCGCGGCGGGCATCACCACGCGCGACTATCTGGCACTCGGCGCCCGCACCGGGAGAGCCCTCCGCAAGGTGCTCAACCTCGCCCGCGACACGAGCTACCAGGCCCGCGGCTACTACGTCTCGCTGCTCGCCGAGGCCAGGGGCGACAAGGTCGTGCCCTCGGTGGCGACCATCCTGGCGCTGCGCCGCCGCTCCGGCTACGCCTTCGCCCTGCCGGATCTCGAGGAGGCGCTCAACCGCACCGCGCGAAGGCTGGCCGAGCCGCCGAAAGAGGGCTTCCGTCTCAGGCTCTTTCTCGGTCGGGCCAGCGACCTGCGCTTCGCCCGCTTCGGCCTGCTCGTCTTCGACTGGTTCAGGGCGCCCGTCCTGGAGATCACCATCCAGCCGGGCGAGTGGTGGCGGATCAAGCGCATTGCCATGCTGGCGCTCGGCGATCTCGGTGCGGAGGAGCTGGCGACCCTCTCGACCGCCATCGCCCGCTATGTCGACCGGCGGTGGCTGGAGCCCAAGGGCCGGAGCGAGCCGCGCTTCACGCTCGCGGTGCTGTTCGATGCCCGGGATCCGCTGCCGCCCTCGGATGTCGCGACCTTGCGCCGTTTCGCCCGGATCGCCGAGGGCATGGGGCTCGGTGTCGACCTGATCGGCAAGGACGACCTCGCGCGGCTCGCCGCCTACGACGCGCTCTGGATCCGGGCGACGACCAATATCGATCACTACACCTACCGCTTCGCGCAGCGCGCCGAGCAGGAAGGCATGCCGGTGATCGACGATCCGCATTCGATCATGCGCTGCACCAACAAGGTGTTTCTCGCTGAGCTCATGACCGCCAACAAGGTGCCGACGCCGCCGACCCGGATCATCGCCGGCCGACGCGACGTGGATCCGGCGGCGGCGGCGCTCGGCTACCCGATCGTTCTGAAGATCCCGGACGGCTCCTTCTCGCGCGGGGTGAAGAAGGCGGACGACCGGCCGGCGCTGGAGCGGCTGGTCGGCGAGATGCTCGAGGAATCCGACCTGATCCTGGCCCAGGCCTTCATGCCGACCACCTTCGACTGGCGGGTCGGCGTCCTCGATGGCGAGCCGCTCTTCGTCAGCCGGTACCACATGGCGAAGAAGCACTGGCAGATCGTCAAGCACGGCAACGACGGACGGACCGAGGCGGGCCGCTTCGACACCTTGCCGATCCTGGCCGCACCGGGCGAGGTCGTCGCCATCGGCGTGCGCGCGGCGCGGCTCCTCGGCCGCGGGCTCTATGGCGTCGACATCAAGGAGACGCCCTCGGGCCTCTTCGTGATCGAGGTCAACGACAATCCCGATCTCAACCATGGCGTCGAGGACCTGGCGGAGAAGGACACGGTCTGGCGCCGGCTCGTCACCTGGTTCCTCGAGCGGCTGCGTTGACGGGGGCTCCGGCCGGATTTTTTTGGATCGAGGCGGCGAATTTCGTGCGTCCTGTGACGTTCGTCACGGTTTCGCTGCCGCCTCGGGCGTAAGGATGATGCGTTCTCTCCTCTCATTCGATCGCCTTCGGCCGCCCCCCCCCCGGGGCGGCCGCTTTCTCGTGGGGGGCGAGGTCGGTCACGCCCGGACCGGCGCTCAGGTCCGGGCGAGGCAGAGGTCGGGCACGGCGCCCGCCGGGATCGGCCGGCTCCTGAGGAAGCCCTGCCATTCGTCGCAGCCGAAGCCGTGCAGCATGTCGAGCTGGACCGCATTCTCCACGCCCTCCGCCACGACCCGCATGCCGAGCTCGTGGGCGAGGCCGATGATCGCCCTGGCGAGGGTGGCGTCGCGGGGCCGGCTGGTCATGTTGCGGATGAACGCCCGATCGATCTTCACCCGCTGCACGGGAAACCGCTGCAGGTTGCTGAGCGAGGAGAAGCCCGTGCCGAAATCGTCGAGGGCCAGGCTGACGCCCAGGCGATGGAGCGCCTGGATCGTTCGCTGGCTGCGGCGGTCCGCCTCGAGCAGCGCCGTCTCGGTCAGCTCGAGCTCGAGCTGCTCGGGCCGCAACCGGGCCTGGTCGAGGAAGCGCCGAATCTGGCCGACGAGGTCGCCGCGGCGGACCTGGAGCGGTGAGATGTTGATGGCGAGGCGGCCCGGGACGAAATCACGACGCCGCCAGGCCCGGAGGTCCGTGGCCGTGCGGTCGAGGAGGAAGATTCCGATCTGGCCGATCAGGCCGCAATCCTCGGCGAGGCCGATGAACTGGTCGGGGGGCACCTGGCCGCGCTCCGGGTGCTTCCAGCGCATCAGGGCCTCGAAGCCGACCACGCGGCCCGTGGCGACCTCGATCTGCGGCTGGTAGACGAGGGCGAGCGCCCCGTCGTCCACGGCATGGCGCAGGTCGTTCTCGAGGCGCACCCGCTCGGCCGTGTCGCTGTGCAGGGCGGCGTCGTAGAGGCGGAAGGTGTTGCGGCCCTGCGACTTCGCCCAGTAGAGCGCCATGTCGGCGTGGCGCAGCAGGGTGTCGCGGTTCTCGGCGTCGATCGGGTAGAGGCTGATGCCGAGGCTGGCGGTGATCCTGAGCTCGTGGCCGTCGAGGTGCATGGGTGCCTCGAGGCTGGCCAGGATCTTGCGCGCCGGGATGGTCGCGTCGTGCGGCTTGCGCAGGCCGCGCAGGATCAGGATGAACTCGTCGCCGCCCATGCGGGCCACCGTGTCCTCGTCGCGGACCGCCTGTCGCAGGCGCTCGCCGAGCTGCACGAGCAGCGCGTCGCCCATGGCATGGCCGAGGCTGTCGTTGATCGCCTTGAAGCGGTCGAGATCGAGGAAGGCGACGGCGACCATCTCGCGGCAGCGCTGCGCGTGCTTGAGCACCTCGCCCAGCCGCTCGTTGAAGAGGGTCCGGTTGGGCAGGCCGGTCAGGGGATCGTGGGTCGCCTGGTGCAGGATGACCGCCTGCGCCTCCTTCTGTCGCGTGAGGTCGCGCAGGGCCGCCACGTAGTAGCCCTTGCCCTCGAGCGAAGCCCGGTTGATGGTGAGCTCCAGCGGGAAGCGGCCGCCGTCGCCGCGCTTGCCGGTGGCCTCGATCGACTGGCCATCGGCGCGGGCGAGCAGCCGCGGCATGCCGCAGGGCTCGCCATCGTCGCAGATCAGAAGATCGGTGATCCGGCGGCCGATCAGGTCCGCGCTTCCGGTCTCGAACAGACGCTCGGCGGCGGGATTGGCACTGTCGATCAGGCCGGTCCGGTCGAAGGTGACGATGGCCTCGGTGACCGAGCCCATGATCGTGCGCAGCCGCGCCTCGCTGCGGTTGAGCGCAGCCTTGCGGCCCTCGAGGTCGGTGATGTCGGCATAGATGCCGACCGTGCCGCCATCGTCCATGCGCGATTCGCTGACCTCGATGCAGCGGCCATCGCCGCGCTGATACTGGCAGGTGCCGCCCTCCCGGCGGCAGGCGAGGCGGGTTTCCCGCCAGCGCGCGTAGGCCCCGTCGTCGAGCGCCAGCAGGGGCCGGATGTGCCGGTCCAGAAGCTCGGTGAAGGGCACGAAGGCCGCGACATTCGCGACCTCCGGGAAGAACGAGCGAAAGCGGCTGTTGGAGCTGATCAGGCGGTCGCCCGCGTCCCAGATGGCGAAGCCCTCGTTCATCGCCTCGGTCGGCAGGGTCAGGCGGTCGTGCGCCAGCCGGAGCGCGCTCAGGTTCTCGGTCAGCCGGTCCAGCATGGTGTTGATGGCCCGGCCGACCCGCGCGATCTCGTCCTTGCCCTCGATGCTGGCGCGCGCCCGCGTGTCGCCGAGGCTGATCCGGTCGGCGGTCTCGGCCAGGCGCTCGAGGCGGTGGCCGAGGAAATGGCCGAACCAATAGGCGGAAAGGGCGATGAGGATGATGCCGGCCGTGGCGATCAGCATGCCGCGCCGGTAGGCCGCGCGGTAGCTGGCGTGGAGCGGCGCGTCGCTCAGGGTGAGGGCGAGCGTGCCGAGCTTGTGGTCGCCAGCCTTGATGTCGACGATCCATTGGCCGGGTGCGAGCCTGGAGGTGTCCGGCTCGAAGGTGCTGCCGATGCGGTTCAGGTTCTTCGACGCGACGATGCGGCCGCCGAGATCGACCAGCACCATATCGGTGAACTTGCGCGAGCTCGCTGTCTCGGCGACGAAGGACTGCAGCTCGGTGTAATCGGTGGTCAGGAGCGCCACCCGGCCGAGGTCGCTCAAGAGGGTGACGAAGTGGCGATCGGAGCGCTGCCAGAGATCGACCTGGCTCGCCAGGTGCTGGCGCAACGTGAAGAAGAGGATCGCGGCGCAGAGGGCCAGTTGCAGGCCGAAGAGAGCGATCGCGATGCGCCAGCGAAGCGAGAGGCCGCGCAGCATCAACCGTCGACCATCCGGCGCAGGCGAACGGTGTCGTATTCGGCCGGTGCGGTCGTGACGAAGCCGCTCCAGCCGAAGGCGGCGAGGAGGATGCGACCCGCCGGATGGCGATCGAGACGGAGGACGATTGCCTGCAGCTCGGCCAGGAGCGGCTCGCCGAGCCGGGCATGCGCCACCATGAGGATGCCCGGCACCGAGCGGGTCGCAAGCTTCGGCTCGAGCTCGATCGGCGCGAAATCGGCAAGGCGATGGAGAATGAAGCCGGGGAGGACGCACGCCAAGGCCGTGCCGCTGACCACCGCATGGATGCAGCTCGCCTTGGTGCGGTGATACGCGATCCGCACGCCGTCCGGGCCGAGCAGGTCCTGCTCCTCGAGCTCGCAGAGGGCGAGCTGGGTGACGCCGGAGAGTCGGGGGGGCAGTGCGAGCACCTTGCCGCGCAGGTCGTCGAAGCCCCGGCAGGGCGTCCCCTTGCAGGCGACGACGAAGGCCGTCAGGTCCTCGCGCATCCGGCCGAGCGGCCGATAGTCCTGAACGGTGACCGCATCCGTGTAGAGGAAGGGATGGACGAAGGCGATGTCGTAGCGGCCGTCCCGAAGAAAGCGCCGAAACGCCATGAAGTCGGTCTTGGTCTGCAGGCTGACCGGCCGCTCGATCATCTCGGCCAGGGCCGAGGAGACGGGCCCGAAGCGTCGGCCGATCTCGAGCGCCGGCAGGAAGGGGAAGACGCCGAAGGCCAGCGGCGGCTCGCCCGCCACCTGCGCCAGGGCGAGGGCCGGCGACGGACCGAGTGCCAAGCCGGCGAGAAGAAGGTGGAGGAGATCGCGGCGGGCTGGTCCTGACCTCATGCGAGATCTTTCCACTTCGGCGGGCGGGCCAAGGGCGCCGGGACGGCCATCAGCATTCTAAGATCGAAATGTGGACACAGCCATAGAAACTTTCGGTTGTATGGAGGGGAGGATCGGCTTCAAACGGCGGCCCGGGTGGGATAAGCCTCGGCCATCGGGTATCATCCTCGTCTCCTGGGAGTGTCGAATGTCCGTCTCGATCCGTCCGCGCCGGAGTGTTCTCTACATGCCGGGCTCCAACCGGCGGGCCCTCGCCAAGGGCCGGGAATTGCCGGCCGATGCGCTGATCCTGGACCTCGAGGATGCGGTGGCGCCCGATGCCAAGGAAGCCGGTCGCGAGGAGATCAGGACGGCACTGGCGGAGAAGGCGGGCTACGGACCGCGCGAGCTCGTGGTCCGCGTCAACGGCCTCGACACGAGCTGGGGCCATGCCGATCTCGTCGCCCTGGCCGGGGCCGGTGCCGACGCGATCCTGTTGCCGAAGGTGGAGAGCGCCGACATGGTGCGCCGGGCGTCGGCCGTGCTCGACGGCGCCGGTGCGCCTGCCGACCTCATGATCTGGTGCATGATGGAGACGCCGCGCGGCATTCTGGAGGCGGCGGCCATCGCCGACCATCCGCGGGTCGCCTGCCTCGTGATGGGCACCTCCGACCTGACCAAGGATCTGATGGCCCGGCACACGGCCATGCGGCTGCCGATGCTGCCCTCGCTCGGCATCTGCCTGCTCGCGGCCCGTGCCGCGGGCATCGCCATCGTCGATGGCGTCTATCTCGATCTCGACGACGAGGCGGGGCTGGTTGACGCCTGCGAGCAGGGGCGCGATCTCGGCTTCGACGGCAAGACCCTGATCCATCCGAAGCAGATCGCCGCCGCCAACGACATTTTCGGCCCGACGGAGGAGGCGGTCCGGTCGGCGAAGCGGATCATCGAGGCCTATGGCGAGGCCTTGCGCGCAGGTCGCGGCGTGGCGGTCCTCGACGGCAAGCTGGTCGAGAACCTGCATGTCGCGGAGGCGAAGCGGCTGGTGGCGCTGGCCGAGGCGATCGCCGCCCGGGCGCAGGCCTAGGGTGGCACGGCGCGGGCCGGCCGCGTCAGGCGATCAGGCGGTAGGCGAGGGTCTCGCCCCGCACCGACATGACGCCCTTGACCCAGTTGCCGGCCGCATCGAACCAGATTTCGCCGCTGCGTCCGGTATCGGCGGCGACGGTGAAGCGTTCCGCCATGACCCGCCCTTCCGGTGTTTCGACCGCTTCGGCGCCGTTCCGCCTGGCGGCCATATCGGTCAGCGCCACCTTCTGCGTGTCGACGAGGGCGTGCTGGCGGAGAATGGCGACATTCCAGAAGGCGAGGTCGGTCATCGTGCCCAACGGCACCCGGATATCCCGGTCGTCCTCGCCGCCCTCGACCTCGAGGCCACGGGCGGTGGCGCGGATCAGCGTGCGGCTGACATCGCCGTTGTCATCGGTGCTCGCGCTGCTCTCGTGCAGCTGCCCGTCGATCCAGAGATCGTCCGCGGTCTGCTCGAACCGGAAGGCGGTGAAGAAGGCGACCTTGACCTCGATCTCGATGGCCGTCCGGGCGCGAAAGCCCCTCTCGGTCGCGGTGAAGCGCACGACGTGCCGCCCGATCTCGTCACCGTCCCTGAGGATCGCGAAGGTCCGGTCCGCGGGCATGGCTGCGGCAAGAAGCGGCGTCGGCAAGGCCAGGGAGGCGAGGCCGGCGACACCGCCGGCCAGCACCTTGCGACGGCCGAGGGGAAGCTTGCCGCGAACCGCGCTCTCGCCCATTCTCTCCACATGCATTCCGCAGGCTCCCACTCTGCTCACCGTCGCTCAGGCGGTCGGCCGCTGCGCGAATCCGGGCTCGGGGGTCGATCCGTCCGCCGCTTGCTCGATCCGCTCCACCCGGGCGAGCCGGGGCCCCTCGCGGCAGCGCTCGACCACGGCCCGCACGTTCTGGGGATCGCCGTGGAGCACCGCCTCGACCGACCCGTCCGTGCGGTTGCGCGCCCAGCCATCGACACCGTGCTCGGCGGCCAGCCGCGTCAACCAGGCCCGAAAGCCCACCCCCTGGACACGACCGAAGATGCGCAGACGTACGCCCATCAGCCAACCATAGCCTCGACCCACGCCCGACACTGAACACGCGGGCGGGAAAACGCAACGGATGGGCGGTGCGCTTGCGCCATCACGGGCGGCATTGATAGCGAGCTGTGTCAGGACTGCAACCCGAGAGCCCGTCCGGTCGGCGCGGCTTTCGGCCAGTGGAAGGTCGAGCCCTTGCAGATCGAGCCGCCATCCTTGGCCGCTAAGCTGGAACGTGAGGGGAAGCTCTCGTGGCGCGAGGCGGCCCGGATCATGGCCGAGATCGCCCGGCAGCTCGACCGGCTGCACGTCCGGGGGCGGGTGCATGGCGGGGTCGAGCCGCTGGCGGTGCTCTTCGTCGGCGGTGCCGTGCGTCTGGCCGATCCCGTGTCGCCCGGCACGGGCGGGCCGGCGAGGGGCGCCTCGGATGCGGTCTGGAACGATCGGCGGGACGACTTCGCCTCGCTCGGTCGAACCTTCGTGGCGATGCTGGGTGGGGCGGGCGCGATCAAGGACCTGCCCTCGGCCATGCGTGGCATCGTGGAACGCTGCGCGGCGGCCGATTCCGCCTTCGGCTTTCGCTCCGGCAACGGGATCGCCGAGGCCATCGAGCTGGCCCTGGCCTCGGAGCCGGAAGGTGCCGGCGGCCCGCCGGCGGAGCCCATGGGAACGCCCCCGGTGCCACCGGCTCCCGCGGCATCGCCGGCGGCGCTGCCGCTGCCGCCTCCGAGGCGTCGGCGGGCGGACCATCGGCCGCTCCTGGCGCTGCTCGCCGTGGTCCTTTGGCTCGGCGGCACCGCCCTTTACGTCTTGCGTCCGGCGCCGCCGGCTCCTCCCTCGGGAGCACCCCCGAGCGGCGAGCCCGAAGCACCGGTGAAGGAGCCGCCGCCCGAGAAGGATGTCCTCGTCGAGCTGCTCGCCCCCTTGCCCGACCAGCCCGTGCCGGTGACGCCCGAGCCGCCGGAGGTCGACGCGGTGCTGCGCCGGATTCTGGCGAACGGGGAGGGGCGATCCTGCCGTCGCCTCGAGGTGGAGCGGGTGGGATCGGATCCGAGGCTGGTCGGACGGACCGCGAGCGCCGCCGATCGCGAGGCGATCATGGGCGAGCTCGACGGGCTGGAGGACAGGGTCGATGTGGCGATCGAAGTCGACCGGTCGGGCCGGTTCTGCCGGCTCTACGACATCCTCGCCGCCCGCACCGGGCAGGTCTTGCCGCGCCTCGCGGACCTCTACCCGCGGCGCACCGATCATCGTCTCGCCGAGGGCGAGCCGCTGGTGATCCGGGCACGGGTGCCGCGGGATCCCCGCCACCTGACGGTCGACTACTTCACCGCGGACGGCATGGTGGTGCATCTGCGTCAATCGGAGCCGGGCGAGCCGCCCCACCCGCCCTTCGAGGAGGTGCTGGTCGGCGATCCGCTCAGCGGGCCGGCCTTGCGGATCGCCGCACCTTTCGGGGACGAGCTGGTCCTGGTGCTGGCCGGCGCTGCACCCCTCCTGGCGACGGCGCGCCCGGCGGTGGAGGAAGCCGGCGCCTACCTGGACGCGCTGGAAGGAGCGCTCGGCGATCAGGAGTCTTCGGTGTCGGCCTCGGTCCTCCCGGTCACGACCGTGCCCGCCGCACCGTGACGCAGCGCGGTCGGAAGCGCCGGGCGGTCGGCGCCATCACACGCCGAAGTTGAAATATTCCTAGGAAATGAGTATAATCCGGTTTCAACTTCCGGATGTGCCCAGACGCTGATGACCGACGATAGCGAGCAGGATCAGCGAACCGGACCGGGGATCCCGGAGGCGAGAACGCCCAACGACCCCGAGGCCCTCCTCGCGGCGTTGCGGCGGCAACAGGCGAGGCTCGACCTCGCATTCACGGTTGGCGGCATGAACGATTTCACGCTCGACATCAGGGCCGGCCGCGTGGCCGGCGGTCCGATCCTCAAGCGCCTCATGGGCGAGCCGGATGACGGCGACGCCTTTCGCATCGAAAGGATGGTCGAGATTCTGGACGAGCCGACCGGGCGGCGCCTGCAGGGCATCCTGGCCGATCTCGAGGGCGAGGATGTGGCGGTCGACGTGGAGCTCGTCACTGCCGGCCACGCCCTGATCGACGCGGTCAGGCTGGTCGGGCGGACCGGTGGCGGGCCGGGGCGGACCCTGACCGGCATCGTCGTCGACCAGACCGAGCGACGGCGCCAGGAGGAGCTTCTGCAGCGGCGGGCCGCCGACCTCGCGGCGGCCAATCGCCGGCTCGAGCAGTTCACCCATATCGTCTGTCACGATCTCAAGTCGCCTTTGCGGGGTGTCCATCATCTGGCGGGCTTCCTGCGCGAGGATCTCGGCGAGGCGGCGAGCCCGCAAGTGCTGGAGCATCTGAGCAAGCTCGACCGCCAGGTGACGAAGATGGGGCGGATGCTCGACGATCTTCAGGCCTATGTGCATCTCGACCGGCGGGTCGAGAGCATCGAATCGGTCGACCTCGAGGCGCTCGTCATGGAGCTCGGCGAGCTGGTCGGCGTGCCGGAGGGCTTTGCGCTCGCGGCCGATGCCGGACCCGTCCGGGTCTCGACCGATCGCGCCGCGCTCTCGCTGGTGCTGCGCAACCTTCTGGACAACAGCCTGAAGCATCACGACCGAAGCGCCGGCCGGCTCCTGGTCGAGGTCCGGCCGCACGGCAGGGGGCGGCTGCGGTTTCGGGTGATCGACGACGGTCCGGGCATCGAGCGGCGATTCCGCAAGCGCGTCTTCGATCTCTTTCGCTGTCTCGGCGGGTCCGGTCAGGGTTCCGGCATGGGCCTCGCCTTCGTCAGGCGCGGGGTGGAGCGCCAGGGCGGCCGGGTGTGGATCGAGGATGCTCCCAAAAGCGAGGGAGGGCGGGGCGTCGCCTTCTGCTTCACCTGGCCCCTGGTCGGCCGCGGCAAGACGTATGGCTGAAGCCTGCGCCGTTCATGTCCTGCTCGTCGACGATGACGAGATCGACGTGATCGCCCTCACCCGCGCCTTCGCCGAGACGGGGCTTCGAGCTCCCCTGATCGTGGCCCGGGACGGCGAGGAGGCGCTGCGCACGCTGCTCGACCGCGAGCTGGAATCGGTGCTGGTGCTGCTCGACCTCAACATGCCGCGCATGGGCGGATTCGACTTTCTCGAGCATCGCCTGAACGACCCGCGCCTCGGTGCCGCGGCGGTGCTCGTCATGACCACCTCCTCGCGACGGCAGGACGTCGAGCGGGCGCACGGCATGGGCATCGTCGGCTACGTGGTGAAATCGACCCGGCCCGGGTTCAGCCGCGACGTGGCCGAGCTGGTCCGCCGCTACCTGGTGCTGGTCAGCCTGCCCCGGATGCCGGCCGGCGCGGGCTGAGGGGGGGCCTGCTCACGTGGCCACGGGCTGGCTCGCCCGGCGATGCTCGGCGAAGAGCACGGCCAGGGCCGCGGATGCCATGCGTGCGCGCAGCGCATCGGCGCGGCTGGTGAGGACGATCGGCACCCTTGCGCCCAGCACGATGCCCGCCGCGTCCGCGTTGGCGAGGAAGGTCAGGTTCTTCGCCAGCATGTTGCCCGCCTCGAGGTCGGGCACGACGAGGATGTTGGCGCGGCCGGCGACGGCCGAGGTGATGCCCTTGATCCGCGCCGCATCGGGGCTGATGGCGTTGTCGAGGGCCAGAGGCCCGTCGAGGAGCCCGCCGGTGATCTGGCCGCGCTCGGCCATCTTGCAGAGGGCGGCGGCATCGATGGTGGAGGGGAGCTTGCTCGTCACCGTCTCCACCGCGGAGAGAATGGCCACACGGGCCTCGAGAGCGAGGGCGAGGGCGAGGTCGATTGCGTTCTGGACGATGTCGCGCTTCGCATCGAGATCGGGAAAGATGTTGACGGCGGCATCGGTGATGAAGAGCGGCTGCGCGTAGGTCGGGACCGCCATGGCGAAGACGTGGCTGATCCGCCGCTCGGTCCGAAGGCCCGTCTCGCGATGCGTGACCTCGGCCATCAGCTCGTCCGTGTGCAGGCTGCCCTTCATCATCATCTCGCCGCGGCCGGCGCGGACGAGCTCGACGGCCCGGGCGGCCGAGGCATGGCTGTGCGGCGTGTCGAGGATCTCGATTCCGTCGAGCGACCGGTGGAGCCCTTCGGCGGCAGCCTCGATGCGGGCGCGCGGCCCGACCAGCAGAGGATCGATGATCTTCCGGGCGTGCGCCTCGAGAGCCCCCTCGAGCGACACCGCATCGCAGGGATGCACGACGACGGTCGGTGTCGGCACGAGCCCCTCGGTCGCCTCGATCAGCCGCTCATAGGCTTCGTGGCGCCGACCGTTCGCTTCCGTCGTCATGGATTTCCTCTCCTTCGGGATCACCGACCGGGTTCGCTCCGGCCGAACCTACCGCATGCCGCTCTCGAATAAAGGATTGCCTTGCATCCGGCTCGCCGGAGAGGCAGTGAAGCGGGCCGGGACGACGAGGTGCCGTGCGAGAAGG
Source organism: uncultured Geminicoccaceae bacterium (assembly GCA_964402505.1). Taxonomy (GTDB): domain Bacteria; phylum Pseudomonadota; class Alphaproteobacteria; order Geminicoccales; family Geminicoccaceae; genus SLRI01. The sequence goes on from CAYOCP010000002.1 coordinate 39,256, forward strand.
GCGCGCCCTCGTGGATCGGCCCGGACCACGCCAAGGGGAAGGACACCGCCATGCGTCTCCACGATTTCGGGTTTCTGATCATCGCCGCCGGCATCTGTGCGGCCGTGGCGCTCATCGTCGCCTCGCAGGTCGCCTGAGCGGGGCAGGTCGCCTGAGCGGGGCAGGCCGCCTGCCGACGATGCCGGTCGACCCGGCCCTTCTGGAGGAACGCTTCGCGGCCCGTGAGGCGGTGCTCGGCATCGTCGGGATGGGCTATGTCGGCCTGCCGCTGATGCTGGCCGCCACCGGGGCCGGGTTCCGGGTGGTCGGCTTCGATATCGACCCGCCCAAGGTCGAGGGGCTGAACGCGGGCCGGAGCCCGCTCGCCCATATCGGCCATGCGCCGATCGCCGCCATGCGCTCGGCCGGCCGGTTCGAGGCGACGGGCGATTTCGGGCGCATCTCCGAGACCGACGCGATCCTGATCTGCGTGCCGACCCCGCTCGGCCGGCACAAGGAGCCCGACCTCTCCTACGTGGTCGGGACGGTCGAGGCGATTTTGCCCCATCTGCGGCCGGGGCAGTTGATCGTCCTCGAATCGACCACCTGGCCCGGGACCACCGACGAGGTGATCAGGCCCCTGGTCGAGATGGCGGGCTACCGGTCGGGTTCGGACATCTTCATCGCCTACAGTCCCGAGCGCGAGGACCCGGGCAATCCGGACTTCGGCACCGGCACGATTCCCAAGGTGGTGGGCGGGGACGGCGAGGTCGCGCTGCGTCTCGCCTGCACGCTCTACGGCCGTTTCGTGGCCCGCGTCGTGCCGGTATCGACCCCGGCCACGGCCGAGGCGGTCAAGCTCGCCGAGAACATCTTCCGGGCCGTCAACATCGCCCTGGTGAACGAGCTGAAGCTGGTCCTGGAGCGCATGGGCATCGACATCTTCGAGGTGATCGATGCCGCCAAGACCAAGCCCTTCGGCTTCATGCCGTTCTATCCGGGGCCGGGATTGGGCGGCCACTGCATCCCGATCGACCCCTTCTACCTGACCTGGCGCGCCCGCGAGTTCGGCATCGCCACGAAGTTCATCGAGCTCGCCGGCGAGATCAACACTGGCATGCCGCAGCACGTCCTGGAGCGGGCCGCCCTGGCGCTGGACCGACAGCAGGGCAGGGGGCTCTCGAACGCCAGGATCCTGCTCATGGGCGTGGCCTACAAGAAGAACGTCGACGACATGCGCGAGAGCCCGGCGCTCGTGATCTGGGAGCTCTTGCGGGAGCGGGGGGCCCGGGTCGGCTACCACGATCCGCACGTCCCCGTCATTCCGCCGACCCGCGAGCACGCGGCCCTTGCCGGCGAGCGATCGCAGGGGCTGGACCGGGCAGCGCTCGAGGCCGCCGATCTCGTGCTGATCGTGACCGACCACAGTGCCGTCGATTACGGGCTCGTGGCGGAATCGGCGCGGCTGGTGATCGACACGCGCAACGTCATGGCGCCCTTCGCGGCGCCCATGGGGGCGAGGCTGGCACGCGCCTGAGGGGGCGGTCTTGTTGCGAGGCGGGATTCCCGGCATACCGAGCCCGCCGCATCGCCTGTTCCTGGAGGACGTCCATGGCGCTCATCGCCCGCAGCCTCTCCCGCATCAAGCCGTCCCCGACGATCGCCGTGACCAATCTGGCCCGCGAGCTCAAGGCGGCCGGCCGCGACATCATCGGCCTCGGCGCCGGCGAGCCGGACTTCGACACGCCGGACCACATCAAGGAGGCGGCGATCGAGGCGATCCGCAAGGGCGACACCAAGTACACCGCGGTCGACGGGACGCCGGCGCTCAAGGAGGCCATCGTCGCCAAGTTCGCGCGCGAGAACAGCCTCGTCTACGAAGTCCAGCAGATCACGGTCGGCACCGGCGGCAAGCAGGTGCTCTACAACGCCTTCATGGCGACGATCGATCCCGACGACGAGGTCCTGATCCCGGCCCCCTACTGGGTCTCCTATCCCGACATGGTGCTGCTGGCCGGCGGCAAGCCGGTGCCGGTCGCCTGCACCGCGGAGCTCGCCTTCAAGCTCCAGCCCGCCCAGCTCGAGGAGGCGATCACGCCGGCGACCAAATGGCTGGTCCTGAACTCACCGAGCAACCCGACGGGCGGGGCCTACACCGAAGGCGAGCTGAAGGCGCTGGCGGAGGTGCTGCTTCGCCACCCGCACGTGCACGTCATGACCGACGACATGTACGAGCATCTGGTGTACGACGGCTTCCGCTTCGCGACCATCGCCCAGGTCGAGCCCGGCCTTCAGGACCGGACGCTGACGATCAACGGCGTGTCCAAGGCCTACGCCATGACCGGCTGGCGGATCGGCTATGCCGGCGGGCCCGCCGAGATCATCAGGGCCATGGGCAAGGTGCAGTCGCAGAGCACCTCCAACCCGAGCTCGATCAGCCAGGCCGCCGCGGTGGCGGCCTTGAACGGCCCGCAGGACTTCCTCGTCGAGCGCAACGCCGTCTTCGCCCGGCGCCGCGATCTCATCGTCGATCTCTTGAACGAGGCGCCGGGCCTGAGCTGCCCCACCCCGGAGGGCGCCTTCTACGTCTATCCGAGCTGTGCCGGGGTCATCGGCCGCAAGGCGCCGGGTGGCACGGTCATCGATTCGAGCGAGGCCTTCGCCCGGTTCCTGCTCGAGGACAGCGGCGTGGCCGTGGTGCACGGCTCGGCCTTCGGCCTCGATCCGCATTTCCGCATCTCCTACGCGACGGCGACCGAGCAGCTCGAGGAAGCCGGCAAGCGGATCATCGCCACCTGCCAGAAGCTGGGCTGACAGCCGGCGTCCCGCTAGTTTCCGAAATGCGGATGGTGGACGATGTCGCCCTTGGCGATCCCCAGCCGTCCGGCCTCGCCGCCCCGGATTTCGAGCACGGCGGCGATCGGGACTTCCGAGGCGATCACCGCCTCCGACAAGGGTGTGGTGCGGGCGGCGATCTTCCGGATGACCCCTTTCCCGTCGATGAAGAGCATGTCGAGGCTGGTCGGCGTGTTGCGCATCCACATGGCGACCGGACGGGGCGGGTCGTAGAGAAAGATCATGCCGGTGCCGTCCGGCACCTCGTTTCGGAACATGAGCCCCCTGGTCTGCTCCGCCGGGGAGCGCGCCATCTCGACGAGAAAGGGAACGGTGCCGCTCCGGGTCCGGATCGCCAAAGGCTCGACCGCGAGGCGCTCCTGCGGCGTGCCGCCCGCGTTCTGGGCCGCCGCATGGCCGAAGGCGCCAGCCACGGGAAAAAGCCCGATGAGGGCGAGGACGCCGCGCCGCCGGAGCGCGAGGTGGCCGGTCATGGGATGAACTGCTCCTTCAGGATGCGCTCCTCGAGATTGTGCTCGGGATCGAAGAGCAGCCGAAAGCCGTGGGTCTGGTCTTCCCAGATCTCGATGGCGGTCACGTCGCGAACCTCGGTGAAATCGGCGACGGCGCTGACCGGTCGCTTGACGGGATCGAGAACGCGGATGCGGAAGCGCGTTCGGCTGCCGAGCAGGGCGCCGCGCCAGCGGCGGGGACGAAAGGCGCTGATCGGCGTGAGCGCCAGGATCTTGGAGCCGAGCGGGATGATCGGCCCGTGGGCGGAGAGGTTGTAGGCCGTCGATCCCGCCGGCGTCGCCACCATGACCCCGTCGCAGATCAGCTCGGGCAGCCGGTTGACGCCGTCGATCTCGATGCTGAGCGCCGCCGCCTGCCGGGTCTGGCGGAAGACCGAGACCTCGTTGATGGCGAGGCCGCGCATCTCCCCGCCGCTCGCCCGCTCGGCGCGCATGCGCAGCGCATAGAGATCGACCGCCATGGCGCCGGCGATGCGGTCGATGAGGTCGTCGACGGTGAAGGCGTTGAGGAGAAAGCCCACCGTGCCGAGATTCATCCCGTAGATGGAGACCTCGCGGTCGATGAAGCGGTGCAGCACCTCCAGCATGAAGCCGTCGCCGCCGAGGGCCACGACGACATCGGCGGCATCGGCGTCCACCGAGGTATAGCGCGCCTTCAGATCGTCCAGCGCGCGCGCCGCACCGGGCGTGTCGGCGGCGAGGAATCCGAGCCTCATGCGTCCAGCACCTCTTGGATGAGCGGCCGGCGGAAACACCTTCGGGCAGGTCTGCGCGGCAGTTGGTCCATTCACAAGCGGGGGTGAGCGTATTACCTTTAGGGGCAATGCGTAAGCCGTGAAAGCCAGCGGCGCTGCGCGCAATGTGGAGGATGGCATGCTCGTCGACGGCTTCGGCCGGCAGATTTCCTATGTGAGGGTGTCGGTCACCGACCGCTGCGATTTTCGCTGCGTGTACTGCATGGCCGAGAACATGGTCTTTTTGCCGAAGCGGGATCTGCTCACGCTCGAGGAGCTCGAGCGGCTCTGCGACGCCTTCATCCAGACGGGGGTGCGCAAGATCCGGTTGACCGGCGGCGAGCCTCTGGTGCGGCGCGGGGTGATGTCGCTGATCGAGGTGCTCGGCCGACGGCTCGGAACCGACCCGGGCACGCTGGGCGAGCTGACGCTGACGACCAATGGCAGCCAGCTCGAGCGCCATGCCGAGGGTCTGGTCGCCGCGGGCGTGCGCCGCGTCAACGTTTCGCTCGACACGCTCAAGCCCAGCCGGTTCGAGGCGATCACCCGCTGGGGTCGGTTCGATCAGGTGATGCGGGGCATCGCCGCCGCGCGCGCCGCGGGGCTCGCCATCAAGATCAACATGGTGGCGCTCAAGGACGTCAACGAGGACGAATTCGACCAGATGGTGGCATGGTGCGGCGCCGAGGGCTTCGACCTCACCTTGATCGAGACCATGCCGCTCGGCGACATCGACGGCGACCGCACCGACCAGTATCTGCCGCTGTCGCTGGTGCGCGCCCGCCTGCAGCAGCGCTGGACGCTGGCCGATCTTGACTATTCGACCGGCGGTCCGGCCCGCTACGTCGAGGTCGGGGAGACGGGGGGGCGGCTCGGCTTCATCACGCCGATGAGCCACAATTTCTGCGAATCCTGCAACCGCGTCAGGGTCACCTGCACCGGCACCATGTACATGTGCCTCGGCCAGGAGGACGCGGTCGACCTCAGGGCTCCGTTGCGGAGCGCGGAGGATAACGGCCCCGTCACGAGGGCGATCGAGGCCGGCATCGAGCGCAAGCCCAGGGGTCACGACTTCGTCATCGACCGTCGTCGCAAGCGTCCGGCCCTGGCACGGCACATGAGCGTCACGGGCGGCTGAGGGTCCGGGGCTCCCGATTCCGGCCGGCGCTGGCGCCTCATCCGGCCGGATGGCCGGAGAGGGTCATCTGGCGGCTGTCGAGCACGAGCTTGTAGGCCTCCTCGGCCCGGATCGGCCGGCTGAAGAGGTAGCCTTGCAGCTCGTGGCAGCCGCAGCCGCGCAGGATCTGGTACTGCTCCGGCGATTCCACCCCTTCCGCCACGATCTTCAGGCCGAGCGCCGAGCCGAAGGCGATTATGGCGCGGGTGATGGCGGCGCTCGATTCGTTGTGCGCGATGTCGCGGACGAAGGACCGGTCGACCTTGAGCGAGCGGATCGGGAAGCGCTTGAGATAGGAGAGCGAGGAGTAGCCGGTGCCGAAGTCGTCGACGGCGAGGCTGATGCCGAGCTCGTCGATCTCGCCCAGCCGCCGCGTGGCGTCGACGACATCCTCCATGATGACGCTCTCGGTGAGCTCGAACTCGAGCAGGCGCGCCGGAAAGCTGGTGCTCGCGAGGATGCGGCGGACATGCGGCACGAGATCGCGGTTGTTGTACTGCCGGCCGGAGAGGTTGATGGCGAGGCGCAGGGGGGCGATGCCGGCCTCGAACCACGCCTGCAGCTCCCGGCACGCCGCCTCGAGCACCCATTCGCCGATGGCGATGATCGCACCGGTCTCCTCCGCGATCGGGATGAACTCCGCGGGCGGAATCATGCCGAGCTCCGGATGCTGCCAGCGGATCAGCGCCTCCATGCCGACGATGCGCGAGGAGGCGAAGCTGATCTGCGGCTGGTAGTGCAGCAGGAACTCGCCGCGCTCGACCGCCTCGATGAGCTGCCGCTCCAGCATCAGCCGGTCGAAGGAGAGGGCGTTCATGGCATTGTCGAAGAACTGGAAGCCGTGGCCGCTCTCCGCCGGCAGCCGGCCCAGCGCCTCTTGCGCGTTCCGTAGCAGGGCTTCCGCCGTATCGCCGTCTTGCGGAAAGACGGCGATGCCGACCCTGCCGGCAACGGCGATCTTTCGGCCTGCCGCCTCGACCGGCTCCTGCAGCTTGCCGAGCAGCGCCTGTGCCAGCTTCGCGACACCGTCCGCGCCTTCCCGGCCGACGACGAGGACGGCGAGGCGATTCCCGTCGAGCCGGGCCAGGGTGTCGAGGCCGCCGATCGCCTGCTCGAGGCGGCGCACCAGGGCCTGAAGGAGGGCATCCAAGGTCCCCTTGCCCGACGGGCGTTCGAGGGATCTCGGGCGCTCGATGGCGAGGACCATGACGGTGAGGCCGGAGCTCTCGAGCGCCGCCCGCACGACCGCCTGCCGCAGGCGATCCAGGAAGAGGAAGCGGTTGGCGAGGCCGGTCGCGGGATCGTGATAGAGCGCATCGCGCAAGAGGCGGCCGTCGCTGCCGGCACCGGCCGGCACGACGAGGAAGCAGGGTGCCTCCCCGATCGGCAGGCGTTGCACGACGAAGCGGCGCGCCGTTCCCGCCTCGCCCGTTCTCGGCACCTCCAGCCGGGCTCCCGTGGCGGGGCCGGTGCCCGCGAGGACGAACGCCTCGATGGCTTCGCCATCGGGCAGAGGCAGGGTGCGGACCGGCCGCCCGACGAACGGCCCCTCCGCCTGCCCGAGCACGGCACCGACGCTTTCGGCGCAGGCGACGACCTGCGCCCGCGCATCGAGCAGGATCGACGGCATGCCGAGACCGTCCAGAGCCTCGATCAGCGCCTTGGCCGAGAGCGTGTCTCCAGGACAAGCCGGTGCGGCGGCCGCAGCCGTTTCGATCGCCTCCGCCGGCCGGCCATCGGTCGGCGGGTCGACGACCAGGGCGAGCCCGTGCAGCCCGACGATCTCGCCGGTCGACGGATGGCGCGCCGGCACCGCCGTGTCCTGCACCGTCACCCCGCCTCCGGCCGGGCGGCGCAGGCGATAGACCGCTGCCTGCATCCGGCCCCGCAAGAGCTCCAGGTTGCGCGACCTGAGCGCCGGTCGGTCGGCGCGTGCCGCGAGATGCAGCCAGCCCTCGACCGTCTCGGCCAGATTCAGCACCTCGTGAAAGGCGGGCCGACTCGAGCGGATGCGCCACCTGCCGTCCGGGTCGAGGCCGGCGAAGTAGTGAAAGACGCGGGGCGGCGCCGGTAGCGCGTGGACGGCGGGCCACGCGGTTGCCAGCGCTTTTGGGTCCGAGCTCGCTTCCGCGGTCAGAAGATAAAGGTGGTCCAAGGACCGGCCGCGCAGCCGCACGACCGCCGGTCCGTCCCCCTCCACCGCCACCAGGCGATCGCAGGGCAGGTGGTCGCCGATCCGGGCGATGATCTCGGCATGGTCGGCGACGACCGCGAAGGCCGCACCCCCGATGAACAGGTCTTCGTCGGTGCCGGGGTCGGCATCCTGCCAGAGATGCCGCCAGGCCGCATTGGCCGCGACCATGGCAGGACTCCGATTGGGCTCCCTGCCGCCCGTCACGAGTGCGGCCGCGATCGGCAGCGCGTCGAGCAGCAACCGGGCCGGCAGCGCAAGGCTCGGCGGGTCAGGCACCAGCGACACGCGAGGGTCCGGCTTGAGAGCAGGGCATGGCGGGGTCGAACTGCAGCCGATCGAACGGCATTCAGCTACTTATGCGAGAAAATCATTGCTCATATTAACTTTGAGCGCAAGAGACGGGGCGGTGGCGGCGCCCGGAAGGAGGCATGCCACGCCGGGAGCGGTCTCGTCCGCCACGTCCTCGTTCATTCGAGCCGCAGCTCGACCAGCACCCCGGGAATACGCTCCAGGAGATCGGTCGCGATCATCGGCGTCGGACACCGCTCCGCCGCCCGCGCATGCAGCCATGCGGCGGCGGAAGCCGCGTCGTAGGCGGGCATGCCCTGGGCGAGCAGGCCGAGGACCAGGCCGGCCAGCACGTCGCCGGTGCCGGCGGTGGCGAGATTGGCGGGTGCCGCGGCATTGACCCGCGCCCGGCCATCGGGTGCCGCGATCACCGTGTCGGGACCTTTGAGCAGGAGGACGGAGCCGGCGCGCGCGGCGCCCTGCCGGGCCCGCGCGAGGCGGTCGCCGCTCGAGGCGAAGAGCCGGGCGTACTCGCCATCGTGCGGCGTGAGCACGGCACTCGCCGGCAGCTTCCGCCCATGACGCCAGGCGGCGGAGCGGCCGAGTGTTGTGAGTGCATCGGCGTCGAGGACGCAGGGCAGGCCGGCTTCGAGAAGCCGCTCCAGGACCGCATGGGTGTGCCGGCCGAGGCCGAAGGCCGGCCCCATCAGGACCGCGTTGAAGCGGCGGTCCTCCAGCAGTCGCCCCAGGTCGGCGGCATTCTCCATGGGTCGCGTGAGCAGGGAGGGTGCGTGCCCGGCATAGATCGGCAACGCATCGGCCGGTGCGGCCACGGTGACGAGCCCCGCCCCGACACGGGCCGCGGCGATCGCCGCCATGCTGGCGGCGCCGGTCGACGCGGCGCCGCCCCCGAGGACCAGTGCATGCCCGAAAGCGTACTTGTGCGCCAGCGCCGTCCGTCGCGGCAGGTTGCCGGCCCACCCGGACGGCCCGTTGACCCGCAATCCCGCGTCATGCGCCGCGACGGCAGCCTCGGGTATGCCGATGTCCGCACAGCGCACCTCGCCCATGATCGAGCGCGCCGGCTCCAGCACATGCGCCGGCTTCAGGGTGGCGAAGGTGACGGTGAGATCGGCCGCGACCGCGCCCGGCGAGACCTCGCCGGTCGTGCCGTCCACCCCCGAGGGCACGTCGACCGCAACCACGCGGGGATTGTGGCTGGCGAGGGCGTGGAGCCGCGCGCCGAGCGCGGGTGCCAGCGGCCGGGTGAGCCCGGCACCGAAAAGGGCATCGACCAGGATGTCGAACGAGCCCCGAGCCGGCTCGTGCAGACCCTCGATCTTGCCCTTCCAGCTTCGGGCGGCCAGGGCCGCGTCGCCGCCGAGCTTCCAGGGATCGTCCAGGGCGGCGATGCGTACGGGCCAGCCGGCCCCGGCCAGCCTGCGGCCCACCACATAGCCGTCGCCGCCATTGTTGCCCGGGCCACAGAGCACGAGGACGCGGCCCGGCGGCAGGCGCTCGATCATGGCCCGGACGACCGCCGCGCCGGCGTGTTCCATCAACGTCGCGCCGGCGATGCCGCTCGCGATGGCGGTGCTGTCGACCTGCGCCATCGCGCGTGTCGGCAGAAGGATCTGGGGCAGAAGCATCTGCGAAGGCATGGCTCTCTCCTGGCCGCCGCGGCCCCGGCCGTACGCGCGCCGTTAGGCAGGCATTAACGCCTGGATGATAGACCCGGTCGCGGGTGCCGGCGACCGTCTCGCCGGCCGCAGGCGGCGGGACGCTCGCTGATGGGCGCGCTTTTCGATTTCGACCGGCTGGCCTCCTTCGTCGAGGACGATCGCGCGCTCGAGGAAGAGCTCTGCGGCATGTTCCTCGCGACGGCGCATCGCTATCTCGGCGACATGCACGGGGCCATCGGCTGCAGCGAGAGCTGGGCCGCGCAAGCGCACCGGTTGAAGGGGGCCGCGGCCAATTTCGGCGCCGCTGCTTTGGCGGAGCTGGCCCGAACGGCCGAGCGCGACCCGCCGGACGGGCAGCGCCTCGCCGAGATGCAAGCGGTGCTGGCAAAGACGCAGCACCTCCTCGAGGCGCATCTGAAGCGCGGCTGATCCGCCGGGCCGCTGCCGGGGAAGCGGACGGATGGCACCGCCGGCCCCGGCGCTTTCGGGCCGCCGTTGGAACGCGGCAACACCCCCGGTTCAACATCGTCGTGTGCCAGAATCCCCTTGATTGAGCAGGCGGTTTCGACTGATATCGCGCCGGTTTTCGGGACAGGCTCCAAGTCCGGCGAGCGGACGCCTGAAACAGTGGCGAAATCCTCACCGGGTCAAAGGGACGATGTGATGCGAAATGGCGCCGGGTTGCTTGCGGTGAGCGCTTTGTGCGGTGCGTTGGCCGCCTGCGCCGCCGTCGACCCCAACGGGCATGACGATGCGGACCTCTACATCTACGACATCGACGATGTCCGCAGCATGGCGCCACAGGGAGCCGCCTTCACCCAAGGGTTGCGCAGCGACTACCTCGCCCTGGCGGATTCGGAGAACGTGTCGGTCGGCTGGTCCAACGCCCGGCATTTCCAGCGCAAGGCGGTGGGCTCGGCCAAAGGGCTCGCGATCCAGCCCGACCTCGTCAGCCTGCGCAGCCTGGGCACCGCGCAGGTCGACGAGCTGACCGCGGCGCGCGCCCGCCTGATGGCCGGGCTCGACGGCGGCGGGCGGCAGAAGGCGCCGGCAGCGGCCGCCCGGGCGCAGACCTCCTTCGACTGCTGGCTCGCCTTCGAGGAAAGCAACGACGCGGCCGGCATCGCGGCCTGCAAGAAGGCCTTCGAGGAGGCCATGGAGGAGGTCGAGCGGGCGCTCGCCACCGATATCGGCAATGTGTATCTCGTCTTCTTCGCCTGGGATCGTGCCGACGTGACGCCGGTCGCGGCGACCATCCTCGACCAGGTGGCGCAGGACTTCATCGACGGCGAGATTCCGAGAGTGGTGCTTGCCGGGCATACCGACACCTCGGGCGCGGCCGAGTACAACCTGCGCCTGTCCGAGCGTCGCGCCCGGGCGGTCGCCGCCGAGCTCGTGGCGCGCGGGGTGCCGGAAACGGCCCTCGAGGTCACCTGGTTCGGCGAGACGGCGCTGCGCGTGCCGACCGCTGATGATGTTCGCGAGCCGCAGAACCGCCGGGTCGAGATCCTCTTCGCCGAATAGCCGGGCGGCGGAACGCGAGGAGGCGAAGGGTGGCCGCGGCCACCCTTCGCCTGCGAAAGTCCGGCTTCGCCGGGTCGCCCGGGAATGAAGCCCGCCCGGGTACCGGCTTGCCCCCGGGCCCGATCGACGGGATAATCGCCGCATGCGATACGTGCTCTGGACATTCGTGGCCCTGCTCGTCCTCATCGTCGGCGGATTCCTGAGCTGGACCCTGCCGTCGCACGACATCGTGCGCATCCTCGGCACCGAGATCGCGCGTCGCAATGTCGAGGTGACGAACGAACGTGGCGAGCAGGTGACGCGGAGCCGCGATGTCCGCTACATCAAGGCGGTGACACCGGATGGCGAGCCCCGCGTCTACCGCAACGAGGACACGGGCTGGTGGCCGCCCTATTTCAAGTTCGACAGCGCCGATCTGGCGGCCCGTGCCGACGACGCCATCTCGACCGCGGCCGATCCCCGCTGGTACGTCGTCACGTCCTATGGCTGGCGTTTCGCGTTCCTTTCGAAGTTCCCGAACGCCGTTTCGATCAGCCCGGCCACGGGCCCGGATGAACGCGTGATTCCCTGGTTCAACATCGTCGTCATCGTGGTGCTGCTGATCCTGGCGCTTCTCGCCGCCCACAAGGTGCGCCAGCGTTTCGCCGGCTGACGGCCGGCCGCAGCGCCGACCGCACGCCTCTCCAGTCCATTCCGCTTTTCCGATCCGGCCGCCAGGACGAGCCCCGCTTTTGTTCCCACGACCATCGGCGCATGCCGGGCGATGCCGCCGGCCAAGGGGCGAAACCGTCGTGAGGAAGAGCCTGTTGGGCGCCGGACCCACAGGCTGAAAGCCCTGATCCGCCGTTCTTTCGTCGAGCCCGCCCGTCGATGGCCCGGAGTCCCTCCTCGACAGACCGGGCACGGAATGCGGCAGCCCCAGGCGAGCCTCGCGCCGGGTGCCACGGCGCCCGTTCCGGGCGGATGGATCGAGGCGGGTTCGTAACTTGTCGATCGGGGCGACGTGGGTCGCAACGACCGATCGCTCCCGCGCCTTCCACGCCTGCCGGCATCCGTGTCGGCAGGGCGTTTCTCGGCAGCACCCGCGCGGATCCTCCGGCCGCCGCCGATGCCGATCCAAGGAGCGGCATCGGCGGCTCGCCGCCTAGTAGATCCCTGTGTCCGCCATGCCGGTGGCCCGGCCTCGCGCCACGTCCCGACCGCTTCGGGCGGACGAGGGCCCCACCGAAGCGGTGCTCAAATTCGCGACGTTCATCACGTCGGCGACGCTGGCCGGCAGGCCTCCGGTGGCCGCCACCTGGTCCATGGCGGAGCGCTGCTCGGCCGGTGCCATGGTGGCCAGCTCGCGGGCGATGGTCCTGGCCATGCGCTGAGCCGCGGGGCTCTGCGGGTAGGCGCGAACGAAGTCGACCTTTGCCTGAAGGTCGCCCTTCATGCTGGCGGTGGTGTAGCTCAGGAACTCGCCGAAGCTGTCATAGGTGGCGACCGCCTTGGCGTCGCCGGCACCCACGGCCGTGGCGATACCGATCGCGCTCAAGGTGGTCAGCAGCTTGCTGGGTATTTTCGCCATCACCGGAATCCTCTCGAGGGGGTGGTCGTTCGGTCTGGCTGCGGGCAGGTTTCCGCCCGACAGCCAGCGGTCCGACAGCGCTTCTACCAGCTAAGCCTTAAATTTCGATGAAGACGAGGTGGTACCGGACAGCGTGTCGGCTCGGTCAGGTGAATAAGCGGTATGATTAAGAGGCTATTAATGGATGCAGCGATGCACTTGGCGAGGGGAACGGACGAGGATGGTTTCGCAGTCTGCACAGTTTCGGATCGGCGGCTTGGCAGCTCTTCTGCTCCTGCTTCTCGCGAGCCCGCCATCGTCTGCCATGGCGGCCGACGGCAGCTTTGCCGGCCCCGCCGGATGGCGCGCGATGTGCGCCGTCATGCCGGACCTCTGCAACACGACCGGGCCTCGCCCTGCCCGAGCGCTGGACGAGGTGGCGTGGTCGACGCTCGATGCCGTCAATCAAGCCGTCAATGCCGCCATTGCACCGAAGCTCGAGGCCGACGCTGCCGACGTCTGGCAACTCGCCCCCGTAGCCGGCGACTGTGAGGATTATGCCCTGACCAAGAAGAGGCATCTCATGGCGGCCGGCTGGCCCGCCGCCGATCTGCGCTTCGCCACGCTCTTCACCGCCGACAACGACTACCACGCGGTCCTTTTCGTCGATCACGCCGAAGGGCGGCTGGTGCTCGACAACCTCGCAGCAGAGCCTCGACCCTGGGCGGCACTCGAAGCCGAGGGCTATCGTCTGGTCGCCGTCGAGGGCGAAGGGGTCGGGGGCAGCTGGCGGCTCACGCCGTATGGCAGCGTGGTTGCCGTGCTGGCCGGCCGATCGCCGGCCGCCACACCCTGAATCCGGCGCGGGCCGTCCGACGCGCAAAGGCCGACGATCGCGCTCGCCCGTCCCGTCCGCTCAGAGGCGTTTACCCATTCTTTACCGAGCTTCCGTAGGAAGGGCGCCATGCATGGCGACCGGCAGCGCGCACCCGGCGCATTGCCGACCGACCCCCTGGCGCGATCCGACGGAACGACAACGCATGAGCGACTCCGATCTCGACATCATCCTGCTCGGTGATTTTCGCCTTTTCGGCGGCACCACGACCAGTGCCGCGGACGAGGTTCGCACGCTCCACGCCGCGGGCTACCGCATCGGCCTCTTCCAGGTGAACTCCCATATCACCGGGCGCATGCGGCCGCCCTTGCCCGAGATCCAGCGCCTGCTCGACGCGGGGCAGGCAAGGCTGCTCGGGGCCGAGGAGCGCGTCCGCGCCCGGCTGCTCGTCGTGCATAATGCCCGCATCCTGGAGCAGCCCGCCCAGGCGTTTCCCGAGATCGTCGCCGAACGCAAGGTCATCGTCGTGCATAGGGCACCGCTCGACGGTCATGGCGAGGTCGTCTTCGACTGCCATGCCGTCCATGCGATCGCGACGAGCCTGTTCGGCCAGGGATTCCTCTGGTTGCCGATCTCGCCGGTCTGCCGCGACAACATGCTGCGCACCGGCTTCGACCTGCCGCTCGGCGACGAGGACTGGACCAACATCTTCCACGCTGCGGACTGGTCCGGCGTCTCGGACGGCCTCGAGGAACGCGCGCCGCGCGGCGACCGGCCACTGATCGGCCGGCACAGCCGGGCCGAGCTCGAGAAATATCCCGATACCAGGGACCGGGTGCTCACCGTCTACCCGGCGGATGCGGACCTCGACATCCGCATGCTGGGCGTCGACCACCGCCTCGTCGATCTCATGGGCGGGCGCGTGCCGGCCAACTGGAGCACCTGGGGCTTCAACCAGATCACGCCGCAGGCGTTGCTCGAACAGGTCGACCACTACGTGTACTTCCATCATTCGCGATGGTTCGAGACCTTCGGCCGCAACATCGCGGAGGCGATCGCGAGCGGCAGCGTCGTCTATCTGCCCCGCTACCTCGAGCCGAATTTCGGCGAGGCCGCGCTCTATGCGGAAGGCGACGAAGTGGTCGAGCTGGTTCGCCGCATGCACGGCGATCGCCGCCGCTTCGCGCGCCAGTCGCAACAGGGCCGTCGGCTGATCGCCGAGCGCTACGGCCCGGCCAGCTTCCTCTCGATGGTCGAGCGGCTCATCGGCCCGCCCATGCTGGGTGCCGAGCCATCCGTCGGCGAGAGCCGGAAACCGCGGGAGCTCGACCCTTTCGCGGCGAACGAGGTGCCGGCGGCCGCCGCTCCCCCTCACAATCCTCACTTCGTCGAGGCGGATGTCGCCGTCATCGCCGATTTCTGCAGCCGGGGCGAGACTGCCTGGCGGATCGCCAGCGAGACGCGCATTCAGGCCGATGCCCGGCTCAAGACGATCTTCCTGCACATTCCCCGCGAGGGCCAGGCGACGGGCGATACGATCGACCCGATGATCGACGCCTGCGTCAAGGACGGCCTCGCCTCGCCGGTCGACCCCCAGCGCACCCTGGTCAAGGCACGTCTGGTGATTGTGCACGAGCCGGCCGCGCTCTTCGCGCGGCTGCCGTCCCGTTGGCCCCGCGTCCTGGCCGATCGGACGGTGATGGTGATCGACCGCTCGCCCCTCGAGCCGGAGACGGCGTTCGATCACGCGGGCCATCACGCCCTGGCGCAGAGCCTGTTCGGCGACTCCGTGGTCTGGGCGGCCACGTCGGAGACGCTGCGGCGGGCGTTGCTCGATGACGGCCGGGTGCCGGTCGCCGATCTCGTCTGGCAGCCTTCCGTCCACGCCGGCGGCTGCCATCCGCATGACGATCTCGCGCGCCCGGTACCGACGGTCGGCGTGATGGTCGCCGGTGAGGCCGGGGCCGCGGACCGGTTGACGGCGCTGTTGCCGCCGCCCGGCCAGGCGGTGGTGAAGATCCTGCATGACGGCGAGGCCAAGCTCGACGCCATGCGCAACCGCGACGACCTGCAGATGCTGCACGAGAGCGAGATTTCGCCACTGAAGTTCCTGAACAGCCTCGACGTGCTCGTCCACCACGCCGTTGCCGCCACCGGGCCCGTGCCGGTTCACGCCCTCGCCTGGGCAATGCTGCGCGGCAAGCTCGTGCTCACCGAGCGCCGGTTCCGGCCGCTCCTCGGCGAGGCGGCTCTCTATGTCGATCCGGCGAACGTCGCCGGTGTCACCCGGCTGTTCTGGGAGGACCGGGAGGCCCTCGCGGTGCAGCGCAGCGGCACCGTCGCCGATGCCAGGCGACTCTTCGGCGACCACATCCACCTCGGCCGCCTGCAGCGGCTGATGACGCCCGCCCGGCCGCTCGGCGTCCGGCCGGTCCAGCGCCGTATCGGCGAGCGTCAGCGCGTGCTGTTCATGACCTCGAACGGCACCGGGCTCGGCCACGTCACGCGGCTCCTGGCGGTCGCCCGAAGGCTCGACCAGTCGCGCATCGAGCCGATCTTCATCAGCCTAAGCCAGGCGATCGAGCCGATCCAGAGGGCCGGCCATGCGGTCGAGTACGTGCCCTCGCCGATCTATGCCGATGTCGACGGCCGGATCTGGAACGAGTGGTTCGCCCTGCGCATGCAGCAGGTGGTCGAGCAGTACCGGCCCGATGCCGTCGTGTTCGACGGATCGTCCACCTACGAGGGGCTGAACCAGGCCGTCGCTCCCGATCCCGACATCCAGCTGATCTGGATCCGGCGCGGCATGTGGCGCCGCGAGCAGAACAACGCCGCGATCATCGAGCGGCAGAAATTCTACGACCTGATCATCGAGCCGCAGGACATCGCCGACGCGCGCGACCTCGGCGAGACGGCGCGCTGGCGGCATTTCGTCGTGCCGGTCGAGCCGATCCGGATGTTCGACAAGGACGAGCTCCTGTCGCGCGCCGACGCCTGCGCCCGGCTCGGGCTCGACCCGTCGCGGCCCGCCTGCCTGATCCAGCTCGGCTCCGGCGCCAATCGCGACATCGTCTCGATGATCGACGATACGCTGGCGGCCTGCGCCAAGCATCCCGAGCTGCAGGTCGTCGTGGCCGAGTGGCTGATCGCCAACCGGCAAATCGACCTCTGGCCCGGCATCAAGCGGCTGCGCGGCTATCCGATGAGCCCCTACTTCGCCGCCTTCGACTTCACCGTCTCGGCCGCCGGCTACAATTCGTTCAACGAGATCGTCAGCTTCGGCCTGCCGGCGGTGTTCATTGCCAACCAGGAGCCGACCATGGACGACCAGGACGGCCGCTCGCGCTTCGCCGAGGACATGGGTGCGGCCTTTCACGTCGACGAGACGGAAACACCCCGGATCGGCGCCTATGTCGACGCCATCATGGACGAGCGCGTGCGCGACATGCTGCGCATGAACATGGCGCGCATCGCCCGCGGCAACGGCGCGGCGACGGCGGCCGAGCTGATCACCCGCGCCATCGCCCGCTAGGAGCGGGTCCGAGGATGGTCACGGGCCGCACGCGCCAATCCCCCCGAGCACCTCTGCCCAGCCCCGTTCAGCGAAACGGAACCCCGCCATGATCCAGCTCTGTGCCACACCGACACCCGCCGCCGTTCCGCCAGCCGTCCGCAAGCTTCGCGAGCGGCTGCAGAAGGAGGCCCGCGAGCGCGCCGTGCTCGAGCGGACGCTGCAGCGGCTGGGCGCCCATTCGGGATTGGGCTCCGAGACGGTCAGCGTCGAGCACGCGCTCGCCGTCCCCTTAGGGGCGACCCCTCCCACCCGCCTCGACGGTGAAGGCAGGGGCGAACCCCCGCTCGACCTCGCCGGTTTCTGGCCCCGTGCCCAACCGCTTCGCCCCCCCTCGCTCCAGCCGACACCCGGCCTCGCCTGCTATGCGATGAAGGAGCGCTGCGAGCGGATCGTCGGCATCTGGACCATCGGCCTCGATGAGTCGGGCCTCGCCGTGGCGCTCGGGCGGGTGGCCGAGCAGCAGCTCGACGAGCACGACTTCGTGCCGATCTTCTTCACCGATCTCGCCTGCTTCGCGCTGTTTCGCGCGCACGGCTTCGTCTTCGAGTATCTGCCGCCGGCCGAACGGCGCACGCGCGGCCACCTCGCCTGGGATGCTTATGTGCAAAAGCGCGTGGCGCATGCCGTTCAGATGTGGGGGATCACCCACCTCACCGCCTATGGCGACCTCGCGGCCCCCTTCGGATGAGGGGCCTGCTGGCGGCATCCTTCGGAAGGGGCGTCCGGCCGGCGGTTACGACCCGATCGGCCGGCCGGGGCGAAGTGCGATGACGCCTGCCATCCTGCCGGGACTCACCCCGCTTCGCGGCATCGCCGCCCTTCATGTCTTTTGGTTGCACTACAGCACACAGCTCTTCCCCTCGACCGGGGGAGGCGGGCTCCTCCTGGTCACCAACGGCAGGCTAGCTGTCGAATTCTTCTTCATGCTGTCGGGAATCGTGCTGGCGCACGCCTATTTCGAGCGCTTCTCGAGCGGCGTCGACCGGCTCGGCTGGCTCGATTTCATGGCCAACCGCCTGGCCCGCGTTTGGCCGCTTGCGGCGGCCATGGCGGTCCTTTCGCTCGGCCTGTTCGTCGCCACCACTTTCTGGGCCGAGGGCTGGTCCGATCCCATCAGCCTGATCCCGAAAACCGGCCGCATGTCCTGGGCCGAGCTCCTGTCGCTCGTCACGCTGACGAGCGGATTTTTGGAGAATGTGCGCTGGAACTATCCGCAGTGGTCCATCACCGCCGAAATGATCGGCTACCTCCTGGCCCCATTCGCGATCGCCGCGGTGGCCAGGGTGAAGCGTCGGCATCTCTGGTGGATCGCCGCCCTCGGCCTCTCGCCCCACCTGGTCCTGGACCTCGTGAGCCTGGCGTTTCGCATGGCACCGGACAGCGTCCTCCATCTCGCCCTCTTCGATCGGTCGATCGCCATCGGCGGACCGGCGGGGGGCATCCTTCGCATTCATTCGGGCATCGGCATCGCCGGCCGATGCATCGGCCTCACGGTCACCGGCGTGGCCCTCTACCGGCTTTGGTGTTGTGGCAGCCTGGAGCTCCTCCAGCGTTCACTGCACCTGCCTGCGGCCTTGGCCGTGCTCCTCGCCACGCTGACGCTGCCCCGGCCGGACACGCTCATCCTGCTCGCGATGCTCTGGACCATCGCGGCCGCCATGGTCGCGCAGGGTCGCGTCGCTTCGCTCATGAACGCGCGGCCGCTGGTCTGGCTCGGCGACATCTCGTTCTCGATCTACCTCCTGCACGCCCCCCTGCAGCTGGCCGTCAAGAACATGGCGGCCGCCGCGGGCGTCCGGCTGCACACGCTCGACGGCAGGCTGGCCCTGGCTCTGTTGCTCGCGAGCACGGTTGTGGTGATCGGCCTCTCGCATCTCACCTGGCGATGGATCGAGATCCCGGCGCGTCGCGGACTGCGCTCGGCATGGCAGCAATTTCGGTCCCGGAGCGCGGCATCGTCGCGCTTTTCCCTCGTGCCCGACCACAGAAACCCCTTCCATGGAGTCTGACAATGGCAAGAACCCGACGTCCTGCCGTCTTCGCGCTACTGGGGCTGGTCGCCATCGCCCTCGGCGCCCTGAGCATCGGCGTTCTGCCTTACCTGAATCAGACGCCGGCGCCCTTCGGCTTCACCGACGCCAGGGCGCGCATCCCGGGCTCGACGGTCACCTCGTCGTCGGTTGCGCTCGAAGGGTTTCGCGGCCGGTTGCCCGTCACGATCGAAGGCGAGGGTGCCCGGCTCCTGATCAACGGCCGGCCGGCCGAGCCGGGCCAGGCTGTCAAGGCCGGTGACCGCATCGCCGTTCGGCTCACCGCCGGCGGCTTCGGCGAGCGTCGCGAGGTGATCGTCGCAATTCGCGACACCAAAGCCGTCTTCGCCGTCGACAGCCTGAGCGAGCGGCCACCCTCGACCCTTGCCTTCAGGCCAGTCGAGGTGCCGGTCGGGCGCACCGCCTTCTCCAACTTCGTGGCCCCGGAAGGTTTTCTTTTCGGCACGCGCCTCGTCGCCTCGAGCGATCGCCTGCGCGTTGTCACCAAGCGCGCCAAGGATTTCGCACCTATGGTGATGATCCCCGGCGAGGTCTTCCAGCTCGCCCATCCGAGCCCGGCGCGGTCGGGAGACAGCATCACCATCCAGATCTCGATCGGTGATCTCACCACCCAATGGACGATCACCGCCTCCTAGCGCGCACAACGGCAGCTCCCGGCTCGAGGGACTTTTCGGGAGCGGCCCGCATTCTCGACCGGCCGATCAAGCAGGAACCCGACATGCCGAAGCTTTTCCCCGTGACCGCGGCACTCGCCTTTCTCCTCGTCGTCGGCTGCACGGAAGGCGGTGTCTATTGGCCGGACGAGCCCGGCGGTGCCTATCGCCAGGCGCTGCGTGACGGCTGGGCGTTGCGCGCCGAGGGGCAGCACGATCTGGCGGTGCAGCGCTTCGCCGTCGCCGCCGCGAGCGGTCATCCCGCAGCCTTGTTCGCCCATGCGCAGGCTCTCATGGACGGTGCGGCCGGACAGCCCGACCCTGAAGGCGCCCGGGCCTCGTTGGAAGCCGGCTATGGCATGCGTTCGCGGATCAGGCCGCGCATCGCCCTCCTGCTCGGCCGCCTCGTCGCGGCGGGCGAAGGCGGACCGCGCGATCCGGAGCGGGCCCGCGAGCTTCTCGACCATGCCGCTGGTGCCGGTGTCCCAGGCGCGCATGTCGAGCTCGCGAGGCTGCTCGAGGCCGAGACGTTCCCCGACATCGAGGCGGCCGACATCGACGCCCTCTATTCGGCCGCGGGAAGGGCGGGGGATGAACGTGGCTGGCTTCGGCTCGCCGAGCGCCGGGCCGCGGCCGGACAGTCGATGGTGGCCGTGCGGCAGATGAGCGAACGCGCCCGCGACCTGCTGGAGGAGAAGGCGGCGAGCGGCCATGTGAGCGCCATGAGCCGGCTCGCGGCCCTGCACGGCGACCCGAGGCTCGGCCTCCGCGACGAGGCACGGGTGCGGCACTGGCTCGCTGAAGCAGCGGCGGCCGGCAGCGACAGCGGGGCTCGCCGCCTCGCCGAGAAGCTCCGCCAGGAGGGCGACCTCGATGCGGCCTTGGCCCTGCTCGAAGCGGCGGCCGAGCGGGGCGATGCCGGTGCGGTGGCCGGATTGATCCAGATCGCTGCGGGCGAGCAGCCGGACGCCGTGGCGCTCGAGCGGTGGGGAGAGATGGCCGTCGCCAAAGGCGACCGCCACGGCCAGTATCTGTACGGCAAGGCGTTGCTAGAGGGCACGGCAGGGGCAGCCGATCCGGCTCGGGCACTGGGCGTGCTGCGCAGCGCCGCCGCGCTCGGACATGCGGGTGCCGGCAGCATGCTGGGCCGGGAGCTGCTGGCCAGCACCGAGCTCTCGGCGAAGCTGGAGGGTGTGGAGTGGCTCGCCCGTGCCGCCGAGGCCGGCGACGCATCCGCCGCCCTCCTTTTGGCTCGAGCCTATCTGCAGCCGGGCGGGCTGCACGCGACGGGCGCGGCGGAAGCGTGGTTCGTCGAGGCTGTGGCACTTGGCAGCAACGTCGCGAGGACCGAGCTCGGCCGACGGCTGCTCTATGGCGAGGAGCTGCCCGGGCGACCCGAGGCCGGCCGGGCCCTCTTGCTGGAGGCGGCCGAGGCCGGCGATCCGGGTGCGATGTACACTCTGGGCAAGGCTTATGCCGACGGCGAGGCGGTGGCCGGCGATCTCGGCCAGGCGCGTTACTGGCTCGGACAGGCCGCGGCCCACGGCAGCCGCGGGGCGCAAGTCGTGCTCGACAATATCTGATGCCGGCCGGGGGTCCCTTGGTGACGGCGAGAGTCCCGCTCAGGCTCCAGGGGGGCGAGCGCGATGTCCGGATCGCCGCCTGCGACGGCATCCGCCTTGACGCGCCGGCTGACGGTCGATCATCGCCGATGACCGCCCGCGCGGGCCGCTCCGCTACGCGCAGCCGGTGGCCACGCTTCGCGGCCCGCGCTGCGTCCTGCACCACGCCCAGAGACGTGACCCGTGCGGGGCGGGATCACGCTGGGGCACGGGCTTCGCGCCCTGGATTCGTTCCGATCTCCCACCCCCGCGCGCCAAGGGCATGCACGCTCCTCCGTCACCCACCTGTGCCACAGCAAAACCAGACAAGGAGGTCGTTCGTTGGTAGATGTTGCAGAAGATGCAGCATCGCGTCGGGGATGTTGCATGGGATGCGACGTCGACAGTGTTTATGTTGCACGAGATGCAACGACGGGAGCGCGAATGTTGCATGACATGCAACAACCCGAACGTTGTTCTTGCACGAGATGCAACAGTCGGAGCGGGGCGGGGTATGCGCCGCGCCGGCGTTGGTGGGTGTGGTCGGCGCGTGTTAACGCTTGCTGGTATTGGATCGAGGGGAGGGGTGGGGTTGAGTGGTCGGATCGAGGATTTGCGGGTGGTGCTGGTCAGGGCAGCGCTCGAGGCGCCGATCATCGCGCCCTTCGGGCGGGTCGAGGTGCGGCACAACCTCGTGGTCCGGGTCCGGCTGGAGGACGGAACGGAGGGGCTCGGCGAGGTCTGGGCCAATTTTCCGCCCTGGGGCTGCCCCGAGCGGGTCGAGATTCTCAGGCGCGTGGTGCGCCCGGCGCTGGTCGGCGAGACGCTCGACGATCCGGCGCGGCTGCACCAGAAGCTGCGGAGGGGGATGCGCGGTCTCGCCAACCAGATGGGCGCGATCGGCCCGTTCGACCAGGCGCTGGCCGGTGTCGACATAGCGCTCTGGGACGCGCACAGCCGGGCGCTGGGCCGGCCGTTGCGCCGGGTGCTGGCCGAGGGGGCCGCCGATTCGGTCGAAGTCTATGCCACCAACCTGCCGATCGACCGGCCGGAGATGATCGACCAGATGGCCGCGAAGGGCCATGTCCGCTTCAAGGTGAAGCTGCCGGCCGATACGGAGATGGGCCGGCGCTGGCTGCCGGAGGCGAGGCAGGCGGCGGGCGCGCGCCTGCTGATGATGGACGCGAGCCAGGGCCAGACGCCGGCGAGCCTCGCCGGCATCTTGGACGTGCTCGAGGCCGCCCGGCTCGCCTGGCTCGAGGAGCCTTTTCCGGTCGACGATGTGGCCGCCTATCGGGAATGGCACGGCATGGCCGGCCGGCCGCCTCTGGCGATGGGCGAGAACAGCTACGGCGAGAGCGGATTTCGGCGGCTCCTGGACCAGATCGACCCGGACTGGGTCCAACCCGACATCACCAAGACGGCCGGGATCACGCGGGGTGGCCGGCTCGTCGCCATGGGCAAGGAAGCGGGCAAGAACGTGGCGCTGCACATGTATGGCGGGCCGGTCGGGCTCTACGCCAGCGCCCAGCTCGCGGCGGCGCTCGGCACGGTCGACCTCGTCGAGATGGACAGCAAGCCCAACCCGCTCTTCGCCAATCTCGACCGCGCACCGGAGGTGGTGGACGGACGGCTCCGGCTGCCGGAGGGGCCGGGCCTCGGCATCATCCTCGATCCGACGGTGCTGGAGCGGTTCGACGTGACGGAGGGCTGAGCTCATGAGGATCGCGGTCTACGGCGCCGGCTCGGTCGGCGGCTATCTGGCGGCGCGGCTCGCGAAGGCGGGGCGCGAGGTCGCGGTGATCGCGAGGGGGCCGCATCTGGAAGCCATCCGTGCCAGCGGGCTGACGCTGGAGACGCCGGAGGAGCGCTTCACGGTCGAGGTCGAGGCGAGCGACGATCCGGGGGAGATCGGCCCGGTCGATCTCGTCCTGGTGACGGCGAAGACCACGGCGAACCAGGCCGTCGCCGCCGGCATCGCCCCGCTGCTCGGTGCGAAAACCCCTGTGGCCTTCGCGCAGAACGGGGTCTTCTGGTGGTATGGGGAGGGGTTCCGCCCGCCGGTGCCGACGAGCACCACCCGGCTCGACCCGGATGGCCGCCTCGCCGCCGCCATCGGCGCGGAGCGCCGGCTCGGGCTCGTCGTCCATTCGCCGAACGAGGCCACGGCGCCGGGTGTCGTGCACAACGGCTCGACGCGGAACCGCTTCGTGCTGGGTGCCGCCGACCCGACGCGGCCGCTCGACGACGTGGTGGAAGCCCTGGAGGGCGCCGGCTTCGATCTCGAGCGGACGCGCGACATCCGGGCGGCCATGTGGAAGAAGCTCCTCGTCAACGTCTCGACCGGGCCGGTCACCGCACTCACCCGGGCGACGGCGGCGGGCGTCGTCGAGGACCCCGCCACCGCCGATCTCTCGCGCCGGCTGATCGAGGAGGCGCTGGCCGTGGCCGAGGCGCACGGGTTTCGAGATCTCGACATCGATCCCGTAGCGCTCTCGAAGCCGGGCTCGCGGCCCCGCCACAAGCCCTCGATGCTGCAGGACGTCGAGCGCGGCCGGCCGCTCGAGATCGACAGCATGGCGCGCATCGTCCAGGATTTCGCGCGGCAGGCTGGTCTGCCGACGCCGACGCTCGATATCGTCCTGGCGCTGCTCGTCCGCCTCGCCCGCACGCTCGGCGTCTATGCCGCCTCCGGTTGAGAGGTCTTTTCATTCAAGGGTTTGCATGGCAACCCTGAAAGTGCCAAGGTTCGATGGAGGCGGGCGGGCCGTGCTGGCCGCCACGCCCGGACGCCGGCCGGTGCTCCGCGGGCGCTCCGGCCGTGACCAACAAGGGGAGGATCACCGGCATGTCGATGCTTCGTGGCGCATTTCTGGGCTTTCTGGCCACGGGCCTCTTCGCTTCCACCGCCCTCGCTCCGGCACCTGCCGCGGCCGAGGACATCAAGCTCCAGCTCTGGTCGCGCGCCGACCGCTCGGGGCCGCTGCGCGCCGGCAACATCGTCGCCGCCACCGATGAGCTCAACCGCATGCTCGAGGCCGCCGGCAGCGAGAACCGGGTCGTTTTGGACGTCTTCGAGAACAATGCGGAAGGCTTCGACGCCGATGCGCTCGACCTCTTCAAGGCGGTCGCGGTCGACAAGGGGCCGGACATCTTCGTCGCCGCGCACGAGTGGATCGGCGCCTTCGTCGAGGAGGGGCTGGCCTATCAGCTCGACGAGCACATCGCGGCCAATCCCGAGCTCTACGGCGACATCATCCCGACCTTGTGGAAGGCGGTCACCTACAAGGGCCACATCTACGGCGTCCCGCAGGATTCCGAAGTGCGCATGTTCTTCTACGACAAGGAGATGCTGCGCAAGATCGGCAAGGACGAGGACTTCATCGAGAGCCTGCCCGAGAAGGTCGAGAGCGGCGAGTTCACCATCTACGACATGACCGACCTCGCCAAGGAGGTGGTCGATGCCGGCGTCGCCAAGTACGGCATCCTCCATCGCCCGAATGTCGGTCCGGACTTCCAGATGCTGATGAAGAGCTTCGGCATCGATCAGTACGACCCGGATTCCGGCAAGCTGCAGATGTCGGAGAGCAAGCTCACCCACTTCTTCGAGTGGCTGAAGTACAGCGTCGATGCCGGCGTCATCCCGGCCAACATGACCTCCTGGTCGTGGGACGAGGTGCATGCCGCCTTCCGCACCGACAAGACCGCGTTCATCAAGTTCCACGGCATCTGGAACGTGCCGGCGCAGCTCGAGGCGCGCGGCCTCACCAAGGACACCTATTTCGACGCGATCGGCTGGACGCACAGCCCGGCGGCGGAGAAGGGCGGCAAGCCGGCCAATCTCTCGCACCCGATCATCTACGTGGTCTCGGCCAAGAGCGAGCATCCGGAGCTCGCCGCCTACATCGTCGGCCTCGCCAGCCAGAACGTGCTCAACACGGAGCACGCGGTGACCACCGGCCACACGCCGATCAATTACGGCCAGGCGGCGATGCCGCGCTTCATCGAGGAAGGCTGGGCGCTGCGCGCCGGAGCGCCCATGCTCGAGTACGCCACGTTCATGCCCAACCACGCCAGCATCGGGCAGTACAACGCGCTCGTCTTCAAGGGCATCGAGGCGGTCGAGACGGGCCGGCTGGATCCCGCCGCCGCCGCCGCCTTCGTGGTCGAGGAGCTCCAGGCCGAGCTCGGCGACGACGTGGTCATTCAGGACTGATTCAAGGAGAGGAGGCCGGCGCCGGCCGGCCTCCCTCGCGTCGTCATGCGGCAGGGAACGCGCACGCGGCAGCTCACCAACATGGCCCTCTTTCTGGGTCCGGCGACCGTGCTGCTCTTCATGTTCTTCATCGCCCCCGTGGTGGTCGATATCTTCGTCGCCTTCACCGACATGGGCCGCTCGCTGCGGATCACGGAGTTCACCACGGCGAACTTCGAGCGGATGCTGACCGGCGACAGCCGGATCGGCCCGACCCTGGCGCTGACCTTCGTCTACGTCTTCTTCACCCTCGCCATCTTCAACGTGACCTTCGGCCTGGTCCTGGCGTTGACGACGACCGCCTTGCCGGATCGCCAGGGCAGCTTCTTCCGCGCCGTCTGGCTTCTGCCGAGGATGAGCCCGTCCGTGGTCTACGCGCTCCTCTGGGCCTGGGTCATCGGTCCGACCGATCGCGGGCTGATCAACCAGGTCTGGGCCGGCTTTCTCGGCCAGGAGCCGGTCGATCTCCTCTCCAACCACCCGATGATGCTGATCGTGCTGGCCAACGGCTTCATCGGTGCCTCCATGGGCATGATCATCTTCACCAGCGCCATCCGCGCCATTCCCGAGCACCTCTTTCATGCCGCCCGGGTGGACGGGGCGGGGCCGCTCGCCATCGTCTGGCACGTCACCCTGCCGGCGATCCGCTGGCCCCTGAGCTTCATCACCGTGTACCAGACGCTCTCGCTGCTGGTGAGCTTCGAGTACATCTGGCTCATCACCAATGGCGGCCCCTTCTACGACACGATGGTCTACGCTCTCTACGTCTACAAGCGCGCCTTCGAGAACGGCCAGTACGCCTATGGCGCCGCCCTGGCGCTTCTCCTGGTCGCGATCGGCATCGCCGCCTCGCTTCTGATGTGGCGCTTTCTCGACATGAAGCGCCTGCTCCAGACGCCCAGGATCGAGGTCCAGTGAGCACGCTCGCCGACACCTCCGCGGCAAGGGCGTCGCCGCCGGCGGCGCAGGCGGACTGGGACGCGCTCGCGCACAAGGCGAGGCGCGGGCGGCTGACGCGGCGGGGGCTGCTGCTCGCCTTTCTGGTCACGGTCTCGGTGCCGATCCTGCTGCCCTATTTCTGGATGTTCACGATCTCGGTCTCGGCCAGGACCGGCGGCGTCTCCTCGGTGGTGCTCTGGCGCGCCTGCGCCATCCTGGTGCCGACCGTGCTCGCCATCGGGCTTTTGAACGCGCTGACCGAGCGGGGCGCGCTCCGGTTCTACCTCATGGCCGCCATCGTCGCCGTCGCCGGGGCGGCCCTCGCCCTCGGCATCGGCCGGGAGCTGCATCTGCAGAACTGGGTCTTTCTGCACAACCCGAACTTCGTCCAGGATCTCTCCGGGCGTCGCGCCGCCACGGTCGAATCGCAGTTCCCGTCGGTCTGGATCGCCTTTCGCAACTCGCTCGCCCTGGCACTGGTGCAGACGACGCTGGTGCTCACGGTCGGCACGCTCGCCGGCTACTACCTCTCGCGCTTCAACTTCCGCGGCCGGGCGAGCTTTCTGCAGTCGCTGCTGATCCTGCACGCCTTTCCGGCGCTCACCCTGATCATCCCGATCTTCCTTCTGATGTACTGGTTCGGGCTGCTCGACACGCTGACCGGCGTGATCCTCGTGATCACCACGCTGGAACTGCCGTTCGCCGTCTTCATCATGAAGGGCTTCTTCGATGCCGTGCCCTGGGATATCGAGATGTCGGCCCTGGTCGACGGCGCCTCGCGCCGGCAGGCCTTCGTGCGGATCGTGCTGCCACAGGTGAGGGTCGGGCTTCTCGCCGTCGGCGTCTTCGCCTTCATCCGCGGCTGGGAGGAGTACGTCTTCGTCCGCACCCTCCTCTACGACAAGCAGAACTGGACCATGAGCCTGTACATCTTCTGGGTCAGCGAGGACATCATGGGGGTCGATTACGGCGTGGTCGCCGCGGTCGGCGTCTTCTACGTCGTGCCGTCGATCCTGCTCTACGTGTTCTGCCAGAAGTACCTGGTGCAGATGAGCCTCGGCGGGATCAAGGGGTAGGTGCATGGCCAGAATCGAGCTTCAGGGGGTCACCAAGGCCTGGGGCGAGGTGGTGGCGGTGGAGCCGACCGATCTCGTCATCGACGACGGCGAGTTCGTCGCCATTCTCGGGCCTTCCGGCTGCGGCAAGTCGACGACGCTCTTCATGCTGGCCGGACTCTATGCTCCCACCGGCGGGGCCATCCGCTTCGACGGTGCGGTGGTCAACGAGGTCGAGGCCCGGGACCGCAATGTCGGCATTGTCTTCCAGTCCTATGCCCTCTACCCGCACATGAGCGTGAAGCGGAACATCCGCTTTCCCCTGACCTTCAAGTCGCTTCCGGCCGACGAGGCCGAGCGGCGGGTGATGGAGGCGGCGCGGCTGGTGCAGGTCGAGGAGCTGCTGGAGCGGATGCCGGCCGAGATGTCGGGCGGGCAGCAGCAGCGGGTGGCGCTCGCCCGGGCCCTGGTCAAGGAGCCGCAGCTCCTGCTGCTCGACGAGCCGCTGTCCAATCTCGACGCGACGCTCCGGCTCTCGATGCGCGGCGAGATCCGCCGGCTGCAGCGGCGCCTCGGCGTCACCACGGTCCTCGTCACCCACGACCAGCTCGAGGCCACCACCATGGCGGATCGGATCATCTGCATGTCCAGGGGCCGGATCGAGCAGATCGGCACCGCCGACGACCTCTACCGCCGCCCGGACAGTCTCTTCGTCGCGGGCTTCATCGGCTCGCCGCCGATCAATCTCCTGGAAGCCCGGGGCGCGGGCGGTCGGCTGCTCGTGGGCGAGGCCGCGCTCGAGGCCCGGGGCGTGGAGGGGCCGGTGGTGATCGGCATCCGGCCGGAGAACCTGACGCTCGACGCGGAGGGTGGCGTAATGGAAGGGCGGGTGGAGCATGTCGAGCCTCTGGGCCGCGAGACCCTCTACGAGATCGATTGCCCGCTCGGCCGCGTCCACGCGCTCGAGAGCGGCAGCGAGCGGCGCTTTGCCAACGACGACCGGGTCGGGCTGGGTTTGGCACCCAACGCCGTTCTGGTCTTCGACCGGGGAAACGGGCGGCGGCTGGCCGAGGCCGCGGCCGGGCCGGCGGCATGAGGGGCATCGCCCTTGCCACCGACCGCGGCCGCATCCGGCTCAAATGGCACCGGCTGCGCGATGGCGCCGAGCGGGCGTCGCACGACCGGACAAGCCTCGCCAAGGGCCTCGCAGCGGGCGCGCTCCTCGAGGTCGACCTGCAGCTCACCGCCGACGGCCACTGGCTCTGCCTGCACGATCCGACGCTCGATGCGGAGACGACCGGCACCGGCCGCGTGGCCGACACGCCGCGTCTGGAGATCGAGGCGCTTCGGCAGCGCCATCAGGACGGTCGGGAGCTCCTCGATCCGCCCCTCTTCCTCGACGAGCTGGCGGCCCGCCTCGCCGGCAGCGCCACCGATGCCCGTCTCCAGCTCGACCTCAAGCTCGACCGGCAGGCGCTCGACGGGGCGGCCAGGGCGCGTTTCGAGGCGGCGGTGGCACCTCTGGCCGCGCGCTTCGATCTCGGCGGCGAGGACTGGCTTCTGGTGCGGGAGCTCGCCGCGCTCGCCCCCGGTGCTCGCATGGGCTTCGAGACCTGGCCGCTGGTCGAGGGCGGCCGCCTCGTCGATCGCGAGGCGGCCTCGCGCTTCGCCGAGGCGATGGCCGAGGCGGCGCCCGAGGCGGCCCTTTTCTACCTGCATTACAGGCTGATCCCCGAGGCCGCCGTGTTCGGCATCGATCTCGTGGCGGTCGCCCACAACCATGGTCACGAGGTCGATGCCTGGACCATCGATCCGCCGCTCGCGGGCGATCCGGGGGCTTCGGGGCCCGGCGAGCTCCTTCGCTATCTGGCGGAGGTCGGCTGCGACCAGATCACGACCAATGCGCCATTGGAGCTGGAGGCGATGTGGCAGCGGAGCTCGTGACGCGAGCGGTGCCGCGGCTCGTTGTACCGTCCGGAGCCTGGCGCGTGGCGGCGCTCGCGGCACCCGCCGATGCGCACGCCCGGCTCTTCCTCGAATGCGAAGCACTTTCGGCGGTCGAATGTTCGGGCGGCGGGGCGGGCGGGACGGAGGCGGGGCCGCTTCGGGTGCTGAGCTGGAACGCCGAGCGGCTCAAATACCTGAAGGCGAGTGCGCTTCGGCTGCGGCCGCTCGGCGCCGACGTGATCCTGCTCACCGAGCTCGATCGCGGCATGGCCCGGTCGGGCAATCGCGACACGGTGGGCGAGCTCGCCTCCCTTCTCGGCATGACCCATTGCTTCGCCGTCGAGTATGTCGAGCTCGAGCTCGGCGATTCGCGCGAGCGTGCCTGGCACGCCGGCACCGCCAATCGCCAGGGGCTGCACGGCAACGGCATCCTCGGCCGCCGGCCGATCGAGCGGGCTGCCATGGTGCGGCTCGAGCGGGACGGCGCCTGGTTCG
Organism: uncultured Geminicoccaceae bacterium; assembly: GCA_964402505.1. Lineage (GTDB taxonomy): Bacteria > Pseudomonadota > Alphaproteobacteria > Geminicoccales > Geminicoccaceae > SLRI01. The sequence continues at coordinate 69,156 of CAYOCP010000002.1, forward strand.
ACGGCAGCCGCAACGGCGAGCGGCGGATCGGCGGGCGGAACGCGGCGCTCGCACGGATCGCCGGCATCACCTTCTGCTCGGTCCATCTCGAGAGCCACAGCGATCCCTTGCACCGTGCCCAGCAGACCGCGCTCCTGCTCGACGCCGTCGCCACCTTCGCCGGCGATGATCCCATCGTCATCGGTGGCGACTTCAACACGGCCACGGTGGGCCATGGCCTGAAGGGCGGGCTCAAGGCGGAGCGGCTGTGCAACCCGGTGCCGTTCGAGCCGCTCTTCGAGGTCATGGCCGAGCGCGGCTTTTTCTGGGAGGCCGCCAACGAGATGGGGGTGGCGACCCAGCGGACACGGCCCGACGGCACGCCGGCACCGCCCTTCGGTCGGCTCGACTGGCTCTTCGTGCGCGGGCTCGAGGCGAAGGGCGCCATGACGCTGGCGGCGGTGGACGAGGCGGGTGCGGCGCTCTCCGACCACGAGATCCTCTCCCTCGAGTTGGAGCGGCGCTGATGCTCCTCGTCACCTACAACATCCAGTACGGCCTCGGCCGGGACGGTCGCTACGACCTCGCGCGCATCGCCCGCGAGGTCGAACCCGCCGACGTCATCGCGCTTCAGGAGGTCGAGCGCTTCTGGCAGCGCTCGGGCGACATCGACGAGCCGGCCGAGATCGCACGCCATCTTCCAGGGCATCACTGGGTCTATGGCGCCAACCTCGACATGGACGCGGATGGTATCGAGGCGGACGGGCGGGTGGTGCATCGGCGGCGGCAGTTCGGCACGATGCTGCTCTCGCGCCGACCTCTCCTCTCCTCGCGCAACCACCTCCTGCCCAAATACGGCACGCTCACCCAGCACAGCATCCAGCAGGGCATGCTGGAGGCGGTGATCGACCTGCCGAAAGGCGCGCTCCGCGTCTATTCCGTGCATCTGAGCCATCTGGACGCCGCCACCCGCCTGCCGCAGATCGAGGCGCTCCTCGCGATCCATCGCCGGGCACCGGGCGAGGGTGGTGCCTGGTGCGGCGGGCATCCGAACCCCGAGGCCGGCTGGACCGAGGGCAGGATGCCGCCCATGCCGCGGGAGGCCGTCTTCATGGGCGATTTCAACTTCGTGCCCGGCAGCGTGGAGTACACCGCCATGGTCGGGCCGATGTCGCAGCGTCACGGGCGGCTCCTCAACCGGGACGGCCTCGTCGACGCCTGGACGGTGGCCGGCCACGAGGAGGCGGCGGGCGTCACCTGCGACGGCAAGAGGCTGGATTATCTCTTCCTTTCGGCCGATCTTCGCCATCGGGTGCGGTCGGTCCGCATCGACGAGACGGCCGAGGGCTCGGACCATCTGCCCGTATGGCTGGAGCTGGATACGGACTGAGGCGAGAGCCGGGGGTTTTTGCAGGTGCGAATAGCGGTCCTTGGCGCCGGGGCGGTCGGCGGGTTCCTGGCGGCGCATCTGGCGCGCGCCGGGCGCAAGGTTTCGGTGATCGCCCGGGGTGCCCAGCTCGATGCCATCCGCAGGGACGGGCTCGCGCTCGAGCTGCCGCACGAGACCTTCGAGGTGGCGCTCGAGGCGAGCGGCGATCCGCGCGAGCTCGGGCCGGTCGATCTCGTGCTGGTGACGGCGAAGACCACGGCCAATGCGGCGATCGCCGCCGCCATGGCGCCGCTCTTGCATGACGGGACGGCGGTGGTCTTCGCGCAGAACGGCGTCTTCTGGTGGTACGACGAAGGGTTCGATCCGGGTGTCCCGATCGATGCGGCAAGGCTCGATCCCGGCGGCCGGATCGCCGCGGCGCTCGGCCCGGGGCGGGCTTTGGGGCTCGTCATCTATTCGCCCAACGAGGTGATCGCACCCGGTCGAATCCGCTGCACGGTGTCGGACAGCCATTTCCATCTGGGCGGTCCCGCGGCCGCCGCAGGGCGGCTCGGGCAGGCGGCGGCCCTTCTGGGCGATGCGGGGTTCGAGCTGGAGCTTTCGGCCGACATCCGCGCGGCGATGTGGCGCAAGCTGCTCCTCAATCTCTGCACCTCGCCTCTCGCGACCCTGACCCGCGCCACCGAGGCCGAGCTGGTCGCCCATCCGGGCATGATCGAGGTCGGGCGGGGGATGGCGCGGGACGGGCTCGCCGTGGCGGCGGCGCACGGCTTTCGCGATCTCGGCATCGATCCGGAGAAGCTGGTGGCGCCGGGCCTGCGCACGCCGCACCGTCCGTCGATGCTGCAGGACCTCGAGCGCGGCCGGCCGCTCGAGATCGATGCGCTTCTCGCCATCGTTCAGGATTTCGCCCGGGCCGCCGGCGTGGCGACCCCGACCATCGACACCGTCCTGCCGCTGCTCACCCTGCACGCGCGCGAGCGGGGGCTCTATCCGGCGGGCTGAGCGGGCGGGTGCCGAGGGAAGCGTGCTTTCGCCGAAGCCGCGCGGCGGCACGAAATTCGTCCTGACCCCTTTATGGCTGGGCGGGCCTGGCGCGGGCGCTTCGCATGTTGTGGACGTGGACGTGGGCGCCGGCCGGGATCGGGGTGGTGGCGAGGCCGATGGGCTGGCCGTATTTCTTGACCGTGGTGCCGGGGGCGAGGTCCGTGAGGGCGAGCTTGTGGCAAAGCGGGATGCGCTCCAGAAGCGTGATCCTCCGGCCTCCGATCTCGATGATCTCGCCGGCCTCGAGGTCGCGGAGTGCCGTCGCCACGTTGTCGGCGGCGGCGAGGCGGAGCGCCGCCTGGCCGCTCAAAGGACCGCTCCGTAGCGGCTGATCACCTCGTCGCCCTCGCCCAGGATTTCGCCCCAGGTGAGCGCACCCGAGGCGATCTCGAGCAGCCGTTCGACGAGGCGGTCGGCGGCCCTGTCGAGGCTCTCCTCGCCTTTGAAGACGGCACTCGCCTCGAACTCGAGCTGCTCGGTGACGCGCGCCGCAGTCACGGGGTTGCCGGTGAGCTTCAGCGTCGGCATGAGGGCGCTGACATAGCTGTTGCCGACGCCGGTCGTGAAGAGTGCCAGACTGGCGCCGGCGGCGGCGAAGCCGGTCAGCGATTCGGGTGCATAGGCCGGTGCATCCATGGCCCAGACGCCGGGACCGGGCGGCGGCTCGCCGTAGCCGATCACGCCCCGGATCGGCCGGCTGCCGGCCTTGGCGATGGCGCCCAGGGACTTCTCCTCGATGGAGGAGAGGCCGGCCTCGATATTGGTCAGGCTCGGATTGTTGCCGGTGAGGTCGAGGCCGTCCGCCTGCGCCATGGCCTCGCGGGCGGCTGCCGCGGCCCCGAGCCTCAGGGCCACGGCGGCGTCGGCCGCCTTGCGACGAAGCGGCTCCTCGGCGCCGATCCATTCCGTCGTCTCGCCGAAGATGGCCGCACCGCCCGCGTCGACCAGCAGGTCGACGAGAGCGCCGACCAGGGGATTGGCGACGAGACCCGAGCTCGGATCGGAGCGGCCGCATTCGAGGCCGAGGAGAAGCTCCTTCGCCGGCAGCGGCTCGCGGCCTTCCCGCGAGAGCCGGTGGACGAAGCCGGCGGCGGCCCGAAGCGCCTTCTCGGAGAGGGTGAGCACGTCATGGCCGCAATCGTCGAGGCCGATGGCGGCGACCGGCCGGCCGGCGGCCTCGGCCGCGGCTGCCACCTCGTCCACGACCGGAGCGTTGGCGCCGATCACCACGACCGCACCCACATTGGGGTGGCGGGCGAAGGCGGCGAGCGCTTCCCGATGCACCTTCCGGTCATGGCCGAGCAGGTCGGAATCGTGGCCCGTGCCCAGGACGGTGACGCCGTTCAGCGTGCGGCCGATGCGCCGGGCGGCCGGGGTGGTGAGCCCGGTGACCGAGAGCAGGAGCGTCAGGTTGCGCACGCCCGGCCGTCCCCATGCTCGACGAAAGCCCAAGAACGGGCGCATGATGCCTTCTCCCTTCAGCGCGCCGAGGGTCCCTCATGGAGCACCCCGTCTTTCCCGTCGTCCCCGTTCCGCATCTGGCGCGAACCGAGCTGCCGCTCGTGCATCGGGTGAGGCTCGACCAGCCGACGGCCCCGGCGATCGGCGACATCGAGGCGGCCGTGCACGAGGCGCTGGCGGCGAGCGCCGAGCTCGCGGCGCTGCGAAGAGGCAGCTCGGTCGCCGTCGCCATCGGCAGCCGCGGCATCGCCGATCTGCCGCGGCTGGCCGGCGCCACCGTCGACTACCTCGAGCGTCAGGGCCATGCACCCTTCATCGTGCCGGCCATGGGCAGCCATGGCGGCGCCACGGCCGAGGGGCAGGCGCTGGTTCTGGCCCGGCTCGGCATCGACGAGGCGCGGATCGGGGCACCGGTCAGGGCGACCATGGAGACGGTCGAGCTCGGCCGGACGAAGGAGGGGCTGCCCTGCCGCCTCGACGCGAATGCGGCCGCCGCCGATGCCATCGTCGTGATCGCCCGGGTCAAGCCGCACACCAGCTTCGACCGGCCGATCGAGAGCGGCCTCTGCAAGATGGTGGCGGTCGGGCTCGGCAAGGAGGAGGGGGCGCGGAACGCCCACCGCCAGGGGCCGCGCGGCTTCAGCGATACGGTGCCTGCTTTGGCCGCGATCGGCCTCGCGAAGGCGCCTTTCGCCTGCGGTCTCGCGGTGGTCGAGAACGCCGGCCACGAGCTGGTGACCATCGAGGCCGTGGCCCCGGCGGGTTTCGCCGCCGCCGACCGGCGCCTTCTGGTGCGGGCGAAGTCGCTTCTGGCGCGGCTGCCGTTCCGCCGGCTCGATGCGCTTCTCGTCGAGGAGCTCGGCAAGGAGATCTCGGGCTCGGGCATGGACTACGCGGTGACCGGGCGGACCGATCTGCGGGGCATCGCCAATCCCGACCACATCCTGGTCAACAAGCTCGCGGTCCTGCGGCTGACGGAGGCGACCCACGGCAACGCCATCGGCATCGGCCTCGCCGATTACGTGCCGCGCGCCATGGCGAACGCGGTCGACCTCGTCGCCATGTACCAGAACGCCATTACCGCTGCGATCGGCGAGAAGGCGCGTCTGCCGATCGTGCTGCCGACCGAGCGGGAGACGCTGCAGGCGCTGGTCGCAACGAGCTGGGCGGACGAGCGGGCCGGCTGCCGCTACTGCCAGATCCGGAACACGCTGGCCTTGGACGAGGTGCTGGTCTCGGCCCCGCTTCTGGCCGAGCTCGGGCGGGACACGGCGGCCGAGCCGCTGCGCTTCGACGGGGAGGGGCGGCTTCTGACGCTGCTCTGAGGAGGCTTGCGGGCGGGGGCGGGCGGACATGCGAGGCGGCTCTTCCTGGGGTCGTTTACGGATTCTCAATCAGTCGTAGGTAGATTGGGCGCTCAAAGAAGGGGTCTCAGGCCGCGGTGCGGCGGCGGCGCCATTCGCCGACGAGCGGCCAGACCAGGAGCACGATCGCGATGACGAGAAAGGCGAGCGAGATGGGGCGGGTGAACATGGGCGTGATGGTGCCGCCGGTCATCATGAGGCCGGTCCGGAGCTTCGCCTCCATCAGCGGTGCGAGCACGAAGCCGATGATGAAGGGGCCGAGAGGATAGCGGGCACGCTCGAGGGCGAAGCCGATGACGCCGAAGATCAGCATCACCCAGACATCGAACATGACGTTGTCGAGGCCGAAGGCGCCGATGACGCAGAAGACGATGATGACGGGCAGGAGATAGGTCCTGGGCATGTAGGCGATCTTCGCCACCCAGCCCGTGCTCAGGACCATGACGAGGAGCATGACGAAATTGGCGACGAGGCAGGCGGCGATCATGGCGTAGACCACGCTGCCGTGGGTGATGAAGAGGGCGGGGCCGGGGGTGATCGAGTGGATCATCAGGGCACCGATCAGGATGGCGTCGATGACCGAGCCCGGAATGCCCATGGCGATCAACGGGATCAACGCCCCGCCGATGGTGGCGTTGTTGGCGCTCTCGGAGGCGACGATGCCCTCCTCCGAGCCCTTGCCGAAGGCTTCCGGCTCAGCCGAGAGGTTCTTCGCGGTGGTGTAGGCGATAACCGAGCCGATCGAGGCGCCGACGCCCGGCAGGATGCCGACGAAGGTGCCGATCAGGCCGGAGCGCAGCATGTTGCCGCCGTGCCTGATCCAGTCGCGGATGGGGAGCAGCAGGCCGCTCCGCTCGGCCTCGACCCGCTCGATCCTGCGGCCGAGGTCGAGCACGTCGCTGATGATCTGGCTCACGGCGAAGACGCCGATCAGGACGGGGAGGAGCTTGAGCCCGCCGTTCAGCATGTACCAGTCGAAGGTCAGCCGCGGCTGGCCGGAGGAGGGATCGACGCCGGGCATCGAGACCAGCATGCCGAGGAAGCCGGCGACGAGGCCCTTGACGAGATTGCCCTGGCTCACCGAGGCGATCAGCACCATGGCCATCAGTATCAGGGTGAAATATTCGAACGGGCCGAAGCGCGTGGCCCAGATCGAAAGCGGCTTGGCGAGCAGGAGGAGAAAGACCCAGGAGATCATGCCGCCGGCGAAGGAGGCGGCGATGCCGAGCCCGAGCGCCCGGCCCGGCCTGCCGGCGCGAGCCATGGGATAGCCGTCGAAGGTGGTCATGACGTTGGATGGCGTGCCCGGCATGCGGAGCAGGGTGGCGGTGATCAGCCCGCCGGTGATCGAGCCCACATACATGCCGATCAGCAGCACCACGGCATCGGTCGGCACCATGTAGTAGGTGAGCGGCAGGGTGAGGGCGATCAGCATGGCCCCCGTCAGGCCGGGAATGGCGCCGACGACAATGCCGAGCACCGTGCCGAGCACGACGAAGAAGAAGGCGAGGGGCGTGAAGACGAGCGCCAGACCGCCACCGAGCCCGAGAAGCACCGCTTCCATGATTCTCTAGTCGCCTCTGCGCAAGGGGGTCACGATCGGCACCCGTCCGAGGCGGCTCGAAACGGGGGCAACGGGAGCGGGGGAAACCGGCCGACGCCATTCGAGAACATCGTTTCGGACGATGGAGACAATCCGAAGCCGGGGCCCCTTTGCGGCCGTCCGGCGCAGACGG
>CAYOCP010000002.1:76232-304507 GCA_964402505.1 uncultured Geminicoccaceae bacterium
GACGATGGAGACAATCCGAAGCCGGGGCCCCCTTGCGGCCGTCCGGCGCAGACGGAGGCTGCGTCCCGCCGAGGCGAAGAGGCCATGGGGCCGCCTTCGCCGCCGCTCTCCATCCGCGGCTGCCCAAGGGGAATGGCCCGTGCCCATTGGATCCTGGCTTTCGCCAAGCCTGTCGGGGGCGGGGGAAACCGGCCGGCGCCATTCGAGAACATCGTTTCGGACGATGGAGACAATCCGAAGCCGGGGCCCCCTTGCGGCCGTCCGGCGCAGACGGGGGCTACGTCCCGCCGAGGCGAAGAGGCCATGGCGCCGCCTTCGCCGCCGCTCTCCATCCGCGGCTGCCCAAGGGGAATGGCCTGCGCGCCCTGGGGCCCGGCTTTCGCCAGGGCTATTGGGGGCGGTGCACCTGGCCGACGCCATCCGGGATGATCGCCCCGAACGGCCGAGGCTCCCCGAAGCCGGGGTCGAGGCACCGATGCGGTCGCGAGGCGCAAACGAGTGCCGTATCCCTCGGTCCTGACGATGTCTCGGCACTGCCTTCGCGGGAATTCTCCGTCCCCGCCTGCCCCGAGGTCATGGTCTGCACGCGCAAGACCTCGTTCCGAGCGAGGATCCCGCGGGCGACGGGACCGCAGCCGCTTGCGGCCGGGCCATCGTCCGGGACGGGTGATCTGGTCGCAAACCGGCGCCGAGGTGTCCATGGGGCCGCCAACCGCAAGGCGGGTCACGTCCCGCTCGCTCGCCGACCTCATGGCGTTGCCTTCGCCACCGCTCTTCGGCCCTGTCTTGCCGTAGGGTCTCCGCCTGCGCGAATCCCTTGCCTGTCCTGGGGTGACGCGGGTCCTGACCATCGTTCGGCGAGGCTTCTAGAGACCCGGCAGGTCGACGATGAAGACGCGGGTGAAGAGGTATTGGCAACCGAAGCCGACGGTCACGGCGACGAGGAGGACGATCGGCATCTGGCGTGGCCGGAAGCGGATCAAGAAGCCGATGGTCAAAGCGAGGAAGGCGGTGGTCATGAGGGCGAAGGTGGTGACCCGGTAGTGCATGGCGGTGACGTAGAGGAGCGTGAAGACCAGGACGGCGCCGGCATCCAAGAGGCCTTCCCGGGGCTGGCGGGCGACCGGCCGGCGGTCGAGGCAGGCGCGCAGGACGAGGCCCAGGGCCAGCAGGATGATGAGGCCGGCGGTCGCCTGGGGCACGGGGGCCGAGCCCAGGGGCTCGAAGGTGCCGGGGGGGATGTCGCGCGTCTCGAAGAGGGCGACGGCGGCGATGGCGATCACCATGAGCGCCACGCCGATCTCGACGCGGGGATCCACTCGATCCTGCAAGTCGGGGCCTCCCGGAAAAGGGCGGCAGCCGACGGCGGTGCCGCCGGCTGCCTGCGGTTTGCCGCTACTTCTGTGCCGCCTGCTTGGCCACCGGCTCGATCCGGGCCCAGGTCTCGTCCAGGCTCTTCTGCAGCGCCTCGCCGCGGAGGAAGACGGGGCCGAAGGCCTTCTCGTCGAAGAAGGTCTGGACCTGCTCGGTTCCGGTCGCCTGCTCGAGCGCGTCCGCCATGCCCGAGATGGCCTCCTCGGGCGTGCCTTTGGGGGCGAACCACCAGCTGTCGACGCAGAACTGCATGTCGTAGCCGAGCTCCTCCATGGTCGGCAGATCGGGCAGCTTCGGGCTGCGCTCGGCACCCGTGTAGGCGAGGGGCAGGATCACGCTCTCCGGGTTCTCGCTGCCGTCGGGCAGGCGGGTGAAGTTCAGGATCTCGGCCGCCGAGAGCACCGAGGCGTCGGTCTGGCCGCCGGTGAGGGCGGTGAAGTTGGCGGTGCCGCCGCCGATCTGGACGAAGCGGAACTCGGCCCCTTCCTTCAGGTTCTGCAGCATGATCCCCGCCATGTGGTTGATGGCGCCGAGATTGGCACCGAAGAGCAGCGTGTCGGGCTCGGCCGCGGCCTTGTCGAGCAGCGCCTCGACGGAATCGATGCCGCTGTCCTTCCTGACCACCGGCACGAGGCAGAACTGGCCGGTCGCCGCCACGGGCGCGAAGTCGCGATAGCCGAAGTCGAACATGCCGCCGGCCTCGCCGCCCATCAGCGCGATGTGCAGGGTGAGGAAGGTGTAGCCGTCGGGCTCGGCCTCCATCACCTGCCTGGCGCCGATCGAGAAATGGCCGCCCACGTTCACCACGGTGACGGGCTCTTGCAGGATGTCGTTCTCCTGGATCGCCATCTGGTAGGCGCGGGTCACCTGATCCGAGCTGCCGCCCGGCTGGAACGGCACGATCACCTTGATGGGCTTCTCGGGCCAGGCGGCCATGGCGGTCCCGCCGCCGAGGCCGGTGCCCAGGAGTGCCAGCCCGAGCGCCAGTGCGGCACCCCTGATCGCAGTCCCTGTCGTCGCGGTCGTCATGGTCATCGCCTCCTCGGTTTGGCTTTGATCGGGGTTGCTAGCGAGCTTGCCAGCCCCCGGCGGGGCCTTCAATGGCGCCGCGGCCCCGCCTTTCATCCTGCCGGTATCCATTCGACCCGGGCGCGCCTCGCCGCCGGCTCGCGGTCCGGGCCGCAGAGCCCCTCGATGAGGTCGGCCAGATGGGCTGCCGCCGGATTGGCCTCCACACTTTTGCGGGTGATGATCCCGGCCGACCGTTTCCAGCCCGCCGCCTCGAGCGGCAGGGGCCCGACATCGGCGACACCGGTGCGGCGCAGATGATCGATGGCGTGGAAGCTGAGATAGGTGCTGTCGCGCATGAGCGCGAGCTTGAGCTCGAGGATGTCGGTCTCGATCATCGGGCGGGGCGGGGCCAGCCCGTTGGAGCGCATCAGGACCTCGAGCCGGCGCACGAGGTACGTTCTGGGGTTGGGCAGGATCCAGGGATGGTCGAGGAGATCGGCGATGGTGGTGCTTCGGGCGGTCTGCAGGGGATGGCTCCGATCGGCGATCACCCGGTACTCGTCGACCATGAGGGCGCGGCTCTCGAGGTCCGGCGCCTCGTCGCCCTCCGGCACGGCCGCCACGACGAGATCGAGACGCCCGGCCCTGAGCTCGGCCTTGAGCACGTCGTCGGTGCCGCCCATGACCTGCAGCCGCACGCCCGGCCTGTCGTTGCGGAAGCGGCGGATCGCCTCCGGAATCACGCGGCCCTGCCAGGACGGGCCGGCGCCGAGCCGGACGCGGCCCGAGGTGCCGTCGCGCAGCGCCCCGATCTCGCTTTCGGCCTCCGCCATGCCGGCGCGGATGGTGCGGGCGTGGCGGCGGAAGCTCTCGCCGTAGACGGTGAGCGAGACGCCGCGCGAGCGGCGATCGAAGAGGGTGACGCCGGTCTCGCTCTCGAGGCGGTGCATCGCCTTGGTCAGGGCCGGCTGGGTCACGCCGAGCTTCCTCGCGGCGGCGCGCATGCTGCCCTCCTCGGCGACGGTGAGGAAATACTCGATGTTGCGCAGCTCCACCGCCCGATGCCCCGTCCGTGGAATTACCGGCAGTTATCGAAACTCTTCTTATTGGCTCTTGCCCGAAGGTGCAACACCTTGCCAGTATGTCGGTGCTCGAAGCGTTCGGGCGAAGGGGAGGATGAACATGGCGGAGAGGACGAGGAGCGGCAGGCGCGCCGCCATCGGCTGCGGTCTCGCGGTCCTGGCGACGGCGATGCTCGGCGGCATGGGCGGCAATGCGGCATTCGCCGCCTTTCCGGAGAAGCCCGTCAAGGTGATCGTGCCGACCCAGGCGGGCGGCGGCATGGACAGCGTGGCGCGCATCCTGCAGCGCTATTTCGACGAGAACGACGTGCTCGGCCAGAAGCTGGTGGTGGTCAACATGGAGGGGGCCGGTGGCACCATCGGCACGCGGGCGATCAGCGAGGCGGAGCCCGACGGCTACACCATCGGCATGTGGCACGAGGGGCTGGTGACCTCGAACGTCATGGGTGTCGCCGATTTCGACCACGACGCCTTCGAGCTTCTGGGGGTCACCAGCTACGGCGATCTCGGCTTCGGCGTCGGCAGGGATTCGCCCTACCAGAGCTTCGATGCGCTGATCGAGGCGGCGAGGGCCGAGCCCAACAGCGTCAAGTGCGCCACCAATATCGGCCTGCCGGTGCATTTCGTGCCGCTCATGGTGCAGGACGCGGCCGGCGTCGAGTTCCGCTACGTGCAGGTCGGCGGCGGCGCCAAGCGTTTCCCCTCGGTGGTCGCGGGTCACACCGACTTCGCCATCTTCGGCGTGCTCGAGTTCGTCAAGTGGGCGGATGCCGACCTCGTGCCCATCGTCGTCTTCGCGGACGAGCGCAATCCGCTTCTGCCGGACGTGCCGACGGCGAGGGAGAAGGGGATCGACGTCATCGCCCGCACCAACCGCATCTGGCTGGCACCCGAGGGCACGCCGCCCGAGATCGTGGACCACCTGACGAACGCGCTGCGCACGGCCATGGCCGATCCGGCGATCCAGGAGCAGATGGTCCAGCAGGGCCTCGTGCCGAAATTCGTCGAGCCGGCGGCGATCCGTGCCGAGCTGGACTGGTGGCGCGAGAAGACCACACCCTTGGTGGCCAAGGCGCGCGAGCTCCAGGAATAGGCATCGGGCGTTCGGGCATGAGGCCCGGGCTCGTGCATCTCAGGCACCGTCTCTGGGACGAGAGGGCGGGGCGGGGGGATCTTCTCCTCGCCCTCGCCGTGATCCTTTTGGCGCTCGTGGTCTACTGGCAGGCGAGCCTCCTGCCGCCGCCCTTCTTCGATCCTCTGGGCTCGGCGGCGGTGCCGAAGTTCGTGGCGGTCGTCCTCGTGCTGCTCGCCATCGGCGTCATCGTCGAGCGGCTGCGGGCGGTGCCGGGCGAGAGGTCGGGCGGGCTCGTGCCGGAAACCGGGGATGAGCCGACCCCGGACGCACCCTGGACGGCGCTCGCCAGCATCGTGCTGCCGGTCCTCTATGTGACCGCGATGCAGGCGGGGTGGCTCGCCTTCGCCCAGGCCTCGACGCTCTTCGTTTTCGCCCTGGGCGGGCTCTTCGCCCGCTTCCGGCCGCGACTGCTGCTGCTGCTCGTGCCGGTTGCCCTCATCGCCGGCTACGGTCTCGACCACCTCTTCACGGAGATCCTCTACGTCGACCTGCCGCAACGCTCGCTTCTCGGAGGTCCTTGAGCCGTGGCCGCCGATCTCGGGCACGCCCTTCTCTACATCGCCCAGCCCTGGCCGTTCTTCTTCGTGCTGATGGGAACGGCGCTCGGCGTCTTCGTCGGCGCCATTCCGGGCCTCACGGGCGGCATGCTGATCGCCCTCGTCATGCCGCTCACCTTCTACATGGACAGCACGCTGGCGCTGGTCATGATGGTTGCGATGTATGTGGGCTCGGTCTCGGGTGGGCTGATCAGCGCCACGCTGCTCCGCATGCCGGGCACGCCGTCCTCGATCATGACCACCTTCGACGGCTATCCGATGGCGCAGGCGGGCCAGCCGGAGCGGGCGCTGGCGCTCGGCATCGGCTCCTCCCTGGTCGGCGGGCTGATCGCCGGGGTCGTCCTCGTCCTGCTCTCGCCGCCGCTCTCGAAATGGGCCATGACCTTCAGCCCCTGGGAATATTCCACCATGGTGCTGATGGCGATCGTGCTGATCGCCTCGATCAGCCAGGGCAGCATGATCAAGGGCCTGATCGCCGGCTTTCTCGGCATGGTCATGGCCATGCCGGGCCTGAACCAGAGCGACGGCCAGCTCCGCCTCACCTTCGGCATCGACGCCTTCGCCGACGGCTTCAAGCTCCTGCCGGTGCTGCTCGGCGCCTTCGTCATGAGCCAGGTGATCAAGGACGCGCTCGAGATCAACAAGCGCCCGGCCCTCTTGAAGCTCGGTGTCGGCCGCGTGCTCGTGCCCTGGCGCGAGTGGCGGGGCCACTGGGTCAACATCGTCCGCTCGGGCGTGATCGGCACCTGGATCGGCATTCTGCCGGGGGTCGGCGCCTCGATCTCGTCGATGGTCGCCTATGTCACCGCGAAGAACCTCTCGCGGACGCCGGAGCGGTTCGGCACCGGCCATGCCGAGGGCATCGTCGCCTCGGAGGCGGCCAACAACGCCAATGTCGGCGGTGCCTTGATCCCGCTCATCACCATGGGCATTCCGGGGAGCCCGATCGACGCCATCCTGCTCTCGGCCCTGATCCTGCACAACATCCAGCCCGGGCCCCTGCTCTTCATCACCAATGGCGAGTTCGTCTGGGCGCTGATGGCCGCCTATCTGGTCGCCAACATCCTGATGTTCCTCATCATGACCCTCTCGATCCGCTGGATCGCCCGGGTGGTGACGGTCGAGAAGGCGTTCATCCTGCCGGTCATCTTCGTCTTCTGCGTGATCGGCGCCTATGCGCTCAGCAACCGCATGTACGATGTCTGGGTGGTGATCGCCTTCGGCGTGATCGGCTTCCTGCTCGACCGGGTGAAGGTGCCGCTCGGTCCCTTCGTCATCGGCTTTGTGCTCGCCGGCATCTTCGAGGCGGAGCTGCGCTCGAGCCTGCAGATGTCGGACAACGGGATCCTCGGCATCCTCGATCGGCCGATCGCGCTCGCCTTCGTCCTCGTCTCCATCGCCATGCTGGTCTGGCCCCTGGTCCAAACCTGGCGCCAGAGGCGGTCCGCCCCATTCTCGGAGAACGCCCCATGAAGCCCCGGAACATCCTTTTCATCATGTCGGACGAGCACAGCCGGCGGCATCTGGGCTCTTATGGCGATCCGCTCGCAAAGACCCCGAACATGGATGCGCTGGCGGCCAGAGGCACGGTCTTCGAGAATGCCTATTGCAACTGCCCGATCTGCGTGCCGTCGCGGGCGAGCTTCGCCACCGGCCGCTACGTCCACGAGATCGGCACCTGGGACAATGCCGCGCCCTATCGAGGCGAGCCGCCGAGCTTCGGCCATGCGCTGAAGGCGGGCGGGCATCGCTGCGATTCGATCGGCAAGCTGCACTACCGCAGCGCCGACGACCCGAACGGCTTCGACAACGAGATCCTGCCCTTGCACGTGCTGGACGGGAAGGGCGACGTGCAGGGCATTCTCCGGAGTCCGCCGCCGATCCGCAAGGCCACGCAGCAGCTCGCCGGCGACGCCGGCAGGGGCGAGAGCACCTATATCGCCTACGATCGGAGCATCCGGGATGCCGCCATCGACTGGCTCGAGGCGGTCGCGGCAACACCGCCGAGGGAGCCCTGGATGCTCTTCGTCTCCTTCGTCTGCCCGCATTTCCCGCTTCGCGCACCCGAAGAGTTCTTCGATCTCTACCCGCTCGACCGGGTGCCCCTGCCGCGCCTTCGCGCGCCGCAGGAGTTTCCGGACCATCCGGTGCTGCGCAAGCTCCGGGAGGTGCAGGACTACGAGGATCATTTCCGCGACGAGGCGCATATCAGGACCGCCATCGCCGCCTATCTCGGCATGGTGAGCTTCCTCGACGACAATATCGGCCGGATCCTCCAAAGGCTCGAGGCGATCGGCCTCGCGGAGGAAACGGTCGTCGTCTACACCTCGGATCACGGCGACAATCTCGGGACGCGCACCTTCTGGGGCAAGTCCAACATGTACGAGGAGAGCGTGGGCGTGCCGCTCATCATGGCGGGGCCGGGCGTGCCCGAGGGGAGGCGCGTGAGGACGCCGGTCTCGCTGGTCGACGCGCATCCCACCATCCTCGAGATCATGGGCGAGACGCCCGACGCGGACCTTCCCGGCCGCTCGCTTCTCGCCATAGCCGAGGGCGCCGATCCCGACCGCACGGTGTTCGCGGAGTACCACGCCGTGGCCTCGGTCACCGGCATCTTCATGGTGCGGTTCGGCCGCTACAAGTACGTGCATTACGAGGGCTTCCGTCCGCAGCTCTACGATCTCGAGGCCGATCCCTTCGAGACGACCGATCTCGCGGGCGAATCCTCCCATGCCGCCATCCTCGCCGAGGGCGAGCGGCGTCTGCGCGAGGTCTGCGATCCGGCGGAGGTCAATGCCCTTGCCTTCGCCGACCAGCGGGCGAGGATCGAGGCCGCCGGCGGCGAGACCCGCGTGCTCGCCCTCGGCAGCTATCCCTACACGCCGGCACCAGGCGAGGCGCCGCGCATCTCCGGAAGGAGCGCGCCATGAGCGAGACCCGTCCGAACGTCATGCTGGTGATGGTCGACCAGTGGGCCGGGCCGCTGCTCGGTGCCGCCGGCCATCCCTGCATCCAGACCCCGACCCTGGATCGGCTCGCCGCCATGGGCGTGCGCTACAGCCGGGCCTACAGCGAGTGCCCGATCTGCATTCCGGCGAGGCGCACGCTGATGACCGGGACCACCACCCGCACCCATGGCGATCGCGTCTTCGGCACGGTCAACCGCATGCCCGGCCTGCCGACCATCGCCCAGAGCTTTCGGGACGGCGGCTATCAGGCCTATGCGGTGGGCAAGCTGCACGTCTATCCGCCGCGCGACCGGATCGGCTTCGACGACGTGCTCCTGAGCGAGGAGGGCAGGCCGCATCTGGGGGCGGTCGACGATTACGATCTCTTCCTCGCCGATCGCGGCCATGTTGGCCGGCAGTTCATGCACGGCATGAACAACAACGACTACATGCACCGGCCATGGCATCTTCCCGAGGATTGCCACGTCACCAACTGGGCGTCAGAGCAGATGTGCCGGGTGATCAAGCGGCGCGATCCGACCCGTCCCGCGTTCTGGATGCTCTCCTACACCCATCCGCACCCTCCCCTGGTGCCGCTTCAGTGCTACCACGATCTCTATCGCGAAATCGGCGTGGATGCGCCGCTCGAGGCGGAATGGGCGAGGGACGTCGCGAGGCTGCCGCGGGCACTCCGGATGATCCGCGATTTCTACCCGGCCTATCCGCCTTCGGTGGTGGCCGGCATCCGCCGTGCCTATTACGCGCTCTGCACGCATATCGACCACCAGCTCCGCATCGTGCTCGGCACGCTCCGCGAGGAGGGGCTCTTGGACGAGACGATCATCCTCATGGCGGCGGATCACGGCGACATGCTGGGCGATTTCGGCCTCTTCGCCAAGCGCACCTATTTCGAGCGTTCGGCCAACGTGCCGATGATCCTGGCCGGGCGGCCGGGCGACGCGCGCATCGGGGTGGGCCGCACCGACACCCGGCTCGTCGGTTTGCAGGACATCATGCCGACGCTGCTCTCGCTCGCCGGCATTGCCGTGCCGCAGAGCTGCGACGGGCTCGACATGACGGGCGAGAAGCGGCGCGACGAGCTCTATGGCGATTGCCTCGAGAGTGCCGGGGCGAGCCGCATGCTGCACGACGGCCGCCACAAGCTGATCTGGTATCCTGCTGGCAACGCCTTCCAGCTCTTCGACATGGAGAACGATCCGAGGGAGACCCGGGACCTCGCGGCGGACCCGGATTACCGGACGGTCAGAGCCGGCCTCGAGGAGCGGCTCGCCGAGCGCTGCTACGGTGCCGATCTGGATCAGGGCTGGGTCGAGGAGGGCAGGCTCCGGGGCTACGATCCGGGCGCTTATGCCAAGCACATGGATCGCAGCTTCTCCGGCCAGCGGGGGCTGCACTACCCGCAGCCGCCCGAGGCGGGGAAGGAGCAGATGGTGGGATTCCCGCAGTAGAGAGGGAAGGATTTCAGATGAGCCTGTGCGCGCCGGACCGCTGATGGAACGGCTGCTTGGCATCACGGTGATGCCCGAATGGATCCAGTCGGAGGGCATCGACCGGGTCCTGGACAATATCGAGAGGGCGGGAGCCAATGCGGTCGCCACCTCGCCCTATGTCATGGCGCCGAGCGACGATCCGGCAGCCGGGCGCGAGCCGCCGATCGATGCCGGCGCCGGCCGGGTGCGGCTGCTCGACCGCGATCTTTGGGGCCGGCGCGAGCTCAGGTGTGTGACCGCACCCAGCTTCGTGCCGGACAGGTCGCTCTACCAGGGGCTCCGCTACCAGCCGGCCGAGGCGGGCGAGCTGACCCGGCGCGAAGGCTCGAAGGTCGCAGCCTTCATCGAGGCGGCGCGCAAGCGCGGCATCGAGGTGCATCTCCAGGTCCAGGCCGCCATCCCGCCCGGCTATCGCGTGCAGTTCGGCGGTCCCGTGGCGGCGGACCAGCCGCTCCTGCCGGACGGCAGCCGGCACGAGGGCCGGGTCGACAGGAACGGCAGCCTCGCGGCACCGGAGATCATCGCCTATCTGGAAGCCCTGCTCCGGGATGTCGTCAACGCCTACCCGACGGTCGACGCCATCCGGCTCGACTGGCCGGAATACCCGCCCTACACGCTCGACAGCTGGCTCTTCGATTTTTCGCCCCATGCCGAGCGTGTGGCGGCCGCGAGGGGGCACGACTTCGCGGCCTTGCGCCATGCGGCCGCCCGCTACCAGGCGGAGCCGGCGCTTCTTCTGGAGGAGGGATTGCGGCCGCTCGAGGCGCTCGGCCGCTTCAAGGCCGATCTGGTCTCGGAGCTGCTCCGCCGGGCCAAGGCCGTTCTGCCGTCCGGGCTGCGGCTCGTGGCGCATGCCTTCCCGCCGCCCTGGAACGGGCTCTCGGGGCTCGATTACGAAAGGGTCGGCACGATCGCGGACGACATCGCGGTCAAGCTCTACACCATGCACTGGCCGATGATGTTGCGTGGCTATCTCGAGCGCATGGGGCGGCTGGACGAGGCGGGGGCGGCGGCGATCCAGAAGCTCTTCGACACGGGCACAGCACCGCTCGACGCCCTTCGCTATCCCGAGCCGCTGGAGCCGCATCCGGTGAGCCGGGCGGCGCAGGCGCGGAAGATCCGGGCCGCCGCCGCGGCAGCTTTCGGCATCCACGCGGCGGCGCATGCCTATGGGCCCGTGGACGACGTGCTGGCGCGGGCGCGGGTCGCCTGGGAGGCCTCGGGCCGGCGCATCTGGCTCAACCGCTACGGCTATCTAAGCGATGCCAAGCTCGACGCGCTTCGCACGCTCGACTGAAGGCTAGGTCGGGGCTCCGGCGCGCTCCATCAGGGCGAGGAGGCCCTCGAGGAGGGCGGTCGGCGAGGGCGGGCAGCCCCGGATGTGGAGGTCGACCGGCACGACCTTCCCGACACCGCCCATGACGGCGTAGCTGGATTTGAAGATGCCGCCGTCCTCGGCGCAGTCGCCGACCGCGACCACCCATTTGGGGTCGGGCGTGGCTTCCCAGGCGATGCGCAGCGCCTCGGCCATGTTTCTCGTCACCGGGCCGGTCACCATGAGCACGTCGGCATGGCGCGGCGAGGCGACGAAGTGGAGGCCGAAGCGCTCCGCATCGTAGAAGGGGTTGCCCAGAGCGTGCATCTCGAGCTCGCAGCCGTTGCACGAGCCGGCATCGATGGCACGGATGGCGAGGCTGCGGCCGAGCCGGCGCCGGGCGGCTCGCTCGAAGGCCCGCCCGAGCTCGGCCAGGGCGTCATCTCGGGGTGCCGGCGCGGTCTCGGTGAGCGGCGGGCGGAGCAGGTTGGCGATCAGGAACTTGCGCATTCAGAGGTCGTGCCCGGAATAGGAGCAGTTGAAGGATTTGTTGCAGAGCGGGAAGTCGGCGATGATGTTGCCCAGGATCGCCGCCTCGAGCAGCGGCCACTGGAACCAGGAAGGGTCGCGGAGGTGGCAGCGGGCGATCCGGCCTTCCGCATCGAGCTTGAGCCAGACGAGGATGTCGCCCCGAAAGCCCTCGACGAGGGCCATGCCTTCGCCGGCTCTCGGCTGAGGATCGACCAGGATGGGGCCGTCGGGCAGGGTGGCGAGGAGCTGGTCGACGAGGCCCAGGCTCTCCTCCACCTCGCGGATGCGGACCCAGACCCGGGCATCGACATCGCCCGCCTCCAGCACCGGCACCTCGAAGTCGAGGCGTTCGTAGGGCGGGTATCCCACGGCCTTCCGGCTGTCGAAGCGGCGGCCCGAGGCGCGGCCGATGGGGCCGCCGGCGCCGAACTGGCGGGCGAGGGCGGAATCGAGCCTGCCGGTGCCGACCGTCCGGTCCTGGAGCGAGGCGGCACCGTCATAGAGGTCGACGAGGACGGGAAAGCGCTTGCGGATGGCGGCGAGGTGGCCGCGGATGGCCTCGGCGCCGGCCGTGTCGAGCTCGCCCGTGACGCCGCCCGGCACCACGCGGTCGCGCATCAGCCGGTGGCCGAAGGCGGCATCGGCGGCGCGCAGGACCCGCTCGCGCAAGACGCCGCATTCGGCCAGCATCAGCGCGAAGGAGGCATCGTTGCAGATGCCGCCGATGTCGCCCAGGTGATTGGCGAGCCGCTCGAGCTCGGCCATGACCGCGCGCAGGGCCACCGCGCGGGGTGGGGCGGTCACGCCCGTCGCCGCCTCGACGGCACGGGCGAAGGCGAGCGCGAAGGCCACGGTGGAATCGCCCGAAAGGCGGCCGGCGAGCTTCGCACCCCGGGCGAGGTCGGCTCCTGCCATCAGGCTCTCGATGCCCTTGTGGGTGAAGCCCAGGCGCTCCTCGACGCGGACCAGGGTTTCGCCCGAGGCGGTGAAGCGGAAATGGCCGGGCTCGATGATGCCGGCATGGATGGGGCCGACCGCGACATGGTGGAGGGCATCGCCCTCGGCCGGAAGGAAGCCGTAGGGTGGCGGCTCGCCGGCGCGGGGCCCGGGCGTTCCGAGTGGGTGGGCGAGCTCCCAGCGGCCGTGATCGAGCCAGGGCCGCGTATCCTCGAGGCCGGCAGGCTCCAGGCCGAGGAGGTCCCGGATCGCGCGCTCGAGCCGGATGGCCGGCGGATGGAGGCGGCCGACCGAAGGGTAGCGGCCCCGGTCGGGGGCGACGCTGACCACGCCGAGCGTGCCGGGCCCGTCCTCGAGGAGCGCCATGTGGACGGCATCGTGCTCGGCCCAGAGGCCCATGAGGGTCCAATGGCCCTCCGCGAGCCGCTCGATGGCGAGACCCCAACGGGCCGCATCGAGGCGGGTGCGGGGCCAGGGGCGATGGCCCGAAACGGGGCTGCCCTCGGCCAGGAGATCCTTCAGATTCGGCATGACGTGTCCCTCATCCGAGCAGGATCCCGACATGCTGGAACCAGGCGACGAGCGGCGGCGGCAGGTACACGCCGGCGACGAGCACCAGCGCCAGATGCGCCTGCATGGGCAGATTGGTGCCGGTCGAAGGTGCCGTGCTGCCGGTCGGCTCGCCGAAGGCGATGCCGGTCAGGCGCAGGAGCAGGGCACCCAGGGCGACGAGCAGGCCCAGCACGAGCGGGAGGGCGAGCAGCGGCAGGCGCGCGAAGCTCGAGGTGACGACGAGGAACTCGCTCATGAAGATGCCCATGGGCGGCAGGCCGGCGATGGCGAGGACCCCGATGACGAGGCCCCAGCCGAGGGCGGGATGGCTCTGCGTCAGGCCCCTGATCTCGGCGATGCGCTGGGTGCCCTTGACCTGGGCGATATTGCCGACGGCGAAGAAGATCGCGGATTTGGTGAGGCTGTGCATGACCATGTGCAGGAGGCCGGCGAAATTGGCGAGCGGCCCGCCCATGCCGAAGGCGAAGACGATGATGCCCATGTGCTCGATCGAGGAGTAGGCGAAGAAGCGTTTGATGTCGCGCCGGCGGTAGAGCATGAAGGCGGCGAAGACGAGCGAGCCCAGGCCCATGGCGACCATGAGCGGCCCCGGGGCGATGGCGAGCGGGTTGGCGGCGAGCAGGATCTTGAAGCGCAGGAGTGCGTAGAGGGCGACGTTGAGAAGGAGGCCCGAGAGCACCGCCGAGATGGGTGTCGGGCCTTCGGCATGGGCATCGGGCAGCCAGGCGTGCACGGGTGCGAGCCCGACCTTGGTGCCGTAGCCGAGCAGGAGGAAGACGAAGGCGACGCTCAGGAGATCCGGGTCGAACGCCGCGGCCTTGTCGACCAGCACGGTCCAGACCATGGCGTCCGTGCCTTCGCCGACCACCGGCTGGGCGGCGGTGTAGAAGAGGATCGTGCCGAAGAGGGCGAGGGCGATGCCGACGCTGCCGAGGATGAAGTATTTCCAGGCCGCCTCCAGGGCTTCGTGCGTCTGGTAGATGCCGACCATGAGGACGGTGGTCAGCGTCGCCAGCTCCACGGCCACCCACATGAGGCCGATATTGTTCGACACGAACGCGAGGTTCATGCCGAACATCATGAGCTGGTACATGGCGTGATAGAAGCGGAGCTTGGTCGCGGTCAGCCGGCCGGTCTCGATCTCGTGCTGGATGTAGCCGGCGCTGAAGACGCTCGTGGTGAAGGCGACGAAGCAGTTGAGCACGATGAAGACGATGTTCAGGTCGTCGACGAGGAGGTAGGTGCCGGGCGCCGGCCGCTCGAGGGCGAAGAGCAGGAGGGCGGCGAGCAGGGTGAGGAGGCTGGCGGCGACGTTGAGGCGGGAGGTCAGCCGGTAGCCGGGAAGGGCGGCGAGCAGGGCGGCCGCGGCGAGCGGGATCCAGAGGACGGCGGCGACGGGATCCATGCTCACGGCCGCTCGCCCCGAAAGGCGTCGAGCGCGCCCGTGTCGACGGTGTCGAAGCGCTCGCGGATGCGGAAGAGGAAGACGCCGATGACGATGAAGGCGATCAGGATCGAGAAGGCGACGCTGATCTCGACCACGAGCGGCATGCCGAGCGCACCGGTGGCGGCCAGGATCAGCCCGTTCTCGAGCGACATGAAGCCGATCACCTGGCTCACGGCGTTGCGCCGGGTGACCATCAGGAGGAGGCCGAGGAGCAGCACGGCGAGCGCGAAGGCGAGGTCCTCGCGCGCGAGCGGATCAGCCTCGGGCGTGATCTCGAGGATCACGGCGAGGGAGAGGGCGACGAGGCCCATGCCGGCGAGCATGGTCGGTCCGATGCCGACCACGGTCTCGATTTCCCTGTGGATGCCGAGCCGGCGGATGATGCGCTGCAGGGCCAAAGGCACGATCAGCGCCTTGAAGAGGAGGGTGATGACGGCCGTGACGTAGAGGTGCGGGGCATTTTGGATGAGCGCCTGCCAGGCGACCGAGAGGGCCAGCACGAGGGCGTGGAGCGCGTAGGTGTTGACCAGGGCCGAGAGCCGGTCCTGGTAGAGCAGCATGAAGCTGACGAGGACGAGCCCGCCGGCCAGGAGATGGGCGATGTCGAAGGCGAGGCTGCCCATCAGATGCTCCGGGAGACGAAGAGGAGGAGTGTGGCCAGCAGGCCCAGCATGAGGGCGGCGCCGAGGAGCTGCGGCACCCGGAAGACCCGCATCTTGGCGATCGCGGTCTCGAGGAGTGCGAGCAAGACGGCCGCCACCGCGAGCTTGGCGAGGAAGGCCAGGAGGCCCTCGAGATAGGGCAGGGGGCCGGCGCCGGCGGTGGCGAGGCCCGTGGGGAAGAAGATCGAGACGATGAGGGAGAAGAAGAGCAGGAGCTTGAGCGAGGCGGCGAGCTCGATCATGGCGAGGTGTCGGCCGGAATATTCGAGCACCATGGCCTCGTGGACCATGGTGAGCTCGAGATGGGTGGCCGGGTTGTCGACGGGGATGCGCGCGTTCTCGGCAAGGGCGACGATGACGAGGGCGATGAGGGCGAGGCCGAGCGAGACCCGAAGCCCGACCGCGTCGGAGCCGAGGAAGGCGGCGATCGTGACGAGCTGGGTGGAGCCCGCGACGAGGGCGAGGGTGAAGATGATGAGCAGCATGGCGGGCTCGGCCAGGGACGCGATCATCACCTCGCGGCTGGAGCCGATGCCGCCGAAGCCGGTGCCGACATCCATGCCGGCGAGCGCCAGAAGGAAGCGGGCGCTGGCGAGGAGGGCGATGATGACGATGAGATCGGCGCTCCAGCTGAAGACGAGGCCCGAGGCGAAGGTCGGCACGAGCGCCGTCGCCACCCAGGTCGCGGCGAAGATCAGGTAGGGTGCGATGCGGAAGAGCCAGGAGGCATTCTCGGCCAGCACCACCTCCTTGCGCAGGAGGCGGGCGAGGTCGCGGTAGGGCTGCAGCACGGAGGGACCCCGGCGCCGCAGGAGCCGCGCCTTGAGGAGCCGCACGAGGCCGGTGAGCCCCGGGGCCAGGAGCAGCACCACCGTCATCTGCATGCCCTGGACGACGAGGCCCTGAATCGGCCCTACCTGGATCAGCTCCATAGCGCCAGCGCCAGAAGGAGGAGGACGAGGGCCGCGAAGACGAGCCCGAGATAACGGCGGATGGTCAGGAATTGCAGGGCGTTGAGGCGCTGTGCGGTGCCGTCGACGAGGCCGGCGACCGGCAGGTAGAGCCGCTCCCAGATGACGTCCGTCTGGCGCAGCTCGTGGCGGGCCGGGCGGAGCTCGCCCGGCTTCGGCATGTCGACGGTCTCGCTCGAGCGCAGCAGGAGCGGGCCGAGGACGCGCCCGATCGGCTGGACGAAGCTGGCGCCGCTGTACTGGCTCGCCGGCACGTGCTGATCGAAGCCGCAGCCCCAGGCGGGGCCGCGGCGCAGATCGCGCGACGCGAAGCGGTGGATGGCCCAAGCCGTGAGCCAGCTCGAGGCGAGGATGAAGAGGAAGACGAGCAGCCCGTTATACGAGCTCCGGCTCTCGGCGATCGGCACGATGGTGAGCCAGGCGCGCGCGTGCTGGGTGGGCATGGTCTGGCCGAGCAGGCTTTGGGTGACGGGTCCGAGGCCATCGATCACGAGCCCCGGCAGGATGCCGGCGAGAAGGCAGAGGAGGGCGAGGCCGATCATGGCGGTGAGCGAGAGCCGGTCGACCTCGCGGGCAGCCTGCGGCGCCGGCGAGCGTGGGCGGCCGAGGAAGGTGATGCCGTAGGCCTTGACGAAGCAGGCGGCAGCGAGTGCGGCCGCCAGGGCCAGCATGGCGCCGACGGCCGGCACCATCACCTTGAGCCCCCAGCCGGCGAACTCCGGGCTTTGCAGGATCGCCTGGAAGAGCAGCCATTCCGAGGCGAAGCCGTTGAAGGGTGGCAGGGCGGCGATGGCGACGGATCCCGCGAGGACGACGACGCTGGTGACCGGCAGGCGATGGATCAGCCCGCCGAGCCGCTCCATGTCGGCCGTGCCGGTCGAGGTCAGGACCGCTCCCGCTCCCATGAAGAGGAGGCTCTTGAAGAGGGTATGGTTGAGCGCGTGGAAGAGGGCGGCGGTCAGCGCCAGGGCGGCCGCGGCCGCCATTCCGTTCGCCCGGAAGGCGAGGGCGAGGCCGACGCCGACGAAGACGATGCCGACATTCTCGATCGTGCTGTAGGCCAGAAGCCGCTTCAGGTCCCGCTGCATCAGCGCCATGAGGATGCCCATGACGGCCGTGGCCCCACCCATGAAGAGGACGAGCAGGCTCGCCCACCAGGGCGGCACGGCCAGAAGATCCATGATGATGCGCAAGAAGCCGTAGATCGCGACCTTGGTCATGACGCCGCTCATCAGGGCCGAGACGTGGCTCGGCGCCGCCGGATGGGCGAGCGGCAGCCAGACGTGGAGCGGCACGAGGCCGGCCTTGGAGCCGGCGCCGAGCAGGGTGAGGAGGAGGACCAGCGTGGCGGTCCATGGGCTCGTCGCTAGGGTGCGGATCTCGGCGAAGCCGTAGGTGCCGGTGGCGCCGGCGAGGAGGCCGAAGGCGAGAAGGAGGGCGACCGTGCCGCCGCTCGCCATGGCGAGGTAGACATAGCCCGCCTGCCGGTTGGCGGCGGCGCGGTGCTGCGTGAGCACGAGGGCCCAGGAGGCCAGGGACATGAGCTCCCAGGCGAAGAGGAAGGTGAAGGCGTCGTCGGCGACGAGGACGAGGGTCATGCCGGCGAGGAAGAGCGGATAGAACGGCAGGACGCGCTCCGGGGCCGCCTCGTGGCGGCCGTAGCCGAGGCCGTAGAGGCTGGCGAAGCCGCCGCCGATGGCGACGAGCATCAGGAAGAACGAGGAGAGCGGGTCGACGCGGAAGCGGGCGCCGATCCAGGGCAGGCCGAGCGGCAGGCTCTGCGCCGATTCCACACCGGGGAGCAGGGAGGCGAGGGCGAGGACGAGGAGGACGGCCATGGCGGCGAGGCTGGCGCCGTAGACCAGCGCGCGGGTGCCGGGCCTTCCGGCGCGCAGGGCGGCGAGTGCGCCCGTGACGATGAGCAGGGCGATCACGAGGAGGAGGCCGGTCGTCATGGGATGGGACCTCCCGGCGCCTTCAGACGGACGCCACGGCCGCCTTCGGTGCTGGCCGCACCCTCGTTGATCAGGACGACGCCGGCATGCTCGAGGGCAGCCGTGAGCTTCATGAGCGAATCGACATTGCCGCGCACCACGCCCTCGCTCTTCTCCATGCGCTGGACCGTCGGCACGGAAAGCCCCGCGAGCTCGGCGAGCCGGCGCTGGTCGATCCCGAGCAGGGCGCGCGCGGCCCGAAGCTGGGCGGCCGTCATCATCGGGGATCGGCCCTCCATGACATCCAGGACGTCAGGCGAGATGCATAGAGGAACGATATAGATGTGCCAAGCATCATTCTTCACGGGCCCGCCGGATCGTGCTCGGTATCGCTCGCGGCACCATGCTAGAAGAGTGTCGCACCACCGATCAGGGAGCGTCGTCGATGCCGAGCCAAAATGCCAGGGTTCTTCGCCATGTCGTCCTTTTCGCCTTCAAGCCGGAGGCGACGCCAACGGAGATCGCCCTTGTCGAGGCGGCGTTCGCGGCACTGCCGGGCCAGATCCCCGAGATCGTCGACTTCGAGTGGGGCACCGATGTCAGCATCGAAGGTCGGGCGCAGGGCTTCACCCACTGCTTTCTCGTGTCCTTCGCCGACGAGGCCGGCCGCGCCGCTTACCTGCCGCACCCGGCGCACCAGGCCTTCGTCGAGCTCGTCTCGAAGCATCGCGAGAAGGGCCTCGTTCTCGATTACTGGGCGCAGCCGGCGACCGGCTGAGCGGGGTCGTGCGGAGCTTCGAGGAGATCGATCCCCGCTTCGCGAACTTCGGTCGATCCATTCGATCCGATCCCATGGTGATTCGCCGGAGCCGGCCGTAAGTCGATGAATCATGAAATCTTCTCGAACAGGTTCTAAGCTTCGGGCCGCAACCGCATTGGGGGGAAATGGCGATGGGGGTCACTCGGCGTGAGATCCTGCTTTCGACGACGGCGCTGGCGGGGGTGCTGGCGCTGGGGCGGGGTGCGCTGGCGGAAGGGCCCGTGCGAGGGGGCACGCTGATCGTGGCGGCCGATACCGAGCCCAGGAACCTGAACCCGGCCATGGTCGCCTCCAACGGCGTCTTCTACGTCGCCAGCAAGATCGTCGAGCCTCTGGCCGAGATGGACTACGCGAAGGGGCTTCGGCCGGTGTTGGCGACTTCCTGGGAGGGGGCGGCGGACGGGCGGAGCTTCACCTTGTCGTTGCGCGAGAACGTCACCTTCAGCGACGGCGAGCCCTTCACCTCGGCCGATGTCGCGTTCTCGGCGATGCAGGTCTGGAAGCCTCTGCAGAACCTCGGGCGGGTCGTCTTCACCAATCTCGAGGCGGTGGACACGCCGGACGAGCGGACCGCGATCCTGCGCTTTTCGGTGCCGACGCCGCCGCAGCTCATCATGAACGCGCTGCCGGCCCTGACCGCGGTGCTGCCGAGGCACCTCTACGAGGGCACCGACATCGCCGAGAACCCGCTGAACATGGCGCCGGTCGGTACCGGTCCCTTCGTCTTCGCCGAGCACCGGCCGGGCGAGCTCTACAGGCTCGAGCGCAACCCGAATTATTGGGATGAGGGGCTCCCCTACCTCGACGGCATTCTCTATCGGGTGCTGCCCGATGCCGGGGCCAAGGCGGCGGCGCTCGAGACCGGCGACATCCAGCTCACCGCGTTCTCGGCCGTGCCCTTGGTCGAGATGGCGAGGCTGGATGCGCTGCCGGATGTGAGCGTCATCGATGCCGGCTACGAGGGGATCACCTACCAGATCACCGTCGAGATCAACCATCGCCGGCCGGAGCTCGCCGATGTGCGCGTGCGAAAGGCCCTGCGCCACGCGCTCGACAGCGCTTTCATCGTCGACGTCGTCTTCATGGGCTATGCTACCGCCGCCACGGGGCCCGTGCCGTCGAGCGCGACGGAATTCTACACGGCCGACGTCGCTGCTTATGATTTCGACATCGCCACAGCCGAGGCGCTGCTCGACGAGGCCGGCTATCCGAGGGGTGGTGACGGGACGCGCTTCTCGCTTCGCCTCAGGCCGGCTCCGTGGTTCGAGCAGACCCGGGCGGTGGGCGACTACGTGCGCCAGGCGCTGCAGAAGGTGGGGATCGCGGTCGAGCTTGTGACCGCGGATTCGGGCGGGCACATCAAGGCGGTCTACACCGATCACGATTTCGATCTCGCCATCGGCTCGCCGGTCTATCGCAACGACCCGGCGATCTCGACCACCATTCTCTTCCAGGGCGGCCTGCCCGATGGCGTGCCGTTCTCGAACCAGTACGGCTACGACGATCCCGAGATGGACGAGATCATCGCGGAGGGGCTCTCGACCATCGACACGGCCGAGCGGGTCGAGGTCTACAAGAGGTTCCAGAAGAAGGCCGCCGACGACCTGCCCATCCTGTTCCTCGTCGATTTCACCTTCATCACCGTGGCGCGCGACGAGGTCAGGAACGTCGCCGACAACCCGCGCTGGGCGACCTCCTCCTGGGCCGACACCTGGCTCCAGCCCTGAGCACGCTCGGCCGCCGCCTGCTGCAGGCGGTGCCCGTGCTGCTCATCGTGGCGCTCGGCGTCTTCGTCCTTCTGGAGGTCGCCCAGGGCGACGCGGTCGATGCCTATCTGGCCGGCATCGGCGGCAGTGGCGACGCGACGCTGGCGGCCGAATTGCGCCAGCGCTACGGGCTCGGCGACAGCCTGGGCACGCGCTTTCTCACCTATCTCATGAACCTCGCCACGCTCGATCTCGGCCGCTCGGTCGCCTTCGCCCGGCCGGTGCTCGACGTCATTCTCGAGCGGCTGCCCAGGACCCTCCTCCTCATGGGCTCGGGCATCCTTCTGGCGGCGGCTCTCGGCATCGCTCTCGGCCTTCTGGCGGCGCTGCGCCGGGGCCGGCCCCTGGACGCGATCGTGACGGTGGCGGCGCTCGTTCTCAATGCCACGCCGGGCTTCTGGCTCGGCCTCGTCCTCATCATCCTCTTCGCGGTCGAGCTGCGCTGGCTGCCGCTCGGCGGCTTCACCGATCCCCAGAGCGAGGCGAGGGGCCTCGCCGTGCTTTTCGAGGTGGCCCGTCATCTGGTTCTGCCGGCGTCGACCCTGGGGCTCACCTACTTCGCGCTTTATCTGAGGCTGATGCGCGGTGCCGTGCTGGAGGCCGCGGCGAGCGGCTGGGCCGTCGCCGCCAGGGCCCGGGGCCTGCCCCGGCACCGCATCGTCCTTCGCCACATGGCGCGGCCGGCGCTCTTGCCGGTCGTCACCATGCTCGGTTTGCAATCCGGCACGATGCTCGGCGGCAGCGTCGTCGTCGAGACGGTCTTCGCCATTCCGGGCCTCGGCAGCCTCGCCTACGAGGCGGTGAGCCAGCGCGATCTGCCGCTCCTGGCCGGCATCCTGCTCGCTGGCACGGTGCTCGTCGTCCTGGTCAACATCGCCGTCGACCTCGTCTACGGAAGGCTCGATCCCCGGGTCGGCGACCGCTTCGGGCGGGCGGGCGGGTGATGCGCAAAGCCCGGCGCTCCGGCCGGCCCGGTGCCGGCCTGATCGGTCCCTTGCTCCTGCTGCTGCTCGTGGCGACGGCCCTCCTGGCACCGCTGCTGGCACCCGGCGATCCGCTCGACATGGTGGCCCGCCCGCTCATCGCCCCCTTCGCCGACGTCCGCTTTCCGCTCGGCACCGACCAGCTCGGCCGCGATGTCTGGTCGGGGCTGGTGCACGGGGCGCGGGTCTCGCTCGCGGTAGGCTCGACGGCGGCCGCCGCGACGCTCGGCGTCGGCATCCTGATCGGCACCCTGGCCGGGTTCGAGGGCGGCCTGATCGACGATCTGCTGATGCGCCTGACCGAGGCCTTCCAGACCGTTCCGGGTTTTCTTCTGGCGCTGGCGCTGGTCAGCGTGCTCGGTGCCTCGGCGGGCAATGTGGTGCTCGCCATCGCCATCTCCTCCTGGCCGCCGGCGGCCCGCCTCGTGCGCGCCGAGGTCTTGCGGGTGAAGGCGCTGGATTATGTGGATGCGGCGCGCGTCCTGGGCATGGCACCCCTGGCGATCGCATTCGTCGAGATCCTGCCGGGTGCGCTCCAGCCAGTCGTGGCACTGGCCGGCATCACGGTCGGCGAGGCCATTCTGGTCGAGAGTGCCCTGGCCTTTCTCGGGCTGGGCGATCCGAATCTGGAGAGCTGGGGCTCGATGGTGGCGAACGGGCGGGCGCTGATCCGAACGGCTCCCTCGCTCGTCATTCTGCCCGGCCTCTGCATCGCCTCGACCGTTCTGGCGGTCAGCCTCACGGGCGATTGGATCGGCCGCCGTCTCGGGCTCGGCACGAGCCGCTGATGGCGGTCGATCGGGTTTTCGTCATGAAGCGGCTCTCGGTCGGCTTTCCGCTTGCCGGGGGCGGCTGGCTGGACGCGGTTCGCAAGGCCGATCTCTCGCTCGCCCGGGGCCGGGTGCTGGCGCTGATCGGTGAGAGCGGCTCGGGCAAGACCACGGTCCTGAACGCCATGGCCGGGCTCTTGCCGAAGGAGGCCGAAATCAGCGGCAGCTTCCGGCTGGACGGCAGGGAGCTTCTGGCCGAAGGCGGGTCGCGCGAGGGGGTCGCCGGCCGGCGGATCGGCATGATCTTCCAGAACCCGGGGGCGAGCCTCAACCCGGTGCTGAGCATCGGCTCGACCATCGCCGAGGTCGCGGCGGTGCACCAGGGCCTCGGTCGCAGAGCCGCATGGCGGGCGGCGGTCGAGCTGCTCGGCCGGGTGGGCATCGAAAACCCGGGGCGGCGGGCACGGGACTACCCGCACCGACTTTCGGGCGGGCAAAAGCAGCGCGTGGCGATTGCGGCAGCCCTTGCCGGGCGGCCCCGCCTGATCCTCGCCGACGAGCCGACCACAGCACTCGATGCCATGGTCCAGGCGCGGATCCTGGACCTGCTCCTGGCGCTGGTCGACGAGGAGCGTGTGGGGCTGGTCCTCGTCACCCATGATCTCGCCCTCGCCGGCGCCGTCGCCGACGACATCGCCGTCATGCATGCCGGACGGATCGTCGAGCGCGGCCCGGCCCGGGCTCTGGTGCGCCATCCCGTCCATCCCTGCACGGCGGCATTGGCCGCTGCGGCGCTGCCCGCCCGCCTCGCGTCGCCACCGGCTCCAGTGGCCGCGGCCCAAGGGGCGGGACGGGCGAGCCGGCTCGAGCTCCTTGGCATCGTTCGCATCCATGGCGAGGGACCGGAGCCGGTTGCGGCGCTGGACGGGGTCGATCTCACGCTTCGATCGGGCGAGGTCCTGGGCCTGGTCGGCGAGAGCGGCTCCGGCAAGACGACATTGGCCCGGATCGCGGTCGGGCTGGACCGGCCGACGGCAGGGCGTGTCCTTCTGGACGGCGAGCCGCTCATGGACGGGCGCGGGCGGATCGCGCAAGCCATTCGCCGTCGGGTGCAGATGGTCTTTCAGGACCCGCTCGCGAGCTTCAATCCCAAGCGCAGCGTCGGCGGCTCGATCGCGCTGCCGCTTCGCCTGCACACCCGCCTCGACCGCAAGGGGCGGCGGGCACGGGTGGCGGAGCTCATGGTCGCGACCGGCCTCGATCCCGGCCTGGCGGACCGGCTGCCCCACGCCCTCTCGGGCGGGCAGCTCCAGCGGGCGGCGATCGCGAGGGCGTTCGCCGCCGGACCGGACCTGCTGGTCTGCGACGAGGCGGTGGCCTCGCTCGACGTCTCGGTCCGGGTCCAGGTCCTGAGCCTGCTCCGGGACCTCGTGCAGCGGGAGGGGCTCGGCATCCTCTTCGTCAGCCATGATCTTGGCGTGGTGCAGCGGCTCGCCGATCGGACCATGGTGCTCCGGCGTGGCCGGGTGGTCGAGGAGGGGCGGGGGGCCGGGCTCTGGCGCAACCCGACCCATCCCTACACCCGGGCACTCGCGGCGGCGGTGCCGACCGGGCTCGAGCCCTGGCGCGGCCGGAGCCGCTCAGGCCTTGGTGGCGCCGGCGGTTAGCCCGCTCACCATGTAGCGGCGGACGGCATAGTAGAGGGCGGCCGGCGGCAGCGAGTAGATGATGGCGGTCGCCATCAAAAGCGACCAGGGGGCGTCGTCGGTGTTGAGGAAGAAGCCCATGGCGACCGGGATGGTCATCCGCGCCTCGTTGTCGAGGAGGAGGAAGGCGTAGAGGTACTCGTTCCAGGCGAGCAGGAGCGCGTAGGTGCCGATCGCGATCATCGCCGGGCGCATGAGCGGCAGGTAGACGAGCCAGTAGAGCTGCATGGGCGTCGCACCGTCGACGCGGGCCGCCTCGTCGAGCTCGAAGGGGATGGTGTCGCTGTACTGGCGAAAGACCCAGATGGCGTAGGGTGTGGCGAAGGTCGCCATGGCGAAGGTCAAGGACCAGAGCGTGTTCAGAAGGCCGTAGTCCGACATCACCCGGTAGAACGGAATGGCGACGAAGGCCATCGGGATGAGGTAGGTGAGGAGGGCCGTGTTGGAGACGACGTGGCCGTAGCGGGCCTTGAGCCGGCTGATGGCGAAGCTCGCGAGGCTGGCGACGAAGAGCACGATGGCCATGGTGGCGATGGCCACGAAGAGGCTGTTGGCGAGCTGCTGCCAGAACTCGCGCAGGAAGTAGTGCTCCTGGAAGATCACGGTCCGGTAGTTCTCGAGCGTCGGGTTCTCCGGCCAGAACTTGCCGCCGAAGGCGTCCTGCAGCGGCGTGATCGAGACCACCGCCATGTGGTAGAGCGGCAGCATCGTCCAGATCAGGACGACGATGCCGAGGACGGCCATGGCGCCTTCCTCGAGCACGCGGCGCACGGGATGGGCGATGCGGTCGAGGAGGCCGCGCCGGCGGACGTGGCCCGGGGCCGGCGCCTCGCTTCGGGCCGCCATCACTCGACCCTTCCGCCGAGGCGTCTGATCAGGATGATGACCAGGGGGATGAGGATCGGCACGGCGGTCATGACGGTGGCGACCCCCATGTCGAGCTCCTGCAGGCGGAAGGCGTAGCGGATGCCGAGGGTGGCGAGCACGTGGGTCAGCTCATTGGGCCCGCCGCCGGTCAGGAGGTAAATGCTGTTGAAGTCGCCGAGGGTCCAGATGGTCGAGAGCAGGGTGCTCGTGATGTAGAGATTGCGGATCTGCGGCCAAGTCACATAGGCGAACATCTGCATCCGGTTGGCGCCGTCGATTCGTGCCGCCTCGTAGTAGTCGGTCGGGATGGCGCTGCGTCCGGCCATCAGGATCAGGGTCCAGAACGGCAGGTACTTCCAGATGTGGACGGCGATGGCCGAGGAGAGGGCGAGCTTCGGATCGACCAGCCACCAGGGACCCTCGATGCGGAAGAAGTCCCAGAGCATGCCGTTCAGCATGCCCCACTCGGAGTTCAGCATCCAGCGGAAAGAGAGGATGGTCGGGATCGACGGCACTGCCCAGGGCAGGATGAAGAGCACCGAGAGCCAACGGATCCAGGTGCGCTGCGACATGAAGTAGGCGGAGAGGACGAGGGCCAAAAGGAGCTTGAGGTTGACGCCGATGCCGAGGAAGGCCGCGGTGTTCCAGACGGTGCGGAGATACACCGGGTCGGCGAGGAGCCTGCGGTAGCTGTCGGGATCGCGGCCGAGCCAGACGCCGTAGCTGACCGGCCAGACGACGAAGAGGAGGAAGACGGTGATGTAGGGGATGAGCAGGATGGCGCCCCAGGTCAGCTCCGGGGTCCAGGGTCTCGGCTTGCGTTCGGGCACGGATGCGGCCGTGACCCGGTCGGCGCGTGCGGCCATCCCGCCGTCTCCCTGCTGTCACCCGCCCGGCGGGCGGGATCGGGGGCCGGGGCGGAGCCGAGTGAACGGCTTCGCCCCGGAATCGCGCGTCAATCCTGTAGCGCTTCCTCGACGCGCTCGATCAGCTCGTCGGCGGCGTCCTCGGTCGACCAGCTCTCGAGCACGATCCGCCCGACCGCCTTGCCGATGGCGTTCTCGGTCATGATCGGCATGAAGCGGTGGTTGTAGACGAAGGGGAACGGATTCTGCGGCCGCTCCGTGTACTGGAGCCGGTGGATCCGGCGGTGCGGGTCGCTGTCGTCCTGCCAGAACGGCGTTTTCACGAGCTCCGGCATCACCGGGAACCAGCGGCCGAGCGAGCCCTCGAGATAGGGACCGATATTCTCGGGCTTGTAGAGGAAGCGCATGAACTCCTTCGCACCCTCGACGTTCTTCGCACCCTTGAAGATCACGGCCGTCTTGATCGCCGTCATGTAGACGATGGGATCGCCGTCGGGCTTGTCCGGCCATTCGATGCTGGCGATGTTGGTCTTGTAGTTCTCCGGGTTCTGCTGGTACTGCGAGGCGGGAATCGACATGGACGGGTTGGGCGTCATCAACGTCACCTGGTTCAGGAAGTTGACGTTGTTGTCGCTGTCGATCCAGTTCACGGCACCCGGCGGGTTGCAGCGCTCGCGCGCCGGCATGACGTAGCTGTCGAGGGCGTCGATCAGCTCCTGGCGATGGTCGCCGAGCACGGAGTTGCCGTCGGCGTCGATCCACTTCACGTTGTAGGCGTTCGCGAACATCATGAAGCTGAAGATCGTGTCGGAGGCCGAGCTCGACATGGGCTGGCCGATGCCGTAGAAGTTACGGTTGCCGGTGACCTGCCTCAGCTCGCCCTGCTGGTCGCAGAAATACTGCCAGAACTCGTTCCAGGAGCGGGGGATGTCGTCGACGGTCTGGTCGATGTCCTTCAGGAGGCTCTGCCAGACGTGGATGTGCTCGGTCTGCTGCTGGGTCGGGAAGGCGTAGTAGGAGCGCTTGCCGGTGGCGCCGTCGAGGAGGTGGACCGATTCGAGGGCCACCGGCATGAAGCGGTCCTTCATCGGCTCGAGCACGTCGGAGACGTCGACGAGCTTGTCCTCGTAGGCCCAGCGCGCGGTGTGCTGCAGGTCGAAGAGGAAGCCGAAGTTGAGATCCGGCACCTCGCCGGCCGAGAGCGCCGCCAGGGCCTTGACCGGCGCGTCCTCGTTGATGAACAGGCTGTAGTCGACATTGATGCCCGACTCGGCCTCGAACGCCTTGACGATCTCGTCGAACTTGTCGTCCTCTTCCTGGTAGTAGCTCTTGTTCCACCAGATCACGAGGTCCTCGGCCGCGGCCGGGGCGACCGTGGCGCCGGTGAGGAAGGTGCCGGCCAGAAGGCCGATCGCTATCGCTTTCATGCTTGTGGGCTCCCTGATCCCTGACCTGAGTGCGCTGGCTCGATGCATCCCCCTCCGATGTACCGACCTCTCGGGAGGGTGCGCGAACAGTATGGGTGCTCGCGGCACTTTGTCAAAACCGTTGCGCTGGCGAATACGCTTTCTCTTGTGCAGGATCGACGAGTTCTGGCAGGACTGCGGCCGGTCATCCGGGGGGGAGCAGCATGGACCCGTTCGAGAAGCGCCGGCTGGGCAGGTCGGGGGTCGAGCTGCCGGCCTTCGGCTTCGGCGGGGCGCCTCTGGGCGAGCTCTTCACGCGGGTCGGTGACGCCGAGGCCGAGGCGACGCTCGAGGCCGCATGGCAGGCCGGCATTCGCTATTACGACACGGCACCCTGGTACGGAAGGGGGCAGAGCGAGCACCGCCTGGGCCGCTTTCTCTACCGCCGGCCGCGCGGCGACTTCGTGCTCTCGACCAAGGTCGGCCGCATCCTGAAGGCACCTCTCGATCCCGAGCGCTTCGAGACGGGCTTTTGGACCGGTGGGCTGCATTTCGACCATGTCTTCGACTACAGCTATGACGGCATCATGCGCGCCTACGAGGACAGCCTGCAGCGCCTCGGCATGAACCGCATCGACCTTGCGGTCATTCATGACCTCGACCTCCGCCACCACGGGGCGGATGCCAAGGTCGGAGCCTATCTGGCGCAGCTCGCGACCAGCGGCTGGCGGGCGCTCGACGAGCTCCGCGCGGCCGGCGTGATCCGGGGGTTGGGTGCCGGCATCAACGAGGAGGGGATGATTCCCCGCTTCCTCGACCTCGTCGATCTCGACTTCTTCCTTCTCGCCCTTCGCTACACGCTCCTCGACCACGACACGCTCGATCGGGAGCTGCCGTATTGCGAGCGCCGCGATGTCGGCATCATCATCGGTGCCGTCTTCAGCTCCGGCATCGCCGCCACGGGTGCCATCGCCGGTGCCAAGTACGACTATGCCGATGCCACGCCCGAGATCCTGGAGAAGGTGCGCCGCATCGAGGCGGTCTGCGCGCGGCACGGCGTGAAGCTGCCGGCGGCGGCGCTGCAGTTTCCCTTCGGCCATCCGTCCGTCGCCTCGGTCATCCCGGGCGGCTTCGCCCCGGCCCATGTCGCGGCCAATCTCGAGCATATGCGGGCGACGATTCCGCCCGATTTCTGGGCCGAGCTGCGCCACGAGAACCTGATCCGCGCCGACGCGCCGGTGCCGGGAGAAAAGCCGTGACCACCATCGCCCGCGTCGAGATCCACGTCTTCGCCTACGAGGTCGCGGACCTCGCCCTGCCGCCGCACGGTGCGGCCGGGGTCGGCAATCTCGTCTGGCAGAAGGGCGGGCGGATGCCGATGAGCCGCTATGCCGTTCGCATCGAGACGAAGGACGGTGCCAGAGGCGAGTACGTCACGCACTGGGTCGGTACGCCGGCGGCGCTCGGGCAGACGCTGATGCTGGCGCCGCATTTGATCGGCCGCGATCCCGACTGCCGGATCGAGATCTGGGAGGATCTGAAGCGCGAGATCAGGGCCTACGACCACATGGGCCACGGGCCCATCGACATCGCGCTCTGGGATCTCCTGGGCAAGCGCCTCGGCATGTCCGTGTCGCGGATCCTGGGGGGCTACCGCAAGCGACTGCCCACCTATGCCAGCACCTATCACGGCCAGGACGTGGAAGGTGGGCTCGATACGGTCGAGGCCTTCGCCGACTACGCCAGGGCCTGCAGGGAGCACGGCTTCGCCGGCTTCAAGATCCATGGCTGGAACGGTGGCGACGTGGCGCGCGAGGTCCAGAACGTGCTGGGCGTGCGGGCGGCCGTGGGCGACGGCTATCCCTTGATGCTCGACCCCGCCTGCCAGCTCCGCACCTGGATGGATGCGCTGCGGGTCGGCCGCGCCTGCGACGAGGCCGGCTTCTTCTGGTACGAGGACCCCTATCGTGACGCCGGTGTTTCCGCCGAGGGTCACAAGCGTCTTCGGGAGAAGCTCAGGACACCGCTTCTGATCGCCGAGCACGTGCGCACCCTCGAGCAGAAGGCGGCTTTCCTCCTCGCCGGCGGCTGCGACATGATCCACGCCGATCCCGAATACGATATGGGCATCACCGGGGCGTTGAAGATCGCGCATTTTTGCGAGGCGCTCGGCCTCGATCTCCAGTTCCACGCCTGCGGCCCGGCGCACCGCGCGGTCATCAGCGCCACCCGCAACACCCATTTCTACGAGATGGCGCTTCTGGGTCCCGGCATGGCCAATGCGGTGCCGCCGGTCTACACCTGCGGCTACAGCGACCAGCCGGACGCCGTGGGAGAGGACGGCTGCGTGCCGGTGCCGGACGGCCCTGGTCTCGGCGTCGCCTATGACTGGGACTACATCGAGCGGAACCGCACCCAGCACCACGTCTTCGGGTCCTAGAGAGTCTCCCAGGCATTGGTCGCGTAGTCGAACCAGGCGCTGACCCGTTTGCCGTCGTAGTGGTAGCGGATGTGGCGCTGCTGGACCGGCGGCTCCACGGCCTTGGGGCGAAAGGCGCCGAGGCAGCGGCCGCCGGCGTGGCGGACGCTCGGGTAGACGACGCCGTTGCTGCCGGCCTCGCGCAGGCGCCGGCCGAGCGCCTGGCTCGCCGTGTAGTCGTCGGGCTGGAGGACGGCGCTGCGGTCGGGCTCGGCGAGGCTTTCGATGTCGTGGAAGCGCTCGTCGATTCGCCCGACCACGACGCGCATGTCGATGTCGCGGATGCCGTCGCCGCTGTCCCGCGCGAAGAGCTCGAAATGGTAAATGGTCTCGGCGCGTGCGGTCGGGAAATCATCGGCCGCGTAGTAGACGCCGTAGCTGCCGTCGCTGAAGCGCGAGCCCTTGGGGTTCAGATGCGTGAAGGACGCCATGACGTAGCTGGCGCCGGGACCGGCGACGCGCTCCTTGGGGGGCACGAGGGCGATCTCGCCAAGCTCGTCGCGCAGGCGCGGGTTGGTCAGCATTTCGGCCGCGATCAGCGCCTCCCAGACGCCGGGATCCGTGTCGACCCGCTCGAAGAGGGCAATCGGCGGATAGCGCGAGGCGATGATGCGGGTGGCATGCGCCCAGCGGACGCGGACGAGCCCCGGCTCAGGACCAGGGGGCGCGGGCGGCATCGAGATAGGCCCGCACCGCCGCGAGATCGGTGACGTCGCCGGCGCCCATGCGCTCCAGCGGCGTCTGCCCGCCGAAATGCCGGTTCGGCTGCCTGATCCACCGGTCGGCCTGGCGGCTGTCCGGGTAGAGGATCTGCAGCGCCTTGAAGATGCCAGCGACGTAGCCGATGCGGCGGATGGTGTCGGCCGGCAGTCGCCCCACCTTGCCGCCCTTCCAGGCGTAGAAGGTGCGCTCGGCCGGGTCGCCCAGGATGCGCCTGGCATCGGCGTTCTCGACGCGCCAGAGCCGCATCATGCCGAAGAAGCCGCGCAACAGATCCGCCTGCATCCGCGGATCGTGGCGCAGCTCGTCGACCTTGGGCGGCGCGGTGGCGGGAAGGGTGGCGAGCGCCATGGCGATCTCCTGCAACGACCTTCATATGAGGTGCTATGTGGCGCAAATCAAGATATTCGTGCAGATATGCATTCACCCTGCCCAGATCAGCCCGGCACCCCTTCCATCAGCCCGTGCATGAGGGCGCGGCGGGCGGGGGGGAGGCTGTCGAGGAGGCCGAGGGCCAGGGAGCTGGCGAGGCGGAAGGGGGGGAGGCTTCGCATGACGAGATGGTTGAGGGTGTCGATGCCCCAAAAGCGCGTCTTGATGTCCCGCGCGCGGGCCCGGGCATAGGCCTCGAGAAGGGCGGGGTCCCCCGGATCGCCCTGGTGGGCGGCAAGCAGGCCGGCGAGGGTGGCGACGTCGCGCAGCGAGAGGTTGAGGCCCTGGGCGCCCAGGGGGCTCATGACATGGGCGGCCTCGCCGATCAGCGCGCGGCGCGGGGCGGTCAGGCGACGGGCGAGGCAGGCGCGGATGGGGAAGGCGTGGCGCTTCGAGACCTCGCCGATGGCGCCGAGCCAGGGCTCGGCCAGAGGTGCCATGGTGGCCCTGAAGGCCTCGTCATCGAGATGGAGCCTCGCCTCGCTGATGTCGGTGCGATCGACCCAGACGAGGCTCGAGTTGCGGCCGGGCAGCGGGACCATGGTGAAGGGGCCGCCCTTGCGGTGCAGCTCGGTCGAGACGTTACGGTGCGGCCGGCCGTGGGCGAAGCGGCAGACGATGGCGGACTGCCTGTGGTCGCGCTCGGTCGTGTTGATGCCGGCCGTCCCGCGCACCACCGAATGGCGGCCGTCGGCACCGATCACGAGGCGGGCGGCGAGCCTGGTGTCGCCGGCCGCCAGCAGCAGGCGGCCCGTGTCCTCGACCACGCCTTCCAGCGCCGCCGGCGCGTGCACGGTGATGTTGCCGGTGCGCTGGACGGCGCGGGCGAGTCGAGTGGCTAGCGTGGCGTTGGGGACGTTCCAGCCGAAGGCCTCCATGCCGAGCTCGGCCGCATCGAAGGTGAGGGCGGTGCCTTCGGTACCGAACCGGCCGCCGCCGACGATCCGCAGGCGGTAGAGCGGCTCGGCGCCGAGACCCACGGGATCGAAGACGCCCTGCCGGCTCAAGAGGTCGATCGCCGGCTGGAGGAGTGCAGCGGTCCGGCCATCGGCCGCCTCGCCCTCGCGGGTCGGCAGGGGGCCGGCGGCGAGGAGAGCCAGCCGGGCACCATGACGCGCCAGCGCCAGCGCCATGGCGAGACCGGTGATTCCGGCCCCCACGACGGCGATATCGACCTCGGCTTCGACCTTCATCCGCTCCACTCCCGATCGTCCACCGGACGCCCTCCGATCAGAGAGCAAGCGGCGTTGACAAGCAAGCGGACGGTGCCGCAACTAGCGGCCGGATCGGGCGGCTTGGGGAAGGCCATTGGAGAGCTGGCGCGCGCAGCCTGCCGTATTCTGGGCCTTCGTCCTGCCGGGCGCCTTCTGGCTCGTGCTCTTCTTCATCGTGCCCCTGGCGCTCATCTGGCTCCTCGCCTTCGGTGAGCGGGCGGGGCCGGTCGAGATCGAGCTCACCTGGACGCTCGCCAACTACCGAAGCGTCTTCGATCCGGTCTATATCGGCCTTTTCGGTCGCTCGCTCTGGGTCGCCACGGCGGCGACGGCGCTGGTCCTCGTCATCGGCCTGCCGGTGGCGCTCGCCATCAGCTTCGCGCCGGCCCGCCTCAAGCCCTTGATACTCCTGCTCGTCGTCCTGCCGTTCTGGACCAACATCCTGATCCGCACCTATGCGATGATCGCGGTGCTGCGGACCAGAGGCTTCGTCAATTTCGGGCTGGAGCATGTCTGGCAGATCGGGGCGACCGTGCTGGCGCCCTTCGGGCTGGACGAGGCCCTCATGGGTCCGCGCTTCGTGCCGCTCGAGCTTC
The DNA here is from genome assembly GCA_964402505.1 of uncultured Geminicoccaceae bacterium. Taxonomy (GTDB): domain Bacteria; phylum Pseudomonadota; class Alphaproteobacteria; order Geminicoccales; family Geminicoccaceae; genus SLRI01. The sequence continues at coordinate 108,866 of CAYOCP010000002.1, forward strand.
TCTACAACAACACGGCCGTCATCTTCGGCGTCGTCTACGTCTATCTGCCCTTCATGGTCCTGCCGCTCTTCGCGACCCTGGACCGGCTGGACCGCTCGCTGCTCGAGGTCAGCCTCGATCTCGGGGCCGGGCAGATCCGCACGTTCTTTTCGATCATCGTGCCGCTCGCCCGGCCGGGCATCGTCTCGGGCATCATCCTCGTCTTCATTCCCGCCCTCGGCACCTTCCTGATCTCGGATCTTCTGGGCGGCACCGACAGCCTTCTCATCGGCAACGTGATCGAACGGCAGTTCAAGGCGGCGAACAACTGGCCCTTGGGCGCCGCCATGAGCTTCGTCCTGCTCTACGTCACCTTCGCCGTCCTCGCCTTTCGCGCGTGGCTCGCCGGGCGGGAGGCCCTGCATGGCGAGGCGTGAGCCGATCGGGCCTCTGGACTACACGCGCCGGCTCTGGCTCCGGCTCTGGCTTCTCGCTGTCTTCGTCTTCCTCTACGCGCCCATCGTCATCCTCGTCGTCTTCAGCTTCAACGACAGCAAGCGCAACATCGTCTGGCAGGGCTTCACCACCGCCTATTACGCCAAGGCTGCGGCCAACGCGTCGCTGATCGAGGCCTTCACCAACAGCCTGATCATCGCCTTCGTCTCGACCGCCGTCAGCACGGTCATCGGCGCATTGATGGCGCTGGCCCTCTGGCGCTTCCGCTTTCCGGGCAAGGCCGGCCTCGACGGGGCGATAGCGCTGCCGATCGTCATCCCGGAGATCTGCATGGGCGTGGCGCTGCTCGCCTTCTTCAACCGGGTCGGGCTTTCGGCCGCCGCCGAATGGCCCCTGAGCCTCCTGCCCATCGTCATCGGCCACGTCGCCTTCAGCTTTCCTTTCGTCTCGGTGGTCGTCCGCGCGCGCATGGCCGGTTTCGACCGCTCGCTCGAGGAGGCGTCGAAGGACCTGGGTGCGTCGGAGTGGCAGACCTTCCGGCACGTCACCGTGCCCTTCATGAAGCCCGGCCTCGTCGCCGGGGCCCTTCTCGCCATGACGCTCTCGCTCGACGATTTTGTCATCACTTTCTTCACGAGCGGGCCGGGCACGCTGACCTTTCCGGTGCAGGTCTATTCCATGGTGCGTTTCGGGGCGACGCCCGAGGTCAATGCCGCCTCGACCGTGCTGATCCTCGTGACGGTGATCCTGACGGTCATCGCCCTTCGCCTGCTGAGGCCCGATCGGGAGGCGGCGAAGCTCGCATGACGAGGACGCCCATCGTCACCTTCGAGAACGTGACCAAGTCGTTCGGGTCGACCCTGGCCGTCGACGATGTCAGCCTCGCCATTCCGCGAAACGCCTTTTTCGCGCTGCTCGGTCCCTCGGGCTGCGGCAAGACCACGTTGTTGCGCATGCTCGCGGGGTTCGTCCATCCGACCTCGGGGCGGGTTCTGATCGACGGCGAGGACATGGCGGAGGTGCCGCCCAATCGGCGCGCCGTCAACATGGTCTTCCAGTCCTATGCGGTCTTCCCGCATATGAGCGTGGCGGGGAACGTCGCCTACGGGCTGAAGGTCACGGGCGTGAAGCGGGCCGAGATCGAGGCGCGGGTCGCGGAGGCGATCGCCATGGTGCGCCTCGACGGGATGGCGGCGCGCATGCCGGACCAGCTCTCGGGCGGGCAGCGGCAGCGCGTGGCGCTGGCGCGCGCCCTGGTCAAGCGGCCGAAGCTCTTGCTGCTCGACGAGCCGCTCTCGGCCCTCGACCGGAAGCTTCGAGAGGAGATGCAGCTCGAGCTCGTGCGGCTGCAGACCGAGGTCGGCATCACCTTCGTGATCGTCACCCATGACCAGGAGGAAGCGCTCGGCATGGCGACGGAGATCGCGGTCATGAAGGAGGGCCGCATCCTGCAGATCGCCCCGCCGCGCCGGCTCTACGAGCATCCGACGCACCGCTTCGTCGCCGAGTTCATCGGGGCCTCGAACAGCTTCGCGTGCGAGGTGCTGGGGATCGAGGGAAGGATCGCGCGGGTGAGGAGCCCGCTTCTCGGCGAGCTCTCGGTCGAACGGGCCTCGGCGGACGTCAGGGCCGGCACCCTGGTCATCCGGCCCGAGAAGATGCGCATGGATTTCTCCTCGCCCGATCCCGCCCCGGGCGAGGTGCTGGTGCGGGCGGTCATCGACCAGATCGCCTATTACGGCGACCTCTCGATCGTCTATTTGACCGCGGCGGATGGCAGACGGCTGCAATGCAGCCGCTACAACACCAACCGTGTCGACAAAGGCGATCCGCCGCCCGGCACGCCCTGCACGATCGGCATCCACCCCGAGGACCTGCTGCTGGTCGGCGACTGACCTGCTTTTGGAGCATCATGCGCATCACCACCTGGAATGCCAACTCCGTGCGCTTGCGCGAGAATGCGCTGCGACGGATCGTGGCCGAGATCGATCCCGACGTGCTCTGCCTGCAGGAGACCAAGGTCGAGGACATGAAGTTCCCGCTCGATCTGGTGCGCGACCTCGGCTTCGCGCACACCCACATTCACGGCCAGAAGGGCTATCACGGGGTCGCCGTGCTCTCGAAGCTGCCGCTGGACGGCTGCGGCACGCACAAATGGTGCGGCATCGACGATTCCAGGCACGCGGTCTGCACGCTTTTGGGCGGCATCGAGCTGCACAACCTTTACATCCCGGCCGGCGGCGATGTCCCCGACCCCGAGCTGAACCCGAAGTTCCGCCACAAGCTCGCCATGCTGGACGAGCTCGCCGACTGGTTCGCCGATCACAGGGACGACAGCCGCCGCGCCATTTTGCTCGGCGATCTCAACATCGCCCCGCTCGAGACGGATGTCTGGAGCCATAAGCAGCTCCTCTCGGTCGTGAGCCATACGCCCGTCGAGGTCGAGAGGCTGGGCCGCCTGCAGGGAAGTGCCGGCTGGGTCGATGCCGTGCGCGCCATCATCCCGCCCGAGGAGAAGCTCTTCTCCTGGTGGAGCTACCGCAACCGCGACTGGAGTGCCTCGGACCGCGGCCGCAGGCTCGACCACATCTGGCTCACCCCCGCCCTCGCGCCCGCGCTCCGCCACGCCCACGTCCGCCGCGAGGCGCGGGGATGGGAGGCGCCGAGCGACCACGTGCCGGTGACGGTGGAGCTGGCGGTGTGATTGCCGTCGATCGCTGGATCAGGCGGGCGCGCAGGCCAGCCTGAGCACGTCCTCGCCGATCCGATTGCAGGCCAGGAGGCGGAGAGGCGGCCGGGGGCCGGCGAAGCAGGGAATGCCCGCACCGAGCACGACGGGGTGCAGGTAGAGCCGGTACTCGTCGATCAGGCCGAGATCGGCGAGGCTCTGCGCCAGGTTCGGGCCGGCGACCTCGATCTCGCCCTCGCGCTCGTCCTTCAGCCTGCGGACGGCTCCTTCGAGGTCGTCGCCGACCAGACTGGCATTGGGGCCGACTGCCTGCGGCGAGCGCGAGACGACCCATTTCGGCTGCTTTCGCCATGCTGCCGCGAACGCCTGCTGATCGGCATCCCATTCCGGATGATCGTCGTCCCAGTAGCGCATGATCTCGTAGATCCGGCGACCATAGACACTGCCCGCCTGCGCCTCCGCCTCTTTGACGAAGTGGCGAAAGAGCGTGGCGCTCGGCCTGAACGCCGTATGATCGACATAGCCGTCCAGGCTTTGGTTCATGCCGAATACGAGCTTGGCCATGGTCCGTTCCTTTCGCTGGGAGACGTTTTCACCGCTGTGACCACGTCCACCGGTCGACGATGACCTTCGCCGCCGCCGCCAGGACCAGCGCGCAGATCGCATTCTTCGAGAGTGTGCCCATCGTGCCCTCGATCAGGAGCGCCATGGCGAAGATGCCGGCGAAGCCGGCCGTGATGTAGACCGGCTGGCGCCAGGCGAGGAGCGGGCTCGTCGCCGCGATGGCGACCGGGACGACGAGGGCGGCGGTGAGGGCCGCCCAGAGAGGCTGATGCCGGGCCAGCTTCGCGGAACGTGACGTCGCGAGACGTGACGTCCCCGGCTGGCCGGAATGTTGAAGCATGGGGAAGAATTGCTTCGTAAAGCGCGGCCGCAGGCAGAAAGATTTCGTAGCGGCCCGGGCGCCGAGGCGCTCTCCTCCTTCCCTACCGCCGGCGGCTGCCTCTTCGGTGGGGGGGTCCGTGGCGGCCCTTCCGCATGGGACCCGATTTGGCCCAGGCGGCGCGGGCGAGCTCGGCGGCGTGGGCGCGCTCGTGGGTCTCGATGCGGAAGGCGATCTGGCCGATGACCGTGTCGACATCGGCGAGCGTGACGGTGACGGTATCGCCGAGGCCGAAGGTCTCGCCGTAGCGGATGCCGACCAGCGCCTGGTGCTGCTCGTCGAAGTGGAAGGCGTCCTCGCCGAGCGTGCTGACCGGCACGAGGCCCTCGGCACCGGTGCCGTCGAGGACGACGAAGAGGCCGAAGCGCTGCACGCCGATGACCCGGCCCGCGAAGGTGGCGCCGACCTTGTCCGCCATGAAGAGGGCGGTGTAGCGGGAGAGCGCCTCGCGCTCGGCCTGGACCGCCTTGCGCTCGGCGGCGGAGACGAGCCGGCCGAAGCGCTCGAGCTGCTCCTGGTCGTAAGGGCGCCCGTCCTCGCTGCCCGCGAGCTTCTCGTGGTGAATCAGAAGGCGGTGCACGACGAGGTCGCTGTAGCGGCGGATCGGCGAGGTGAAGTGGGCGTAGTGGCGGAGGTTGAGGCCGAAATGGCCGATATTGTCCGGCTGGTAGAGGGCCTGCGCCTGGGAGCGCAGGACGAAGCCCGCGACCTGCTCGCGCAAGGAGGGATCGGCGATGCGCTCGAGCAGGCGGGTGAAGTCCCCGGGCTTCTTGGCGGTGCGGCTCCAGCCGACCGAGAGGCGTTCGAGATACTGGGCCAGGGCCTCGAGGCGGATGGGGTCTGGCCGGTCGTGGACGCGATAGAGGCAGGGCAGCTTCTTCTCGGCGAGGGCGCGGGCGGCCGCCACGTTGGCCGCGATCATCAGCTCCTCGACCAGCATGTGGCTGGCGAGGCGCTGGCGCTGGACGATGTCCGTGACCTTGCCGGCCGCGTCGAACAGAACCTGCCGCTCGGGCAGCTCGAGCTCGATCGTGCCGCGCCTTCGCCTCGCGGCGGCGAGCTTCTCAAAGGCGGCGTAGAGGGGGCGGATGACGGAATCGAGGAGCGGGGCGGTGGCGTCGTCCGCCCGCCCCTCGGCGGCGGCCTGGACCTGCTCGTAGGTGAGCCTGGCGCGGCTCCTGACGAGGGCGCGCATGAAGCGCCAGCGCTTCAGGTTGGCCGCGGCATCGAACACGAGCTCGACGGCGAGGCCGGCGCGATCCTCGCCGGGCTTGAGCGAGCAGAGGCCGTTGGAGAGGGCCTCCGGCAGCATCGGGATCACGCGATCGGGGAAATAGACCGAGTTGCCACGCTCCAGGGCCTCGCGATCGAGCGGGTCGCCCGGATGGACGTAGTGGGCGACATCGGCGATGGCGACCACGGCACGAAAGCCGCCATCGACCCCTCCTTCACCAGCGAGCGGCTCGGGATCGGCCCAGACCGCATCGTCGAAGTCGCGGGCGTCGGCGCCATCGATGGTGACGAGCGGAAAATCGCGAAGATCGGTGCGTCGGCCGAGCTCGGGCGGGGTGGCCGCTTCGGCCACGGCCAGGGCCGCGGCGCCGAAGGCGGTGGGCAGCCCGAGCTCGGCCGCTATTCCGAGGGCGATGGCGGCGGGATCGGTGCTGCTGCCGAGCCGCTCGACGGCGAGAGCGCGGGGCGGCGCCAGGGGCCGGCCGCGGTCGAGCGTCGCCCGCACCATGTCGCCGGCCTCGAGGTGCAGCCCGTCCGGCTCCAGCTCGAGCCTGGTCGGCTGGTCGCGGTCGGCGGAGCGGCGGCAGGGGCGCAGATGCAGCGACGTGCCGTCCACCTCGACGACGCCGACGATCTCGCGGGCCAGCCGGGCGAGGCGGCGGAAGAGCCTGCCCTCGATCATGCCCTCGGCGTCGGTCGAGAGGCGCAGCAGCGCCCGGTCGCCGATCTCGAGCGGCGCCTCGCCGCCATCGGCGTCGAGCACACGGATGGCGGCACCCGGCACGGCGGGACTCTCGCCCAGAAGCTCGCCCGCCTCGTCGATGGCGGTCACCTCGACGGCGGCCATGCCGGGCGGCGTGCCGGTGCGCTCGTAGCGGTTGCGGCGCCCCGGGCCGCGGTCGCGGGACCTCCGCTCGCCGTGACCGCGTCCCCGCCGCATGGTTCAGGAACCGCCGTCGGCGCTTGGCTTCTTCCCGCCCCCAGGTTTCCTCTTGGCAGCGGGCTTCTTCTTGACGGCAGGCTTTTCCTCGGCCGGTTTGGCCTTGGCGGTCGACTTCCGCGCCCTGCCCTTGCCGCCGCCTGTGGCCTCGCGGGCGGCGAGCATCGCCACCGCCTCGTCCAGGGTGAGCTCGTCCACCACGCGGCTCTTGGGCAGGCTGGCATTGGTCTTGCCATGCTTGACGTAGGGGCCGAAGCGGCCGTCGAGGACGAGGACCTGCTCGCCGGTCTCGGGATGGGCGCCGAGCTCGCGCAAGGCTTTGAAGGCGGTCCGCGCGCGGCCTCGGGAAGAGCCTTCGGCGATCAGGGTGAGGGCACGATTCATGCCGATGCTGAGCACGTCATCATCGGGCTCGAGCCGGACGAACTTGCCCTGGTGCTGGACGAAGGGACCGTAGCGGTTGATGCCGGCCATGATCTCGGCCCCGGTCTCGGGATGGGTGCCGACCACCCTGGGCAGGGCCAGGAGGGCCAGGGCGGTCGAGAGGCCGATCTCGTCGGGGCGCAGGTTGGGCGGCAGCGAGCTGCGGCGCAGCGTGTCGCCGCTGCCGGATTGGAGATAGAAGCCGAAGCGGCCGTTCTTGAGCCAAACCTCCTCGGCCGTCTCGGGATCGACGCCGAGCATCTTCTCGCCGTTGCCTTTGGCGGGATCGCCGTCGGCATCGTCGTCGAGCTGGCGGGTGTAGCGGCATTCTGGATGGTTGGAGCAGCCGATGAAGGCGCCGTACCTGCCGAGCTTCAGGCTGAGCCGGCCCTTGCCGCAGAGCGGGCAGAGGCGCGGATCGTCGCCATCGGCGCGCGGCGGGAAGAGCTTGGCCGAAAGCGCCTCGTTGAGCGCGTCGATGACCTGGGCCACGCGCAGCTCGCTGACCTCGCCGATGCTGCCGACGAAGGGCCCCCAGAATTCGCGCAAGACCTCCTTCCAGCCGAGCTTGCCGGCGGCGACGCGATCGAGCTGGTCCTCGAGCGCCGCGGTGAAGGCCGGCTGCACGTAGCGGTCGAAGAAGCTGGTGAGGAAGGCCGTCACCAGCCGGCCGCGGTCCTCGGGCACGAAGCGCTTCTGCTCGAGTCGGACGTAGTCCCGATCCTGCAGGACCGAGATGATGCTGGCATAGGTCGAGGGCCGGCCGACGCCGAGCTCCTCAAGCCGCTTGACCAGGCTGGCCTCGCTGAAGCGGGGCGGCGGCTCGGTGAAGTGCTGCTCGGGCGTGATCCCACGCTCGGCGACGCGGGTGCCGGTGACCAGCGCCGGCAGCAGCACGCCCTCGCCGTCCTCGTCGTCGCTGGCGGGATCGTCCCGGCCCTCCTGGTAGAGCTTGAGGAAGCCGTCGAAGGCGATGGTCTGGCCGGTGGCGCGAAGCTGGACAGCACCCTTGTCGTCGAGCACGTCGACGATCACCCGGTCGAGCCTGGCCGCCGCCATCTGGCTCGCCATGGTGCGCTTCCAGATGAGCTCGTAGAGCCGGCTCTGGTCGTTGTCGAGGTAGCGGGCGACCATCTTCGGCTCGCGGCCGACATCGGTCGGGCGGATCGCCTCGTGCGCCTCCTGGGCGTTCTTGGTTTTCGTCCTGAAGACGCGCGGCTGGTCCGGGAGATAGGCGTCGCCGAAGGACTGGCGGATGCATTTTCGGGCAGCGCCGATGGCGTCCTGCGAGAGCTGCACCGAATCGGTGCGCATGTAAGTGATGAGGCCGACGGTCTCGCCGTCGATCTCGGCGCCCTCGAACAGGCGCTGGGCGGTCTTCATGGTGCGGTCCGCGGAGAAGCCGAGCTTGCGCGCCGCTTCCTGCTGCAGGGTCGAAGTGGAGAAGGGCGGCGCCGGATTGCGGCTGACCTGCTTCTTCTCGACCGGGCCGATGGCGAGGGCCGCCTCCTTCACCCGGCCGAGGGCCGCCTCGGCCGCGGCGGCGTCCGGCAGGCCGAACTTGTCGAGCTTCTTGCCGTCGAGGTGGGTGAGACGGGCCTTGAAGCGCGAGCGGTCCGGCGTCTCGAGCAGGGCTTCGATGGTCCAGTACTCGCGCGGCACGAAGGCCTCGATCTCGGCCTCGCGCTCGCAGATGAGGCGGAGTGCCACCGACTGCACGCGACCCGCGGACCTCGAGCCCCTGAGCTTGCGCCAGAGCACCGGCGAGAGGGTGAAGCCGACGAGGTAGTCGAGAGCGCGGCGTGCCAGATAGGCGTCGATCAGGCTCTGGTCGAGGTCGCGCGGGTGGGCCATGGCCTCGGTCACGGCGCGCCTCGTGATCTCGTGGAAGACCACGCGCTTGACCTCGATGTCCTTCAGCGCCTTGCGCTCCTTGAGCACCTCGAGCAGGTGCCACGAGATCGCCTCGCCCTCGCGGTCGGGGTCGGTGGCGAGGAAGAGCCGGCGGGCCTTCTTCACCGCCCGGACGATCTCGTCGACGTTCTTCCTCTTGGCCGGCAGCACCTCCCAGACCATGCGGAAATCGTCGTCGGGGAGGACGGCACCGTCCTTCTCCAGAAGATCGCGGACATGGCCGAAGCTGGCCTCGACCTCGGGTGCATCCGCCAGATACTTGCGGATGGTCCTGGCCTTGGTCGGTGATTCGACGACGACGACATCCATGCGGGGACTCAATCCATCCTCGGCCACGCAATCGGGGCCTGGTTCCTCGGTGGGCCGCGGTGGCGGCCGGTGTCAGAGGTCGGTCGGGCGGCGGCCGCGTTCAAGCCCCGCCCCGACCGTCGCCCCCGATCTGGTCAGGCGAGGGCCCTGGAAATCCGGTTGCCGGGATGGCGCCGCACGCGGCCTTCGAGCTCCAGGTCGAGCAGCGCCTGCTGCACCTCTGCCGGCTTTGCATGGCATTGGCGTATCACTTCGTCAACCGGCATCGGCTCGACCCCCATGAGGTGGGCGATTCGCTCGGGCAGTGGCTCGGGCGGCGGGGCCGGACCCGCGGGCGGCGGGTCGGCCGCCTCCTTCGTCCTCGGCCGCGAGGCCCGTTTCGGGGCTCTTTGGGGTGGTGCCGCCTGCCAGGCCGGCAGCGCTTCCAGCACGTCCTCGATCGAGGTGACGAGTGCGGCACCGTCGCGCAGGAGCTGGTTGGTGCCGGCATGGCGGGGGTCGAGGGGCGAGCCCGGCACCGCCAGCACCTCGCGACCCTCGGCCGCCGCGAGCCGCGCGGTCATGAGCGAGCCGGAGCGTGCCGCGGCCTCGACCACGAGGACGGCGGAGGCGAGGCCGGCGATGATCCGGTTGCGGCTCGGGAAATGGCGGGCCAGGGGCGGCGTGCCGAGCGGCCGCTCGCCGAGGAGGAGCCCCTCCTCCGCGATCCGCCGCATGAGGCCGGCGTTCTCGGGCGGATACGCGACGTCGATGCCGCTGCCGAGAACGGCGATGGTCGAAGCCGGCCCCTCGAGCCCGCCCTCGTGCGCGGCCGTGTCGATGCCGCGTGCCAGCCCCGAGACGATCACGAGCCCCTGCAGGCTTGCCGCGCGGGCCAGGGATCGCGCCAGGAACCGGCCATTGCCGCTGGCATTGCGCGCGCCGACGATGGCGAGCGGGCGGCCCGCCAGGAGCTCGGTCCGGCCGAGGCAGGCGAGCACCGGCGGCGGGTCGGCAATGGCCCCGAGCGGGGCGGGATAGGCGGCGTCGCAGGCCAGAAGGAGCTCGCCGCCGAGGCCGGCCATGGCCTCGATCTCGGCCGCGGCCGCCTCCTCGGGCAGGAGCTCGCTGTCGGCGATCTCGCCCTTCGCCCGCAGCCGCGGCAGCGCCGCGATCGCCGCTTCGGCCTTGCCGAACCGCTCGATCAGCCGGAAGAAGGCACGGGCGCCGACGCCGCGCGAGCGCGCCAGCCGGAGCCAGGCGAGACGTTCGGCATCCCAATCGGCCAGGGCCGAACGCTCGGCGACGACGATGGTCATGGTGCTCCGCTCGGCGATGAGCGCGGATTGAGACAGGGCATGGCGAAAAAATCAACCAAAGATAGAGATTGGGCCTTATTCTACCGGGCGACCGCCGGCCGGCCGCCACGCCCGACCCTGCTCCGGGCGCTGGCGGCCCGCCCGTCGCCGCCCGGCAGGCGGGCGCTCGATCTCGGCTGCGGCACGGGCCGGGACACGCTGCCCTTGCTCGCCGCCGGCTGGCACGTCACCGCGATCGATGCGGAGGCCCAGGCGCTCCAGGCCCTCGAGGCGGGCACGCCCCGCGCCTGGCGGGCGAGGCTGACGATGCGGCTGGCGCGGCTCGAGACGACGGTCCTGCCGGCGGCGGACCTCGTCAATGCCAGCTTCAGCCTGTTCTTCACCGAGCGGTCGATCATCGTCGAAGGGCTCTTGCGCCGCATTCATGCGGCTTTGGTGCCGGGTGGGCGCTTCGCCGGGCAGTTGCTCGGCCCGCGCGACAGTTGGGTCACCGCGGGCCGTGCCGTCGGCTGCGACCGGGCGCAGCTGGATCACCTGCTTCGCGGCTTCGCGCTCGAGCAGCTTCGCGTGGAGGAGGACGTTTCGGTCACGCCCATGGGCGAGCCCAAGCACTGGCACATCTGGCACGTCAACGCGCGAAAACCTGTCAGGTGCTCTTCGAGGCGAAGCTGAGCTTGCTCTCCTCGCCCCTGGCGAGCCGGGCGATGTTGCTTCGGTGCAGGAGGACGATGACGAGCGCCAGGAGCACGTAGAGCTCGGCGGCCTGGACTTCGCCCATGAGCCAGGCGGCGACGGGTGCGCCGATGGCGGCGATGCAGGAGCCGAGCGAGACGTAGCGCGTGGCCCAGACGATCGCGACGAAGAGGACGAGGAGGATCGGCAGGACGAGCGGCGTGAGGGCGAGGATGACGCCGCATGCGGTGGCGACACCCTTGCCGCCACGGAAGCGGAGCCAGACCGGAAAGCAGTGGCCGAGCACGGTGCCGAGGCCGGTCACCACCGCGATGTCGGGACCGAGCCACTGCCAGGCGGCGAAGGTCGGCAGCCAGCCCTTGGCGATGTCGGCGACGAGGGTCGCGAGGGCCAGGCCCTTGCGGCCGGTGCGCAGGACGTTCGTGGCGCCGATATTGCCGGAGCCGATCCGGCGGATGTCGCCGGCGCCGCTGGCCCTGGCGAGCAGCAGCCCGAACGGGATGGAGCCGGCGAGGTAGCCGACGACGAGGGCCGCGAGGAAGGGCAGCCAGTAGGCGGGGCCGCCGAGCGGATCGATCATCATGCCTCCTGGAATGGACGCTTGCGCCCCTTGGATGGAAGTCTATCCTCGCCGCCCCTGCGTTGGAAACCATCTGGCCGATGCTGACCCGAGAGAACCTGCAGAACGGCTGGCTCGACCGCATGGCCACGAGTGCGAGGGCGGCCGGCGACACCACTCATATCCGCACCGAGGCGGAGCTCGCCGCCTGCAGGGCCCGGGCGCTGGCCCGCCATCCGCCGGGGCGGGACCTCTGGCTCTTCGCCTATGGCTCGCTGATCTGGAACCCGGCTTTCCATTTCGCCGAGCGGCGGCGGGGCGGCATCTGGGGCTATCACCGGCGGTTCTGCCTTTGGACCAATCTCGGGCGCGGCACGGTCGAGCGGCCGGGCCTGATGCTCGGGCTCGATCGGGGCGGGAGCTGTCAGGGTCTGCTCTACCGGATCGAGGCCGGAGAGATCGAGGAGGAGCTGACCCTGGTCTGGCGGCGCGAGATGATCACCGCCGCCTATCGGCCGGTCTGGGTGCGGGGCCGGACCCGGACGGGAGCCGTGGAGGCCTTGACCTTCGCCATCAATCGCCGCCATCCGCGCTATGCCGGCAGGCTCGAGGACGAGCGCGTGGTCGAGACGCTGGCGACCGCGGCGGGGCCGCTCGGCCCCTGCGCCGACTATCTCTTCAACACGCATCGCCACTTGGCCGAGCTCGCCATCCAAGACCCGCGGCTCGGCCGCTTGTGCCAGGCGGTGCGCGCCCGCCTCGACCACGCCGGATCGCCGGCTAGGAGCGATCCTTGAGCGCCCTGAGGCGGCCGAACTCGGCGGCATTGCCGGCCCGGACGAAGGGGTTGGTGGCGCGCTCCCGGCCGATGGTGCTCGGGATCGTCGGTCGCCCCGCCCGGCGCAGCTCGTCGACCTCGTCCGCCCGGGCCTGGAGTGCCGCATTCTCGTGATCGACGTGGAGGGCGAAGCGGGCATTGCTCTGGGTGTACTCGTGGCCGCAATAGACGCGGGTCGCGTCCGGCAGCGCCATGAGCCGGCCGAGCGATTCCCACATGATCTCGGCCGATCCCTCGAGCAGCCGGCCGCAGCCGATGGCAAAGAGCGTGTCGCCGCAGAAGAGCGCTCCGCTCGCCGGGAAGTGGAAGCTGATATGGCCGGCGGTGTGGCCTGGCGTGGCGATGATGGTGGCGGTCTCCTCGCCGAAGGCGAAACGGTCGCCGTCGGTGAGCTCGAGATCGATGCCGGGCACTTTCGCCGCCTCGGCGGCCGGCCCGGCGATGCGGCAGCCATAGCGCTCCTTGAGGCCGAGATTGCCGCCGGTGTGGTCGGCATGGTGGTGGGTGACGAGAATCCAGTCGAGCCCGCGGCCCAGCTCGTCGAGGCGTGCCGCGACCGGCGTGTCGACGGCCGGGTCCACCACTCCCGACATGCCGCTCACCGGCTCGCGCAGCAGGTAGCAGTAGTTGTCGTCGAGAACCGGCAGGAGCTCGATCTCGAGGGGCATGTCACGTTCCTTCGATTGCCGTGCATCGCTCTTCAAATACGGGCCAAGGAAGCTATAGTGCAAGGCATCGCAGGGGAGTCGAAGAGTCGATGCGGCCCGATATCGTCGAGCTGACGGAGTTCTACGCGAGCCGTGACGGTGAGCAGGCGCGCCGGCTCATCAATCTTCAGTTGCGCCAGATCTGGCCGGATCTCGGCGGCATGGATCTTTTGGGCATCGGCTTCGCGGCACCCTTTCTTTCGACCTTCGCCGAGGCCGGCAGGCGGGCGGCGCTGATGCCGGCGACCCAGGGTGCGGCACCCTGGCCGCCCGGCGCGCGCAACCTCGCGGTGCTCGGCCGCGAGGACGAGCTGCCGTTCGACGACCGGACCTTCGATCGGGTGATCCTCGCGCATGCGCTCGAGTGCAGCCCGCACGGCAACCGGCTGATGCGCGAGGCGTGGCGGGTGCTGCGCGATGGCGGCCGGCTCTTGATGATCGTGCCCAACCGGCGCGGCCTCTGGTGCTGGAGCGAGAAAACACCCTTCGGCTTCGGCCAGCCCTTCACGAGGGGCCAGCTCGAGCGCAATCTCAAGAACCACCTGTTCACCACGGGTGCCTTTCGCGGTGCGCTCTTCATGCCTCCCCTGGGGCGGGTGCTGCCGATCGGCCGCCGCCTCGCGCGGCGCCTCGGCCTTTCGGTCGAGCGCCTCGGACTCTGGCTAGTGCCGCATTTCTCGGGCGTCCTGATCGGCGAGGCGATCAAGGAGGTCTACGCGCCGACGCACGGCCACGCTCTGGTCCGGCCGAGCAGCCGGCGCTACCTGCCGATGCCGGAGGCGGTCGTGGCCAAGGAGCAGGTGAGCGCCCGCGCCCGGCCTCACGCCGCCTGCTCGGCGGCCCCGCTCTCGCCGATGAGCGAGAGGTCGAACGGGGTCGTCTGGTAGATCTCGTTGATCCAGTTGCCGAAGAGAAGATGGGCGTAGGCCCGCCAGCAATTGCGCGGTGCCTTGGTCGGATCGTCGTCGGGGTAGTAGTTGAGTGGCAGGGAGACGTCGCCGCGGCTGGCGCAGTCGCGCCGGTACTCGTCGGCGAGGGTGAAGGTGTCGTATTCGAGGTGGTTGAACATGAAGACCTCGCGTTTCGCCGGGTCGTGCACGAGGCAGACGCCGGCCGCGTTGGAGACCGCGAGGACCTCTAGGCCCGGCACCGCCTCGATATCGGCGCGGCGCACTTCCGTATGGCGGGAGACCGGCACGAGGAAGTAGTCGTCGAAGCCGCGCAAGAGGCCGGGCCGGGCCGCGTCGCGGCGCTCGATGACGTAGTGGGTGTAGATACCAAAGCGCTTCACCGGCAGGGTGTATTTGGGGACGCCGTGGAAATGGTAGAGGGCCGCCTGCGCGCCCCAGCAGATGTGGAAGCACGAGTGGACGTTGGTTCTGGACCAGTCGAAGATGGCGGCCAGCTCGGGCCAGTACTTGACCTCCTCGAACGGCAGGAGCTCGACGGGGGCGCCCGTGACGATCAGCCCGTCGAACTTCTGGTCCCTGACCTCGTCCCATTGCCGGTAGAAGCTCTGCAGATGCGAGAGCGGCACGTTCTGCGGCCGGTAGGTCGAGGTGGTGAGCAGGGTCAGCTCCACCTGCAGGGCGGTGGCGCCGAGCAGCCGTGCGAGCTGCGTCTCCGTCTTGGGCTTCTCGGGCATCAGGTTGAGGAGCGCGATCTGCAGCGGCCGCACGTCCTGGCGCAGCGCCTCGTTCTCGCCGATCAGGCGCACCCCTTCGGTCGCGAGCATCGCCGCTGCGGGCAGGTCATTGGGAATCCTGATCGGCACGAGATGTCTCCCGGAGACCGCCGATACGCCCACGTCGTCAGCGGCTAACGGGACGCGCGGCCAGGAGACCTGCCAAGCACGACCTTTTAGCTGCTTCTTTAACGTGGCCGCAAGCCGGTCAGCTCAAATCACCACGGCCCTCATCTTGGCCGGTCGGACGTTACTGTCAAGCATGCCGGCCGCGGAGCCGCTTTACGCGCCCGGCGCCGCGGCGTAATTGAGGCCGGCGAAGGCAGCGCGAGCCCCGAAAGCGAGCCTCCCAGCGAGCCCCGAAGCCAGTCATCGAGAAGCCACCGCCTTGGCCGAATCCGCTCCAGACGACCTCAGCCGGCTTCGGGCCGAGATCGACCGACTGGACGACGCGCTCGTCGATCTCCTGCTGAAACGCATCGCCGTCGTCCGCCGCATCGCCGGGGTCAAGACCAATGCGACGGGCCTCGCCCTTCGGCCGTCGCGCGAGGCGGACATCATCCGCCGGCTGACCGCCCGGGCGGCACCGGCCCTGCCGCCCGCGGCGCTGACCCGCATGTGGCGGGAGCTGCTGGCGACCACCACAAGATTGCAGACGCCGTTCAAGGTCGCCGTGCTCGACGATCCGGCACACCCGCACGTGGCGGCGCTGGCGCGCGACCAGTTCGGCACGACGACGCCGATTGTTGCGGTCGAGACGGCGCATCAGGGCTTCCGTCTGATCGCCACCGGCGAAGCCGAGCTTCTGGTCGTGCCGGCGCCGGACGAGGACTGCTACTGGTGGCGCCGGGTCACGGCGACGCTGATCGACAGCCCTTTGCGCGTGATCGGCCGCCTGCCGTTCTGCCCGCCCGACCCCGGGGCCGGCGATCCGGTGCCGGCGGCGCTCGTGCTCGGCGGGCTGCTGGCCGAGCCCTCGAGCGCCGATCTGACGCTCGTCGCGGTCGAGACGGACGTCGATCTGAGCCAGGCACGCTTGCGGGACCTGATAGCCGCGGGCGGCGTGGAGCTGATCTCGCTCGTGTGCCTGCGTGACCTGCAGCCGGAGGGCGCCTTCTTCCTCGCCGAGGTCGCGGGCATGGGCGAAGCGCTGCTCGCCCGTCTCGGGCAGGCCTTCGCACCCTTGCGCGAGAGGCTCTTGCGCCTCGATGTGCTCGGCAGCTATCCACGGCCCCTCGGCCTCGACGCGGCTCCCTCCGACAGCGCCGCCTGAAAGCCCGGTCAAAGGACACTCCTCTTCAATCGCGGGACTTTGCGTGATGGCAAGCTCAGCGCCGCGGCCGCGCCCCGGCATTCTCGAGATCGAGGCCTATCAGGGCGGGCGCGCCGAGACCGGCCGCGGCCGGCCGGCGATCAAGCTCTCGGCCAATGAGAGCGCGATCGGCCCGAGCCCCTTGGCCGTCGAGGCGTTCCGCGGGGCCGCCGAACGGTTGCACCGCTACCCCGAAGGGGGGAGCGCCAATTTGCGCGCGGCGCTCGGCCGCCGTCACAATCTCGACCCGGCGCGGCTGGTCTGCGGCGCCGGGTCGGACGAGCTCATCGCCCTTCTCGCCCGTGCCTATGCGGGGCCGGGGGAGGAGGTGCTGTTCACCGAGCATGGCTTTCTCATGTACCGGCTCTCGGCGCTCGGTGTCGGCGCCACGCCGGTGGCGGCGCCGGAGCGATCGCTCAAGGCCGATGTCGAGGCGCTTCTGGCGCGGCTCACCAGCCGCACGCGCATCGTCTTCATCGCCAATCCCAACAACCCGACCGGCAGCTATCTCGGCGGCGAGGATCTCCGGCGGCTGCATGCCGGCCTGCCTTCGGACGTGCTCCTCGTCATCGACGCGGCCTATGCCGAGTTCGTCGAGGCGGCGGACTACGAGAGCGGCCTCGAGCTCGCCATGAACGAGCCCAATGTCGTCATGACCAGGACTTTCTCGAAGCTTCACGGGCTCGCCGCACTTCGCCTCGGCTGGCTCTACGGCCCGGCCCACGTGGTCGACGTGATCAACCGGCTGCGCGGCCCCTTCAACGTGGCGCTGCCGGCGCAGGAGGCGGGGATCGCAGCGCTCGAGGACGTGGCGCACGAGCAGCGGGCGCGCGCCCACAATGCGCGCTGGCTGCCGTGGCTGCGGGCCGAGCTCCAGCGGCTGGGCCTCGTCGTCCATCCGAGCGTCGGCAACTTCGTCCTCGTGGCGTTTCCGGCCGAGGCCGGGCGGGATGCCGAGGCGGCCAGCGCCCGGCTCGAGGCCGACGGGCTGATCGCGCGGCAGATGGCGGCCTACGGCCTGCCGCACTGCCTGCGCATCACGGTCGGGCTCGAGGCCGAGAACCGGGCCGTCGTGGCCTCCTTGGCGCAGCTCTTCGGCAGGCAGGTGACATGAAGCCGTTCGCCAGGGTGGCGCTGATCGGCATCGGGCTGATCAACGGCTCGCTCGCCCGGGTCCTGCGGAAGGAGGGGCTGGCGGGCGAGATCGTGGCCTCGGCGCGGCGCCGGGAGACGCTGGACCGCGCCCGGGAGCTAGAACTCTGCACGTCCGCCACGACGGACCCGGCGGCGGCGGTGCGAGGTGCGGATCTGGTGGTGCTGGGCACGCCGCCCGGCGCCATGGGCCCGATCGCCAGGGCCATCGGCGGCAGCCTCGAGGCCGATGCCATCGTCACCGACGTGGGCTCGGTCAAGGCGCGAATCGTCCAGGATGTCCGCCCGCATCTGCCTTCGCCCGAGCATTTCGTGCCGGGCCACCCGGTCGCCGGCACCGAGCATTCCGGCCCTGACGCGGCGTTCGGCACGCTCTTCGAGGGCCGCCGCTGCATCCTGACGCCGCTCGAGGACGCGGATTCCGCGTCCGTGGCGCGGGTCAGGGCGCTCTGGGAGCGGGCGGGCTCGCTGGTCGACCTGATGACGCCCGAGCATCACGACAAGGTCCTGGCCATCACCTCGCACCTGCCGCATCTGATCGCCTTCACCATCGTCGGCACGGTCGCCGATCTCGAGGAGCAGGCGCGCACCGAGGTCTTCAAGTATGCCGCCGGCGGCTTCACCGATTTCACCCGCATCGCCGGCTCCGATCCGACCATGTGGCGCGACGTCTTCCTCAACAACAAGGAGGCGGTGCTCGAGATGCTCGGCCGCTTCACCGAGGACCTGGTGGCGCTGCAGCGGGCGATCCGTTGGGACGAGGGCGACGTTCTCTTCGACCTCTTCAGCCGCACCCGGGTGATCCGCCGGGGCGTGATCGAGGCGGGCCAGGCCTATGTCCGCCAGCCCGAGGATCCGCTCGCGGCAAAGCCTTGACGAGCGCTCCCCGATCGCCGCGCACCTGGTTCTTCGCTTACGGCTCCCTGATGTGGAACCCGGGCTTCTCGCCCCTCGAATCGGCGCCGGCCCTGCTCTCGGGCTACCATCGCAGCCTCTGCGTCTATTCCTGGGTCTGGCGCGGCACGCCGGAGCGGCCGGGCCTCGTTCTGGGCCTCGCTCCCGGGCGGGCCTGCCTCGGCCGCGCGTTCGCCGTCGAGGCGGAGCGGGAGGCCGAGACGCTCGCCTATCTCGACGGCCGCGAGTTGGTCACCGATGTCTACGAGCGCCGGCGGCTGGATCTGGTGCTCGCGGGCGGAGGACGGGTCGAGGCCTGGTGCTATCTGGCGCGGCCGGATCACGTGCAGTTCGCGGGCGATCTGCCGCAGGCGGAGATGCTGCGCATCGTCCGGCAGGGCCGGGGCAGAGGCGGGTCCAACCCGGACTACGTCTTCGCCACGCTGGCGCATTTGCGCCAGATGGGGGTTCTGGAGCCGGGCCTCGAGGCGCTGGCCGGGGCGCTCGAGGCGGAGACGGCCGATCAGGCCTGAGCGGGTCTCGTCAGAAGCTCGTTGCAGGCCGTCTCGATGCGCTCCTCGAGGAGACGCATGAAGGTCTGGCGATCGAGGCCGGGCGGGATCGGCTCGAGGAAGCGAAGCGTGATGATTCCGGGCCGCTTGACGAAGCTGCGCCGCGGCCAGAACCGGCCCGAATCGAGGGCGACGGGCACGACCGGCACGCCGGCCGCCTTGTAGACCGCGGCGATGCCCGGCTTGTAGTCCGGCGGCGCGCCGGGCGCCTGGCGATGGCCTTCCGGGAAGAGCAGGATCGACACGCCGTCGGCGACGGCGGCCTCGGCGCCGTGCATCAGCGAGCGCATGGCCCTGGCGGCACCGCCGCGGTCGATGGCGATGTTCCGGGCGATCCTGAGATACCAGCCGAAGACCGGGATTCGGGTCAGCTCCTCCTTGAGGCCGATCACGAGATCGGGGCGAAGGGTGTGAAAGGTCAGGGTCTCGAAGGCCGACTGGTGCTTGCTGGCGATGATGCAGGGACCCCTGGGCAGATGCTCGAGGCCCAAGACGCGGTGGCGGAGCCCGACCAGGAGCGCCAGGCCGAGATGCACGCCCCGCATCCAGAAGGCTGCGTAGCGGCGCATCTGCGCGGCCGAGACGAAGGCCGCGAAGGGCAGCATCGCGAGGGCCGCGAGGGTGGTCCAGATCCAGAACCACAGATTGAAGAGGAGCGAGCGGAGAATAGACAAGAGAGGCGGGCTCCGGCGAGGCCATGCAGGGCCCGCCCCTGATCGCGCGATCCGCGCCGGGGCGCCAGCCCCAATTGCCTCCTCAGCGCAGCCGGGCGAGCTCGTGCCGGGCCGTGAGCCGCGCGGCGAAGGTCATCAGAAGTGCCGCCACCACCGGCACCATGGCGAGCATCACCCAATGCACCGGCGCCATGTCGTGGGCCACCAGCGCCGCGCGGCCCAGGAGGACCGGCCCGTAGAGCACGACGATCACGAGGCTGATGGCGGCCACGAAGCCGAGAAGCGCGCCTCTCAGGCCGCGCGCCAGGGCGTGCTGCTCGAGCTGCCGGGCGATGTAGCGGTCGCTCGCCCCCATCTGCCGCAAGAGGTCGATCGTCTGTTGCAGCACCTCGAGGCTGGTCCGGGTGAGCCAGACGACGACGATCACGGCAAGGCCGAGGAGCGCCAGGCCGAAGCCGCCGGCGAGGTCGCGAAAGAGGGTGGCGAGCCGCCCCCGGCTGCGCTCCATCCGGCCGGAATCGCCGAGCGTGGCGCCGGGCACGAGGGCCGAGAGATCGCGATCGAGCGCTTCGAGATCGATCGTGGCACCGGGATTCCAGGCGATGTCGATGAGCCGCGGCAGCGGGATGCGGGAGCCGAAGAGGCCGGTCGCGTCCCCGCTCGCGGCATCGTCCGAAAGAAGGTCGTCGACCAGATCGTCCAGCTCCGTCTCGTCGATCAGGCTGGCATGGGCGACGCCGGGCAGGGTCCGCACGTGGGCCAGGACATCGCTCACCTCGCGACGGGCGGCCGCGGGCTGCGGGTTGGGCGGCAGCGCCACCGTGACGATGCGCGGCTCGCGCAGGAAGGCTTCGAGCTGCGCGTCGGCGATGGCGGCGATGGCGAGCGCGAGAACGGCGAGGAAGACGATGCCGGCGGTCAGCCAGAGGAGGAAGCGGCCGAGCGCCGTCGTTTCGAGGGGAAGGTCCAGATCGGCCCGGCGCATGGCTCAGCCGGCACCAGCCGATGGCGCCGCCGCAGGCCTCGGCAGGGTGAGCCGGCCATCCGCCATGTGCAGCACCGCGTAGGGGTAGCGGCGCAGGAGCTCGGCGCTGTGGGTGGCGACGACGATGGCGGTGCCGAGCCGGTGGAGCTGGATGAAGAGGTTCATGAGCCTTTCGGCATTCCTGGCGTCGATATTGCTCGTCGGCTCGTCGGCGAGCAGCAGGCGCGGCTTGGCGACCACGGCACGGGCGACGCACACGAGCTGGCGCTGGCCCATGGAGAGCTCGGAAGGTGCCACGGTCAGACGGTCGCCGAGGCCGAGCCAGCCCATCATGTCGGTGACGAAGCGTGCCGTCTGGGCCTCGTCGGCGCCGGCGATCCGAAGCGGCAGGGCAACGTTGTCGAAGACGCTCAGATGCTCGAGCAGCCGGAAGTCCTGGAAGATGACGCCGATCCGCTGGCGCAGTGCCGCCAGCTCCTCGTGATTGACCCGGCCGATCTCGCGGCCGAAAAGGCGGACAACACCTCGGGACGGCGGGTGCGACAGGCTGATCAGGCGAAGGAGCGAGGTCTTGCCGGCGCCGCTCGGACCGCTCAGGAAATGGAAGCTGCCGGCGGTCAGGGTGAGGTCGAGGTCGTGCAGGACGGGCGGTGCCGCACCGTAGCTGAGGTCGACGCCATCGAGCTGCAGGATGGGCGCGGGCACGCCGGTCACATGCACGTTCGGGGCCGGCTCGAGTCGGGGGCGATCAACGGCGGTCCGTATAGTGGCTTCACATCTGCCTCAACTCATGCGTTATATGAAGGACAGCACGGGCTGCCAAGCACTGCGCCATGATCATCACCTGCCCTTCCTGCGCCACGCGCTACACGATTCCGCCGGAGAGCCTCGGGTCCGACGGCCGCATGGTCCGTTGCACGGCCTGCGGTCATCGCTGGTTCGTCGGCCACGAGCCCGCAGCCCCGGCCGAGCCGGAGGCCGCGCCGGCACCGGTGTCGGCACCGGCGCTGGCACCGCTCGAGGCGGCACCGGAGCTGCCGCCGGCGGCGACGCGGCCGCCGCCCAGGGCCAGAGGCTCGACCGGGGCCATGCTGGGCTGGCTCGGCGTCTTGCTGATTCTCCTGGTTCTCACCGGGCTCGTTCTCGGTCGCAACGAGGTCGCGGCGCTCGTGCCGGAGGCCGCTTCCATCTACCAGCGAATGGGCCTGCCCGTCACGCGGGAGATCGGCCTCGAGCTGCGGGACGTCGTCTCGGAGCGGCTGGCTGGTGCCGGGGAGACG
The DNA here is from genome assembly GCA_964402505.1 of uncultured Geminicoccaceae bacterium. Lineage (GTDB taxonomy): Bacteria > Pseudomonadota > Alphaproteobacteria > Geminicoccales > Geminicoccaceae > SLRI01. The sequence continues at coordinate 130,400 of CAYOCP010000002.1, forward strand.
GAAGGGGGCGCGGCCGGAGGGGCCGACACGCTCAGGATCGCCGGCGACGTCGTCAATGTCTCGGGCGCCGAGCGGACGGTGCCGCCGGTGCGCGTGGCCCTGCTCGACCGGGCCCGCAACGAGGTCGCGGTCCATCTGGTCGACGTGCCGCAAGCGGTGCTGTCCGATGGGGCCTCGACGCGCTTCGAGCTCCTGCTCAGGGATCCGCCCACGGCGGCGAGCAATTTCAGCGTCACCTTCGCTGTGCCGGAGGAGTGAGCGCCGGCCGGCCCATGGATCTGGCGCTGGCGGCGGCGGCGCGGGGCGGGGCCATGGGCGAGGTGCCGGTGGGTGCCGTTCTGGTGGATGCCGGGGGGCGCGTCCTCGCGACCGCCCACAACCGGGTCGAGGCCGACAGCGATCCGACCGCCCATGCCGAGATACTGGCGATCCGCGAAGGCGCGCGGGCGCTGGGCCGTCCGCGTCTCGTCGATTGCGATCTCTACGTCACGCTCGAGCCGTGCCCGATGTGCGCCCAGGCGGTCTCGCTCGCCCGGCTCCGCCGGCTCTATTTCGGCGCCTCCGATCCCAAGGGGGGCGGCGTCGAGCACGGCCCGCGCATTTTCCAGAGCGCCTCCTGCCACCACCGGCCCGAGGTCTATGGCGGGATCGGCGAGACGGCGGCGGCCGACCTGCTCAGGGATTTTTTCCGGGATCGTCGCTGACGGGGGTGGCCGCCGGCTCCGCGTCCGGCGGAGCGGGCCGCAAGGGCCGGCGGCGGATCAGCTTGCGCAGCGCTTCCAGAAGCACGATGGCGACGGCGAAGACGATGAGCAGCAGCAGGATCGTGCCGCCGCCGGTGGTCGGCGCCACCCACCAGACGGCGGCGAGTGCCAGGAGCATGGCGACGACGCCGGCGGGCCCGAGCTGGATGACGAAGGCAACCCACTTGCCCACGGCCTCAGGCGCCGAGCACCGCGAAGATCTGCGTGCCCACCCGGTCGACCCAGAGGCGGATGCCGATGCGCAGCGCCTCGAGGTCCCAGCCCTGGTCCCAAAGCGCCGGGTTGGCCTCGATGTCCTGCCGCCAGAGAGCGAAGATCGTGGCGGCCTGCTCGGCCGTGGTGACGTCCGAGAGATCGGCGATCAACACGATCGCATCGGGATCGCCCTTGCCCGTGGCGGGCGACCAGGCGAGCAGGAAGGGGCCGCGCCCCGGCGGGCCGAGCCTCGGGCCGACATCGCGGATCGCCTGGAGCGCCGCCGGCAGCCCGTAATTGCGGACCGCCGTCTCGCAAGGCGGCCGGCCCGGCGCACCGTTCAGATCGTCCGCGATCTTGTCCTCGGTCACCGGCCAGACGGTCACCATCTGCTGCTCGACCGGCAGGCCGAGCTCGTCGGTGCGCGGCAGGTTCGCCACGTAGGCCTCGCACAGCATCTCGTGCCGCTCGCGGTCGGCGCGCGAGGCGCGGGCGGGAAAGGCGACGATGCCGTAGGCGGCGAAGGCCGTGGGCGGGTACTGTTCGGGGCCGGCGAAGAGCCGCGATGCGCGCACCCGCGCCGCCACCTCCCGCGTGGTCTCGCCGGTTTCGCGACCGATGCGGGCGTTCATGTTCCGCCCGGGGAACATTCTCTCGACGAGACCTCCCCCGATCCGAATGCCCTGGTCCGCCCCCACGGGCAGCGATGGCACGAGCTCGGCCTCTGTGGCCTCGGCGGTCAGCCGGCCGGTCAGCATAGCGGCCACGGCATGCGCGACGGTGTCGGGGCTTTGGCCGGCCGCACGCTCGATCCCGGTCGGCACTGCCGCGCGGATGGCGGCCCGCAGCGTCGGAAGGAAGGGGCGGAGGCGGGAGGGTGCCGCACCGGCGGGCGTGGCCCTCGCCGCCAGAAGGCCCGCCGCAGCGGCGGGCTCGGCCGAGGCGGCGCGAACGATGACCGGGGGCGAGGTGGCCCAGCCGATGAATTGGATCGCCGCCTGGCCCCCGGATGCACCGACCGGCACGGCGGATCCGGCCGATCGCAGCCAGCCGACACTGCCGTCGGTGGTCGAGCCGGGTGCCAGGGAGACGCCGAGCCACGTTCTCGGGTCGGCGCCGAGCAGCGTCGTGATGCTGCCGAGCGCGGTGCTCGGACCGATCCAGATTCCGCAGCGGCCACTGGCGAAGCGGCGCGCGAGGCCGGCCGTGTCCGCGGACATCGTCTCCGGCGTGCCGAAGCTCGAAAGGAGGCCGCGGTAGTCGGCGAGCGCCCGCCCCCAGGGGCTCGCCGGATCGGCCATGGCTCGCTCGGAGATGGGCGCGTCGCCATGGACATGGGCGAGAAGGGCGAGGAGGGCGAGGTTGCCTTCCGGCTCCGGGCGGGCCGTGAGGCAGAGCCCGGCGCGGCCGCTCGCCGGCGCGTCCAGGCTCCGGGCGAGCGAGCGGATGGCGGCGAGATCGGGTGAAGCGGGCATGGTGAGGCCACGCTCGGCGAGGAGATCGGCGCGGTAATAGGTGAGCGCCGTCTCGGCGAGGTAGGGAGCGCCGAATCGCGCTTCAGCCCCACGGACCGCCAGAGCCTCGGCCCCGGCCGGCGGCAGGGCCGAAAGCAAGCCTTCGCCGCCGAGCGCCGCGACTTCGGGCATGGCGAGCATGACGAGATCGGACCGGCCGGCGGCAGGGTCGTCCTCCGCCGCCCGCGCCTCCCGCCGCACCTGCGCGATGATCGCCGGCTGGTCCAGAAAGCTCCAGTCCAGCCGGCTGCCGGTCAGCGCCTCCCATTCGCCCGAAAGAGCTTGGATTGCGCGGACCTCAGGGGAGTCGACCGCGATAACGCGCAGCTCGGCGCTCTCTGCCCCGAGGCCGATGCCCACCATTACCAGCGCCAGCCAGAAGGCTCTCCAGCCCAGCATGTTTCCCCACTACCGAAGGTAGTTGGTGCAACCGATCTTGGCGCAGTATCAGGTTGATTCTAGAGAATCTTCCCCGCCCCGTCCAGCCGCTGGCCCCGCAGGCGCATGTCAGCCGATGACGCCTTCCTGCCGCAGGCGGTCGAGCTCGGCCTCGTCGAGGGCCAGAAGCTCCCGCAGGACCTCGTCCGTGTGCTGGCCGAGCCAGGGTGGCGGCTTGGCGTAGACGGGCGGTGTCGCCGACATCTTCACAGGATTGCCGAGCAGCGGCACGAAGCCCGAGGCGGCCAGGGGATGCGGCATGTCGATGCGCATTTCGCGGTGCTGCACCTGCTTGTCCGAAAAGACCTGGGCGAGGTCGTTGACCGGGCCGCAGGGCACGCCGAGGGCCGTGAGCCCGTCCACCCATTCGGCCGTGGTCTTCCGGCGGAAGAGCGGCACGAGCAGGAGGTAGAGGGCACCGCGGTTGCGCACGCGGTCGGGATTGCCCGAGAAGCGCCGATCGGTGGCCAGCTCCTCGGCCCCGGCGAAGCGGCAGAAGCGTCGGAACTGCGCGTCGTTGCCGGCGGCCAGCACCACCTCGCCGTCGGCGGTGTCGAAGCGCTTGTAGGGAACGATGTTGGGGTGCTCGTTGCCGAGCCTTTGCGGCACCTTGCCGGAAAGCAGGTAGTTGACGCCCTCGTTGGCGAGCCAGGCGACCTGGGTGTCGAGGAGGGCGAGGTCGATGTGCTGGCCCTCGCCGGTCCGCTGCTTGTGGTGGAGCGCCGCCAGGATGGCGCTCGCGGCGTACATGCCGCACATGATGTCGGCGATGCCGACGCCGACCTTCATGGGCTCGCCGTCGGGAGCACCGGTGATGCTCATGATGCCGCCATAGCCCTGCGCGAGGTAGTCGTAGCCCGCCCGGTCGGCATAGGGGCCGGTCTGGCCGAAGCCGCTGATCGAGCAGTAGACGAGACCCGGAAAATCCTTGGCAAGCGAGGCGTGGTCGAGGCCGTAGCGAGCGAGCGTGCCGGTCTTGAAGTTCTGCACGAGCACGTCCGAGCTCGCGAGAAGGGCGCGGACGAGCCTCTGTCCGCCGGCGCTCGCGATGTCGATCGCCACCGAGCGCTTGTTGCGGTTGGCGGCGAGGTAGTAGGCGCTCTCGTGGGTATCTCCGCCATCCTTGCCGGGGACGTAGGGCGGGCCCCACTTGCGGGTGTCGTCGCCGGCCCCGGGCTTCTCGATCTTGATCACGTCGCAGCCGAGGTCTCCCAGGAGCTGGGTGCAGGTCGGCCCGGCGAGGATGCGGGTCAGGTCGAGAACGCGGATATCGGCAAGCGCAGCTGGCATGGTCACTCCCCCTGACGGCTGCCCACGAGGTAGCCCGCCCGGCGCCGCCGCGGCAAGGGTGTGCCGGGGCTCGAGCTCAGGGCTCTAGCAGCACGCTCGCCGCCAGTGCCCAGGCGATCAGGGACGCGACGGCCAGCCCATCCGGCCCGTGCCGGCGCTCGAAGACCAGCCAGCCGAGGCGCAAGAGGCCCAAGGCAAAGAGCGGCAAGACGAGGAAGCTGCCGCTCCGGGCGAGGGGTGCCAGCGCCGGCTCGCCGGCGAGAAGGGCGGCGTGGGCGCCGATGGCGACGACGAGGCCGATGGCGAGGGCGGTCTCGAGGAAGCTCTCGGGCCACGCCTCCGGCAGTGCACCGTCCGTGCCGGTGGTAGAGGTTGCGGTCTTCAGCGCCTCGGTGGCGGCCGAGGCGAGGCCGATGCCGCAGCCAAGCGCCAGCCAGTCCAGGCTGCGCTCGAGACCAAGAGCGACCAGCGCGAGGTCGACGAGCAGGGCCGCGGCCAGCGCGCGAAGGCCGAGCCGGGCCAGCCATCCGCGCTCGCCTTCGGCCGTGCGCTCGAGCATGGTGAGCGCGGCATAGAGCAGCAGGGGCCAAAGCGCGCCCTGGCCGACGGCGAGGCCGATGCCGATGCCGATGGCCAGGCCGAGGGCGGCCGGGACGTGGTTTCCGGCCTCCCTGGCACGGGGCAGCTCCAGCCCGAGCCCGAAATCGATGGCGAGCACGGCGGCGAGGAGGCAGGCGATCTGGAGCAGGTCGCCCGGCGTTCCCACATGCGGCAGGAGCAGGATCGGCAAGAGGAGGACCAGCCGCTCCGCGAACCGTCCACTGCCGTCCGACAGGGTGCCGGCCGGCGCCGGATGCGGCAGGGCGGGAGCCCATCTGCTTTCGGGTTCGCTGCTCGCCATGTGTCGCCGCTCCATCCGGGCTCGCCGCGCCGAAGGGCGGCGGTCGCCCGATCCTTAGGGTCGGATGGTTAGCGCACGGTTAATCCGCCGCCCGGCCCGTTGCCGCCTTGACAGCGGGGGGCAAACGGCCAAATTGGGGAATGTGGACCGAAATGGTCCGGGTTTCCTTGTTGCGCCGGTCCGGCGAAACGGAAGGGTCTTCTTGATCAGGCTGAGCAAGCTCGCGGATTATGGCATCGTCATCATGACGCATCTGGCACGGCCCGGGCGTGCCCAGGAGAGTGCGCACGAGATCGCCATGGCGACGCGCGTGCCGCCGGCCATGACGAGCAAGATCCTGAAATCGCTGGCCCGGGCGGAGCTGTTGCGCTCGCAGCGCGGCGCCAAGGGCGGCTACGAGCTGGCGAGGGATCCCGAGCGGATCACCATGACCGAGATCATCGAGGCGCTCGACGGGCCGATAGCCCTCACCGACTGCGTCGATGGCGGGATGGGCGATTGCACCATCGAGGCGCTTTGCCCGGCGCGGGTGAACTGGGATCGCATCAACACGGCGATCCGGGAGGCGCTCGACAGCGTGACGCTCGGCGACATGGCGAGCGCCATCCCGGCGGCGTTCCTCTCCCCCGGGGAGCAGCGCCGGACCGCGGCCGACCCCTGAGGGGGCGAGGACGCTCCGGCCGCCGCGGTCCGGCGGTCGGCGAGGCAGGATTTTGGAGCATTGACGAATGGCGACGGCACTCGAGACGGTTCAGGACTACGCGGCGCAGGCCTACAAGTACGGCTTCTCGACGGCGATCGAGTCCGATCTGGCGCCCAAGGGGCTCAACGAGGACATCGTCCGGCTGATATCTGCGAAGAAGAACGATCCCGAATGGCTGACCGAATGGCGGCTCGAGGCTTTTCGCCGCTGGCTCACCATGGAGGAGCCGACCTGGCAGAAGGTGCACTATCCGCCGATCGACTACCAGGATGTGCATTACTACGCCGCACCCAAGATCAAGGAGGGACCGAAGAGCCTGGACGAGGTCGATCCCGACATCCGCGCCACCTACGACAAGCTCGGCATTCCCATCAAGGAGCAGGAGATCCTGGCCGGCGTGGCCGTCGACTATGTCTGGGACAGTGTGTCGGTCGCCACCACCTTCCGCGCCAAGCTCGCCGATCTTGGCATCATCTTTTGCTCGATCTCGGATGCGGTGCGGGAGCATCCGGATCTCGTGCGCAAGTATCTGGGGTCGGTGGTGCCGTCGGGCGACAACTTCTTTGCGGCGCTGAACGCGGCGGTCTTCACCGACGGCAGCTTCGTCTACATCCCAAAGGGCGTGCGCTGCCCGATGGAGCTTTCGACCTATTTCCGCATCAACGAGATGAACACGGGCCAGTTCGAGCGGACGCTGATCATCGCCGACGAGGGGGCCTACGTCTCCTATCTGGAGGGCTGCACGGCGCCGCAGCGCGACGAGAACCAGCTTCACGCGGCGGTGGTCGAGCTGATCGCCCTGGACGATGCCGAGATCAAGTACTCGACCGTGCAGAATTGGTTTCCGGGCGATGCCGAGGGCAAGGGCGGCATCTACAACTTCGTGACCAAGCGCGGCGCCTGTCGCGGCAAGCGCTCGAAGATCTCCTGGACGCAGGTCGAGACCGGCTCGGCGATCACCTGGAAGTATCCCTCCTGCATCCTGCAGGGCGACGATTCGGTCGGCGAGTTCTACTCGGTCGCGGTGACCAACAACCACCAGCAGGCCGATACCGGCACCAAGATGATCCATATCGGCAAGCGCACCCGCTCGCGCATCGTATCCAAGGGCATCTCGGCCGGGCGCGCCGACCAGACCTATCGGGGCCTCGTGCGGATGCTCAAGGGCGCCGCCGGCGCGCGCAACCACACGCAGTGCGATTCGATGCTTATCGGCGACAGATGCGGCGCCCACACCGTGCCCTATATCGAGATCAAGAACCGCACGGCGCAGGCCGAGCACGAGGCGACGACCAGCAAGATCAGCGACGACCAGCTCTTCTATTGCCGCAGCCGCGGCATCGAGGAGGAGGACGCCGTGGCGCTCATCGTCAACGGGTTCTGTCGCGAGGTCATGAACGAGTTGCCCATGGAGTTCGCCGTCGAAGCGAGGAAGCTGCTCGGCATCTCGCTCGAGGGCAGTGTCGGCTGAGGCACCATCGAATGCTTTGGCCGCAGATGGATCGAGGGTTTTTTTCGATGTTGAAGATCACGGACCTGCATGTCGCGGTCGAGGGTGCCGCCAAGCCGGTGCTCAAGGGGCTGACGCTCGAGGTGAAACCGGGCGAGGTGCATGCCATGATGGGGCCGAACGGCTCCGGCAAGAGCACGCTCTCCTACGCGCTCGCCGGCCGCGACGGCTATACGGTGACCGAGGGATCGGTCACCTTCATGGGCCAGGACCTGCTGGCCCTCGAGCCCGAGGAGCGGGCTGCCGCCGGCGTCTTTCTCGCCATGCAGTACCCGGTCGAGATTCCGGGCGTTGCCAACAACTACTTCCTGCGGCAGTCGCTCAACGCCTTGCGCCGCGCCCGCGGCGAGGTCGAGGTGAGCGCCGCCGAGTTCATCAAGAAGCTCAAGGCGGCGGCCGAGCGGGTCGGCGTCGGGCAGGAGCTGCTGAAGCGCGACGTCAATGCCGGCTTCTCGGGTGGCGAGAAGAAGCGGAACGAGATCCTGCAGATGGCGATGCTCGAGCCCCGGCTCTGCATTCTCGACGAGACCGACAGCGGGCTCGACATCGACGCGCTGAAGACGGTGGCGGACGGCGTCAACGCCATGCGCTCGCCCGACCGGTCGATGATCGTCATCACCCACTACCAGCGTCTGCTCGACTACATCGTGCCGGATTTCGTCCACATCCTGGCCGAGGGCCGGATCCGCAAGACCGGCGGCAAGGACCTGGCGCTGGCGCTCGAGGAGCAGGGCTACGAGCGCCTGCTCGGGGAGGCGGCGTGAGCATCACTGCAAGTCCGGTGCGGTCCACGCGCTCCCGCTACGTGCCGCCGGTCCCGGCGTTCGCCGAAGCCTTCGAAGCGGCCGCTGACAGCCTGCCGGGCCACGGTGCCGCTGCCGTCCGTGACTGGCGGCGGCGGCATTTCGACCGGTTCGTCGAGACGGGCCTGCCGACCTCGCGGGTCGAGCAGTGGAAGTACACGAATATCGCGCGGCTCGCCAACGTGCCGATGACGCTGGCCCGGCGGGCGGACGTCAGGCTCGGCGACGTCTCGCGCTACTTCACGGGCGGGCCGATGGCGCGGCGGCTGATCTTCGTCAACGGCCACCTGGCGAGCGAGCTCAGCCATGTGCGCGGCCTGCCTGCGGGCGTGCGGATCGAGAGCCTCGGCACGCTCCTCGACGAGGAGCCCGAGTGGGCCGCGCAGGCGCTTGGCGGCCCGGCCGAGCCGCACAGCTTCGCCGATCTGAATGCGGCTTTCCTGCAGGCCGGGGCCTGGATCGAGCTCGCCGATGCCGCGGCACTCGAGCATCCCTTGCAGCTTCTCTTCTTGACCGTGGGCCAGCCGGCGGCGGTGATGACGCACCCCCGGATCGTCGTCCGGCTAGGCGATGGCGCGCGGCTGCATCTGATCGAGAGCCATATCGGCCTCGCCGAGGGACACTGCCTGACCAATCTCGTGGGCCATTACGAGATCGGCTCGAGGGCGAGGTTGACGCATGACCGGCTGCAGCTCGGCAGCGCCGGCACGAGCTTCGTCGGCCTGACGCGACAGCGGCTGGGCGAGCGGGCCGAGCTCAAGCAGACGCTCGCCACGCTGGGCGGGGCGCTCGTGCGCAACGAGACCGACATGCACCTCGTCGGCCCCTTCGTCGAGGCGCAGCTCAACGGCGTCTACATGCCGATCGGCCAGGAGCATGTGGACAACCTCATCCGCGTGCACCACGAAGCGCCCGACGGCCACTCGGACCAGTTCTACAAGGGTGTCATGGACGAGAAGGCGCGGGCCGCTTTCGCCGGCAAGATCATCGTCTATCAGGACGCGCAGCGGACCAACGCCTTTCAGCAGAACAACAACCTCCTGCTCTCCGACGACGCCGAGATCTCCAGCAAGCCGGAGCTCGAGATCTACGCCGACGACGTCAAGTGCAGCCATGGAGCGACCTGCGGCGAGCTCGACAAAAGGGCGCTCTTCTATTTGCGCAGCCGTGGCCTCGACCGGGTGCAGGCGGAGAACATCCTGACCTTCGCCTTTGCCGCCGAGGTGATGGAGCGCTTCGCCGATCCGACGGCGAAAAAGCTCGCGCGCGAGTGCCTCGTGGCGCGCACGCCGGGTGGCGCCGGCCTCATGGATCTCCTGTGAGCGCGGTCGCCGCCCGCGCGGCCCCACCGCCGACGCTCGACGTCGAGGCGGTGCGTAGCCAGTTTCCGATCCTGGCCACGGCCATGCAGGGGCGGCCGCTCGTCTACCTCGACAGTGCGGCGAGCACGCAGAAGCCGCAGGTCGTGATCGACACGCTCGCCGGCGTCTACACCTCCGACTACGCCAATATCCATCGAGGTGTGTACGATCTGAGCCAGCGCGCCTCGGCGCGTCACGACGAGGCGCGGCGCAAGCTGCAGCGCTTCATCGGGGCCGCTGACTGGCGCGAGATCGTCTTCACGCGCAATGCCACCGAGGCGATCAATCTCGTTGCCCGGTGCTTCACCGCGCCGAGGCTGGAAGCCGGTGACGAGATCCTGGTGACCATGATGGAGCACCATGCCAACATCGTGCCCTGGCAGATGGTGGCCGAGCCCAGGGGCGCCCGGGTGGTGGCAGCACCGGTGAGCGACGAGGGCGAGCTCGATCTCGACGCCTTCGAGAGCCTGATCGGCCCCCGCACCCGCATGATCGCCGTGGCCTGGGTCTCGAACGTGCTCGGCACCGTCAATCCGGTCGAGACGCTCGTTGCCATGGCGCGGCGCCGGGGTGTGCCGATCCTGATCGACGCCGCCCAGGCGGTGCAGCACATGCGCGTCGACGTGGCCGCGCTCGGCGCCGATTTCATCGCGTTCTCGGGGCACAAGATGTATGGCCCCTCGGGTGTCGGCGCGCTCTGGGGCAAGGCCGTGCATCTGGAGGCCATGCCACCCTGGCAGGGCGGCGGTGACATGATCGAGCGGGTGAGCTTCTCGGGCACGACCTGGAACGAGATCCCCTTCAAGTTCGAGGCGGGCACCCCCGATATCGCCGGTATCATCGCACTCGGCGCGGCGGTCGATTTCATCGAGGAGCTGGGCATCGAGGCGATCGCCGCGCACGAGGCGTCGCTTCTCGCCTACGGCACGCGGGCGCTGCAGCAGGTGCCGGGTCTGCGGCTGATCGGCACGGCGCGGGAGAAGGCGAGTGTTCTCACCTTCGCGCTCGAGGGTGCGCATCCGCAGGATATCGGCATGCTGCTCGATCTCGACGGCATCGCCATCCGCACGGGGCATCACTGCGCCATGCCGCTGCACGAGCGGCTGGGGATGGCGGCGAGTGCCCGCGCCTCGATCGGCGTCTACAACAGCGAAGCGGACATCGATGCCCTGGTCCGGAGCCTCTATCGGGTGGCGGAGATGTTCCAGTGAGAGCGGAAATGGGGGAAAGCATGGACGACAACGGTCTCGACCGGGCCGAGGCGTTCCTCGGTGCCGGCGACGGCGAGGGGTCGGAGGCGGTCTCGTCCGAGCGGATGGCCGAGGTCGACAGGCTGGGCGAGGCGATCATCGCCGAGCTCATGACCATCTTCGATCCCGAGATTCCGGTGAACATCTACGACCTCGGGTTGATCTACAAAATCGACGTCCACGACGGCAACACGGTGACGGTCGACATGACCCTGACCTCGCCCAACTGCCCGGTCGCGGAATCGCTGCCGATGGAGGTGCAGCACAAGCTCGAGCAGGTCGAGGGGGTCGAGGGGGTCGAGGTGCGGATCGTCTGGGAGCCGACCTGGCATCCCTCGATGATGACCGAGGAGGCACAGCTCGAGCTCGGCCTCATCTACTGAGGGTTTGGCAGGGCCCGCTTGCCGCGTGATCTGGCCCGGCGCATAACCGGGCGATGTTCGACCTGACCTTTCGCCAGAAGCATCTGCTCGGCATCGAGGGGCTGCAGCCCTGGGAGATCGGTGATCTGCTCGATCGTGCCGATCGCTATGTCGAGCTCAACCGACGTCCGGCGAAGCGGCTGCAGCTTCTCGACGGCCTGACCCAGATCAATCTTTTCTTCGAGAGCTCGACCCGCACGCTGACCTCGTTCGAGCTCGCCGGCAAGCGGCTGGGCGCCGATGTCGTCAACATGGCCGTGCAGGGTTCATCGATAAAGAAGGGCGAGACCCTGATCGACACGGCGATGACGCTGAACGCCATGCGCCCGGACGTCCTGGTGGTGCGGCATCAGGAGAGCGGGGCGGTCTCGCTTTTGGCGCGCCACGTCAATTGCTCGGTGATCAATGCCGGCGATGGCAGCCACGAGCATCCGACCCAGGCCCTGCTCGACGCGCTGACCATCCGCCGCCGCAAGGGCAGGCTCGAGGCGCTGACGGTGGCCATCTGCGGCGATATCCGCCACAGTCGGGTGGCGCGCTCCAACATCCTCCTCCTGCTCGCCATGGGGGCCCATGTCCGCCTCGTCGGTCCGCCGACGCTCCTGCCACGGGCCTTCTCGACCTTCGGCTGCGCCCTTTTCACCGATATGGCGAAGGGGCTCGAAGGCGCGGACATCGTCATGATGCTGCGTCTGCAGAACGAGCGGATGCAGGGCAGCTACGTGCCTTCGGTGCGCGAGTATTTCCACCTTTACGGCCTGACCCCCGAGAAGCTGGCGCTCGCCGCACCCGACGCGCTCATCATGCATCCGGGGCCGATGAACCGCGGCGTCGAGATCGACGGTGTCATCGCCGACGACATCGACCGCAGCGCCATCCTCGACCAGGTGGAGATGGGGGTGGCGGTGCGCATGGCCTGCCTCGACCTTTTGACCCGCGAGCGTCGCGAGGCGGCATGAGGCGGCCCACGCTCTTCACCGGAGTCCGCCTGCTCGATCCGGCGACCGGCCTCGATACGCAAGGCGAGCTCCTGGTCGAGGATGGCCGCATAGCGGCACTCGGAACGCGGGTCGAGCGGCCGGACGGCGCGGAGATCGTGGCCGGGGAGGGGGCCTGCCTGGGCCCGGGCCTCGTCGACATGCGGGTCCGGTTCGGCGAGCCCGGTGCCGAGCACAAGGAGCGGCTCGCCTCCGGCGTCCGGGCGGCGGCCGCGGGCGGCGTGACCTCGGTCGCCGTCCTGCCGAGCACGCGGCCGCCGATCGACGATCCGGCCATGCTCGAGTTCGTGGCGCGGCGGGCGCGCCAGCTCAAGTCGGTCAAGGTCTACCCTTATGCGGCGCTGACCAAGGGTCTCGAGGGACGGGAGCTCGCCGAACTGGCGCTGCTCAAGGCGGCGGGTGCCGTCGCCTTCACCGATGCCGAGCGGGCCGTGGCCGATGCGCGCGTGATGCAGCGGGCCCTGGCCTATGCGAGTGCCCTGGATCTCCTCGTGGTCCAGCATCCCGAGGAGCCAAGCCTCGCCGCGGGCGGTGTCGTCAACGAGGGGGTCATCGCCATCCGCCTCGGGCTTCGCGGTATTCCGGCGATGGCCGAGGTCATCATGATCGAGCGGGACCTGCATCTCGTGCGTGAGGCCGGTGCCCGCTACCACGTCGCCCGCATCTCGACCCGGGCGGCGATCGAGGCCGTGCGTCGCGCCAAGGCCGAGGGCCTCCGGGTCACCTGCGAGACCACGCCGCATCATCTGGCCCTGAACGAGCTCGAGATCGAGGGCTACCGCACCTTCGCCAAGGTCAGCCCACCGCTCCGCGCCGAGGACGACCGTCGGGCGGTGGTCGAGGGGCTGGTCGACGGCACGATCGACGTCATCGCCAGCGACCATTGCCCGCAGGACCAGGACAGCAAGCGGCTGCCCATGGGCCAGGCCGAGTTCGGCGTGGTCGGTGTCGAGACCATGCTGCCGGTGAGCCTGCGCCTCGTGCACGAGGGCCACTTGAGTCTCGTCGAACTCCTGCGCAAGATGACCGCTGCACCGGCGGCTCTGCTCGGTCTCGAGGCGGGCCGGCTCACCGTCGGTGCGCCGGCCGACCTCTTCCTCCTCGATCCCGAGCGTCCCTGGAAGATCACCGAGGCCGGCCTCTCCAGCCTCGCCAAGAACACCGCCTTCGAGGGCCGCCTGGTCCAGGGCCGGGTGCTGCTCACCATGGTCGACGGCCGGGTGGTCCACCGCTTCGCCTGAGCGGCGCGCGCCAGCCGCGCTTTAAAGGGGTCAGGACGCTTTTAGGGAAGCCAAAAGAGTCCTGACCCCTTTAAGGCCTGGTGTTTGAGCCCGCGTCGCTGCCTGCTATGCCATGGGAGCGGCAGGAGGGAGGCGAGGCGTGACGGAGTTGCTCGAGGTCCGGCTCGACGACAAGTACAGGAAGGACCGGGGCCGGGTCTTCATGACGGGCGTGCAGGCGCTGGTCCGACTGCCGATGGAGCAGCAGCGCCGCGACGCGGGTCGGGGCTGGGCGACCGGCGGCTACGTCACGGGCTATCGGGGCTCGCCGCTCGGCGCCTACGACCAGGAACTGCAAAACATCCGGCCCCTCCTCGAGGCGCACCACATCCATCATCAGCCGGGGGTCAACGAGGATCTCGCCGCCACCGCCTGCCAGGGCACGCAGCAGGTGCATCTTCTCGGGCCGAGTCGGTACGAGGGTGTCTTCGCCATCTGGTACGGCAAGGGGCCCGGGGTCGACCGGTCCGGCGACGCCATCCGCCACGGCCACCTCTTCGGCACGCACCCCAAGGGCGGCGTGCTCCTGCTGCTCGGCGACGACCACATCTGCGAAAGCTCGACCACGGCGCATCAGTCGGAATTCGCCATGGTCGATGCCATGATCCCGGTGCTCAATCCCTCGGGCGTCGAAGAGATCCTCGATTACGGCCTTCTGGGCATCGCCATGTCGCGCTTCACCGGCGGCTGGGTCAGCCTCAAATGCGTCCACGACACGGTCGAATGCACTTCCTCGATCGAGCTGGACCCGGACCGTCCGGCGATCGTCCTTCCCGAGGAGAGCGAGGTCGGGCCGGGGCCGCGGCATATCGACCTGGTCACCGATCAGTCCCTGCCGGCATTGGCCGGCGAGCTCGAGCGGCGGGTGCACACGACCAAGCTCGAGGCGGCCCGGGCCTTCGCCCGCGCCAACGCGCTCGACCGGACCACCCACGGCGCTGCCGGGGCGTGGCTCCGGATCGTGACCACCGGCAAATCCTGGCTCGACATCGGCGCTGCACTCGAGGCGCTGGGGCTCGATGATGCCGGCTGCCGGGCGCTGGGCCTCGCCGTCTACAAGGTCGGCATGACGTTTCCGCTCGAGCCGGTCGGTCTCGAGCGCGCCATGGCCGGGGCCGAGGTCGCCATGGTGGTCGAGGAGAAGCGGGGCCTGATCGAGGAGCAGATGAAGGCGCTTCTCTATGCGGCGGCGCATCGGCCGAGAATCATCGGCAAGACGGACGAGACCGGAGCCCCGCTCTTCCCCTCCCACGGTGCCCTCGACAGCAACCAGATCGCCATCGCCATCGCGCGGCGGCTCTTGGAGCGGAGCGAGAACGCGGATCTCCGGAACCGTCTCGCCCGGCTCGAGGCGGCGGCCGGGGCCGGCTTTGCGCCGGCCATGGCGCGGCTGCCCTATTTCTGCGCCGGCTGCCCGCACAGCACCTCGACCCGCATACCCGAGGGCAGCCGGGCCATGGCCGGGATCGGCTGTCATTTCATGGTCAACTGGATGGACCGGTCGACCTCGGGCTTCACCCAGATGGGCGGGGAGGGCGGCTCGTGGCTGGGTGCGGCACCGTTCAGCGACCGGCCGCACCTCTTCCAGAACATGGGCGACGGCACTTTCTACCATTCGGGCTCGATGGTGGTGCGCGCGGCCGTGGCTTCAAGGCGGAACATCACGCTGAAGATCCTCTTCAACGACGCGGTCGCGATGACCGGCGGGCAGAAGATGGAGATCGGCAATCTCGATCCGGCGGCGATCACCCGCCTGCTCGAGGCGGAGGGGGTCAAGGAGGTGGTGGTCGTCAGCGACGAGCCGGGCAAATACCCGATCGGCACGCGCTTCGCGCCCGGTGTGCGTGTCCATCACC
This sequence comes from uncultured Geminicoccaceae bacterium, assembly GCA_964402505.1. Classification (GTDB taxonomy): domain Bacteria; phylum Pseudomonadota; class Alphaproteobacteria; order Geminicoccales; family Geminicoccaceae; genus SLRI01. The sequence goes on from CAYOCP010000002.1 coordinate 145,685, forward strand.
GGGACGAGCTCGACGCGGTGCAGCGCCGGTTGCGTTCCATCGAGGGTGTGACCGCCATCGTCTACGACCAGACCTGCGCCGCCGAGAAGCGCCGCCGCCGCAAAGCGGGCACGATGGTCGACCCCGACGAGCGGGTGGTGATCAATGAGGACGTTTGCGAGGGCTGCGGCGATTGCGGTGTGCAGTCGAACTGCGTCGCCGTTCTGCCCATCGAGACCGAGCTCGGCCGCAAGCGGAAGATCGACCAGTCCGCCTGCAACAAGGACTACACCTGCATCAAGGGCTTCTGCCCGAGCTTCGTCTCGGTCAAGGGCGGCAGCCTGGTCCGGACAACCGCCGGCACCGCCGCCCCCTTCCCGGAGCTGCCAACGCCCGACCTGCGGCCCTTGGAGCGGCCCTTCGGCGTCCTCGTCACCGGCATCGGCGGCACGGGCGTCATCACGATTGCGGCCCTGCTCGGCATGGCGGCGCATCTCGAGGGCAAGGGTGCCGCCGGGCTCGACATGATCGGCGTGGCGCAGAAGGGGGGTGCCGTCGTCTCGCATCTGAAGCTCGCAGCCACGCCGGACGGGACGGGGGCGCCGCGGCTGGCGCCCGGTGCCGCCGATCTCGTGCTAGGGTGCGACATGGTGGTGGCGGCGGGGCGAAGCTCGGTGCCGACGATGAGCAGGGATCGCACGAGGGCGGTGATCAACACCGAGGAGCGGCTGACGGGCGCCTTCACCCGCGATCCCGACATGAGCTTTCCCGCGGACCGGCTCATGGCCGACATCGAAGGCGCCGCCCTGACCACCGAGCGGATCGATGCCAGCCGCCTCGCCACAAGACTCCTGGGAGATGCCATCGGCGCCAACCTGATGCTGGTCGGCTTCGCCTGGCAGAAGGGCTGGCTGCCGCTCTCGGCCGAGGCCATCCTGCGCGCCATCGAGATCAACGGCGTGGCGGTCGCCTTCAACCAGGAGGCCTTTCTCTGGGGCCGGCGCGCGGCGCACGATCCGCAGGCGGTCGAGGCCATCGCCGCCAAAGGCGAGGCCGAACGGGTGGAGCTCAAGACGCTGGACGAGATCCTGGCCCACCGCGCAGCACTTCTCGAGGCCTATCAGGACCGGACCTATGCCGAGCGCTACCGCGACGCCGTCGGCCGCATCCGCCAGGCGGAGACGCGCGCCGTTCCGGGCAGCGAGCGACTGGCGGTCGCGGTCGCGCGCAATCTTGCCAGGCTCATGGCCTACAAGGACGAGTACGAGGTCGCGCGGCTCTATACGTCCGGCACGTTCGCGGCCCAGCTCGCGCGCGAGATCGAGGGGGCGAAGCGGCTGGAGCTGCATCTGGCCCCGCCCTTGCTGGCCAGCCGCGATCCGCGTACCGGCGAGCTGCAGAAGCGGCGTTTCGGACCCTGGATCCTTCACGTTCTCCGCGTGCTCGCCCGGCTCAAGGCGCTGCGCGGCACGTCCTGGGACCCCTTCGGCCGCACCGCCGAGCGCCGGCTCGAGCGGCAGCTCATCAGGGACTACGAGGCCCTGCTCGCCGATCTCGCCTCGAGGCTCACGGCCGAGAACCACGATATCGCGGTCGAGCTCGCCAGCTTGCCCGAGCGCATCCGCGGCTTCGGCCATGTGAAGGAGCGTAACGTGAGGGAGGCGAAGGCGGCGGAGGCCGCCCTGCTCCGGCGCCTGGATGCCGGGGCGAGCACGTCGGTCGAACCCAAGGCCGCCGCCGCGTCGCTCAGCCCCTGATCTCGTCGAGCGTGAAGGGGCAGCGTTCGGGGATCGAGGCGGCGGCGTCCGTCTCGCCGTACGCTTCAAGGCTCTGCCGGGCCAGGGCCGCGGCCTGGCGATAGAGGCGTTCGAGATTGGCCTCGAGATCGTGCTCCAGCGTGCCGGTCAGCCGGTCGTCGAGGGCCGCGCGGACGATCATGACGCTGCGCTCCCAGGCGGCGCGCGGCTCGGTGGCGGGCGAGAGTCTGAGCTTCAGGAGGTGCTCGATGATGGTGCGGACCTGGCTGCGGCAGGCATTGCGCTGGTCCTTGCCCAAGTCCTCGACCTCCTCGGCGAGTCGGCCGGCGTCGATCGGGAGGTTCTGCCGCTCGGCCGCGAGCCGGCGCAGGGCCGCGGCCTGCTGCTGCGTCCAGGCATAGAAATCCGCGTCGTAGAGATCGTGCGCGGGCTCGCCCATCGATCGCCCCTTTCGCCCGGCATGATAACCGGGGTGCATGCCGCCCGCCAATTGGCGAGGCGGGTGCCGTCGCTGTCACTGTCCGCCGGTTGACGCAATCGCCATTCGACGCTTAGTGGCGGCACGACGAGCCTTGCCGCGATGGGGCCGGCTCTCGGGCGATTTCCCGGAAGAAGCAAGGGCGAGCGGCAATGAGCGACGACTGGCGCGCCTCGGTCGACGGGGCCAGCGATCTGGCGGGGCTGAAGGCCGCGGCCGGCGAGCGGTCGGCGACGGGGCTCACCGCGCGCGAGGCCGAGCGGCTGGCGCGGCGGCTTGAGGCGCTGGCGCCGGCGCCGGATCTGCGGGTGCTCTACCTCGGCAACCATACGCTCGATCTCTTCGCCCGCTGCGTCACCGGCCTCGCCCTCACCCTTGGGGTGGTGGTCGAGGGGCGGGTCGGACCGTTCGACCAGCACATGCAGGCGGTGCTCGATCCGGCCGGAGGGCTGGCGGAGCTCGATCCGCATGTCGTCTTCCTCACGCTCGACCTCCGGCGCTTGTTGCCGGTGCTGCCGGCCGGGCTCGCGGCACTCTCGGCGAAGGACCGCCAGGGGCTGGTGGAGGAGGTGCTGGGGCAGATCGGCGCCTGGGTGACGGCGGCCAAGGCCGTCACCGGGGCGACGCTGCTGATCGGCAATTTCTGGCGCCCGCGCCGGCCGCATCTGGGGCTCGCCGATGCCAAGCTCGGCATGGGCGAGGCGGAGCTTTACGCGATGCTGAACGCCCGGCTTTTCGCGGAGTGGGCCGCGGATCCCCAGGTGTTCATCGTCGATGTCGATCAGGCATTGGCCACGGTCGGCCGGCGTGTCGCGTACAACGCGCGCATGGCCCATCTGGGCAGGTTCGCCTGGGCCGAGGCGGCGTTGCCAGAGCTCGGCGAGCTCTTGGCGCGCCATTTTGCCACCCTCGTCCTGCCGCCCCGGAAGTGCCTGGTCCTCGACCTCGACAACACGCTCTGGGGCGGGGTGCTCGGCGAGGAGGGGCCGGAGGGCATCCGCGTCGCCCGGGGCGATCCCGTGGGCGAGGCGTTCCGCTCCTTCCAAGAGGCGATCAGGGCGGTGCAGCGGCGGGGCTTCCTGCTCGCCCTTTGCAGCAAGAACAACCCGGAGGACGTGGCGGAGGTCTTTCGCCTGCGCACCGACATGCCGCTGCAATGGGCCGATTTCGCCACCAGCCGGATCAACTGGGAGCCCAAGCACGAGAACCTCGCGGGCATCGCCGGCGATCTCAACATCGGCACGGACAGCCTCGTCTTCGTCGACGACAATCCGGCCGAATGCGAGCTGGTGCGCCAGCTCATGCCGGAGGTGCGAACCGTGCATCTGCCACGCGACCCGGCGGAATATGCGGGGCTGCTGCTCGATCTGCCGGAGCTGGAGCGTCTGGCGCTCACCGAGGAGGATTTGCGCAAGACCGAGCAGTACCGGGAGGAGGCGACGCGCAAGGCGAGCAGGGTCGATGTGGGCGACATGCACGCCTATCTCGAGAGCCTCGGAACGGAGCTGACGTTCTGGCCGGCGAGCCGGACGGAGCTCACCCGGGTGCACCAGCTCTTCGCCAAGACCAACCAGTTCAACGTCACGACCAAGCGCTACCGGCCGGCCGAGATCGAGCGCTTCATGCTGTCGCCGGATTGGCATCTCGAGGTGGTGGCGGCGCGCGACCGTTTCGGCGATCTCGGCATTGTCGGCCTCTTCCTGCTCGAGCGGCGGGCCCAGGATGTCGCCGTCGACAGCGTGATCCTGAGCTGCCGCGCCATGGGTCGCGGCATCGAGACGGCGATGGCCAACCGCATCAAGGAGGTGGCCGCCGCCTGGCGGCCGGAGGGCCGGCTCGAGGCGGTCTTCCGTCCCACGCGGAAGAACCGGCCCGCGGCCGACTTCTTCGCCCGCCAGGGCTTCGAGACCCTGGCGCTCGGCGACGCCTCGGCGTCCGACGACCGTCACTACCGCCTCGTCATCGCCGAGGCCGAGCTCCAGCCCGTTTCGGGCCTTACCATCGACAAGGGAGAATGCGCGGATGAACCCCAGGCTGGCTGAGCTGATCGCCGAGATCCTCGACATTCCGGTGAAATCGGTCACGCCCGAGCTCGCGCGCGATGAGCATCCGAGCTGGGATTCGCTCAATCACCTGAGGCTGGTCACGGCGGTCGAGGAGACGTTCGGCGTGCAGCTCTCGATGGACGAGATCGAGGGTGTCACGACCGCGGCCCAGCTCGATGCCCTGGTCGGCGCCGGCCAGGCGGCCGGCTGACGCGGCCCGCGGCACCTTCACCCTCGCGCAGCTCGTGGTGCCGGCGGCAGGGATCGAACCCGCGACCTACCGCTTACAAGGCGGTTGCTCTACCAGCTGAGCTACGCCGGCACGGAGGTCCGTTTAAGGAATTGCCGGCCGCTCCGTCAACCGCCCGACCGGGTCAGGCTCCAAAGCGCGAGGCTGGTCGCCACCGAGACATTGAGACTGTCGATCCGCCGGTCGATCGGGATCGAGAGGATCTCGTCGCAATGCTCGCCGACCAGGCGGCGGATGCCGGAGCCCTCGGAGCCCACGACCAGAACGCGGCGTGCCGCCGGCGGGGCGGCATCGATGGCCACGTCGCCCCCGGCGTCGAGCCCGCTGACGCGGTAGCCGGCCTCCTTGAGCCGGTCCAGGGCGCGCGCGAGGTTGACCACCTCGATGATCGGCACCATGTCGAGAGCGCCGGAGGCGGCCTTGGCGGCGGCGCCGGAGAGTTCCGCGCTGCGCCGCTCCGGCACGATCACCGCGTTGACGCCCATGGCGACGGCGCTGCGCAGGATGGCGCCGAAATTCCGCGGGTCGGTCACCTGGTCGAGGGCGAGGAGCAGGCTCCGCTCCGGCTGGATGGCGATCACCCGCTCGAGCTGAACCTGCGGCAGCGGTGCGGCGTGCAGGGCGAGGCCCTGGTGCACGGCGCCGCGCGGCAGGCGCCGCGCGATCTCCGGATTGGGGCAGGGGGTGATCTGCAGGCCCCGCCGGGCGGCGGCCTCGGCGATGCGCGGCATGCCTTCCTCGCTGGCGAGGAGCTGATGGCAGGTGCGACGCTGGTTCCGGATGGCGGCGAGCACGGCGTGCTCGCCGAAGAGCCAGAGCTGGTCCGGAGCGGGGCGATCGGCCCGGGCCCGCTCGAGGCCGCGCCGCTGGCCCGGTGGCGATGAGCGGTGGCCGCCCGGCCGCTTGCCGACGTCGCGCGGACCACGCGACGTCCGGTCGCCGCCGCGGCCGGACCCGGCGGGTCGGTCGGGGCCCGCCGATCGGCCGGAGCCCTCTCGTCTCGGAGGTTTGGGAGGCATGGGTCGTCCAGTTGACAAGACAGGGGATCAGGCGATAGGACCCGCCACGTTTTCGCCTGGGGCGGACACCTGGAGGGGTGGCCGAGTGGTTAAAGGCAGCAGACTGTAAATCTGCCCGCGTACGCGTACGTAGGTTCGAATCCTACCCCCTCCACCATTCGTCCCGGTCGCCGAAGTCGCAGAAACCGAGCGCGGGTGTAGCTCAACGGTAGAGCTCCAGCCTTCCAAGCTGGCGGTGGGGGTTCGATTCCCCTCACCCGCTCCATCCACCAACCTAGCCGACGGTCCCTAGCCGGACAACCGCTCGGCAACCCCATCTCGAGCAGGGTAGAACTGGGAACCCGGTCATGGCCAAGGAAAAGTTTGAGCGGACGAAGCCGCACGCGAACATTGGGACGATTGGTCACGTGGACCATGGGAAGACGACGCTGACGGCGGCGATCACGAAGATTTTGGCGGAGGCGGGTGGTGCGACGTTTACGTCGTACGACAACATCGACAAGGCTCCGGAGGAGAAGGCGCGTGGGATCACGATCAACACGTCGCATGTGGAGTATCAGACGGAGAAGCGTCATTACGCGCATGTGGATTGCCCGGGTCACGCTGATTACGTGAAGAACATGATCACGGGCGCGGCGCAGATGGACGGGGCGATTTTGGTTGTTTCGGCGGCGGACGGTCCGATGCCGCAGACGCGCGAGCATATTCTTCTGGCGCGTCAGGTGGGTGTTCCGGCCTTGGTGGTGTTTTTGAACAAGGTCGACATGGTGGACGACGAGGAGCTTTTGGAGCTGGTGGAGCTGGAGGTTCGCGAGCTTTTGAGCTCTTACGAGTTTCCGGGGGACGAGATACCGATCATCAAGGGTTCGGCCTTGGCGGCTTTGGACGGGTCGAACGACGCGCTGGGGCGGGAGCGGATTCTGGAGCTGATGGCGGCGGTTGACAGCTACATTCCGCAGCCGGAGCGGGCGATCGACCAGGCGTTCTTGATGCCGATCGAGGACGTGTTCTCGATTTCGGGTCGGGGCACGGTGGTGACGGGTCGGATCGAGCGTGGTGTGGTGAAGGTGGGCGACGAGGTTGAGATCGTCGGCATCAAGGCGACGACCAAGACGACGTGCACCGGTGTTGAGATGTTTCGCAAGCTTCTGGAGCGGGGCGAGGCGGGCGACAATGTGGGGGTGCTGTTGCGCGGCACCAAGCGCGACGACGTGGAGCGGGGCCAGGTTTTGTGCAAGCCGGGCTCGATCAAGCCGCACACGAAGTTCAAGGCGGAGACCTATGTGCTGACCAAGGAGGAGGGCGGGCGGCACACGCCGTTCTTCACCAACTACCGGCCGCAGTTCTACTTCCGGACGACGGACGTGACCGGCATGGTGCACCTGCCCGAGGGCACGGAGATGGTGATGCCGGGCGACAACGTGACCATGTCGGTCGAGCTGATCGCGCCGATCGCCATGGAGCAGGGCCTGCGCTTCGCCATCCGCGAGGGCGGACGCACCGTCGGCGCCGGCGTCGTCGCCGAAATCATCAGCTAGAGCCGGGATGCGCTTTCGGGTGGCGACCAGCAAGGGGCTTGCCCTTTTCCGGTCGACGCCGTAGAGACACGGCCTCACCCGGCGGCGCGTGCCGCCGGCGCGGGCTGTCGTCCCGGGTTCCGGCCCGTTTTTGGGCGATGGCGACCCGGCAGGCCGCCGGAGGAGTGTAGCTCAATTGGCAGAGCACCGGTCTCCAAAACCGGGGGTTGGGGGTTCGAGTCCCTCCACTCCTGCCAGACGGCTCGCCTAGCGGCAATCAGAGTGGATCGAGATGGCGAAGACGTCGCCCGCGCAGTTCGTTCGCGAAGTCCGGCAGGAGATGGCCAAGGTTACTTGGCCGAACCGCAAGGAGCTGATCGTGACCACGATCAGCGTGCTCGTCATGTCGGCTCTGGCGGCGCTCTTCTTTTTCGTGGTGGATCAGGTGATCGCCTTCAGCATCAAGTTTCTGTTGGGGCTCGGCGGCTGATGGCGGCGCGCTGGTACATCATCCACGTCTACTCCACCTTCGAGCAGAAGGTGAAGGAGGCGATCCTCGAGCAGGCTGAGCAGAAGGGGCTGGCGCGGCTGATCGAGGAGATCCTCGTACCGTCGGAGGAGGTCGTCGAGGTTCGCCGCGGCAAGAAGGTGGCGACCGAGCGCAAGTTCTTCCCCGGCTACGTGCTGATCAAGATGGAGCTCAACGACGAGACCTGGTCCTTGGTGCGCAACACCGCCAAGGTCACGGGCTTTCTCGGTGCCGGCGGCCGGCCGCAGCCGATCCCGGATGCCGAGGCGGAGCGCATCCAGGCCCAGGTGCAGGAGGGTGTCGAGCATCCGCGCCTGTCGGTGACGTTCGTCAGTGGCGATCGCATCCGGGTCACGGACGGGCCGTTCAGCACGTTCGAGGGCACCGTCGAGGATGTCGAGGAGGGCAAGGGCCGGCTCAGGGTCTCGGTCTCGATTTTCGGGCGGGCCACTCCGGTCGAGCTGGAATTCTCGCAGGTCGAGCGCATCTAGGACACGTCGCCGGCCGAGGTGGCCGGCGTTGCAGCGGGAGCGCCGCTCCGGTGGCGCGCATGCACCGCGAAGAGGAGTGCTGTGAATGGCGAAGAAGATCACCGGCTATATCAAGCTGCAGGTGCCGGCCGGCAAGGCCAACCCGTCGCCGCCCATCGGGCCGGCCCTGGGCCAGCGCGGCCTGAACATCATGGAGTTCTGCAAGGCCTTCAACGCGGCGACGCAGGGCATGGAGCCCGGCATGCCGATTCCGACGGTGATCACGGCCTACGCCGACCGCACCTTCACGTTCGCCACCAAGACGCCGCCGGCGAGCTACTTCCTGATGAAGGCCGCGAACCTCGCCAAGGGCGGCCAGACGCCTGGCAAGAGCACCGCCGGCAAGGTGACGGTGGCGCAGTGCCGCGAGATCGCGGAGACGAAGATGAAGGACCTCAACGCCGCCGATCTCGAGGCGGCGACCAGGATGATCGTCGGCTCGGCCCAGTCCATGGGCATCGACGTGGTGGAGGGCTGAGCGCATGGCCAGGACCGGCAAGCGATTGAAGGCGGCGGCTGCCGGCATCGATCGCCAGAAGCAGTACGGGCTCGACGAGGCGGTTGTCGCGATCAAGGGTGCCGCCACCGCCAAGTTCGACGAGACGATCGAGATGTCGCTCAATCTCGGCGTCGATCCGCGCCACGCCGACCAGATGGTCAGGGGCGTCGTCAATCTGCCGCACGGCACGGGCAAGACGCTCCGGGTCGCGGTCTTCGCCAAGGGTGACAAGGCGGAGCAGGCGGAGGCCGCCGGTGCTGACATCGTCGGTGCGGACGATCTCGCCGAGAAGGTGCAGGCGGGGCAGATCGACTTCGACCGGGTGATCGCGACCCCCGACATGATGCCGCTGGTCGGTCGTCTCGGCCGCATTCTCGGCCCGCGCGGCCTGATGCCGAACCCGAAGCTCGGCACGGTGACGCCGAACGTGAAGGAGGCGGTGGAGGCGGCCAAGGGCGGTCAGGTGCAGTTCCGGGTCGAGAAGGCGGGCATCGTGCATGCCGGCATCGGCCGGGCGAGCTTTCCGGTCGAGCAACTGGCGGACAATGCCAGGAGCTTCGTCGAGGCGGTGAACCGGGCGAAGCCGACCGGGGCGAAGGGCACCTATCTCAAGCGGGCGCATCTGAGCTCGACGATGGGCCCCGGCGTCAAGCTCGAGGTCGCAAGCCTCGTCGCCCCGAGCCAGCCCGGTGCCTGAGCCGTCGCGGCTCGGGCCATGAAAAGGGGGTTGTCAAAGCGGACGAAGCGCCTATGTTCAGCCTTCCTGAGAACAGCGGGCCCACGGGGCTCCTCCGTTCACCCATAGGGGTGAGCGGTGGCGCTCGTGGGCGATTTGTGGCCTTCGTCTCACTCGTGCCGATGGGCGGCGCGACGGTGGCCCGAAGCCACCGGGCACGCCCGCGTTCCTATTGATAGTTGGAGGCCGTCCGTGCTCCGCGCCGAGAAAACCAGGATCGTCGACGAACTCGGGACCATCTTCAAGGATGCCGAGGTCGTGGTCGTGACGCACTACATGGGCATGACCGTGGCCGAGGTGACCGATCTCCGGCGGCAGATGCGCGAGGTCGGCGCCCGCTTCCGGGTGACCAAGAACCGGCTGGCGAAGCTCGCCGTTGCCGATACCCCTTATGCTCCGCTCGCCGAGCTGCTCACGGGGCCGACGGCGATCGCCTACTCGCCGGATCCGGTCGCCGCACCCAAGACGATCGCCGCCTTTGCCAAGAAGAACGACAAGCTCAAGATTGTCGGCGGGGGCTATGGCGGCAATCTGCTCGATGCCGCGGCCGTGCAGGATCTGGCCGAGCTGCCGTCGCTCGACGAGCTGCGTGCCAAGCTCCTGGCCCTGATCAACACGCCCGCCACCCGCCTCGTCGGCCTGCTGCAGGCACCCGGCGGCCAGATCGCCCGCGTGCTCAGGGCGAAGGCCGAGCTGGGCTGAACCGACGCTTTGCCGTGGCCCGACGCAGTGGGCCGCCCGAACCCGCAAGACCCGTTTGGAGGATGACCGAAATGGCTAATCTGCAGCAGTTGGTGGACGATCTCTCGAGCCTGACCGTTCTCGAGGCCGCCGAGCTCTCGAAGCTGCTCGAGGAGAAGTGGGGCGTGTCGGCCGCGGCGCCGGTTGCCGTCGCCGCCGCCGGTGGCGGTGCCGCCGCCGCGGCCGAGGCGGCCGAGGAGCAGACCGAGTTCGACGTGATCCTCGCCACGGTGGGTGACAAGAAGATCAACGTCATCAAGGAGGTCCGCGCGATCACCGGTCTCGGCCTCAAGGAGGCCAAGGACCTGGTCGAGGCGGCCCCCAAGCCGGTCAAGGAAGGCGTCTCGAAGGACGACGCGGCGAAGCTGAAGAAGCAGCTCGAGGAGGCCGGCGCCACCGTGGAGGTCAAGTAAGATCGAGGCACGGGCGGCGGGCGTCTGGCGCGCTCGCCGGCCGGGCCATGCGGCCCGGCTCGAGGGGGCGCGCCTTGCGGCACCCGGAGGTGTCGCGAACATTTCTGAACAGGTCGGGCGGCCGCAGCCGAGCGCAGCGGTCCGCCTTTCTGTCGTTGCGCCGGACCGCTGACGCGGGCCGGCGAAATGGGCGTCGGGTGAGCCGGCGTCCGGACATGGGAAACGGAAGTCAGTGATGGCAGAGGCGAGGACGGCGCGTAAGCGGATCCGCAAGAGCTTCGGTCGGATTACGGAAGTGACGACGATGCCGAACCTCATCGAGGTGCAGCGGCAGAGTTACGAATTCTTCCTGCAGATGCACACGGTGCCGGGCGACCGGGAGCTGGCCGGGCTCGAGGAGGTGTTCCGCTCGGTCTTTCCGATCAAGGATTTCGCGGATCGGGCGGCGCTCGACTTCGTGAAGTACGAGCTCGAGGCGCCGAAATACGATGTCGACGAGTGTCACCAGCGGGGCCTGACCTACGCGGCGCCGCTCAGGGTGACGCTGCGGCTGATCGTCTGGGACATCGACGAGGACAGTGGTGCGCGGAGCGTGCGCGACATCAAGGAGCAGGACGTCTACATGGGCGACATGCCGCTCATGACGGACAACGGCACCTTCGTCGTCAACGGCACCGAGCGCGTCATCGTCAGCCAGATGCACCGCTCGCCCGGCGTGTTCTTCGACCACGACCGCGGCAAGACGCACAGCTCCGGCAAGTTCCTCTACTCGGCCAGGGTCATCCCCTATCGCGGCTCGTGGCTCGATTTCGAGTTCGACGCCAAGGATCTCGTCTACGTGCGCATCGACCGGCGCCGCAAGCTGCCGACGACGACGCTGCTGCTCGCCCTCGGCATGGACGCCGAGGAGCTCCTGGCGCATTTCTACGACGAGGTGGTGGTCCATCGCTGCGGCCAGGGCTGGAAGATCGCGCTTCGGCCAGATCGCCTGCTCGGCCAGAAGCTGACCAGCGATCTCGTGGATGCGGTCTCGGGCGAGTCGCTGGCCGAGGCCGGGACCAAGGTGAGCCCGCGGCTGCTGAGGCGGATCGAGGAGAAGAAGGTCACGGACCTCTATCTCTCCGCCGAGGACGTGATCGGCCGCTACATCGCCCGCGACCTCGTCAACATGGAGAACGGGCTGGTCCATGCCGAGGCCGGCGAGGAGGTCACGAGCGAGCTGCTCGGCCGGCTCGCGGAGCTCGGCATCGACGAGTTGCCGCTGCTCGACATCGATCATTCGACCATCGGCCCCTACATCCGCAACACGCTGGTGCTCGACCGCTCGAGCACCCGCGAGGAGGCGCTGCTCGACATCTACCGGGTGCTGCGCCCGGGTGAGCCGCCGACGCCGGAGACCGCGGAGGCGCTCTTCGCCGGGCTCTTCTTCGATCCCGAGCGCTACGACCTCTCGCCGGTCGGCCGGGTGAAGATGAACGCGCGGCTCGGCCTCGAGACCGACGACACGGTGCGCGTCCTGCGCAATGAGGACATTCTCGCCGTGGTCAAGCACCTCGTCGAGATCAAGGACGGCCGCGGCGAGATCGACGACATCGACAATCTCGGCAATCGCCGGGTGCGCTCGGTCGGCGAGCTCATGGAGAATCAGTTTCGCGTCGGCCTCTTGCGCATGGAGCGCGCCGTCCGCGAGCGGATGAGCTCGGTCGAGATCGACGCCGCCATGCCGCACGACCTGGTCAACGCCAAGCCGGTCGCGGCCTCGGTGCGCGAATTCTTTGGCAGCTCGCAGCTCTCGCAGTTCATGGACCAGACCAACCCGCTCTCCGAGATCACCCACAAGCGGCGGCTCTCGGCGCTCGGCCCGGGTGGCCTGACCCGCGAGCGGGCGGGCTTCGAGGTGCGCGACGTGCATCCGACGCATTACGGCCGCATCTGTCCGATCGAGACGCCGGAAGGGCCGAATATCGGCTTGATCAACAGCCTCGCCACCTATGCCCGGATCAACAAGTACGGATTCATCGAGAGCCCGTACCGCCGGGTGGTGGACGGCAAGGTGACCGACGAGGTGATCTACCTCTCGGCCATGGAGGAGAACCGCTACACCATCGCCCAGGCCAACTCGGAGCTGACGGCCGAGCGCACGTTCGCGGCCGACCTCGTGAGCTGCCGCGAGAACAACGAGTTCATGCTCGCCCGGCCGGAGGCCATCGATCTCATCGACGTCTCGCCCAAGCAGCTCGTCTCGGTCGCCGCGGCGCTGATCCCGTTTCTCGAGAACGACGACGCCAACCGGGCGCTCATGGGCTCCAACATGCAGCGCCAGGCGGTGCCGCTCCTGCAGCCTGAAGCGCCCTTCGTCGGCACGGGCATGGAGGACGTGGTCGCCCGCGATTCGGGCGCTGCGGTCGGTGCCAAGCGCTCCGGCATCGTCGATCAGGTGGACGGCTCGCGCATCGTCATTCGCGTCACCGACGACGTGGAGCGGGCCGACAGCGTGGTGGACATCTACAACCTGCGGAAGTTCCAGCGCTCGAACCAGAACACCTGCATCACCCAGCGGCCGCTGGTGAAGGTGGGCGACCGGGTGCACAAGGGCGACATCATCGCGGATGGTCCCTCGACCGAGCTCGGCGAGCTGGCGCTCGGCCGCAACACCCTCGTCGCCTTCATGCCCTGGAATGGCTACAATTTCGAGGATTCGATCCTGATCTCCGAGCGGATCGTGCGCGAGGACATCTTCACCTCGATCCACATCGAGGAGTTCGAGGTGATGGCCCGCGACACCAAGCTGGGGCCGGAGAGCATCACCCGCGACATTCCCAATGTCAGCGAGGAGGCGCTCAGGAACCTCGACGAGGCGGGCATCGTCTATATCGGTGCCGAGGTGAAGGCCGGCGACATCATGGTCGGCAAGGTCACGCCCAAGGGCGAGACGCCGATGACGCCCGAGGAGAAGCTGCTGCGCGCCATCTTCGGCGAGAAGGCGGCCGACGTCCGCGATACGTCGCTGAAGGTGCCGCCGGGCGTGCAGGGCACGGTGGTCGAGGTTCGCGTCTTCAACCGCCGTGGCGTCGACAAGGACGAGCGCGCGATCGCCATCGAGCGGGCCGAGATCGAGCGGCTGGCCAAGGACCGCGACGACGAGCGCAGCATCCTCGAGCGCAACATCTTCGGCCGCCTGCGCGAGCTGCTCGACGGACAGAAGGTGACGGCCGGCCCCAGGGGCGTGAAGGCCGGGACGATCGTCGATGCGGCAATGCTCGACGCCATGCCCCGCCGCCAGTGGTGGGATCTGGCGATCGACGATGTCGAGCGGATGACCGAGCTGCAGGCCCTCAAGCGGCAGCTCGACGACGGCATCAAGCGGCTGACCGAGCGCTTCGAGAACAAGGTCGAGAAGCTGCAGCGCGGCGACGAGATGCCGCCCGGCGTGCTCAAGATGGTCAAGGTCTTCGTCGCGGTGAAGCGCAAGCTGCAGCCGGGCGACAAGATGGCCGGCCGGCACGGCAACAAGGGCGTGATTTCGAAGATCGCTCCGCTCGAGGACATGCCGTGCCTCGAGGACGGCACGCCGGTCGACATCGTCCTCAATCCCCTGGGCGTGCCGTCGCGGATGAACGTGGGCCAGATCCTGGAGACGCATCTGGGCTGGGCCTGCGCCAATCTCGGACGCCAGCTCGGCCAGCTCGTGGATCGGCTCGACGAGCCGGAGATGCGCGAGGCGCTGCTCGGCAAGATCGACACCATCTACGGCAACGGGGTGAGCACCGAGGTGGGCGCCTACGAGCCGCAGGAGCTCGCCGAGCTCGGCTCGAATCTGAGCCGTGGCGTGCCGATCGCGACCCCGGTCTTCGACGGGGCGCATGAGCCCGACATCGTGGCCCTGCTGGAGGAGGCCGGCTGCCATGCCTCCGGCCAATCACGGCTGATCGACGGACGAACGGGCGAGCCGTTCGACCGATTGGTCACAGTGGGCTATATCTACATGCTGAAGCTCGGCCATCTCGTCGACGACAAGATCCATGCCCGCTCGGTCGGTCCCTACAGCCTCGTCACCCAGCAGCCGCTGGGCGGCAAGGCGCAGTTCGGCGGCCAGCGTTTCGGCGAGATGGAATGCTGGGCGCTGCAGGCCTATGGCGCGGCCTACAGCCTTCAGGAGATGCTCACCGTGAAGTCGGACGACGTGTCCGGGCGCACCAAGATATACGAGGCCATCGTGCGCGGCGAGGACACGTTCGAGGCGGGCATTCCCGAGAGCTTCAATGTGCTCGTGAAGGAGCTGCAGGCATTGGGCCTCAATGTCGAGCTGCAGCAGGAAACCGTGGGCGAGGACTGAGCAGGGTCCAGAGAGGCCCCAGTCGAAGCCATGGCCCGGACGGCCCGGCCCCGGCCGTCCGGCGCTCCCTCAAGAGCGGCGCTAGAGAGCAGGTAACCCCATGAACGATCTTCTCTACCTCTTCGGCCAGCCCGCCACCGGTCAGAAGTTCGACCAGATCCAGATCGCGATCGCGAGCCCCGACCAGATTCGCGAGTGGTCGTATGGCGAGGTCAGGAAGCCTGAGACCATCAACTACCGCACTTTCAAGCCGGAGCGGGATGGTCTCTTCTGTGCCAAGATCTTCGGCCCGATCAAGGACTACGAGTGCTTGTGCGGCAAGTACAAGCGCATGAAGTACAAGGGCATCGTCTGCGAGAAGTGCGGCGTCGAGGTCATCCAGTCCAAGGTCCGTCGCGAGCGCATGGGCCATATCGAGTTGGCCGCACCCGTGGCCCATATCTGGTTCATGAAGTCGGTGCCGTCGCGCATCGGCATCCTGCTCGACATGACGCTTCGCGATCTCGAGCGGGTGCTCTACTTCGAGAACTGGGTGGTGGTCGAGCCGGGCCTGACCTCCCTGAAGCAGCACGAGCTCCTCAACGAGGAGCAGGTGATGCGCTACCGCGACGAGTTCGGCGATGACTTCCAGGTGGGCATCGGTGCCGAGGCGGTGCGCGACATGCTGAAGGCGCTCGACCTGCCGCGCGAGCGCGAGCAGATGCGCGCCGATCTCCTCGAGACCACCTCCGAGGCGAAGCGCAAGAAGCTGGTCAAGCGGCTGAAGCTGGTCGAGACCTTCCTCGAGTCCGGCAACAAGCCGGAATGGATGGTCCTCGAGGTGGTGCCGGTCATCCCGCCCGAGCTGCGCCCGCTCGTGCCGCTCGATGGCGGCCGATTCGCGACTTCGGACCTCAACGACCTCTACCGGCGCGTCATCAACCGCAACAACCGCCTGAAGCGGCTGATCGAGCTCAGGGCTCCCGATATCATCGTGCGCAACGAGAAGCGGATGCTGCAGGAGGCGGTCGACGCGCTCTTCGACAACGGCCGGCGGGGCCGCGTCATCACCGGCGCCAACAAGCGGCCCCTGAAGTCGCTCTCCGACATGCTCAAGGGCAAGCAGGGGCGCTTCCGGCAGAACCTGCTCGGCAAGCGCGTCGACTACTCGGGCCGCTCGGTGATCGTGGTGGGCCCCGAGCTCAAGCTGCACCAGTGCGGGTTGCCGAAGAAGATGGCGCTCGAGCTCTTCAAGCCCTTCGTCTACGCCAAGCTCGAGCTCTACGGCAAGGCGCAGACCATCAAGGCCGCCAAGCGGATGGTGGAGAAGGAGCGCCCCGAGGTCTGGGACATCCTCGAGCAGGTGATCCGCGAGCATCCGGTCATGCTGAACCGGGCGCCGACGCTGCACCGGCTCGGGATTCAGGCGTTCGAGCCGATCCTGATCGAGGGCAAGGCGATCCAGCTCCATCCGCTCGTCTGCACCGCCTTCAACGCCGACTTCGACGGCGACCAGATGGCGGTGCACGTGCCGCTTTCGCTGGAGGCGCAGCTCGAGGCGCGCGTGCTCATGATGTCGACCAACAACATCCTGAGCCCGGCCAACGGCAAGCCCATCATCGTGCCGACCCAGGATATCGTGCTCGGGCTCTACTACCTGTCGCTGGTGATCGAGAACGAGCCGGGCGAGGGCATGGTCTTCACCGACGTCAACGAGGTCCAGCACGCGCTGGCCGCCGGCAGCGTCACCCTGCACAGCCGGATCAAGTGTCGGATCGACACGATCGGCGGCGAGGGTCAGATCGAGAACCGGCTTGTCGACAGCACGCCCGGACGGATGCTGCTCGCGGAGATCCTGCCGGCGCACCGCGAGGTCAATTTCGAGGCCCTGCTCAACCGGGTGCTGACGAAGAAGGAGATCTCCAACGTCATCGACGTCGTCTACCGGCACTGCGGGCAGAAGGAGACGGTGATCTTCGCCGACCGGCTGATGCAGCTCGGCTTCACCTATGCCGCGAGGGCAGGCATCTCGTTCGGCAAGGACGACATGATCATCCCCGCCGGCAAGCATCACCTGGTCACGCAGACCCAGGAGCTGGTCAAGCAGTACGAGCAGCAATACGCCGACGGCCTGATCACCAAGGGCGAGAAGTACAACAAGGTGGTCGATGCCTGGCAGAGCTGCTCGGACAAGGTCGCCGACGAGATGATGGAGGCGATCCAGTCGGTCCAGCACAGCAGGAACGAGGACGGCCGGTTCAACCAGCCGAACTCGGTCTGGATGATGGCCCATTCCGGCGCGCGCGGCTCGCCGGCGCAGATGAAGCAGCTCGCCGGCATGCGCGGCCTGATGGCCAAGCCCTCGGGTGAGATCATCGAGACGCCGATCATCTCGAACTTCAAGGAAGGGCTCTCGGTGCTCGAGTACTTCAACTCGACGCACGGCGCGCGCAAGGGCCTGGCCGACACCGCCTTGAAGACGGCGAACTCGGGCTATCTGACCCGCCGCCTGGTCGACGTGGCGCAGGATTGCGTCGTCGTCGAGGAGGATTGCGGCACGGAGCGGTTCATCACGCTCAACGCGGCACCCGATGAGGAGCTGGGCGAGCGCGTCCTCGGTCGCACGGTGGCCGAGGACGTCATCGCGCCGCAGACCGGCGAGGTCGTCATCAAGGCGCAGACGCTGGTCGACGAGGTGCTGGCGCGTCGTGTCGATGCCTTGCGGATCGACGAGATCAAGGTGCGCTCGGTGCTCACTTGCGAGAGCAGCGGCGGGGTTTGTGGCGCCTGCTACGGCCGCGACCTGGCGCGCGGCACGTCGGTCAATATCGGCGAGGCGGTGGGCGTGATCGCGGCCCAGTCGATCGGCGAGCCGGGCACCCAGCTCACCATGCGCACCTTCCACATCGGCGGGGCGGCGCAGGGCCAGGCGGAGCAGTCGACGCTCGAGGCGCCCGTCGCCGGCGAGGTCAAGGTCCTGAACCCGAGGCTCGTCACCGACAGCGCCGGCCGGCTCGTGGCGCTCGGCCGCAACTCCGAGATCGTCCTCTACGACGAGGTCGGCCGCGAGAAGCTGCGTCACAAGCTGCCGAACGGCGCGCGGCTTCGGGTGGCACCGGACAGCACGGTCGAGAAGGACCAGATCATCGCCGAGTGGGAGCCGCACACCCTGCCGGTGGTGGCCGAGGCCGAGGGAATCGTGGCCTTCCAGGACATGGTCGAGGGCGTCTCCTTCCGCGAGGTGCAGGACGAGACCACCGGCAAGGCCTCCAAGGAGGTGGTGGACTGGCGGCAGAACGCGCGGTCGGGCAATCTCCGGCCGTCGATCCTGCTGCAGGACGAGGAGGGCAAGCCGATCACCCTGCCGTCCGGCAACGAGGCCCGGCACTACCTGCCGGTGGCCGCCATCTTCACGATCGAGAACGGTGCCAGGGTCAGGGCCGGCGACGTGCTCGCCCGCCTGCCGAAGGAGGCGTCCCGGACCCGCGACATCACGGGCGGCCTGCCGCGCGTGGCGGAGCTCTTCGAGGCGCGCAAGCCCAAGGACCCGGCGATCATCGCCGAGATCGACGGCAAGGTGGAGTTCGGCAAGGACTACAAGAACAAGCGCCGGCTCAAGCTGGTGCCGGCGGACGAGGACCTCGAGCCCGTCGAGTACCTGATCCCCAAGGGCCGCCACGTGGCGGTGCAGGAGGGCGACCTCGTCAAGCCGGGCGATCCCCTGGTCGACGGCACGCCGGTGCCGCACGACATCCTTCGGGTGCTCGGCGTCGAGGCGCTGGCGCAGTTCTTGGTGCACGAGATCCAGGAGGTCTATCGGCTCCAGGGTGTGACCATCAACGACAAGCACATCGAGGCGATCGTCCGCCAGATGCTGCAGAAGGTCGAGGTGATCGATCCGGGCGACACCACCTTCCTCGTCGGCGAGCAGGTCGACCGGATCGAGTTCGAGCGGATCAACCACCGTGCCGTGCTCGAGGACCGGCGTCCGGCGACGTCCTTCCCGGTGCTGCAGGGCATCACCAAGGCGAGCCTGCAGACGCAGAGCTTCGTCTCGGCGGCGTCGTTCCAGGAGACCACGCGCGTTCTCACCGATGCCGCATTCTCCGGCAAGGTGGACCGCCTGCAGGGCCTCAAGGAGAACGTCATCGTCGGCCGCCTGATCCCCGCTGGCACCGGCGGCGTCCTGAACCGCATCAAGAAGCTGAAGGCGGGGGACGAGCGCTTCGCGGCGCCCGTGGAGATCGGGCCGGACGAGGATCCGATGCGTCTGCCGGCGTTCTCGGAGCTGCCGTCGGCCGAGTAGGCGGCGGGGGCCGTCCGCGAGGGCGGCCCCCCGGCCCCGTGCCCGGGGCGGCGGGGTTGGCGATCGTCCGGGTTTGCGCTTGACTGCGCCGGCTTCGGGGCCTACTTAGCCCCTCACGCTCATCTCGGGTGCAGGCGGTGACCCTCGCGGATCAGACGCTGCACCGGAAACACGGCGACGGACATCGACGCAAGCGGCAGTGGTCGAGGCCTTCTGGCATTCGGCCGCTTCTCTTGCCCATGGAGCGACGGTTGCGGCAAGGACGTCGCGCGGCGCTGTCCGTTCGACTAGGGAAAGCTCGGATATGCCGACGACGAACCAGTTGGTGAACCAGGGACGGAAGGTCCCGGCAAAGCGGAACAAGGTGCCGGCCATGCAGGCCTGCCCGCAGAAGCGCGGGGTGTGCACGCGCGTCTACACGACGACGCCGAAGAAGCCGAACTCGGCCCTGCGCAAGGTGGCGCGCGTCCGGCTGACCAACGGTTTCGAGGTCACCAGCTACATCCCGGGCGAGGGCCACAACCTGCAGGAGCATTCGGTCGTGCTGATCCGCGGCGGACGTGTGAAGGACCTGCCGGGCGTGCGCTACCACATCGTTCGCGGCACGCTCGACACGCAGGGCGTGAACGGCCGCAAGCAGGGTCGTTCGAAGTACGGTGTGAAGCGTCCCAAGTAAGCCTGAAGACGAGGAAACGAACGATGCGGCGTCGCGCGGCCGAAAAGCGGGAAGTGCTACCCGATCCCAAGTTCAATGACTTGGTTGTCACCAAGTTCATCAATTGCCTGATGGAGTCCGGCAAGAAGTCGGTGGCCGAGGCCATTTTCTACAGCGCCCTCGACAAGATGCAGTCGCGGTCGGGCAAGGATGCGCTGGAGATGTTCCACGAGGCGGTGGACAACGTGAAGCCGACCCTCGAGGTCAAGTCGCGCCGGGTCGGCGGCGCCACCTATCAGGTGCCGATCGAGGTGCGGCCCGAGCGACGGCAGGCCCTGGCCTTGCGCTGGCTCATCTCGACCGCTCAGAAGCGCGCCGAGAAGACGATGACAGACCGGCTCGCCAACGAGCTCATGGATGCCGCCCAGGGCCGCGGCGCCGCCTTCAAGAAGCGCGAGGACACGCTGCGCATGGCCGAGGCCAATCGCGCCTTCTCGCATTATCGCTGGTAAGGCCGGCAGAGCCGGCACGGAACGAAGTCCATGGCACGCAGCATTCCCATCGAGCGCTACCGCAATATCGGCATCATGGCCCATATCGACGCGGGCAAGACGACGACGACGGAGCGCATCCTCTATTACACGGGCAAGTCGCACAGGATCGGCGAGGTGCACGACGGTGCGGCGACCATGGACTGGATGGAGCAGGAGCAGGAACGGGGGATCACGATCACCTCGGCCGCCACGACCTGCTTCTGGAACGACCATCGGATCAACATCATCGACACGCCGGGCCACGTCGACTTCACCATCGAGGTCGAGCGCAGCTTGCGCGTGCTGGACGGTGCGGTGGCGGTCTTCGACAGCGTCGCCGGGGTCGAGCCGCAGTCCGAGACGGTCTGGCGGCAGGCCGACAAGTATCGCGTCCCGCGCATGTGCTTCGTCAACAAGATGGACCGCACGGGCGCCAATTTCGATCGCTGCGTGCAGATGATGCGCGACCGGCTCGGCGCTCATCCGGTCATCATCAACCTGCCGATCGGCGTCGAGGCGGATTTCAAGGGTGTCGCCGATCTGGTCAACAACCGGGCGATCATCTGGCACGACGAGAGTCTGGGTGCCAAGTTCTCCTATGGCGAGATCCCGGCCGAGCTGGCCGAGCGGGCCGCCAGGGATCGGGCGGCGCTGATCGAGGCGGCCGTCGAGTTCGACGACGCGGCGATGGAGGCTTATCTGGAGGGGGAGGAGCCGGATGCGGCGACGCTGATCGCCTGCATCCGCAAGGGCACGGTCGCCGGCAAGCTGACCCCGGTGCTCTGCGGCTCATCCTTCAAGAACAAGGGCGTGCAGCCGCTTCTGGACGCTGTCATCGACTTCCTGCCGTCGCCGGTCGACGTGCCGCCGACCGAGGGTTTGAAGCCGGACAGCGACGAGGTCATGGTGCGCCGGCCGCGCGACGACGAGCCCTTCGCGGCCCTCGCCTTCAAGATCATGACCGATCCCTTCGTCGGCACCCTGACCTTCGCGCGCATCTACTCGGGCCAGGTCGAGAGCGGCTCCTACGTGCAGAACACGGTCAAGAACAAGCGTGAGCGGGTCGGCCGCCTGTTGCTCATGCACGCCAACAGCCGTGAGGAGATCAAGGACGCCCAGGCCGGCGACATCGTGGCCTTCGTCGGGCTCAAGGACACGACCACGGGCGACACGCTGAGCGATCAGGGAAAGCCGATCGTGCTCGAGCGGATGGAGTTCCCGGACCCGGTGATCGAGGTGGCGGTCGAGCCCAAGACCAAGGCCGACCAGGAGAAGATGTCGATCGCGCTCAACAAGCTGGCGCAGGAGGACCCGTCCTTTCGCGTCGGCGTCGACGAGGAGAGCGGCCAGACCGTGATCAAGGGGATGGGCGAGCTCCATCTCGAGATCCTGGTCGACCGGATGAAGCGCGAGTTCAAGGTCGACGCGAATGTGGGCGCACCGCAGGTGGCGTATCGCGAGACCATCACGAAATCGTCCGAGATCGACTACACGCACAAGAAGCAGACCGGCGGGTCGGGCCAGTTCGCCCGGATCAAGCTGGTGTTCGAGCCGGGCGAGAAGGGCTCGGGCTTCCAGTTCGAGAGCAAGATCGTCGGCGGCTCGGTGCCCAAGGAGTACATTCCGGGCGTGCAGAAGGGCCTTGCGCAGTCGATGTCGAGCGGGGTCATCGCCGGATTTCCGATGACCGACGTGGCGGTGCGGCTGGTCGACGGCGCTTATCACGACGTCGACAGCTCGGTGATGGCCTTCGAGATCGCCGCCCGGGCCGCGTTCAAGGAGGGCATCGCCAAGGCCGGGCCGCAACTGCTCGAGCCGATGATGCGGGTCGAGGTGGTGACGCCGGACGAGTACATGGGCGACATCATCGGCGATCTGAACAGCCGGCGCGGCCAGGTCACCGGCATGGAGCCGCGCGGCAACGGCCAGGTGGTGAACGCCATGGTGCCGTTGGCGACGATGTTCGGCTACGTCAACACGCTGCGGTCGCTGTCGCAGGGACGGGCGCAGTACACCATGCATTTCGACCACTACGATGCGGTGCCGCAGATGGTGGCCGAGGAAATTCGCGCGAAGTACGCCTGAGCGGGGCGCTGGAGAGGACGGAGACTGGGCGATGGCCAAGGAAAAGTTTGAGCGGACGAAGCCGCACGCGAACATTGGGACGATTGGTCACGTGGACCATGGGAAGACGACGCTGACGGCGGCGATCACGAAGATTTTGGCGGAGGCGGGTGGTGCGACGTTTACGTCGTACGACAACATCGACAAGGCTCCGGAGGAGAAGGCGCGTGGGATCACGATCAACACGTCGCATGTGGAGTATCAGACGGAGAAGCGTCATTACGCGCATGTGGATTGCCCGGGTCACGCTGATTACGTGAAGAACATGATCACGGGCGCGGCGCAGATGGACGGGGCGATTTTGGTTGTTTCGGCGGCGGACGGTCCGATGCCGCAGACGCGCGAGCATATTCTTCTGGCGCGTCAGGTGGGTGTTCCGGCCTTGGTGGTGTTTTTGAACAAGGTCGACATGGTGGACGACGAGGAGCTTTTGGAGCTGGTGGAGCTGGAGGTTCGCGAGCTTTTGAGCTCTTACGAGTTTCCGGGGGACGAGATACCGATCATCAAGGGTTCGGCCTTGGCGGCTTTGGACGGGTCGAACGACGCGCTGGGGCGGGAGCGGATTCTGGAGCTGATGGCGGCGGTTGACAGCTACATTCCGCAGCCGGAGCGGGCGATCGACCAGGCGTTCTTGATGCCGATCGAGGACGTGTTCTCGATTTCGGGTCGGGGCACGGTGGTGACGGGTCGGATCGAGCGTGGTGTGGTGAAGGTGGGCGACGAGGTTGAGATCGTCGGCATCAAGGCGACGACCAAGACGACGTGCACCGGTGTTGAGATGTTTCGCAAGCTTCTGGAGCGGGGCGAGGCGGGCGACAATGTGGGGGTGCTGTTGCGCGGCACCAAGCGCGACGACGTGGAGCGGGGCCAGGTTTTGTGCAAGCCGGGCTCGATCAAGCCGCACACGAAGTTCAAGGCGGAGACCTATGTGCTGACCAAGGAGGAGGGCGGGCGGCACACGCCGTTCTTCACCAACTACCGGCCGCAGTTCTACTTCCGGACGACGGACGTGACCGGCATGGTGCACCTGCCCGAGGGCACGGAGATGGTGATGCCGGGCGACAACGTGACCATGTCGGTCGAGCTGATCGCGCCGATCGCCATGGAGCAGGGCCTGCGCTTCGCCATCCGCGAGGGCGGACGCACCGTCGGCGCCGGCGTCGTCGCCGAAATCATTGCCTGAAGCGAGCGGCTAGCGGGACAAGTCCGTCATGGAAACGCAGAACATCAGAATTCGCCTGAAGGCGTTCGATCACCGCGTGCTCGACCAGTCGGTGCGCGAGATCGTCGGCACGGCGAAGCGGACGGGGGCCCGCGTGCGCGGGCCCATCCCGCTGCCCAACCGTATCGAGCGGTTCACCGTCAATCGCGGGCCGCACGTCGACAAGAAGAGCCGCGAGCAGTTCGAGATTCGGACGCACAAGCGGCTTCTCGACATCGTCGACCCGACCCCCCAGACCGTGGACGCGCTGATGAAGCTCGACCTCGCCTCGGGTGTCGACGTCGAGATCAAGCTCTGAGGCCAATTCGATGCGAACGGGGATGATCGCCCGGAAGATGGGCATGACCAGGCTCTTCGGGGTCGACGGCAGCCACATTCCGGTCACCGTGCTCAAGGTCGACGACTGCGAGGTCGTGGCGGTGCGCACGGTCGAGAAGGACGGCTACACGGCCGTCCAGCTCGGCGCCGGCAAGGCGAAGCCGAAGAACGTGACGAAGCCGATGCGCGGCCATTTCGCCAAGGCGAAGGTCGAGCCGAAGGCCGAGCTCGCGGAGTTCCGGGTGGCGACGGACGCTCTGCTCGGCGTCGGCGAGAAGCTGCATGTCGGCCACTTCGTGGCCGGGCAGTTCGTCGACGTGGCCGGGCTGAGCATCGGCAAGGGCTTCGCCGGCTCGATGAAGCGTCACAACTTCCGCGGTCTCAGGGCCAGCCACGGCGTGTCGATCTCGCATCGCAGCCACGGCTCGACCGGCCAGCGGCAGGATCCGGGCAAGGTCTTCAAGGGCAAGAAGATGGCCGGCCACATGGGCCATCGCCAGGTGACGGTGCAGAACCTCGAGGTCTTCGGCGTCGATCCGGAGCGGGGCCTGATCGTCATCCGGGGTGGCGTGCCGGGTGCCAAGGGCAGCTGGCTCAGGGTGACCGACGCGATCAAGAAGGCCCTGCCGAAGGATGCGCCCTTCCCTGCGGCCTTGGTCAAGGCCGGCGAGGCCATGGAAGCCATCGTCGCCGAAGAGGGCGGGGAATAGTCATGCAGGTCGACGTCAAGAACCTGGCGGGCGAGGTGGTGGGATCCGCCGAGCTGAGCGACGCGGTCTTCGCCGTGCCGGTGCGCCGCGACATCCTGCATCGGGTGGTCACCTGGCAGTTGGCCAAGCGGCGTGCCGGAACCAAGAAGATCCGGACGCGGGGCGAGGTGCGGGGCTCGACCGCCAAGATCTACAGGCAGAAGGGGACCGGCCGGGCGCGGCACGGCAGCAAGCGGGTCAACATCTTCCGGGGCGGCGGCGCCGCGTTCGGGGCGGTGCCGCGCGACCACGGCACCGATCTGAACAAGAAGCTGAGGAAGCTCGGCTTGCGCTGCGCCCTTTCCGCCAAGGCCGGGGCCGGGCAGCTCATCCTCCTCGACGAGGCGGCGCTGGCGGAGCCGAAGACCAAGCTCATGGGCGGCGTTCTGGACAAGCTGGGGCTGGGCTCGGCGCTTTTCGTGGTGGCCGGCGAGCCGGAGCGCAACTTCGCGCTCGCCTCGCGCAACCTGCCGACCATCGACCTGCTGCCGCAGGAGGGTGCCAATGTCTACGACATCCTGCGGCGCGACGTGCTGGTCCTGACACGGGACGCGGCGAAGCTGCTCGAGGAGCGCCTGGCATGACGACGGCCCGCAATTACGACGTGATCGTGGCCCCGGTCATCACCGAGAAGGCGACCCGGGTGTCCGAGAACGGCCAGGTGGTGTTCAAGGTCCGGCTCGATGCCAGGAAGGCCGAGATCAAGGAGGCCGTCGAGAACATCTTCAACGTCAAGGTCACGGCGGTGAACACGCTCGTGCAGAAGGGCAAGACCAAGCGATTCCGCGGCCGGCCGGGCAAGCGGAACGACATCAAGAAGGCGTTCGTCACGCTGGCCGAAGGCCAGGCGATCGACGTGACGACCGGCATCTGAGGGACCGGCGATGGCGCTCAAGCAGTACAATCCGACGAGCCCTTCGCGGCGGCAGCTCGTCACCGTGGACCGCTCCGGCCTGTGGAAGGGCAAGCCGGTCAAGAAGCTCACCGAGGGGCTGTCCAAGTCGGGTGGCCGCAACAATCACGGTCGCACGACCGTCCGGCATATGGGTGGCGGGCACAAGCGCGCCTATCGCCTGGTCGACTTCAAGCGGCGCAAGCTCGGCGTCAGCGGCACGGTCGAGCGGCTCGAGTACGATCCCAACCGCACGGCATTCATCGCCCTGATCGGCTACGAGGACGGCGACCAAGCCTACATCCTGGCACCGCAGCGGCTGCAGGCGGGCGACAAGGTGGTTGCCGACGAGCGGGTCGACGTGAAGCCGGGCAACGCGGCGCCGATCCGCTCCATTCCGATCGGCACGGTCATCCACAATGTCGAGCTGAAGCCGGGCCGCGGCGGCCAGGTCGCGCGCTCCGCCGGTGCCTACGCACAGATCGTCGGCCGCGATGGCGATTACACGCAGATTCGCCTGAGCTCCGGCGAGATTCGCCGCGTGCATTCGATCTGCATGGCGACGATCGGCGCGGTGTCCAACCCGGACCACCAGAACATCGATCACGGCAAGGCCGGGCGGGCGCGCTGGCTCGGCAAGCGGCCGCATGTCCGTGGCGTCGCCATGAACCCGGTGGATCATCCGCATGGCGGTGGCGAGGGCCGCACCTCGGGTGGCCGGCACCCGGTGACGCCGTGGGGCAAGGACACGAAGGGCACGCGCACTCGGAACAACAAGAAGACGCAGGGCATGATCATTCGCAGCCGTCACCAAGCCAAGAAGAGGGGAGGCTGAGCCATGCCCCGTTCCGTCTGGAAGGGCCCTTTCGTCGACGGCTACCTCTTCGACAAGGTGGAGAAGGCGCGCTCCTCGGGCCGCAACGAGATCATCAAGACCTGGTCCCGGCGTTCCACCATCATGCCGGACTTCGTCGGCCTGACCTTCGCCGTCTATAACGGCAAGAAGTTCGTGCCGGTCTACGTCACGGAGAACATGGTCGGGCACAAGCTCGGCGAGTTCTCGCCGACGCGCACCTATACGGGGCACGGCGCCGACAAGAAGGCGAGAAGGAAGTAGTCATGGGCAAGCCGAAGCAGGATCGGCGACTGGCCGACAACGAGGCCATGGCGGTCGCTACCCTGGTCCGTTCGAGCCCGCAGAAGCTCGGCCTTCTCGCCGGCATGATCAGCGGCATGAACGTGGACAAGGCGCTGGTGGCGTTGGAGTTCGACAGGAAGCGCATTTCCGAGGTCGTTTTCAAGACGTTGCAGTCGGCGGTCGCCAATGCCGAGAACAACCACGCGCTCGACGTCGACCGGCTCTATGTGGCCGAGGCCAGCGTCGGCAAGCGCCTCGTGATGAAGCGCTTCAAGCCCCGCGCGCGCGGCCGGGCCGGCAGGGTGGTCAAGCATTTCAGCAGGTTGCGGATCGTCGTGCGCGAGCGGGCCGAGCAAGAGGAGGCTGCCTGATGGGGCAGAAGGTCAATCCGGTCGGCCTGCGCGTCGGCATCAACCGCACCTGGGATTCGCGTTGGTTCGCCGATCGCGACTATGCCCAGCTTCTGGCCGACGACGTCGAGATCCGGCGCTTCCTGATGAAGCGGCTGGCCCAGGCGGGCGTGAGCCGCATCGTCATCGAGCGTCCGGCGAAGAAGGCCCGTGTCACCATCTACTCGGCGCGGCCGGGCGTGGTGATCGGCAAGAAGGGCCAGGAGATCGAGAACCTGCGCCGCGACCTGGCCAAGCTCTGCGGCGGCGAGGTGCATCTCAACATCGTCGAGATCAGGAAGCCCGAGCTGGACGCGCGGCTGGTGGCGGAGAACATCGCGCAGCAGCTGTCGCGCCGGGTGACCTTCCGCCGCGCCATGAAGCGGGCGGTGCAGTCGGCCATGCGGCTGGGTGCCCAGGGTATCCGGGTGACTTGCAGCGGCCGTCTCGGCGGGGCCGAGATCGCGCGGACCGAATGGTATCGCGAGGGTCGGGTGCCGCTGCACACGCTGCGCGCCAATATCGACTTCGGCCGGGCGACGGCGCACACGCCCTACGGCACCTGCGGCGTCAAGGTCTGGGTCTTCCGGGGCGAGATCATGGAGCACGACCCGATGGCCTTCGACCAGCGCTTCAACGAGCAGAATCCGGGACGCGCCTGAGGGTTTGGGAATCGAGAGATGTTGCAGCCGAAACGAACCAAGTTCCGCAAGGCCCACAAGGGGCGGGTGCGGGGCATGACCAAGGGCGGGGCCGAGCTCAACTTCGGTGCCTTCGGCATGAAGGCGACGGAGGGCGGGCGGGTCACGGCGCGCCAGATCGAGGCGGCCCGGCGGGCGATCACCCGTCATCTCAAGCGCGCGGGGCGGGTCTGGATCCGGATCTTTCCCTCCAAGCCCGTTTCGAAGAAGCCGGCCGAGGTGCGCATGGGCAAGGGCAAGGGCTCGGTCGAATTCTGGGTCGCCCCGGTGCAGCGCGGTCGCATCATGTTCGAGATCGACGGCGTGCCCTACCAGCTGGCGGAGGAGGCGATGCAGCGCGCCTCGGCCAAGCTGCCGATCGGCACCCGCTTCGTCCATCGCGTGCAGGAGGATGCGGCATGAAGGCGAGCGACGTGCGGGCGGAGACGACCGAGCAGCTCAGCGATCGCCTGCTGCAGCTCAAGAAGGAACAGTTCAACCTGCGCTTCCAGCGTGCCACCGGCCAGCTCGAGGGCACGGCCCGGATGAGCGTGGTGCGGCGCGACATCGCCCGCATCAAGACGGTGCTGCACGAACGGCGTGCGGCCGCCGGCGCGGGCTAGGAGAGGATCATGCCGAAGCGCGTGTTGCAGGGTGTCGTGGTCAGCGACAAGGGTGAGAAGACGGTGATCGTCAAGGTCGAGCGCCGCTTCATGCACCCGCTCTACAAGAAGTACATCCGGCGGTCGAAGCGCTACGCGGCGCACGACGAGAGCAACGCCGTCCAGGTGGGTGCCAAGGTGCGCATCGAGGAGTGCCGGCCGCTGTCCAGGACCAAGCGCTGGATGGTGATCGGTGACGCCACCGCCGACGGTGCCGCGGTGGCGAGCGAGTAGGGGCGGGGGATGATCCAGGTCGAGACCAATCTCGAGGTCGCCGACAACTCGGGTGCGCGCCGCGTGCAGTGCATTCGGGTGCTCGGCGGCTCGCATCGCCGCTGGGGTTCGGTCGGCGACATCATCGTCGTCGCGGTCAAGGAGGCGATCCCGCGCGGCAAGGTGAAGAAGGGCGACGTGCACCATGCGGTGATCGTCCGCACCGCCAAGGAGATTCATCGCCCCGACGGCTCGGCGATCCGCTTCGACAAGAACGCGGCGGTGCTCATCAACAAGCAGGGCGAGCCGATCGGCACACGCATCTTCGGGCCGGTGACGCGCGAGCTGCGCGCCAAGCGGTTCATGAAGATCATCAGCCTCGCTCCGGAGGTGCTCTGATGGCCGCGCGCATTCGCAAGGGCGATCGGGTCGTCGTGATCGCCGGCAAGTCGAAGGGTGTCGAGGGGGAGGTCCTGAAGGTCCTCCCGGCCGAGAATCGGGTGGTGGTCCAGGGGGCCCAGCAGGTGCGGAAGCACACCAAGCCGAGTGCCCGGGGTGCCGGCGGGATCGAGAGCCGCGAGGCGCCGATCCAAGTCTCCAATGTCGCGCATGTCGATCCGGCCGACGGCAAGCCCACGCGCGTCGGCTTCAAGTTTCTCGATGACGGTCGCAAGGTCCGCTTCGCCAAGCGGTCCGGCGAGATCATCGACCGTTGAGGATGAGGTGATGACCGCTCGTTTCAAGCAGCGCTACGACGAGGTGGTGCGCGGCCGGCTGCAGGAGCAGTTCGGCTACAAGAACGTCATGCAGGTGCCGCGGCTGGAGAAGATCGTCGTCAACATGGCGGTCGGCAAGGCCGTCGCCGACAGCAAGAAGATGACGGCGGCGGTCGGCGATCTCACCAAGATCTCCGGGCAGAAGCCGGCGATCTGCCGGGCCCGGAAGTCGGTCGCCAACTTCAAGCTGCGCGAGGGCATGCCGATCGGCGCCAAGGTCACGCTGCGCAGCGAGCGCATGTACGAGTTTCTGGACCGGCTCGTGACCATCGCCCTGCCGCGCGTTCGCGACTTCCGCGGCATTTCGCCCAAGAGCTTCGACGGCCGGGGCAATTATGCCTTCGGCTTGAAGGAGCAGATCGTCTTCCCGGAGATCAACTACGACGAGGTCGACGAGATCAGGGGCATGGACATCATCATTTGCACCACGGCCCGAACCGACGCGGAAGCGCTTTCGCTTCTGAAGGGGTTCGACATGCCGTTTCGGACCTGACGGAGAGGATCGCCGCATGGCCAAGAAGAGTGCCATCGAGAAGAACAAGCGTCGCCGGGAGCTGGTCGCCCAGCAGGCCGCCAAGCGGGCGGCCCTGAAGGCCGTCATCAACAACCGCGACGGCGACCCCGAGGAGCGTTTCGAGGCGGTGCTGAAGCTCGCCGCCCTGCCGCGCAACGGTGCCCGGGTGCGCATCCGCAATCGCTGCACGCTGACCGGTCGGCCGCGCGCCTATTACCGCAAGTTCGGCATGTCGCGCATCGCGCTGCGCGACCTCGCGTCCGAGGGGCAAGTGCCCGGCGTCGTGAAGTCGAGCTGGTGAGTCGGGAGGACTGAGATGGCGATGTCAGACCCGCTCGGCGATATGCTGACCCGGATCCGCAACGGGCAGATGGCGCAGAAGTCGAGCGTCCGCTCGCCGGCGTCGAGGCTGCGCCGGAACGTGCTCGAGGTGCTGCAGCGCGAGGGATACATTCGCGGCTACACGGCCGGCGAGGTGCTGGACGGCAAGGCCGAGATCTCGATCGAGTTGAAGTATCACAATGGCGAGCCGGTGATCCGCGAGCTGCGGCGGGTGTCGCGGCCCGGCCGGCGGATCTATGCCGGCGTGCGCGAGCTGCCGGAGATTTACAACGGGCTCGGGATCGCCATCCTGTCGACCCCCCGGGGCGTGCTCTCCGATGCCGAGGCCCGTGAGGCCAGGGTCGGCGGCGAAGTTCTCTGCACGGTGTTTTGATCATGTCGCGTATCGGCAAGCATCCGGTTTCCATCCCAGGCGGCGTCGAGATCGCGGTCGAGGGGCAGACGGTCAAGGTGAAGGGCAAGCTCGGCTCGCTCGAGGAGACGCTGCCGGGCGAGGTCGTGGTGGCGCTCGAGGACGGCTCGCTGGCGGTGCGGCCGCGCGACGAGAGCAAGCGCGCCGCGGAGATGTGGGGTCTCGCGCGCACGCTCGTGCAGAACATGGTGACCGGCGTCAGCGAAGGGTTCACGACGCGGCTGGAGATTTCGGGCGTCGGCTACCGCGCCAACGTCGACGGCAGCGTCCTGAGCCTGCAGCTCGGCTACAGCCACGACATCAAGTTCGCGATCCCGCCGGAGGTGAAGATCGCCTGCGAGACGCCGACGGCGATCGTGATTTCGGGCTTCGAGCGTCAGCGGGTCGGGCAGATCGCCGCCGAAATCCGCTCTTTCCGTCTGCCGGAGCCCTACAAGGGCAAGGGTGTCCGCTACGCGGACGAGGTGATCCGCCGCAAGGAAGGCAAGAAGAAGTAGGCCATGCTGAAAGCCAATGAACGCTTCGCGCGCCGGCAGCGGCGCACCCGCTTCGCCATCCGCCGCGCGTCCGGCGGCCGGCCGCGGCTCTCGGTCTTCCGCTCGAGCAAGCACATCTACGGCCAGATCATCGACGACGCGGCCGGCCGGACGCTGGTTGCGGCCTCGAGCCTCGAGCCGGGTCTTCGCGGCGAGTTGAAGACCGGCGCGGACATCGAGGCCGCCAGGCGGGTGGGCCAGCTTCTGGCCGAGAAGGCCAAGGCGGCCGGAGTCGAAAGCGTGGTATTCGATCGCGGCGGCTACAAGTATCATGGTCGGGTCAAGGCGCTCGCCGACGCGGCGCGCGAGGGCGGCCTGGCATTTTAAGCTCGGTATAGGGAACTCCAATGGCACGTCCACAGCGCGGTGAAGATCGCCAGGATTCGGAACTCGTCGACCGACTGGTCAACGTCAACCGCGTCGCCAAGGTGGTGAAGGGCGGCCGGCGCTTCGGCTTCTCGGCGCTGGTGGTGGTTGGCGACGGCAAGGGCCGGGTGGGCTATGGCAGCGGCAAGGCGCGCGAGGTGCCCGAGGCGGTCAGGAAGGCCACCGAGCAGGCGAAGCGCGGCATGATTCGCGTGCCCTTGCGCCAGGGTCGCACCCTGCATCATGACATCGCCGGCCATTTCGGCGCCGGCCGTGTGGTGCTGCGTGCCGCACCGCCCGGCACCGGAATCATCGCCGGTGGCCCGATGCGGGCGGTGCTCGAGGCGCTCGGCATCAAGGACGTGGTGTCGAAGTCGCTCGGCACCTCAAACCCTCACAACATGGTCAAGGCGACGTTCGCGGCGCTGCAGCTCATGAATTCGCCCCGCACCGTCGCCGCCAAGCGCGGCAAGAACGTGCGCGATATCATCGGCCGGCGCGAGCCGGGTGCCGAAGCCGCGGCGGAGGCCTGAGACGATGGCGACGACCGGCAAGGCCGACCAGTCAGGGAAGACCATCCGGATCACCCAGACCGGGAGCCCGATCGGCCGGCCGGCGGATCAGAGGCGGACCCTGATCTCGCTCGGCCTGAACAAGCTCGGGCGGACCCGCGAGGTCGTCGACACGCCCGCCAACCGCGGCCGCATACGGAAAATCGAACACCTCCTGCGCGTCGAATCGGACGGCGCCTGAGGGCGGAGCAGAAGTGATGCGTTTGAACGAACTTCGTGACAACCCCGGCGCCCGCTACAAGGCGAAGCGGCTGGGCCGAGGCATCGGCTCCGGCAAGGGCAAGACGGCAGGCAAGGGTCATAAGGGCCAGAAGGCGCGTGCCGGCGGTGCGGTGCGGATCTTCGAGGGCGGCCAGATGCCGATCTACCGGCGGCTGCCCAAGCGCGGCTTCAAGAACCCGACCCGGCAGAATTTCGCCGTCGTCAATCTCGGCACGTTGCAGTCGGCACTCGATGCCGGCAAGCTCGCCGCGGCGGGACCGATCGATGCCGGGCGGCTGGTCGAGGCCGGTGTTATCAGGCGCGCGCTCGACGGCGTTCGCCTGCTCGCCAAGGGCGAGCTCAAGACGAAGGTGACCCTCGAGGTCACGGGCGCCAGCAAGGCGGCGATCGCCGCTGTCGAGCAGGCCGGCGGCGAGGTGGTGCTGCTCGGCGCGGCGCCGTCCGAGGCGAGCCGCGAGGCCTGAGGGAGCGCGCATGGCATCGGTAGCCGACCAGCTTGCGTCGAACATCAATTTCGGCGCGTTTTCCAAGGCCACTGAGCTCAAGCGGCGGATCTGGTTCGCGCTCGGCTGCCTGATCGTCTACCGTATCGGCACCTATATCCCGCTGCCGGGCATCGACCCGCAGGTCATGGCGCAGATCTTCGCGCAGCAGGCCGGCGGGATCATGGGCATGTTCAACATGTTCGCGGGCGGCGCCCTCGAGCGCATGTCGATCTTCGCGCTCGGCATCCTGCCCTACATCTCCGCCTCGATCATCATGCAGCTCATGACGGCGATCTCGCCGTCCGTGGCCCAGCTCAAGAAGGAGGGCGAGGCCGGCCGCAAGAAGATCAACCAGCACACCCGCTACCTCACCGTTCTGCTCTCGGCCGTCCAGGCCTACGGCCTGTCGATCGGGCTCGAGGCGATGAGCGGGCCGGGCGGCAGCGCCGTCATCGATCCCGGCTACTTCTTCCGCCTTTCGACCGTGATCACCATCGTTGGCGGATCGGTGTTCCTCATGTGGCTCGGCGAGCAGATCACCGCCCGCGGCATCGGCAACGGCATCTCGCTCATCATCTTCGTCGGCATCATCGCCACCCTGCCGGGTGCTGTCGCCAGCATGCTGGAGCTCGGCCGCACCGGCGCATTGTCGCCCCTCTTCATCATCGCGATCCTGGTCGGCGGGCTCGCCGTCATCACCTTCATCGTCTTCATGGAGCGGGCGCAGCGGCGGATCATCGTGCAGTATCCCAAGCGCCAGCAGGGCAACAAGATGTTCGGCGGCGAGAGCTCGCACCTGCCACTGAAGCTCAACACCTCCGGCGTCATTCCGGCGATCTTCGCGAGCTCGCTCCTGCTCATGCCGGCGACACTCGGCAGCTTCTCCGGCCCCGGCGGGCCGGAATGGCTGCTCGTCATCAATGCCCTGCTCGGCCGCGGCCAGCCGCTGTTCGTCCTGATCATGGCGGGGCTCATCATCTTCTTCACCTATTTCTACACTTCCATCGTCTTCAATCCGGAAGAAACGGCCGACAATCTGAAGAAGCACGGCGGCTTCATTCCGGGAATCCGGCCGGGCCAGCGCACTGCACAGTATCTGGATTACGTGCTCACCCGGCTGACCACGGTGGGTGCGATCTATCTCGCTGCCGTCTGCGTGATGCCTGAGATCCTGATCTCGCAGTACTCGGTTCCCTTCTATTTCGGTGGCACCAGCCTCTTGATCGTTGTGGCCGTCACCATGGATACGGTGGCGCAGATCCAGTCTCACCTGATCGCCCACCAGTATGAGGGGCTTATCAAGAAGTCCCGGTTGCGGGGGAGACGCGGCTGATGAATCTCGTGCTGTTCGGCCCGCCCGGTGCGGGCAAGGGAACCCAGGCGGCGCGCCTGCGCGACGGCCATGGTCTGGCGCATCTCTCGACCGGCGACATGCTTCGGGCCGCGGTCGAGGCGGGCACCCCGATCGGCAAGGAAGCCGAGGCCGTCATGGCGTCGGGCAAGCTGGTGTCGGACGAGGTGATCTGCGGTGTCGTTGCCGAGCGCATCGAGGCGCCCGACTGTGCCAGGGGCTTCATCCTCGATGGCTTTCCCCGCACCCTGGCGCAGGCCGAGGCTTTGGATGCCATGCTCCGGTCGAAGGGCAAGGCCGTCGACGCGGTGATCGAGATAAGGGTCGAGGATGCGGTGCTGGTCGAGCGGATCGAGAACCGGAGTCGCGAGACCGGCGGGGCGCGTGCCGACGACAATGTCGAGACGCTCAAGAAGCGGCTCGAGGTCTACCGGGCGCAGACCGCGCCCATCCTGCCCTTCTATGCCGAAAAGGGCATCCTCCACACGGTCGACGGCATGCAGTCGGTGGACCAGGTGGCGGCAGCGATCGAGGCGGCGCTCGGCAGCGCGTCCGCTTCCGGCACCTGACTCCCCGATCTGGCGCAGGGCACCGCGACACGAGGCCGCGGTGCTCTGATTGACAGGGTGGAGCCGGGAACTATACTTCGGCGGCTTCGGGCTGGATCTCCGGCCTGGAACCGCTTGCCTGTTGTCTTCGCAAGCTTGGGAGTACCTCCGTTGGCGCGTATCGCCGGTGTGAACGTTCCGGCCCAGAAGCCGGTCGGAATTGCCCTGACCTATATCTATGGCGTCGGCCGGACGACGTCGGAGAAGATCCTGCAGCAGTGCGAGGTGCCGTTCGAACGGCGCGTCAACACGCTGAGCGATGCCGAGCTCGCCCGTATTCGCGACATCATCGATCGCGACCTCAAGGTGGAGGGCGATCTCCGCCGCGAGATGGCGATGAGCATCAAGCGGCTCATGGATCTCGGCTGCTATCGCGGGCTTCGGCACCGCAAGGGTCTGCCGGTCCGCGGCCAGCGCACCCACACCAATGCGCGCACGCGCAAGGGGCCGGCGAAGGCGATCGCCGGCAAGAAGAAGGTGAAGAAGTAGACCATGGCGCAGGATACCAAGCTCCGCCGGCGCGAGCGGAAGAACATCAGCTCGGGTGTCGCGCACGTCAGTGCCACCTTCAACAACACCATGATCACCATCGCCGATGCCCAGGGGAACGCCATCTCCTGGTCGAGCGCCGGCTCGCAGGGCTTCAAGGGTTCGCGCAAATCGACCCCCTTCGCCGCGCAGATGGCGGCGGAAGCGGCCGGCCGGAAGGCGATGGAGCACGGCATGCGGACCATCGAGGTCCTGGTGCGAGGGCCGGGCTCCGGTCGCGAATCAGCCTTGCGGGCCTTGCAGGCCGTCGGCTTCACGGTGACCAACATCCGCGACGTCACTCCCATTCCGCACAATGGCTGCCGGGCACGCAAGCGCCGCCGGGTCTGACGCCAACCCTATCCAACCCCAACGGGTCGCCGCGCCAATCCAGGGTCTCATGGCCGCGCGTCGCCCCTCGTCCCGTGGGCACCGATCCTCGAGGGACGTCACACTGACTTGCGAGGTAGCTCGTGATCCAAAGAAACTGGCAGGAGCTGATCAAGCCGCAGAAGCTCAACATCCAGCCCGGGCGGCGTCCCGACCGGGAAGCGACGATCATCGTCGAGCCCCTCGAGCGGGGCTTCGGCATCACCATCGGCAACGCGCTCCGGCGTGTGCTGCTGTCGTCGCTGCAGGGAGCCGCAATCTCGGCCATCCAGATCGACGGCGTGCTGCACGAGTTCTCGTCGATTCCGGGTGTGCGCGAGGACGTGACCGACATCGTCCTCAATCTGAAGTCGATGGGTGTCCGGCTGCACAGCGATGTGCCGAAGCGCATCTACCTGAAGGCCGAGGGGCCCAAGGTGGTGACTGCCGGCATGATCGAGACGACCCATGATGTCGAGATCATGGATCCCGACCATGTCATCTGCCATGTCGACGAAGGCGGCAAGGTCTCGATGGAGCTGACCGTCTCGGGCGGCAAGGGCTACGTGCCGGCGCATCTCAACAAGTCCGAGGACGCACCCATCGGCCTGATCGCCATCGACGCCATCTACAGCCCGGTGCGCAAGGTCATGTACCGCGTCGACAATGCGCGTGTCGGCCAGCAGACTGACTACGACCGGCTGGTCATGCAGGTGGAGACCGACGGCTCGGTGAGCTCGGACGATGCGGTGGCGCTGGCAGCGCGTATTCTTCAGGACCAGCTCGGGCCCTTCATCAACTTCGACGAGCCGCATGTGGGCCAGCCCACGGAGCGGCGTCCAGAGCTGCCCTTCAACCCGAACCTGCTGCGCAAGGTGGACGAGCTCGAGCTTTCGGTGCGCTCCGCCAACTGCCTCAAGAACGACAACATCGTCTATATCGGCGATCTCGTGCAGAAGACCGAGGGCGAGATGCTCCGGACCCCCAATTTCGGCCGCAAGTCCCTGAACGAGATCAAGGAGGTGCTGGCGCATATGGGGCTGCATCTGGGCATGGACGTGGCCGGCTGGCCGCCCGAGAATGTCGAGGAGCTGGCCCGCAAGGTCGAGGAACCGTTTTGATGAGGAGGCTGGCGCGGCAACGCGCCGGGTAGCGAGCGATGCGTCACGGCAATAGCGGCCGCAAGCTGAACAGGACGGCGAGCCATCGTCAGGCCATGTTCCAGAACATGGCCCAGGCGCTGGTCAAGCACGAGCAGATCACCACCACCCTGCCGAAGGCCAAGGAGCTCAGGCCGATCGTCGAGCGCCTGATCACCCTGGGCAGGGACGGCAGCCTGCACAGCCGGCGCCTGCTGATCGCCCGGCTGCGATGCGAGAAGACGGCGCGCAAGATCATCGATGTCTTGGGACCGCGCTACAAGGAGCGGCCGGGCGGCTATGTGCGGATCATGAAGGCGGGCTTTCGCTACGGCGACAATGCGCCTTTGGCGGTGATCGAGCTCGTGGACCGTGACGTCGATGCCAAGGGCCAGGATTCGGGGCCGGTGCAGCGCGATGACGACGAGGCCGAGGCGGCTGCTGCCTGAGCTCGAAAGGGCATCGCTCGCGCGTGCCCTGCTGGTCGTCGTCAGCCTGATCGCGGGATTCGGCTGCGCCGCTCCGGCGACGCAGTCGAGCCTTGCCGCATCGCCGGCGGTATCGGCCGCGCCGCGGGTCGTCCCCGCTGACGCCCGGACGATCAATCTGTCGTTCGCACCTCTGGTGCGCGCGGCAGCGCCCGCCGTGGTCAGCGTCACCGCCCGCAAGGCCGCCGTGGGCGGCGGTGCCGACACCTTTTTCGACGATCCGTTCTTCCGGCATTTTTTCGGCGGGCGAGGCCCCTTCGGCAAGGCGAGGCCGCGACGCGAGCAGGCTTCGCTCGGGTCGGGCGTCATCGTCCGCGCCGACGGGCTCATCGTCACCAACCGACACGTCATCGACGAGGCCGACGCCATCACCGTCGTGCTCGGTGACCGCCGCGAGTTTCCCGCCGAGGTGGTGCTCTCCGACGAGCTCAGCGACCTCGCCTTCCTGCGTATCGAATCCGGTCAGGATCTGCCGGTGCTGCCGCTCGGCGATTCCGACAGGATCGAAGTCGGGGATCTCGTGCTCGCCATCGGCAACCCGTTCGGCATCGGCCAGACGGTGACGTCGGGCATCGTCTCGGCGGCCGCCCGCGCGGCACCTGGCGGCAGCGGCGACGTTTCGTTCATCCAGACCGATGCCGCCATCAACCCCGGCAATTCGGGCGGTGCGCTGGTCTCCATGACGGGCGAGCTGGTCGGCGTGAACACGGCCATCTTCACGCGCGGCGGCGGCTCGATCGGCATCGGCTTCGCCATTCCGGCCAATCTGGTCAAGGCGCGTCTGGCGGGGATCGAGCAGGGCACCGGCACAGCACGGCCCTGGCTCGGTGCGGCATACGTTCCGGTCGACACCAGCACGGCCGATGCACTCGGCCTTTCGCGACCCCAGGGTGTGCTGATCGAGCGGGTCCACCCGACTGCCGCGGGCAGCAGGGCAGGACTCGAGCCCGGTGATGTCGTGACGGAGGTTGGCGGCGTGGAGGTCAATGATGGACCGGGGCTGAATTTCAGGCTGGCGCTGCAGCCGCTCGGGCAGACCGTGCCGCTCACCGTGCTGCGGCGGGGCGAGCGGCTCACGCTCGATCTGCCGCTGGAGACGGCTCCGGCCGAGCCACCCGCCGACCGGCGCACGCTCCTGGGCAACCAGCCGCTCAGCGGCACCATTGTCGCCAATCTCTCACCGGCTCTGGCGGAGAGCCTCGGGACCGATCCCTTCGATTCCGGGGTCGTGGTGCTCGGGGTCGAGCGTCGGAGCTTCGCCACGCGGCTCGGCCTGCGCCCGGGCGATGCCATCGATGCGGTCAATGGCGAAACGGTGACGAGCACCGCCCAGCTCGAGCGGCTGCTCGGCCGAGGTTCCCGGCGCTGGGTCGTCACGATCCGCCGTGGCGGACAGCTCTTCGATCTTACGATCGGTTGAGAGCGCTGACCGGCATGGCCGAGGCGGACCTTTTCGCGGCGGACCCGAGGACGTCCCCGAAGCGCAGTGCCGCGGCGCCGGCGCCACTTGCCGAGCGTCTGCGGCCGCAAAGCCTGAGCGAGCTGGTCGGCCAGGATGCGGCGCTCGCCGCCGAATCGCCGCTCGGGCGGATGCTGGACCACAAGAATCTCGGCTCGCTCATCCTCTGGGGTCCGCCCGGTTGCGGCAAGACAACGCTCGCCCGCCTGATCGCCCGCGAGGTGGGGCAGGAGCTCCTGCCACTTTCTGCCGTCATGTCGGGCATCGCCGAGCTCCGGAAGGCGTTCGATTCGGCCCGCCGCCTCGCGGCCGCCGGCAGGCGGCCCGTCCTCTTCATCGACGAGATCCACCGCTACAACCGCGCCCAGCAGGACGGTCTCCTGCACGAGGTCGAGGCCGGCACGGTGAGCCTGATCGGGGCGACCACCGAGAACCCGTCCTTTGCCCTCAATCCGGCACTCATCTCCCGCTGCCTCGTCGTCGTCCTCGACCGGCTGGACGAGGCGGCGCTCCTGCAGCTCCTCGAACGGGCCGAGAGGATGATCGGCCATCCCCTGCCGCTCGAGCCGCAGGCGCGGGCGCGTCTCGCCGAGCTCGCGGACGGCGACGGCCGCTATCTCTTGAACATGGCCGAAAGCCTGACCGACCTGCCGCTGGCGCCTGTCCTCGATGTCGAGGCCCTGGGCCAGGTGCTGAGCCGCCGGCTGCCCGTCTACGACAAGCATCAGGAAGCGCACTACAATCTCATCTCGGCTCTGCATAAATCGGTGCGCGGCTCGGACCCCGATGCCGCGCTCTACTGGCTCTGCCGGATGCTCGAGGGCGGCGAGGACCCGCGCTACATCGCCCGCCGGCTGATCCGCATGGCGAACGAGGACGTCGGCCTCGCCCAGCCCGAGGCGGTGGTCCAGGCGGTCACGGCGGCGGAGGTCTACGAGCGGCTGGGCAGCCCCGAGGGCGAGCTGGCGCTGGCCCAGGCGGTCATCCACCTGGCCCTGGCGCCCAAGTCCAACGCCGTTTATCGCGCCTACGGCGCCGCCCGTCGCAGTGCCAGGGAGCACGGCTCGCTGATGCCGCCGGCGCACATCCTGAACGCGCCGACGAAATTGATGAAGTCGCTCGGCTACGGCCAGGGCTACGCCTACGATCACGATGCGCCGGGCCGTTTCTCCGGTCAGGACTACTTCCCCGAAGGGATGGAGCGGCCGACCTTCTACGCGCCGACCGCAGAGGGTCAGGAGAAGCGTCTCGGGGAGAAGCTCGACCGGCTCGCCGATCTGCGTCGTGCCCGCGGCAACCGGCCATCCGGCGGATGAGCGCTGTCGTCCATCGCGTGGTGAGTGCTGGCGAGGCCGATCTCCGCTTCGATCGCTGGTGCCGGCGTCATTTCCCGGCCCTGGGTCACGCGCAACTGCAGAAGCTGCTCCGGACCGGCCAGTTTCGCCTCGATGGCCGACGGGTGGAGGCCGGGACCCGCGTTCAGGCGGGCCAGACGATCCGAGTGCCGCCGATGCAGATGGCGGCTGCCGTCGAGCGCCGGGCACCGAGCGAGGCGGATGCGCGCTTCATTCGAAGCCTCGTCGTCCACGACGACGAGCGGCTGGTGGTCCTCGTCAAGCCCAAGGGCCTGGCCGTGCAGGGCGGCTCCGGAACCACGCGACACGTCGACGGGATGCTCGACGCCCTGGCGAGGAGCGGCGAGCGGCCGAAGCTGGTTCATCGGCTCGACCGGGACACGAGTGGCCTCCTCGTTCTCGCCCGCAACGCCACGGTTGCGCGCGAGCTGATGCACGCCTTCCAGCGGCATCGGGTGCGAAAGCTGTACTGGGCCATCGTTCAGGGCAATCCCGACCGCAACCAGGGGCTGATCGATCTCGGGCTCGGCAAGGCGGGCGGCAAGGGGGCCGAGCGGATGACGCCGGATGCCATCGACGCGAAGCGGGCGCAGACGGATTTCCGCGTCATCGCGCGCGCCGGCAGGGTCGCGGCCTGGGTCGGCCTGATGCCCCGCACCGGCCGTACCCACCAGCTCCGCGCCCACATGGCGGCAATCGGCACGCCGATCGTCGGCGATCGCAAATATGCGCATGTGGCCGGCAAGGAACAGCCGGCGACGGCGCCGGAAGGACTGATGCTGCACGCCCGCGAGATCGAGCTGCCGCAGGCCAAGGGGCCGCCGCTCCGCTTCGTCGCCGACCCGCCCCGCCACTTCAGGGACGGTCTCGCCTGGCTCGGCCTCGACGCCGAGGCACTTCCCTTCAGCCGGCTTCAGGATTGGCCCGAGGCGGACTGAACGGGTTCTCTCGGCTGAGCGCGTTGGCGGCGGATCGGGCGATGGTCGGTCCGACCATTGCCCGGATCTGCGTCTCAGGGGCGGACCAGTCCCTTCGGAATATGGGCCCTGGCGTAGTGGCCGAAGGGGGTGAAGGTCGCGGGCTCGGGCCTGGGCCAGCCCGTGGCGAGGGCGGAAGGGTCGGACCAGATGGAGTGGGCCCAGGGGCAGTGGCCGACGAAGCTGCCGCCTTGAAAGGCATGCGCCTCGAGCCAGCGTTCGAAGCCTTCGTCGGGAGGGGTGGGCACATCGGTCGGCATGTAGCCCCAGCCGCCGCAGAGAAAGGGAATGATGCGATCGAGGCCGCCGACGAGGCGGTCGTAGTCGGCCCACTCGCCGCCGGCGAAGAGATGGAAGGAGGCGAGGAAGTTGTCGGCGGGATCGTCGACCGGGCGTTCCCGCCAGCGGCTGAAATCCTTGGCCCAGTGGCCGCCCGAGAGGCTCAGGAGGTTCATGGCTCCGGAGGCACGGACGGCCTGGATCACCTGCTGGTAGAGGGGCTGGACGTGGTACCACTGGTCGAAGCGGCCGAAGCGTCTCGGGACGGGATTGTAGTGCGCGGTCGGCTCGTCGAAGAGGCTGAAGACGATGCTGCTCCGATCGGCCAGGCGGCTGGCGG
The DNA here is from genome assembly GCA_964402505.1 of uncultured Geminicoccaceae bacterium. Taxonomy (GTDB): domain Bacteria; phylum Pseudomonadota; class Alphaproteobacteria; order Geminicoccales; family Geminicoccaceae; genus SLRI01. The sequence continues at coordinate 187,492 of CAYOCP010000002.1, forward strand.
CGTCCTGCCAGAAGCGGGTCCAGAGCGGGATCGAGGGATCGTTGTAGCGCGGGAAGCGGAACCAATGATCGACATTCTGGGCCGCACCACCCGGCCAGCCGATGCACCACCAATTGAGGATGGCGAACATCCCCTGGCGCTCGCAGGCGTCGAGGATCGGCAGGAGATGCGCCCAGAAGTCGCCTGCGGCGCGCTCGCGGTATTCGGCGGGGCCGACGAGGAGCCGGACGCAGTTGGCGCCCCAGAGATCGCGAATGGTGGCGATCTCGGCGATGTGGAGGGCCGAGTCGAGATCGCCGGTGAAGGCGTTGAAGTTGGGCCCGTAGAGGTGGAGAGGCCGGCCCTGCCAGAGGAGCCCCCGGCCGCTGCGCGCGAGGCCCGAGGAGGCTGCGACGGTCGGTCCCGCGCCGACGAGGCTGCCGGCGGCGGCCAGAAGAAGCTGCCGCCGGGCTATTCCGGCTGTGGACGGGATCTCAGCCGACGGCGGCGGCAGGCCGGTGATCCGGCGTTCGCTGACCGTATTTCCTCCAGTAGTAGCCGACGGTCTCGTCGAGCACGTGGTCGAGCGGACGGTGCGGCTGCCAAGCGAGCCGTGCCTGCTCGGCGCTGATGTCGACCACCCGCCGGTCGCAGTCCTCGTAGCCCTCACCGTAGAAGTCCTTGGAGCTGATTTCCCGGATCGGGTGCTCGAGGTAGCGGTCGTCGCCGCTGACCCGGGCAAAGGCGCGACGCACGCCGAGCGCGAGGTCGCGCATGCTGACCTCGTTGGCGGGATTGCCGATATTGTAGAAGTGGTTGAGCGAGTGCTCCGGCCGGTCGATGATGGCTACCAGCGCGTCGATGGCGTCGTGGATCGAGGTGATGGTGCGCATCGCGTGGCCACCGTCGACGAGCAGGATCGGGTCGTCGTTGAGCACGGCGCCGACGAACATGGCGAGGACGCGCGGCTTGCCCTCGCCCTCGATGCCGGGAAGATAGTCCATGCGCGGACCGAAGAAGTTGAACGGGCGCACGATGGCGAACTGCAGCCCTTCCTCCTTGTGGTAGGCGTAGACGAGCCGCTCGAGCAGCTGCTTCGCGGTGGCGTAGGTCCAGCGCTGGTTCTGGATGGGCCCCATGATCATCGGCGTCGTCGTCGCGTCGAGCACGTAGAGCTCGGGATTGTCGTAGACGTGGCCCGGCAGGTAGCTGGACAGGGTCCGACCGTAAACCTCGCTGGTAGAATAATGAATCAGGGGCTTTTTGTACTGGGCTGCGAGCTCGACGATCCGGTAGCCGTGAATGAAATTGGTGTAGATCGTGCGCAGCGGCTCGGTGTTGTATTGTGAGGGATTGCAGATGGCGGCGAGATTGACGACCCAGTCGCAGGCGGCGATGTCCCGCTCGAACTGGACGAAGGGCTCGCGGCCCTTGAGGAGCTGGCGGCGCAGGGTGAATCTCGGGTGATCGAGCAGGTGCTCGATCTTGTCCGTCTGTCCGTCCCAGCCGACCACCTCGACCCCGTCACGGGCGAGCATCCGCTCGAGGAAATGGCTGCCGATAAATCCAGCGCAGCCCGGTACCAGCAGTTTCATGTTCAATTCCCCGCGATAGACAGCCAGCGCCGACATAGGGGGGCAGCCGGTCGGAAGCAAAAGGTTTGCCGCGCCGCTCGTCCAGCCACGCTGGAGTGTGTCATTGTTGCGCCGCGTCATCTACCTCGGGGTGAATTATTGCGTAATGATTTCCGCGATCAGGGAAAGCACGGCAATTCTGTCGCCCACATGCCACAGCCCGTCCGCCGCGTGCCGGCAGTTGCACCCGCAGTATAGCCGGAACCGGTCCCTGATGTACTGTCCGGATCAGGAGAAGCACAAATTATTGTGACACCAGCGAGCCATGTCGGGCCAGGCCGGCCGATATCCTCCCCCGACAGCGTTCTCGAATGAAATAAGAGTTGATCGGGATGGGTGAAATCAGCCAAGAAGTAGAACGCGACGGTGCCGGCCTCGATGTCATGCCGCGCGGTGCAGTAGCCGGGACGAACGGAAAACAACCTGCGGTCGCTGCCGAGGACTACCAGTATTTCAAGGAGATCTTCGCCCATCTCCGTGATCTGGCCGGACGGCCGGATCTGCGTCTGGCGCTCGCCACCGACACGCGGCAGGACGTGGGCGAGGTCGACGCGGCGACCGTCGCGATCGTCACGTCGGATGAGCACTGCCAGTTGCCGGTCAATGTGCGGAATGCCGGCCTCATCCTGAAATGCCACGGCGTCAAGCCCTATCCGGTCCCGACGCGGCGGGTCTCGCCGGCGGTGATGGTGGAGCGGTTGCGGATCGCGCGCGAGCGGCGGCTCTGGCGGGCGGACGCGGCGCGCCTGGGTCCGGCCGGGGTCGCCGCCCTTCTCGCCAAGACCGAGCTCGTGCCGATGGGCTACTGCAAGCAACTGGCACTGCCGTTGCTGCCATTCGCCGAACGCCGCCGTGTCTTCTCGTTTCGCGGCTCGGTCGACAACTACCGCGCCGCCTGGTTCTCCCGCCGCGCGGTGACGAACTACCCCAAGCGCGTCGCCCGGCAACGCTTCCTCGCGGCCCTGCGCGAGACCGCCCGCGAGCTGCCCGAGGATGCTGTCGATCTGCGGATCAGCACCGATTTCGACGACAGCCTGAAGGATGCCGGCCGCGACTATTCGGCGGCGATGATGGCGAGTCGCTTCTGCCTCTGCCCGCGCGGCACGCGACTCGAGACGTTCCGCATCTTCGAGGGGCTGCGCTACGGCTGCATCACGGTGACCGAGGCGCTGCCCGAGCGCTGGTATTTCTCCGGGGCGCCGCTTCTGCGGGTGCAAGACTGGCGGGAGCTGCCCGGTTTGCTCCGGCGGCTCCTGGCCGAGCCGGAGCGCATGGCCGAGCTGCATCGCCGCTCGCTCGCGTGGTGGCGTGATGTGGTTTCGCCCGTGGCCGTGGCCCGGCGCGTGCTGCCGCGCTTCGCCAAGAGCTCCGGGCCCGTTTTTCGTCCCGTGACGCGCTTTCGGGGAGGACCGGGCTGATGGTGCCGATGCTCCTTCTCGCGGCTGGTCTCGCGATGGTCGCCGGCTTCTACTCCTTCCTTTTCTATGTGCCGAGCCTCGGCCTCCTGGCGGCCCGGCCGGTTGTGCGCAGCCGGCCGGCACCGGACGAACGACCGCGGCTCACCTTGTGCTTCTGCGCCTATCGCGAGGAGCATGTGGTGCCGCTGAAGCTCGCGAACCTGCGGCTCTTGCGGGCGCGCCATCCCGACCTCGAGATCCTGGCTTATGTCGATGCCTCGCCGGATCGCACCGCCGAGCTGCTCGAGGCGGCGCCCGAGCTTTTGACCGTGATCGTCGGCGGGGAGCGACGCGGCAAGAGCTTCGGCATGAACCGGCTGGTCGTCGCGGCCAGCGGTGACATCGTCGTCTTCACCGACGCCAACGTGCTGCTCAAGGACGACGCGCTCGACGTCATCGTCGAGCATTTCGCCGATCCCGGCGTCGGCTGCGTCTGCGGCCGGCTGCTCTATGTCGACGACCACAACCCGGCGGCTCATCTGAACTCGCTGATGTGGCGGCTCGAGGAGCGGATCAAGCGGGCGGAGACGCGGACGGGCTCGGTGATCGGCGCCGACGGCTCGCTCTTCGCCATCCGCCGCGCGCTGCACCGGCCGCCGCCGGCGGACATCATCGACGATTTCTACGTCTCCCTCTCGATCCTCCTCGATGGCCATCGCGTCGTCTCGGCGCCCGACGCCATCGCCTACGAGAACTCGGTGCACGACCCTTACGAGGAGATGCAGCGCAAGATCCGCATCGCCTGCCAGGCCTGGAACGTGCACCGCCTGCTCTGGCCGCGGATTCGCCGGCTCGATGCGGTGCATCTCTACAAGTACGTGGCCCACAAGCTCCTTCGCTGGTTCTCGCCTTTCGCCCTGGCGACCGGTGCGCTGCTCCTCCTTTCGGCTCTCGGACTCGCCTTGCCCCTGGCCGTGTTCCTGCCGCTTCTGGTGGGCGTTCCGGTTCTCCTGGCACTCGGGCTCTGGCTGCGGATCGGCCCGATCGAGGCAATGCACAGCATCCTGCTCTCGCTCCTGGGGGTCGGATTGGGCATCGCCCGGTCGCTGCGCGGCGAGCGCTTCCAGACCTGGACACCCGCGACCTCGGCGCGCCACCGGCTGGAGCGGCCGCGGCTCGTCTATTTCAGCCACGATCGCAATGACGCCAATGTCTGGCAGCGCTGCCAGGACTTCGCGACCCTCGGCTTCGAGCTCACCAATGTGAGCTGGCATCGCGACAAGAACGCGTCATCTGAAGAGCGGCCCTGGCACGAGATCGACCTCGGCCGGACGATGGATGCCGCCTACTGGCACCGTGCCTGGAGCGTGGTGCGGGGCTCGCTCGGCGTGCTCTGCCACTTCCAGCAGATGCGGGACGCCGATCTCGTCGTCGCGCGCAATTTCGAGCCGGCCTTCCTCGCCATGCTGTCCCGCCGCCTGTTCAACCGCAAGGTGCCGTTCGCCTATGAGTGCCTCGACATCCACCGCTTCCTGACCGATCGCTCGCCGCTCGGCGATGTCTGCCGGATGGCCGAGCGGCGGGTGCTCGCCGCCGCCGACCTCCTGATCGTCAGCTCGCCCGATTTCGTCAGCCGCTATTTCGCGCCGACGCAGGGCTATGCCGGGCCCGTCTACCTGCTCGAGAACAAGATGCCGAGCTTTCTCGCCCAGCGCTTCGCGGCACCGGCCCTGCTGCGCCGGCCGCATGCCGGCCCGCCCTGGCGGATCGGGTGGTTCGGCATGCTGCGGGACATGGAGAGCCTCGGGCTTCTCCTGCGGATCGCGGCGATGAAACCCGAGCTCGTCGAGGTCTCGATCCGGGGCTATCCGACCGAGATGACCCAAGAGGAGCTCCGACGCATGGTCCAGCCCTATCCGAACGTCACCTATGGCGGCCCGTACCACAAGGCGACGGAGCTCCGCTCGATCTACGCCGACATCGATCTGGTCTGGGGCATCGATCTCTACGATGCGGGGGTCAATTCCGACTGGCTCCTGCCCAACCGCCTCTACGAGGCCGGTTTCTTCGGGCGACCGGTGATCGCTCGGGCCGACACGGCAATCGGTCGCTTCGTGGCCGATCTCCAGATGGGTTGCGTCCTCGCACCTCCCTACGATGTCGCCTGCCTGGATCTGCTCGGCCAGCTTTCCGGCGATCATTACGCCGCGATCGTGCGCTGGATGGAGGAGCTGCCCCGCCGGCGCTTCGTGCTCGACGCCGAGCTGCGCGAGATGACGCAGAGCCTCCTCTCGCCACCGACGGCTCCGGTGGCCGCCGAGGTGCGGGATCGCAAGCTTGCCTGACCGGTCCAAAGCGGAGAGGGCAAGACCAACCGTCACTTCCGGCACGTCCGGGAGTGGCGCCGATCGGGCTGGGCGCCTCGCCCATATCGACACGCTGCGCGGCGTTGCCTGCCTCCTGGTCGTCTATATCCACGCGGTGCAGTGGCTCGAGCGCAATGCCTTTCCCATGTCGGGCCTCGAGGCGACGCTGCTCGAACAATCGATCACCAGACTCGATCCCGGCAAGGTCGGCGTGCTCGTCTTCTTCGCCATCAGCGGCTATGTGGTGCCGTTCTCGCTGCGTCGGCCGCTCGCCCATCCCTTGCGCGAGTTCGTCGTCAACCGCTTCTTCCGGTTGATGCCGGCCTACTGGCTCTCGCTCGTCGCCGGCGTTCTGGTCCTGGCCTCGCTCGAGGGTCGGCATACCGATCTCGCGAGCTGGCTCGGCAATCTGGTGCTCGCACCGCAATTGCTGGGGCGCGAGCCCTTGCTCGACGTCTACTGGACGCTGCAGGTCGAGCTCGTCTTCTATGTCACCTGTGCGGGGCTCGCCATGGTCGGGTTGATCCACGTGCGGCGACTGGCCGGCTGGCTTTCCCTCCTGGCGCTTGCCGGCGCGCTCGCCGCCGCCGCGATAAAGCACCTCTTCCTGATCGACCTGCCGGTCGGCCTTGCCCTGTGGCTCGGCCTGATGTTCTGGGGCTTCGCCGCGCGCGAGGCCGATGTGAGCGGCGATCCGTTCATCGCCGGGCAGGTGAGGCTCCTGCTCACCGCCTTCCTCTTGACGCTCGGCCCGATCTGCTATCTCGGCTATCACCGTCTGCCCTCGGTCTACGGCACCTGGCAGAGCTATTTCTGGTCCTATCTCCTGGCCGTGCTGATCTTCTGGGCCCTTGCCATTCGCTGGCCCTGGAGCACGCCCTGGCTCTCCCGGGTCGGCCGGATCAGCTATTCGGTCTACCTCCTGCACGTGCTCTGCATCGTCGTGCTGGGCGCCTGGGTGGCACCCTGGCTCGCCGGCAGAACGCCCGGGCTCGTCTTCATCGGCCTCGTCGGCCTCGCCAGCATCGGTCTTTCGGCGCTGACCTTCGGGTGGCTCGAGCAGCCGGCGATCGACCTCGGCCGCGGGCTCAACCGGCGCTGGCGGACGGCCCGGTTCGCCCGGGGCAGGCTGCGGCCGCTTCTCTGACGAGGCGTCGCATGACCGAGAGCATGCCCGCCGTCAGCGTCCTCATGCCCGTTTTCGACGCGGCGCGCACCTTGTCGACGGCGGTCGCCTCGGTGCAGGCGCAGACGCTGGATGCCTGGGAGATCATCCTCGTCGACGACGCATCGACCGACTCGAGCCCGCATCTGATCCGCAAGCTGACCGCGAGCGACCCTCGGATCAGATCGGTTCGTCTACCGGTGAATGCCGGTCCGGCAGCCGCACGCAACCGCGGACTGAGGCTGGCGCGCGGTCGCTGGGTCGCCCCGCTCGATGCCGACGATGCCTATTTGCCCGACCGTCTCGAGACGCTCACCGCGCTCGGCGAGGAAGCGCGTGCCGATCTCGTCGCCGACAATATCATGCTCGCGGATCCGGTGAGCGGGCGGAAGCGCGGGCTCGCCTGGTCGGCGGCGAACCTGAAGGCCCGGCCGTGGATCGACCCCCGGCTCTTTCTCGAGAGAAACCTCTTTCATCGGGGCGAGCCCGGATTCGGCTTCATGAAGCCCCTGATCGCCCGCTCCTTTCTCGAGCGCCACGAACTCCGCTACGACCCGGCGCTCCGCCTCGGGGAGGACTACGAGCTCTACTGGGCCTGCCTCGTGCGCGGTGGCCGCTGGCGCCTCCTCGAGACCGCCCATTACCGCTATCATCTGACCCCCGGCTCCGCCACGAGGCGGATCACGCCCGAGCAGATCGCCGCCATGCGCGACCGAGCGGAGGCCGCGCTCCTCGAGGCGAGGGACCCCCCGATCCTGCGGCTGCTGCGCCGACGCCATCGCCAGCTTTGCGGTTTTCACCAGCATCACGCGGCGGTCCAAGACCTGAAAACCGGGCGTCTCATGAGCGGGCTCGGCCGGCTGGTCCGCGAGCCGGCGACCCTGCCCTTCGTCGTCGACGCGCTCCGCACCGGCCTGCCGAAGCGGCTCGGCCTTCGCGGCCGCCACGACCACGGGTTCTGAAGCCGGCTTCGGCGATTTCAGGCGCTGTGGTAGTGGTAGCGCGAATCGTTGCGGTAGCGACTGCTGTAGATCTCGAGCTCGGGGAAGGCGTCGGCAGCCTTCTTGCGGACGTCGACATTGTTGATGACGACGCCGAGCTCGAGGCCGGTCCGGGCGGCCCGCAGGCGCGCGGCGCCCGCCTCGACCACGTCAGGGCGCATGCGTGACCAGTCGACGATGAAGAGTGCCGCGTCGGCGACGTCGACCAGCGTGCCGAAATCGGCGACCGGCAGGACCGGCGGCGTGTCGATGATGATGAGATCGAACGCCTCGCGCAGCCTCTGCACGGCACGGCGCAGATGTCCGGACTGCAGGAGCACCCCGGCCTTGTAGCCCTGCCGGCCGCAGGTCAGGACCTTGAGGCGGGTGAGGGGATCGCTCTGCCAGAGATGCGCGGGCTCCTTGCCGGTGGGGTCGGCGAGGTAGTCGGCGAGACCCGGCGTCGCCTCGATGCCCAGCGCCTTGTGCACCCGGCCGAGGCGCATGTCGGCATCGACGAGAAGCACCCGCTGATCGCTCAGGGCCGCGGAACGGGCGAGTGAGAGCGCCAGCATGGTCTTGCCCTCGCCCTGCACCGACGAGGTGACGGCGAGGATGAGGGCACTCGCTCGCTCGATCGAAGACTCCGCCGGCCGATCGCCGGGGCGCGTTGCTGAAGGCCGGGGCAGGCTGCGGAGCTGGTTGGTCACGGCGCGCACCGCCTCGGCGAAAGCCCCGCCAGGGTAGATCACGACGGTATCCTCGGGCTCGAACTCCGGCGGCTGGCCGGGCAGGCCCTCGAGGCTGGGCACCACGCCGATCACCTTCAGCCCGAGCTGAGCCTCGGCCTGGCCGACCGTGCGAAAGCGGTGGTCGAGCAGCTCACGGCCGACCGCCGTGACCAGGGCGAGGCCGCAGCCGAGGACGAAGCCGAGGCCGCCCATCAAGGCGAGGCGCGGCTTGGTCGAGGCGGTGGGCGGTGCTGCGGGCGACAGCATCCGGCCATCCGAGGGCGTGGTCGCCACCGTCGGGTCCGCCGCCTCGGCCCGCCGCAGCGTATCCTGATAGAGCTCGCGGGTCGCCTCGGCCTCGCGCTCGAGGACGCGCAGCCGGGCCATGGCGGCATCCTCCTTGACCACCTGGGCGCGCGCCTCGGCGATCTCCGCCTCCAGCAGCTCGACCCTTCGACGACGGCTCTCGACCTCGCTGGCGAGACTGCTGACGATGCGGCCGATCTCCCCCGCTAGGCCGCGCCGCACCTGGGCGAGGCGCTGGCGCAGGTCGATCATGCGCGGGTGCTGGGGGCCGTAGACGCTCTCGAACTCGGCGACCTCGCCCGCGATCTCGCTCTCCTGGGCCCGCAGGTCGCGGATCGTCTCGGACTGCAGCACCTCGGACATGGTGGCGCTGCGGCCGGCCGCCTGCGCCGCCACCGCCTCCTCGTGTCGCCCGTCGGCCTGGTTCAGGGCGGCGCGCGCCTCGAGCAACTGGTCGTTCAGCCCCGCCAGCCGCTCCGAGGTCAGGGACGCCGTCACGCCCTGCAGGAGCCCCGCCTCGCGCCGGTAGTCCTCGACCGCCGTCTCGCGCCTTTCGAGCTCCGCGCGAAGCTCGTCAAGGCGCTCGCGCAGCCAGCTCCCGGCGAGCCGTGCCGCGGCGGTCTGCGTGTCCGTGCGATCGGCAAGATACTCCTCGACCAGGGTATTGGCGACGAGCGCCGCGAGGCCGGGTGCGTCGGTCTCGAAGGTGACGTCGATGACCTGCGAGCGGCCGCGCGGTGCCACCGTGACGTCCTTCAGGAACCGGTCGATCACGTCCTCCATCTCGCCCCGGCCGTAATCGGCATCCTCCGCGACATCGTTGCCGAGCGGCAGCTGGCCGCCCCAGGCGCGCAAGGCGCCGATCCGCTCCTCGAGCCAGTGCAGAATGCCCGTTCCGGCCGCCTCGTCGGGCTCGCGCTCGGGTGGGTTGAAGGCGTCGAGGCGGTGAAGCTGCAGACGCTCGATGACGCGGCGGGCGAGGGCCCGCGACTGCAGGATCTCGACCTCGTTGGTCAGCGTGTCCTGGTTGAGCACGGCGCTGACGACGAGGCTGTCGAGCTCGGGCTGGCGCGCCTGCGGGCCGCCGATCAGGACGGTGGCCGTGGCCTCGTACTCGGTCGGCAGCAGGCGATGTGCCAGGACACCGAGGCCGGTGCCGAGCATGATCAGAAGGAGGCTCGACAGCCAGTGCCGGCGAAGCGCGTTGAGGATGGCGGCCATGCCCGCCGCCATCCGGCCATCCGCCGGTCCGGCGGGCCCGGACCCGCCGGCGAGCGCCGGCAGCCGCCCGCTATCGGATCCCCAAGCCAAATGCCCCATCCTGTCCCGTCGCGTGTCGATTGCCGGTGCCGGGCGATCCCCGAATCGTGCCGCCGGCTTGCGCCGGTGAACGGATTGCCTAACGTAAAGCTACCGCGTCCGATCGCCGGGCTTCAAGCGAAAGCTGGCGCGGCCGCGGCAAAAGGTGGTGCAGCCCTGGCGGACACGCGGCAAGTCACGGGTTGTCGATTGATTGCATGGAAAGCCTGTTCAACCAGAACGGTTATCGGGTGGTCGAGTGGACTACACCATCGCCATTGTCACCTGCCTTCGGCCGGCCGGTCTGGCTCGCCTTCTCGAGGCGCTCCGGCACTGCCGGCTGCCATCGCCGGCCTGCACCGTGCTGGTCGTCGACAACGACCCCGCGCGCGGCGCCGAGCCGCTCGTGACGGCCGCCGCTGCCGGCTATCCCCTGCCGCTGGCCTACCTGCACGAGCCCAGGCCGGGTGTGGTCTTCGGCCGCAATGCCGCGATCGCGCATGCGCCGGGCGCGCGGCTCGCCTTCATCGATGATGACGAGGAACCGGAGGCCGGCTGGCTCGTAGCACTCGCCGCGGCCATGGACGCCGGCCGTGCCCAGGCGGTCAGCGGTCCGGTGCGGCCGATCTTCGCGAAGCCGATGCCCGCCTGGTTCTCCGAGGCCTTCGCCCTCTGCTACGTCCGGCCCCGCGCGGACGGCTCGACGGTCGAGCTGATGGCCGGCAACCTCCTGCTCGACCGGGCTTTTCTCGCCCGGCACGGCCTGCGTTTTCCCGAGGCCCTGGCGACGCACGGGGCGGAGGACACCGCGCTCTCGGCGCTCCTGCTCGAGGCGGGCGGGCGGCTCGCCTGGGCAGCGAATGCACGGGTGCAGGAGCATATATCGGCCGAACGGCTGACGCTCGCCTGGCTCCTTGCCAGATGGTACCGCTATGGCATGTCGGATGTGCGGATCGAGCTCCTTCGGCAGGCATCGCTCAGGGCTCGGCTGCGTGCGCTCGGGCGCGGCGCCCTTCGGGTCGGCGGCGGCGCCCTGCTCCTCGCCCTCGCCCTGCCGAGGCTCGCGCTGGCCCGGCCGGGCCCGGCGGTGCGAAGAGGCTACACCATCATGCGCGGCCTCGGCATGATCGCGGCCGGGATCGGCATCAGGAGCGAGCCCTACGCGGCTCGACCGGGCTGTGGCTGAGGGTTTTGGACGGCGCGCGGTCAAGGGCAGCCTCTGGGCGACCTTCGACGGCTGGGCGACCGAGGCTTTGAGCCTCGTCGTCTTTCTGGTGCTGGCCCGGCTTCTCGGCCCGAGCGAGTTCGGGCTCATCGCCATAGCCCTCGGCTTCACCGCGGTGGCGGCGCATCTGACCGCGTATACGACCGGCGAGGTGCTGATCCAGAAACGGGACCTCACCGACGCCGATTGCGACGCCGTCTTCTGGGTCACCCTGCTCGCGGCCGCTCTCTTGGCGCTGGTGCTGGCGCTCGCCGCACCGGCGATCGGCCGGCTGTTCGAGGCGAGCGAGCTGGCGGCGGTGATCCGCTGGCTCTGCGTCGTGCTGGTGCTGCAGGCCTTCACCACCGTGCCGCTCGCCCTGCTCACCCGCGAGCTGCGCTTCGACGTGACCGCCAGGCGCTCGCTCGTCATGCTCCTCGGTGGCGCCGTTGTCGGCATCGCCATGGCCCTTCGGGGCTATGGCGTCTGGGCCCTGGTCGGCCAGCACCTCGCCGGTGCCCTTCTCAATGTCGTCCTGCTCCTGGGTGCCACCGCCTGGCGGCCCGGTTTCCGCGCCGGCTGGCCGCAGGTCAGGACGATCCGCCGCTTCGTCGCCAGCAGCTTCGGCAACAGCGCGCTGCAGATGCTGGACGAGCGGGCGCCGCAGCTTCTCGTCGGCTTCCTTCTGGGTCCGGCCGCGGCCGGGCTGATGAACGTGGCGCTCAGGCTCGTGCAGATGATGCAGCGGCTCTTTGCCGTGCCGATCAACCAGATCGCCATGCCGGCCTTCGCCCGGCTCCGCGACGACCCGGCGGCGCTCGGCCGGTTCCGCGACATGGCGCTTTCCATCGGCCTCGCGATCAGCCTGCCGGCGGCGGTGGGTGCCGCGGCGATCGCGCCCGAGCTGATCGCTCTCGGCCTCGGCGCCGAATGGCTGCCCATGGTGCCGGTCTTCCAGATCCTCTGCGTCGGCGTCGCCCTCTGGCCGGCCATCCTGCAGGCGCGGTCGGCCCTCTACGGCCTCGGTCGACCCGACCGGCTCCTGCATGTCGGCCTGCTCGACGGCATCGCCGGCGTGGCCGTCATCGCCGCCACGGCACCCTTTGGGCTCGAGGCGGTCGCGCTCGGCCTGAGCCTGCGCATCCTCGTCTGGCGCTGGCCCCTGACCGCGCGGCAGATGCGACTGGTGATCGGCTCGGGCCTTCTGCACGAGCTCCGGCTCCTCCTGCCGCCGCTCCTGGTCAGCCTGCTCGTGCTCCTGATCTTCGTTCTGCTCCGGTCGTCGCTCGCCGCCACCACCGGCAACTGGCCGGCCATCGCCCTTGCGGGCTCGGTCGCCGGCTTCACCTATCTCGGGGTCACCGCCCTCCTCCAGCGGTCGAGCCTGCGCGCCGCCCTGGCGCTCTGGCGCGGCACGCCGGTCGCGGTCCCGGGATGAGGGGGGACCTGACGCGCCCCGGTCATGCGGCTGGCGGGCCGCTCGGCACCTGGCTCGCCCTGCAGCAGCCGCGCCTCGAATATGCCGTCTTCGGCTTTCTCCTGGCGCTCGGCGCCGGTGCCCTCGGCTTCGTCGACAACCGCCTCTATGCGATCGGCAGTGATTTCCCGACGCATTTCAGCACGTTCACCATCCTGAGCTGGCCGGCGATGTACCTGCTCTTCGCGGCCTTCGTGCTGCAACGGCCGGACGCGCTGCGCCTGGGCCTCGCCGCGGCGCCCTGGGTGCTCGCTTGGCCACTCTTGGCCGCGCTCTCGGTCGCCTGGTCGCTGGACCGGGCGGTGACCGCCGGCGAGGCTTTCCGGCTCGCCATGACGGTGCTCATGGGCGTCTTCCTCGGTGCCCGCCTCGCGCCCGTTGCACTCGCGCGGCTGGTGGCCCTCGTTCTCGGCATCGCCGTCGGCGCCTCCGTCCTGCTGCATCTCGCCGGTGTCGACTTCGCGACCATGATCAATGGCGCCACGCGGGGCGTCTTCTATCACAAGAACACGCTGGGCAATGCAGCGGTCGTGCTGATCGCCGCCGCCACGGCGCTCCTCCTGGGCCGGCCGACCGACCCGCTCGGCCTTCTCGGCCTCACCGTCGGCACGATCGCCCTGCCATTCGCCGATTCGGCCACCGCGATCGTCACCGCCGGCATCGTCCTCGCCGGCGCTGGCGTGCTCGTGCTGCGCAGCCGCCCGCTGGTCCTCGGGCTCTGGGCGGGGCTCCTCCTCATCACCCTCGCCCTCGTGCTCGGCCTTTTCCTCGCCACCGGCACCTCGCCACTGCAGCTGCTGTTCGGCGCGCTCGACAAGGACCCGACGCTCACCGGCCGCTCCTATCTCTGGCAGACCGGATTCCTGCAGCTCGAGCAGCGCCCCTGGCTCGGGACCGGTTTCGCCGCTTTCTGGACGGCGGCGGTCGACTGGCGGACGCTGCGCGTGCTCGATCTGCTCGGCCAGGTGGGGCATTTTCACAACACCCTGCTCGAGATCGGCGTGGAGCTCGGCCTCGCCGGGGTCCTGGTGGCGCTCGCCACGCTCGGTCTCTACACGCTGGGCGCCTGGCGTTATCTGCGCCGTGCCGAGGACCGGCGGGCGGTCTTCGCCTGGCTCTTCCTCCTCGTCCTCGTCGTGACCGGCCTGACCGAAGTCTACGGCTTCACCAAGCACAGCACCGCGACGATCATCTTCGTGGCGCTGGCCGTGGGGATGGGACGCGAGCTCGAGGCCATGAGGGGCCGCCGTTAACCGTTCGCTCACGCTTTGGGAGTAGAGAGGAGGACGGGCTCTTGGGCAGGCCTCTCGCGGCCGACCGCCATTCCTGCTTGCGATGCCGCGGCGATGGGCGTTTATCGCCGTCCTCGACCACTTGGGAACCGTCCATCGATGAACGAAGCCGCCTTTGCCCTGCCGCCCCGCTCGATCGACACCCCCGGCATCAGGAAGGCGATCCTGGGCAAGCTGATCTACGCGGTCGGCAAGGATCCCGAGCACGCGACCGTGCACGACTGGTTCTTCGCCACCGCCCTCGCCACCCGCGACCGCATGGTCGACGCCTGGATGGACAGCACGCGCGCCACCTACGCGCAGCGCCGGCGACGGGTCTACTATCTGAGCCTCGAGTTCCTGATCGGCCGGCTCCTCGCCGACACGCTCAACAACCTGCACCTCATGACGCCGACGCGCGAGGCGCTCGCCGCCCTCGGCGTCGATCCGGACGCGGTCTTCCGGGTCGAGCCGGATGCCGCCCTCGGCAATGGCGGCCTCGGCCGGCTCGCCGCCTGCTTCATGGAGAGCATGGCGAGCCTCGGCATCGCCGGCTTCGGCTACGGCATCCGCTACGAGCACGGCCTCTTCAAGCAGGGCTTCGACAAGGGCTGGCAGGTCGAGCGGCCGGAGGACTGGCTCGCCTTCGGCAATCCCTGGGAGTTCGAGCGGCCGGAGGCGGTCTATCCCGTGCGCTTCGGCGGCGAGGTGCGCGACGTGACCGGGCCCGACGGCCGCCGCCGCTTCGTCTGGGAGGGTGGCCAGCGCGTGCTCGCCGTCGCCTACGACACGATGATCGCCGGCTGGGGCGGTGCCCACGTCAATACGCTCCGCCTCTGGTCGGGGCAGTCCGGCAACCTGATCGACCTCGAGGCGTTCAATCGGGGCGACTACAAGGCGGCGGTCGGCGAGCAGATCGACGCCGAGAGCATCAGCCGCGTGCTCTATCCCAACGACGCCACCCAGGCCGGCCAGGAGCTCCGCCTCAAGCAGGAGTACTTCTTCACGGCGGCCAGCCTCATGGACATCGTCCGCCGCCATCTCTCCTACCACGACACCCTCGACAACCTCGCCGACCACGTCGCCATCCAGCTCAACGACACCCACCCCTCGATCGCCGTGCCGGAGCTGCTCCGCCTTCTGGTCGACGAGCACGACATGGACTGGGAGCACGCCTTCGGCATCGTCCAGGACACCATCCACTACACCAACCACACGCTGCTGCCCGAGGCGCTCGAGCGCTGGCCGGTGCAGCTGATGGAGCAGATGCTGCCCCGCCACATGCAGCTCATCTACGAGATCAACGCCCATGTGCTGGGCACGCTGCGTCATGCGCCCGGCAACGACGACCCGTTTCTCGCCGACGTGTCGCTGATCGAGGAGGGCTACGGCCGGGCGGTGCGCATGGGCCATCTGGCGTTCATCGGCGCCCGCAAGGTGAACGGCGTGTCGGCGCTGCACACCGAGCTGATGAAGCGCACGGTGTTCAAGTCCCTGCACCGCCATTTCCCGGACAAGATCACCAACAAGACCAACGGGATCACCCCGCGGCGCTGGCTCATGGGCTGCAATCCGGGGCTGGCCGCCCTCTACGACGCCAGCATCGGCCCCTGGTGGCGCGACGGCATCGAGCGGCTCGAGGCGCTCGAGCCCCTGCTCGAGGACGGCGGCTTCCTCGACCGCTTCATGGCCGTCAAGCGGCGCAACAAGGAGCAGCTCGGAGCGCTGATCGGCGAGCAGCACGGCCTCGACGTCGATCCAGAAGCCCTCTTCGACGTGCAGATCAAGCGCATCCACGAGTACAAGCGCCAGCTCCTGAACATCCTCGAGGCCATCGCCCTCCACGACGCCATCCGCGAGGCGCCGGAGCTGGACTGGCCGCGGCGCATCAAGCTCTTCGCCGGCAAGGCGGCACCCTCCTACAATCGAGCCAAGCTGATCATCAAGCTGATCAACGACGTGGCCGAGGTGGTCAACAACGACCCTTTGGTCGACGGCCGGCTGCAGGTGCTGTTCCTGCCCAACTACAATGTCAGCCTCGCCGAGCGCATCATCCCGGCGGCCGATCTCTCCGAGCAGATCTCGACCGCCGGCATGGAGGCCTCGGGCACCGGCAACATGAAGCTGGCGCTCAACGGTGCCCTGACCGTCGGCACACTCGACGGCGCCAATGTCGAGATGCAGGAGCATGCGGGCGCCGAGAGCATGTTCATCTTCGGCCTGACCGCCGAGGAGGTGATCCAGACGCGCACGCGGCGGGATGCCTCGCGTGCCGCCATCGCCGCCTCGCCCGAGCTGACGCGCGCCCTGGAGCTCCTGGAGCGCGGCCGGTTCTCGCCGGGCGATCCGGGCCGCTTCCGGCCGATCGTCGACGATCTGCGCCATTTCGACCACTTCATGGTGACGGCCGATTTCGCCGCCTACTGGCGGACGCAGCGGACGATCGACCGGGCCTATGCCGAGAGGGGGCGATGGGCCCGCATGGCGGCGACCAACGCCATCCGCATGGGCTGGTTCTCGTCCGACCGCACCATCCGGGAGTACGCCGAGGAGATCTGGCGCTGCGCGGTCTGAGCGCCGGCGGAGAGATATGGGCCGCGGCGCCCGGCGCTTGGGCCGGATATCCATCGCCGGGTCCGGCGCCGCGGATCCATCAGAGCAGATGGCGAAGCTCGGCCGCCGGACGGCCCAGGGGTCTCGCCGCCTCGCCGCCCTGGCGCGGCAGAAACGCGCCCGAGCCCGGGGATGCGCGAAGCTCGCCGGCCTCGACGACCACCCGACCCCGCCGCAGCACATGGGTCGGCCAGCCCTGGAGCCGGCGGCCGACATAGGCGCTGTAGCCCGAGCGGTCGTGGGTCGTGTCGTGGCCGATGGTCGTGGTCGCCCCGGGGTCCCAGATCACGAGATCGGCGTCGCTGCCGATGGCGATGGTGCCCTTTCTGGGGTGCAGGTTGTAGAGCTTCGCGGGCTCGGTCGCGGTCAGCCGGACGAACTCGGTGAGGCTCGAGCAGCCGCGGCTCACCATGGCATCGAAGAGGACCGGCAGACGCAGCTCGATGCCGGCCATGCCATTGGCCATCTCCTTGAAGCTCGGACGGGGGCCCCTCGCGAGCTTGCCGCTCTCGTCCATGCGGTAGGGGGCGTGGTCGGAGGAGATGGTGGCGAGCGTGCCCCGGCGGAGCGCCTGCCAGAGGGCCTCCTGGTCGTCCGGCTCGCGCAAGGGCGGGCTGCAGATCCACATGCCGCCCTCGATCCCCGGCCGGTCCAGATCGGCGGCGCCCAGGGTCAGGTACTGCGTGCAGGTCTCGCCGAAGACCTTGGCGCCCTCGTCCTGCCAGCGGCGGAGCGTGGCGGCCCCCTCGCGCGTGCTGACGTGGAAGATCATCAAGGGCTGGTCGATGAAGACCGCCATGGCGATCGCCCGGTTGATCGCCTCGGCCTCGGCCAGCCGGGGGTGCGAGGGAACGTGGTAGCGCGGCGCGGTCAGGCCCCGCTCGACCAGCCGCCTGCCCATCCATGAGACCAGCCCGTGATTCTCGGCATGAACGCAGACCATGCAGCCATGCGTCCGCGCCGCCCAGAGCACGTCGAGGAAACGCTCGTCGTCGACCCTGAGCCGGTCGTAGGTGAGGAAGACCTTGAGCGACGAGTGCCCGTCGCGCACGAGGCCCGGCAGCTCGCCCTCGAGCATCTCCGGCCTGGGGTCGGCGAGGATCATGTGAAAGGCGTAGTCGACCACGGCACCCTTGGCGGCGCGCTCGTGGTAGTCGGCGACCACCGCCTCGAGGCTGTCGCCGACATGCTGGGCGGCGAAGGGGATCACCGTCGTCGTGCCGCCCATCGCCGCCGATACGGTGGCGCTCTCGAAGGTGTCGGCGTTCATCAGGCCCGACGCGGCGAGCTGCTCGATGTGACAGTGGCTGTCGACACCGCCCGGCGTCACCACCTTGCCGCGGGCGTCGATCTCGAGCCGGCCCATGGGGAGATCAGGGGCGAGCGCCACCACCTTCTCGCCGGTGATGCCGATATCCGCCTCGACCACGTCGCCGGCGGTGGCGACCCTGCCGCCCCTGACGACCAGATCACAATGCACCATGATGCCTTCTCCCCCATCGCCCGCCCGAAGGCGTAGCATGGGCCGCGAGGGTCGACCATGCCCGCCCGCCCTCGGCCTCGGAGCACGAGGCTGACGCCGCCCGACCCGCCGCTCCGCCGCCGGAGCGGCCCGGCCGTCGCGCCGCGAGCGGCTCTCGTCCGCGGCCCCGCCAGCAGGCGGCTTATGACGATTATCCTATCATGACCCGGTCGCCGAGGCAAGCCCCACTCCGGTTCGTCCGGCACTTTGGCACCTCGGGTTCGCGCGTTGCGGGACGACACGCTTGGAACGGCGAAATATTCTTTCATGTCAATGACTTGAAGGATACCGGGTTCGTTCGCAAAAGCCCGGGTTCGTTCGCAAAAGCCCGGGTTCGTTCGTCGAAACACCGGATCCGCGCCACGATTTGTCGGGTTCCTTCGTCGGGCGGCCGGGTTCCTTCGTCCTTCGATGTTGCAGAAGATGCAACATCGGGGCCCGGAGGTTGCATCTTCTGCAACGACCCGAGGGGTGAATGTTGCATCTCCTGCAACATCGGCCGCCTCCACGTTGCATCTCATGCAACAACCCGAGCCGCACGTTGCACGGGATGCGACAGGAATCGGCGGGCAGGCATGGCCCCGAGCCCGTCCGGTCCCGGAGGTGCCCGCCGGAAATGGCTCCGCCAGCCGCAGCACCGGTCGAGGCGGAAGCTGTGGCGGTGGGTGTCGGCGAGCGGTTCGACGAGCCCGCGGCGGCCGTCCCGCGCGCGAGGATCGAATGGCGGTGGTCGGACACCGGGCGCCACATCCGGACGGCGACCTCGCCAGCCCGGCGAGGAAGGACACCGGCCGCCGGCGGTCGCCACCTCGGGCGACGTTCCGCGCCATCGCCGCGCGATCGCTCGAGGCAGGCTCGCCGCGGCAAGGGGCCCCGTGAAGCCGGCATTCGTCTTCGGGCGCAGACGCCGGGGCCGTGCGGGATCGGAAGGGCTGCGGGCACCGGGCGCCGTAAAGAGTCCTGACCCCTTTTAGAGGCAAGGGGGGAGGCGCCGGGGTTTGCGGTTCTCGGTGCAGCGTGTATAGCGGTGGGGTTTCCGGCGCCGTGGTGCCGCAGCTTTGGGAGGATGGTCCGTTGAGAAGTGCCAAGTTGAGTGTGACCCTGCTGGTGGCAGGTGCGGTTCTGGCGATCTCGGCGTCGGTCCGGGCCGAGGGTGACCCGGAGGCCGGCAAGAAGGTGTTCCGGCAGTGCCAGGCCTGCCATGTGGTGGACAAGAAGCAGAACCGGGTCGGGCCCTATCTGCTCGGCGTGATCGGCCGGCCGGCCGGGACGGCCGAGGGCTTCAAGTATTCGGATGCCATGAAGAACAGCGGCGTCACCTGGGACGAGACCACGATCGCCGAATATCTGGCCGATCCCAAGGGTTACATCCCTGGCAACAAGATGGTCTTCGCCGGGCTGAAGAAGCCCGAGCAGATCCAGGACGTGATCGCCTACATAGAGAGCGCCGGCGAATAGCCCGATCCCGCGCGACGGCGCCGCCCGCCTCCGCAGGGGGCGGCGGGCGGCGCCGGCTCCCGGACAGGCGCTCAGACCTCGATCTCGAAAATGCAGGCGGGTGCGCCGCCGGCGGCGCAGGCGATGAGCCGCACGTTGGCGGCGGGACCGAGCAGGCTGCGGAACAGATGCTCGAGCGTGCCGGCGAGGAAGTCGCAGATCGGCCCCGTCGCGTCCTCGGAGCGGCAATGCGGGTCGCGGGTCAGGCCGAGACGCATGGGGCGGCCGTAGACACCGACGAAGGTGCCACTGCCGGCGAGCCGGCAGACGTCGCGCTCGAGGGCCATGAGCAGCAGCCGGGCGACGACCGGTCGCGGCAGGCGCGGGAGCAGGTGGCGGATCGGCGCCGGCAGGTGCCGGACGAGCAAATGGTCGGCGGTGCGACGACCGGCCGCCCTGGCGATGGCCCGGGCACAGGCCGGTCCGAGCTGGCGGCGGAGCGTCCGGTGCAGGGCGAGGACGTCGCGCTCGGCGACCGTGGCCATGGAGCTCGCCTTCAGATGGCGGGCGAGGCCGGCCGTCTCGAAGAGCCGCTGCACCGGCGCCTCGCCGGCACGCTCGCCCAGGACGGCCGCCACCTGGGTCACGGCACAGGCGTTCATGCGGCCCGCCGATCCCGCCCCGAGCGCGGCCGCGGCCATGGTCCGGGCTCCTGCATCGACCAGGTGCGAAGGCCGCATGAGGCTCAGGCCCCGGGCCCGGTCGGGGTTCGGCTCGAACGCGGCGCCCCATTCGGATCGGCAAGCGGAAAGGCGGTCATCGTCACGCTCGAGAACGGTTCGGATCGAACTTGATGCGGGCGCATCGGACCTCTTTACGTCAGAGGGTGTGGTTCCCCGGCGCGCCGGCTCCGGCGAGCGCGTCGACCGCGGTTCTGATGGAGAAAACCTAGCTCTCCCTTGATCGAGGTCAATCGGCCGACGCCAGAATAGGCATGCTGATCCTTGCTGACCTGCCGCTGCCGAGCACACGCCACGATGGTTAGTTGGCGCTGCAAGATCCGGGAAAGTCGCGCCGCCGGGCGATCTGCCGAAGAGCGCGCGCGCAGGTTGCGCGGCGTTCGCAGGGCGGTGCGGCGACCGCTTCGGCTCCCCGCTTGCCCGCTTCGGGGGGAACTGGTACGGGGGTCGGCTAATGCAGTCTCAACCGCGCGACAGGGTCTTCGGGAACGGTGCGACCGAGAGGCGGGCAGGGCGGTCGTGCGCGGCCGCCGGCCGGCTTTCGACCGCCATGTCGGTTCCCCGCTTCGAGCCGGCCTCGCGTGCCCCGGCCGACGGGTTCCTTCGGGCCCCGTGCCGGTGGCCGGGAGCTGCCGGTGCCATGGCTTCCGGTCGGCCCTGATGGGGCGGGGGTCGGCCTTGCGCGTGGCGCTCGTGGCGGGCTGTCCCTTCCCCTGGCCGCGCGGCACGCCGGCGCGCATCCTCGGCATGGCGCAGGCGCTCTGCGAGGCGGGCCACGAGGTGCACGTGATCGCCTATCCGATCGGCGATCTGGACCGTCCGCTGCCGTTCGCGGTGCATCGCAGCGCCGGCCTGCCGCTCTACCGGCGCACGGCGCCCGGCGCCGATCCCTTGCGGCTCGCCTTCTTCCTGCCGGCGCTCGCGGCGACGGTGGCGAAGGTGGTGGGCCGGCAGCGAATCGACGTCGTGCACGCCCATCATTACGAGGGCCTGCTCGCCGCCTGGCCGGCGCGGCGGCTGCACGGCGTGCCGGTGATCTACGATGCCCACACCACGCTGGCGGGCGAGCTTCCCTATTACCGTCTCGGCCTGCCGCGCGACTGGACCGTGGCCGTCGGCGGCTGGCTCGACGCGCGACTGCCGCGGCTCGCCGACCACATCGTGGCGACGAGCCGGCTCATCGCCGGCGAGCTCGTGCGGAGCGGCATGCCGCTTCGCGACATCACCGTGATCGGCAACGGCATCGAGGACAGCTTCGTCGCCGGGCCGCCGCCCGAGAGGGTCGGCGACGGGGAGGGGGAGCGGATCGTCTACGCCGGCAACCTCGCCGGCTACCAGGGGATCGACACGCTGCTCGAGGCGTTCGCCCTCGTCGCGGGGAAGCGGCCCGCAGCGCGGCTCGTCCTGCTCACCGATTCGGCCTTCGAGCGCTACGCCGCCCGGGCCGACCGGCTGGGCATTCGGAAGCGGATCGACCTCGAGGAGCCGCCGTCGCCGAAGGCGCTGGTCGAGCGGCTGGCCGGTGCGACGCTGCTGGTCAACCCCAGGGCCGAATGCCCGGGCTATCCCTTGAAGCTGCTCAACTACATGGCTTCCGGCCGGCCGATCGTCTCGTTTCGGGATTCGGCGAAGGGTCTGACCCACGATCGGGACGCCTGGCTGGTCGACGAGCCGAGCGCACGGGCGCTGGCCGGGGCCGTGCTCGCCGTGCTCGATCGGCCGGACGGCGGTGCCAGCCTCGGTCGCACGGCTCGGGATCGGGTGGTCCGGGAGCTCACCTGGTCGAGGGTGCTGGCCGATCTCGAGGGGCTCTACCGGTGCCTGATGCGGGGCGGCTCGCCCCGACCCGGGGAGACGCCGACCTCGCTCGGCGTGACCAGCGGGGACTAGGAATCTCCTCGGCCCTTCCGTCCCCGCCGCTCTTGTCCTAGAGATCCCTTGTCGAGGAGCGTGGAGGGCCGCTGGCGGCTTCGGAGCCCGAAGGCGACGCCGGCCGGAAAAGGAGGGGAGCGCATGAAGAGGGGTCCGGCACTCGGTTTCGCGGTTGTTCTGATGGCAGGGGCGGCGCTGGCGCCGGGGCAGGGTGCCGCGGAGGATGGCACCGTCTCGGTCTACACGGCGCACGCGCCCGAGATTTACAATGAGGTGGTGCCCAAGTTCGAGGCGGAGACGGGCATCACCGCCTCGCTCGTCCAGGCCGGCTCCGGCGATATCGTGCAGCGGGCGCGGGCCGAGGCGGCGAGCCCTTTGGCCGACGTGATCTGGTCGATCGGCGGCGAGGCGCTCGAGGCGAACAGCGACCTGCTCGAGCCCTACACGAGCAAGCACGACGCCGAGATCGATCCGATCTACAAGGTCGGCACCAACTGGCTGCCCTATACCGGCATTCCGATGGTGCTCGTGGTCAACACCGACATGGTGGCCCCGGGCGACATGCCCGAGAGCTGGGCCGATCTCGCCGATCCGAAGTGGAGCCAGAAGGTGGCCTATGCCGGCGCCGACAGCTCGGGCTCGGCCTTCATGCAGCTCGCCACCATTCTCGACGTCTACGGCGAGGAGGAGGGCTGGAAGCTCTTCGGCGAGATGATGAGGAACTTCATCATCACCAACAGCTCGGGGCGGGTGCCGCGCGGGGTCGCCGATGGCGAGTTCGCGGTCGGGCTGACGCTCGAGGAGGCGGCGCAGCGCTACGTCGCGGGTGGCGCTGCGGTCGCCATCGTCTATCCGGCACCCGCGACCTCGGCGCTGCCGGACGCGGTGGCGCTGGTCAAGGGCGGTCCGAACCCGGAGGCGGGCAAGGCGTTCATCGACTTCGTGCTGTCGAAGGAGATCCAGGAATTCCTCGTCGAGAAGATGCAGCGGCGCTCGGTCAGGATCGACGTGCCGCAGCCCGAGGGCCTGCCGGCCCTGGACGAGATCGCCATCCAGAACTACGACATGGCCTGGGCCGGGGCGGAGCGCGAGAACATCATCAAGCGGTATCTCTCGATCTTGCGCCAGTGATCCGGCTTTCGGTCCGTCCGACCTGAGCCGATGGTGGCGATCGGCATCCAGGGGCTGGTCAAGCGCTTCGGTGCCGTCACCGCCATCGAGGCGCTCGATCTCGAGGTCGGGGACGGGGAGCTCTTCACCCTGCTCGGTCCTTCCGGCTGCGGCAAGACCACGCTTCTGCGGATCATCGCCGGCTTCGAGCGGCAGAACGCGGGCGATCTGCGTGTCGGCGGGCGGCTCGCCAACGACCTCGCGGCGCACCGGCGCGACATGGGGATGGTTTTCCAGAACTACGCCATCTTTCCGCACATGTCGGTCTTCGACAATGTCGCCTACGGGCTCAGGCAGCGCGGCTTCCGGCGCGCGGCGATCGAAGCCAAGGTCGGCGAGGCGCTCGAGCTGGTCCGGCTCGGCGGCTTCGAGCGCCGCTTTCCGGACCAGCTCTCTGGCGGGCAGAAGCAGCGCGTGGTGCTGGCCCGGGCACTGGTCATCGAGCCCAAGGTGCTGCTCATGGACGAGCCGCTCTCGGCGCTCGACGCCAAGGTCCGCGTCGGGCTCCGGCAGGACATCCGCCTGGTCCAGCAGAAGCTCGGCATCACCACGCTCTACGTGACCCACGACCAGGAGGAGGCGCTGGTCGTCTCGGACCGGATCATGGTGATGGAGGCGGGCGCCATCCGCCAGCTCGGCAGCCCGCGCGAGATCTACGAGAACCCCGCCAATCTCTTCGTCGCCACCTTCATCGGCACGAGCAACCTTTTCGAGGGCCGAATCGAGCGGGCGGGCGAGGGGGCTGCCGTCGCGATCGGCGGGGCCAAGCTCGCGCACGCGAGCCTCGCCGCCGCGAGGGGGGCGGATCTTCGGGTCGTGCTCCGGCCCGAGCACCTCGCCGTCCTCGAGGACGGGCCGGTGCCGGAGGGCCTCGCGGCGCTCGAAGGCGTGGTCGAGCTCGTGAGCTATCTGGGCTCGCATTCGCGGATCGCCGTCCGGGTGGCCGGCGTCGCCGAGGCGGTCGAGGTCGAGGTGGCGAGCGCTTCCCGGGCGAGCGCCCTGCCGCCGGGCCGAGGGGTGCGTCTCGGCTTTCGCCCCGAGGCGGCGCTCCTCTTCGCCGGCGACGGCGAGCGGGTGCGCTGAGCCGTGGCGGCGGCCGGCCCCGGGCGCTTCGATCTCTGGACGGCGTGCGCGCTCCTGGCCCTCGTCGTGCTCGCGATCTTCGTCCTCTGGCCGCTCGCCAATGTCTTCCGGGCGAGCTTCATCGGCGAGTTCAGCGGTGCCGTCGGGCTCGAGAACTACGTCACCTTCTTCGGCTCCGGCTATTTCCGCCGGGCGCTCTGGCACAGCCTCTTCACCTCGGCCATGGGAACGCTCGTGGCCCTGGCCCTCGGCCTGCCGCTCGCGGTCATCGCCGCGCGCTACGATCTCCGCGGCAAGGCGGCGCTGCGGGTGCTCGTGCTGCTCTCGCTGATCTCGCCGCCCTTCATCGGCGCCTATGCGTGGATCATGCTGCTCGGCCGGCAGGGGCTGGTGACGCAGGCCATGGCCGAGATCGGCGTCGCCTCGCCGACCATCTACGGGGCGCCCGGCATCATCCTGGTCACGGCCCTGAACCTCTACCCGCTCGTCTTTCTGCTGGTGCACGGCGCCCTCCTGCGGATCGACCGCTCGCTCGAGGAGGCGTCCCTGGGTCTCGGCCGCACGCGGCTCCAGACCTTCCTCGGCATCACCCTGCCGCTGACCCTGCCGGCCATGGCGACGGGCGCGCTGCTGGTCTTCCTGGGCGTGCTCTCCGACTTCGGCACGCCGGCGTTGCTGGGCGAGAACTATCCCGTGCTCGCGACCCTGGCCTTCACGCTCTTTCTCTCGGAGATCGGCGGCAATCCGGCCATGGCGTCGACGACGAGCGTCGTGCTGGTGGCGGTGGCGCTCGTGCTCATCCTGCTCCAGCGCTGGGTGGCGTCGCGCCGCAACTACGCCTCCGAGGGCATCGACCGGCCGGAGGTCCTGCGCATGGCCGGCTGGCAGCGCCTGGCCTTTCCGGCCTTCGCCTGGAGCGTGGTCGCCATCGCCAACCTGCCGCTCGTGATCATCGTCTACACCTCCTTCCTCGAGACCTCGGGGCCGGTCTTCCACAAGGCCTTCTCGCTCGACAGCTACCGGCAGGTGTTCCATCTGGTGCGCGGGGCCATCGTCAACAGCTTCGCCTTCTCCGCCATGGCGCTGGCGCTGATCGTCGTCGTCGGCAGCGTCGTCGGCTACATCATCAGCCGGCGCGACACCGCCCTGACCCGCCTGCTCGACACGGCCTTGATGATCCCTTACGTGATTCCGGGCACGGTGCTCGGCATCGGCTTCATCACCGCCTTCAACCAGCCGCCCATCTGGATCACCGGCACGGTGGCCATCATCGTGGCCGCCTATTTCATCCGCCGGCTGCCCTACATGGTGCGTGCCTGCGCCAGCTACGTCTACCAGATCGACCGGTCGGTCGAGGAGGCGTCGATCAATCTGGGAGCACCTCCGGGTCGGACCTTCGCGTGGATCATGCTGCCGCTCATGGCGCCCGGCATCCTCGCCGGCGCCGTGCTCGCCTGGGTCGAGGTCGTCAACGAGCTCTCGGCCACGGTCGTGCTCTACACCGGCAGCACCTCGACCATGCCGATCGCCACCTACAGCCAGGTGCTGGCCGGCTCCTACGGGCCGGCGGCGGCGGTCGCCAGCCTCCTGATCCTGGCGACGACCCTCTCGCTCGTCCTCTTCGCGGCGATCGGCGGCGCCAATCGCGAGCTTGCGGTCTGACATGCGCGTCGAAGCCTTCAGCGAGGGCAAGAATCCCGACGATCCGGCCGCCAACGAGGACCAGCTCCTGATCCTGCCGGGGCGCGGCTTTGCCGTGATCGACGGGGTCACGGACCGCACCGGCGAGCGCTATGACGGCATGCTGGCGGGGCGGCTGGCGGGGCTTCTCGTGCGCGACGCGGCCGCTTCCTTCCTGCTCGACCCGAAGGAGCGGGCCTGCGATCCGGGGCGGCTGGTGGCGCATGTCACTGCCGCGATTCAGGCGGCCTATGCGCGCCACGGCATCGCCCGAGTGGCCCGGGAGCGACCGGCGCGGCGCTTCGGGGCGACGCTGGCGCTGGCGGCGCATGTGGGCGAGAGCCTGCGCGTCGTTCTGGTCGGCGACAGCGGCGTGCGCTTCGCCGGGCGGGAGCTCGTCTCGGTCGATCCGGGGCTCGACCTCGTGACGGCGGGCATCCGCGAGGCCGCCTGGCGGCGGCTCGAGGCGGCCGGCGCCGGGCGCGACGAATGCGCCCGCGTCGCGCGCGCCTGCGTCTTCAACGGTCTCGGGCGGCTGCATCCGGAGATGCGGCCCTGGCTCGACGAGCGGTCGCTTTCGGACCTGCGGCAGGCCTGCGTCGCGCGGGCGGTGCAGCGCTTTTCGCAGGTGCCGGCCGGCGATATCGAGCTTCTGGTCGACGGCGGCATCATCGAGGGGCAGGGGCTCTTCCAGAACAACACGCGAAGCCCCCTGAGCTATTGCGTGCTGGACGGCTTTCTTGTGCCCATGGCCCTCGTTCGGGTGATCGACCGGCCGCTCGCCGCAATCGGCACGCTCGAGCTCTTCACCGACGGCTATTTCGCGCCCGGTGCCGAGCCCACGATCGCCGCCTGGGAGGCGGCCTCGGCCGAGGTCGAGCGGATCGACCCGGACAAGCTCGAAGCCTATCCCTCGGTCAAGGGCACGGTCGGCCGCGTGCGCGCCGACGACCGGACGGTGGTGATCGTCGGCTTTTGAGCCTGGTCGCTCGGACCGGGCGGCCCGCTTCGCCACGGGCGGGGCTTAGGCGAGCTTCATGCCCGAGGACGTGGCGGGTCGGTCCAGGGGTTGGTGATCGCCGGCACGGCGAACTGGAAATCCCGGGCGTCGCGGGTGACGAGGGTCAGGCCGTGCAGCGTCGCGGTGGCGGCGATGAAGGCGTGCATGGCGTGAATCGGGCGCCCCATGGCTTCGCGTCGGGCCACGATCCGGCCCCAGGCTTCGGCCACGCCGGCATCGATCGGCAGGATGCGACCGTCGAAGCGCGACAGGAGGTCCTGGCGGAGCCAGTGGTCGAGGCGCCTTTGCCGGGTGCTGTCAGTCAAGCGCTCGATGCCCTGGCGCAACTCGGCAAGCGTGACGACGCTAAGGTGAACCCGATCCTCGTCGGCCACCGCGAGCCATGCCGTGACGCCGGCATCGGGCCGCGGCCTGACCCATTCGGAGACGACGTTGGTGTCGAGCAGCCAACTCAAAGCTCGAGGTCGCGCGGACCGTCCTCGCCGCGGTCGATCTCGAGGCCCGAGCTCTTGAGCGGCGAGGCGGCGAAGAAGTCGGCGAGGCTGCCGTCTCGCCTCGTCTGGCGCGCCCACGCCTCGGCGGCGACCATGACGACCGCATCGCGGCCGTGCCGGGTGATGGTCTGCGGCCCGTCGCGGCGCGCCCGCTCGATCACCTCGCTGAAGCGGGCCTTGGCCTCGGCCACGGTCCAACGCACGTCATCCATGGTGTCACCTTCATCCGGTCGAACCTTTCTGGTCATTCTAGTCATAGTTCGAGCGCGGGCAAGAGGTAGCGACACCTCTCGGCCATGTCGTCCGCTCGGCAGATGCGGCGGGCGGGATCGGTGCTGGCACCGCTTTCCTGTTGACCCGTGGCGGCGCCCGGGCGTTTGATCGGGCATCAGAAGAAAGGGGGGCTCGATGATCGGCATGAACGGGCGATGTCTCACCCGTCTCGCTCTCGCCCTGAGCGCGGCGCTTCTGGCGGGAACGGCGGTGGTGCGGGCGGCGGAGGTCGAATCGAACGATCCGATCCGGCTGACGCTGCACGACTGGACGGGCCAGCTCATCACCACGACGCTCATGGGCGAGGTGCTGAAGGCGGCGGGCTACACCGTCGACTACGTGCAGGCCG
The DNA here is from genome assembly GCA_964402505.1 of uncultured Geminicoccaceae bacterium. Taxonomy (GTDB): domain Bacteria; phylum Pseudomonadota; class Alphaproteobacteria; order Geminicoccales; family Geminicoccaceae; genus SLRI01. The sequence goes on from CAYOCP010000002.1 coordinate 215,555, forward strand.
ACTACCTCGCCCAGTTCGCCGGGCTGAAGACGGGCGATCTGCACGTCGCCATGGAGATCTGGGAGACCACGGGCCGCGAGGCCATGGACGAGGCGATGGCGACCGGGCAGGTGGTCAATGCCGGCGACACCGGCATGTACGCGATCGAGGAGTGGTGGTACCCCGCCTACGTCAAGGAGCTCTGCCCGGGCCTGCCGGACTGGCAGGCGCTCAACGACTGCGCCGAGGTGTTCGCGACGCCGGAGACGGCGCCCATGGGTCGATATCTGGGCGGGCCGGTCACCTGGGGCGGCTTCGACGAGGAGCGTGTGGAGGCGCTGGATCTGGACTACGAGGTGATCCACGCCGGCACCGACGCCGCCCTCTATGCCGAGCTCGAGAGCGCCTATCAGCGCCAGGCGCCGATCCTGCTCTGGGTCTACCAGCCGCACTGGGCGGTGGCGAAGTACGAGGGCGAATGGGTCGAGTTCCCGCCCTACACGCCGGAGTGCTACGAGGACCCCTCGGCCGGGGTCAATCCGGACATGGCCTATGACTGCGGCAAGCCCAGAGGCCCGATCTGGAAGGTCGCCTGGGCGGGGGTGCAGGACAAGTGGCCGGGCGCCTTCCACGCCATTCAGGGCTTTCACGTCTCGACCGAGGAGATGGCCGACATGATCGCCCTGGTCGATCTCGAGGGCCGGTCGGTCGACGAGGTGGTGGCCGAGTGGATGGCCGCCAACGAGGAGCGCTGGCGCGGCTGGCTCGCCGGGTAGGCCGCGCCGGTGACGGGCGGGCCGGTCAAGCTCGCCTGCCGGCGGGTGTGGAAGCTGTTCGGCGCCGGCGCCGCCCGCTTTCTCGCCCGACACCCCGAGCCGGGGGCCGAGGATCTGCGGGCGGCGGGGCTGGTGCCGGCGGTGGTGGCGGCCGATCTCGAGATCAGGACGGGCGAGATCTTCGTCATCATGGGGCTCTCGGGCTCGGGCAAGTCGACCCTGGTCCGCTGCCTGTCGCGGCTGGTCGAGCCCACCGCCGGCCAGATCCTCTTCGAGGGGCGCGATCTCCTGCACATGCGGCTCAAGGAGCTGATCGAGCTCCGGCGGCACAAGATGGGCATGGTCTTCCAGCACTTCGCGCTGCTGCCGCATCTCTCGGTGCTCGGCAACGTGGCCTTTCCCCTGGAGATCCAGGGGGTCGAGCGGGAGCGGCGGGAGGCGCGGGCGCGCGAGATGATCGAGCTCGTCGGCCTCGCCGGCCGCGAGGCCCACTACCCGGGCCAGCTTTCGGGCGGCCAGCAGCAGCGGGTCGGCATCGCCCGCTCGCTCGCCTCGGGCCCCGAGCTCTGGTTCCTCGACGAGCCCTTCTCGGCCCTCGATCCCCTGATCCGCCGCGAGATGCAGAACGAGTTCCTGCGGCTGCAGAAGCTGCTCTCCAAGACCATCGTCTTCATCACCCACGACTTCGACGAGGCGGTGCGGCTGGCCGACCGGATCGCCATCATGGAGGGCGGCCGGATCGTTCAGGTCGGCACGGCCGAGGAGCTGATCCAGGCGCCGGCGAGCGACTACGTCGCGGCCTTCACCGCCGAAGCGCCACGCGCCAAGATCCTCTCGGCACGGGCGGTGATGCGCGAGGCCCGAGACGGCGAGGCCCTGCTGGGCGAGGTTCCGGCAACCGCACGGATCAGCGAGATCGCGGGCCTGGTCGAGGCTTCGGCGCAGCCCTGCGCCGTGATCGACGGCGGCCGAATCGTGGGTGCCGTCGACCGGGCGATCGTCATGGGCGTGCTGATCGGCCGGCAGCCGGCCTGATGCGGGCGGTGGCGACGCCGGCACCGGCGACTTCGAGCGCCTCCGGGCGGTGGCGCGGGCTGGTCCTGCTCCTTGCCGTCGCCGCCCTTTCCTGGTGGTTCGTCGTGGCGCCCAAGGGGGCGGTGCCGCGCTGGGCCGGCGAGCTGCCGCGGGCATTCAGAATGCCCGTCGCCCGGTGGCTCAGGGACTTCATGGGCTGGCTGGTCGAAGACGCGGCGATCGGGCCTCTGGCCTTTCGCGATCTCACCCGGGCCTTCGCCTGGCTCATGGCCTGGCCGCTCCGTCTCGCCGAGAGCCTTCTCGTCACCGGCATCGAGACCGGCGCCGGCTCGGCGGCGGTGGCCTGGACGGCACCCGTGTCCTGGCTGGCGCTGACGGCGCTCCTCGCCTGGACGGCGCACCGCGTGGGCGACAGGGCCCTCGTGCTGCTCGTCACCGCGGCCTTTCTCTATCTCGCCGTCTTCGGCCAGTGGCCGAGTGCCATGGTCACGCTCTCCTCCATCGCCATCGCCGTGCCTTTCGCCGTCGCCGCCGGGCTCGCCCTCGGCATTCGGGCGGAGCGCTCGAGGCGGGTCGAGCAGGCGCTGCGGCCCTTGCTCGACCTCATGCAGACCGTTCCGATCTTCGCCTATCTGGTGCCGATCCTGATCCTTTTCGGCTTCGGCCCGGTCTCGGCCATGCTGGCCACCATCGTCTACGCCATGCCGCCCATGGTGCGGGTGACCCTGCTGGCGCTGCGCCAGGTGCCGGCGGAGATCACCGAGTTCGGCCGCATGGCGGGCTGCACCGAGCGGCAGCTCCTGTGGAAGGTGCGGCTGCCGACCGCACGGCCGGCGCTCATGGTGGGCGTCAACCAGGTCATCATGCTCTCGCTCAACATGGTCATCATCGCCTCGATGATCGGGGCGGGCGGGCTCGGCTACGACGTGCTGACGGCGCTTCGCCGGCTCGACATCGGCGCCGGGCTCGAGGCGGGGCTCGCCATCACCGTGCTCGCCATCGCCCTCGACCGGCTGAGCCAGGCGGCGGCGGGGCGGCGGCGCGAAAGCGGGGGTGGCCGCGACCTCGTGCTGATCGCCCTTCTGCTCCTGGCGCTGGCGAGCATGGTGATCGGCCATTTCGTGCCCTGGCTGGCCCGCTATCCCGAGGCGCTGCGGGTCTCGACCGGTCCCTTCTGGTCGGATCTGGTGGAGTGGCTGAATGTGAGCTTCTTCGATCAGCTCGAGACCTTCAAGACGTTCATGCTGTTGCATCTCCTGGTGCCGGTGAAGCGTTTCCTGCAGGCCCAGCCCTGGCCCTGGGTCGTGCTCCTGCTGGCCTGGCTCGGCTTCAGGCTGGGCGGCTGGCGCCTCGCCTCGCCGGTGGCGCTGCTCGCGCTCTTCATCGTCGCGGTCGGCGAGTGGGAGAACGCCATGACCACGGTCTATCTCTGCGGGGTCTCGGTCTTCGTGGCGGCGCTGATCGGCATGCCGGTCGGCATCGCCGCCGGGCTCTCGGAGCGGCTCTGGCGCGTCGTGCAGCCGGTCATCGACACGCTGCAGACCCTGCCTTCCTTCGTCTACCTCATTCCCGTGGTCATGCTCTTCCGCGTCGGCGATTTCGCCGCCATGATCGCCATCGTGCTCTATGCGCTGCCGCCGGCGATCCGCTACGCCCGGCACGGCGTCGCGCGCACGCCGGCGGATCTCCTGGAGGCGGGGACGGCCTCGGGCTGCACCAGGCGCCAGATCCTGACCCGCATCCGCCTGCCGCTCGCCGTGCCCGAAATCCTGCTCGGCCTCAACCAGACCATCATGCTGGCCCTTTCCATGCTCGTCATCACAGCGCTCGTCGGCACCCGCGACCTCGGCCAGGAGGTCTATGTGGCGCTCACCAAGGCCGATGTCGGGCTGGGCCTCACGGCCGGCCTCTGCGTCGCCGCCATCGCCATCATCGCCGACCGGCTGATCGCGGCGGCGAGCCGAAGGCTCGAGCTCCGCCTCGGGCTCGCGGGTGCACGGGCATGAGCGGGGGTCTCGCCCGGGTCGCCGGGCTCGCCATCTGGCGCGGCAAGGTGGAGCCCGAGCCACTTTCCGGCGGCATGACCAACGAGAACTTCACGGTGGTCGATCAGGGTCGGAAATACGTGGTGCGGGTCGGATCGGACGTGCCCGAGCACGGGGTCATGCGCTTCGCCGAGCTGGCGGCGAGCCGGGCCGCGGCGGCGGCCGGCCTGGCGCCCGCGGTGGTCCACAGCGAGCCCGGCATCCTCGTGCTCGAGTTCGTCGAGGGGCGGACATTGACGCCCTTGGACGTGCGCGAGCGGACGATGCAGGCGCGCATCGTGCCCCTGCTCCGGCGCTGTCATCGGGACGTGCCGCTCTATCTGCGCGGCCCGGTCCTGGCCTTCTGGGTCTTTCATGTGCTGCGCGACTACGGCCATCGGCTGGCGGAAGGGGGGCATCGTCATGGCGGCCGGCTCCGGGCCTGGGCGCTCATGGCGGAGCGACTGGAGCGGGCGGTCGGGCCCATCGATCTCGTCTTCGGCCACAACGATCTTCTCGCCGCCAACCTGATCGACGACGGCCGGCGCCTGTGGCTCCTGGACTTCGACTATGCCGGCTTCAACTCGCCGCTCTTCGATCTGGGCGGGCTCGCCTCGAACAGCGAGCTTTCGGGGGAGGATCGGGTGTTCCTGCTCGAGGCCTATTTCGAGCGGCCCCTGAACGATCGGCTGCGGCGGCAGGGTCAGGCCATGCTCACCGCCTCGCTGCTGCGGGAAGCCATGTGGAGCATGGTCTCGGAGCTTCACTCACGCATCCGGATGGATTTCGTGAGCTACACGGAAGAGAACCTCGTCCGCTTCGAGCGGGCGTTCGCCGAATTCGAGGCCATGGAGCGATCATGACCGACCTGCCTTCGTCCGCTGCCGTCATCGTCGTCGGCGGCGGCATCGTCGGCTGCTCGACCGCCTGGCACCTCGCCGCCATGGGGGCGGGCGAGGTCCTGCTGCTGGAACGGGACAAGCTGACCTCGGGCTCGACCTGGCACGCGGCGGGGCTGGTCGGCCAGTTGCGCGCGAACGCCAACATCACCCGCCTGCTCGGCTACTCGGTCGAGCTCTACCAGAGGCTCGAGGCGGAGACCGGGCAGGCGACGGGCTGGAAGCGGAACGGCGGGCTGCGGCTCGCCTGCAATGCCGACCGCTGGATCGAGGTCAGGCGGCAGGCGACCACGGCGAGGAGCTTCGGCCTCGAGATGCATCTGCTCGGCCCCGAGGAGGCGCGGGCGCTCTGGCCGCTGATGCAGGTGGAGGACGTGGTGGGCGCCGCCTTCCTGCCGACCGACGGGCAGGCCAATCCCTCCGATATCGCCCTGGCCCTGGCCAAGGGCGCGAGGGCCAGGGGTGCGCGGATCGTCGAGGACACGGCGGTTTCGGGCTTCGTCGTCGAGGACGGGCGCATCCGCGCTGTCGAGACGAGCCGCGGGCGGGTGCGCTGCGGCAAGCTGGTGCTCACTTGCGGGCAGTGGACCCGTGAGCTCGCGGCCGGCCTCGGCGTCAACGTGCCGCTCGTGCCGGTGCAGCATCAATACGTGATCACCGAGCCGATGGCGGGCGTCACGCCCGGCCTGCCGACGCTGCGCGATCCGGACCGGCTCACCTACTACAAGGAGGAGGTGGGCGGGCTGGTGATGGGCGGCTACGAGCCGAACCCCATCCCCTGGGCCGTGGACGGCGTGCCCCGGAATTTCGCGCACCAGCTCCTCGACGAGGACTGGGAGCATTTCGAGCCGCTCATGGAGCTGGCGCTCGGCCGGGTGCCGGCTTTGGCCGAGGCCGGGATCAAGCGGATGATCAACGGGCCCGAGAGCTTCACGCCCGACGGCAACTTCATCCTGGGCGAGGCGCCGGAGGTGGCGGGTGTCTTCGTCGGCGCCGGCTTCAACGCCTTCGGCATCGCCGCCGGCGGCGGGGCGGGCATGGCGCTGGCCGAATGGGTCGCCGAGGGTGCGCCGCCCTTCGACCTCTGGGCGGTCGACATCCGCCGCTTCGGTGCCGCGCACAAGGACACGGACTGGGTGCGGACGCGCACGCTCGAGGCCTATGCCAGGCACTACACCATGGCGTGGCCGCTGGAGGAGATGGCCAGCGGTCGGCCGCTTCGGCGCTCGCCGCTCTACGACCGGCTGGCCGCCGCCGGCGCCGTGTTCGGCGAGAAGCTGGGCTGGGAGCGGGCCAACTGGTTCGCCCGGCCGGGCGAGCCGGCGAGGGACGTCCACGGCTTCGGCCGGCAGAGCTGGTTCGACGCGGTCGCCCGCGAGCATCGGGCGACGCGCGAGACCGTGGCCCTTTTCGATCAGTCCTCCTTCGCCAAGTTCGAGCTTCGGGGTCCGGACGCCGAGGCGGCGCTCTCCTGGCTCTGCGCCAACGATGTGCAAAAGCCCGTGGGCCGGCTGACCTACACGCAGATGCTGAACGAGCGGGGCGGCATCGAGTGCGACCTCACGGTGGCGCGGCTGGCTCGGGACCGCTTCTACATCGTCACCGGCACCGGCTTCGCCACCCACGACCGGGACTGGATCGAGCGCAACATCCCGTTTGGCATGGACGCCGGGCTGAGCGACGTGACCACCGCGCACGCCGTGCTCTCGCTCTTCGGGCCGAAGGCGCGCGAGGTGCTGGAACCGCTGACCCGGGCGGGTCTCGCGAACGACGCCTTTCCGTTCGGTGCCGTCCGCGAGATCGGCATCGCCGGCTGCCCGGTCCGAGCGCTGCGCGTCACCTATGTGGGCGAGCTGGGCTGGGAGCTGCACGTGCCGGTCGAGTACGCGCTGACGCTTTTCGAGGCGCTGGTCGAGGCGGGGCGGCCGCACGGTCTGGCGCTCGCCGGCTACCGGGCGATCGAATCGCTTCGTCTCGAGAAGGCCTATCGGGCCTGGGGCAGCGATATCGGCCCGGACCACTCGCCCTTGATGGCGGGCCTGGGATGGGCGGTGAAGCTCGGGAAGGACACTCCCTTTCTCGGCCGGAGCGCTCTCGAGGCGGAGCTGCGGCGGCCGCTGCCGCGTCTTCTCGCGGGCTTCTCCGTCGCCGATCCGGCGGTCCTCCTGCACGGCCGCGAGACCATCCACCGCAATGGCGAGCGCGTCGGCTGGCTCGCCTCGGCGGGATGGGGCCACACGATCGGCCGGAGCATCGGCCTCGGCTACGTGCGCGACGCTTGCGGGGTGGATCGCGCTCATGTGCTGGACGGCGCCTACGAGCTCGAGGTGGCGGGCGAGCGGGTGCCGGCCGAGGTCTTCCTCGATCCGCCTTACGATCCGAGGAACCAGAGGATCAGGGGCTGAGCCCTTCGCTTCTCATTCCCGGCCGTCCTCCGCTGGCGCCTCGGGAGGTGGGGCGGTCTTGGGCGCGAGCCCGCCGCCGAAGACGCCGCCGAACGTTCCCTGGCCCGGATTGAGGGCGCGGGTGTCGGGTGCGGTCGTGTCTGGCGTCGCAGGTGCGGGCGTCGCCGGACGGTACTGCTGCTGGCGCTCGAGGCGCTGGTCGAGGGCCCGGGCCTTGCAGGCGGTCGGGTCGTATTGCACGGCGAAGGCCACGACGAGTGCTATCACGACGAGGGCGAAGGCGGTGAGCAGGGCCGCCGGATTGTGCGTGAAGAAGGCGGCGAGGCCGCTGCCGCCCCCCTGGAGGCGGCGCTGCTGGTGGCTGTGCGCCGCCTCGTTGGCGAGGGCGGCGACGAGGCTCAGGGTGATGACGATGACGGCGAGGGCGCTGATCGTGGGATCGATGCCGAGCCGGACCTTCTGCGCCACCTCGACCGTGAAGGTGTTGTAGAAGGAGATGGTGAAGACGGTGGTGTTGTAGTTCTCGAAGCTGGCGAGAAAGGCGATGACCGCCGCGCCCAGGATCGCCGGCTTGAGGAACGGCAGGAGGATGCGGCGGAAGGCCTGGGTGTTGGTGGCGCCGAGGTCGAGCGCCGCCTCGATGAGCTGGCCGTCGAAGCGCTGCAGCCGGGCGAGGAAGACGAGCAGGCAGTAGGAGGCGATGAAGCAGGACTGGCCGAGCACCGTGAGGAAGATGCCGTCGTAGAGGAGCCCCCCATAGGCCATGCCGATCTGGCGCGCGACGCGGTCCCAGAAGAGCAGGGTGGCGATGCCGAGGACGACGCCCGGGATCAGGATGGGCGAGATGAAGACGGTGTACGTGCCGGCCCGGGCGCGGGCGGCGATCTGGGTGAGGAAGAGGGCGCCGGCGAGGCCGATGGCGATCGCGAGCACCACGACGCCGCCGGCGATGATCAGGCTGTTCTTGAGCCCCTGCATCAGCCGCTGGTCCTCGACCAGCTTCGCGAACCATTCGAAGGTCAGGCACTGCCACGGGCTGATGCGCGGGAAGGACGAGCTGTTGAAGGCGGTGACCGACATGATCAGGAGCGGGCCGAAGAGATAGGCGAAGAAGAGCAGGAGGTAGGCGCCGATCACGAGCTCGGACCAGCGGTACCTCATTTGCCGATCTCGCCGAGGCGCACCCTGAAGAGGCGCATGACCAGGAGCACGAGGATGGTGCAGGCGGCGAGCAGGATGATGGCGTAGGCGGCACCCCTCGGCCAGTTCACGCTTTCGAAGAAGTGGCCGTAGATGATCTGGGTGAACCAGAGATTGGAGGGTCCGCCCAGGATCTGCGGCGTCGCCAGGGCACCCGCCACCAGCATGAAGACCATGGTGCAGCCCGAGGTGATGCCGGGCTTGGCGAAAGGCAGGACGATGCGCGTGTGGATCCGCCACCAGGGAGCGCCGAGATCGCGCGCCGCCTCGATCTGGTTCCGGTCGAGGCTCTCGATGGCGTTGTAGAGCGGGAAGACCATGAGGAGCACGTAGGCGTAGCCGAGCCCGGCATAGAGGGCGACGTCGGCGCGGATGAAGTCGATCGGCAGATCGACGATGCCGAGGGCGAGGAGGGCCGAGTTGATGACGCCCGTGGCGCCGAAGATGATGCGGAAGGCGAAGGCCCGAAGGATCTCGTTGACCCAGTAGGGCACCACCAGGGCCACCGCCAGCACCCGCGCCTGCCGTCCCCTCGCCACCTGGGCGAGGTGGTAGGCGACGGGATAGCAGATGAGGAGGTTGAAGACGGTGACGAAGGCGGCGGCCAGGATAGTGCGGGCGAAGACGCTGACGTCGACCCGGTTCCAGCCGTCCGGATTGCCCGGCAGGCCGAAGATGAAGTGCCGGTAGTTCTCGAGCGTCCAGACGTCGAGCGGCCCGCCCTGCTGTGCCGCCGGCAGGTCGTGGCGGAGCGAGAAGTCGATCATCGCGAGTTGCGGCAGGATGATCAGGAAGAGCAGCCAGAAGGTCACGGCGAAGAGGATGTAGAGGCCGAGCGCCAGGCCGTTCCGATCGAAGAACCCGCCGAGCCAGGACCGCTTCGCCATGGTGCGCGCTATTCCTCGGCCGAGAGGGCGCCTGCCGGCAGGACCACCGCCTTCGCCGGATCGAAGGCGACATGCAGCCCGGCACCGATGCCGGCGGCACGCGCCCGGCCCTTGTTGACCAGGGAGACGTGCAGCTCCGTGCCGCTTTCGTGCCGGAGCTGGAGGTGCACGTTGGGGCCCTCGAAAGCCTCGCCGGTCACGGTGGCCGCGATTTGGGCCGTTCTTGGGGCGCTCTCGCCCTCGAGGTCGAGCGCTTCGGGGCGGATGAAGAGGATCGCCTCGCCGCCGGTTCGAAGGCGGTCGCGGGCGGCGGTGGCGATCCTCGCCTCGAGCGGCCCCACGGCCGTCTCGACCATCGCCATGCCGTCTCGGATATCGGCGACGCGCCCGGGGAGCGCGTTGTTCTCGCCGACGAAGGAGGCGACGAAGGGCGTGGCCGGGTCGTTGTAGACGGTGCGGCCGTCGCCCACCTGCTCGATCACGCCGTCGCGCATCACCGCCACGTGGTCGGACATGGTGAGCGCCTCGCCCTGGTCGTGGGTGATGTAGATGAAGGTGAGGCCGACCCGGCGCTGGATGGCGCGGAGCTCGGTGCGCATGTGCTGGCGCAGCTTCAGATCGAGCGCCGAGAGCGGCTCGTCGAGCAGGAGCACCGAGGGCTCGGCGCAGAGGGCGCGGGCGATGGCGACCCGCTGCTTCTGCCCGCCCGAGAGCTCGTGCACGTATTTGTCGCCCTGGCCCTCGAGCGCGATCAGGCTCAAGAGCTCTTTGGCGCGCCGGCGGCGCTCGGCTGCGGCGACCCCCTTCATCTCCAGCGCGAAGGCGATGTTCTCGGCGACGCTCATCAGGGGGAAAAGGGCGAGGTTCTGGAAGATGAGCGCCGTCGGCCGCCGGTTCGGGCCGATGCGCGTCATGTCGCGGCCGTCGATGCGGATGGTGCCCGAGGTCGGCTGGAGGAAGCCCGAGATGGTGCGCAGGATCGTGGTCTTGCCGCAGCCCGAAGGGCCGAGGAAGCTGAAGAACTCGCCGGGCTGGATGCTGACATTCGCGTCGCGCACGGCGACGAACGCGCCGAACTGAACGAGGAGCCGGTCCAGCTCGACGCTTACGCCACCTGCCATCTCCCGGCTCCGCCAGCACCCACCCTGGATCGAAGGGGCACCGGCAGCGGCGGCGCCCCCGACAGGCTCTCAGGCCGCGAGGAAGCGGTTCACGTACTCGGCCCTGAGGTCGGCGTACCAGGGCAGCTCGGCCGGCCAGGGGTTGAGCCTCGCCAAGGCATCGCCCGGATAGGCGTCGGCGAAGTTCTGGGCATAGGCCTCGTTGGCGTAGCGCTCGGCGCCGATCACCGGCGAGTTGTAGCCGTGCGTGTCGATGGCGCGGCCGGCCGCCTCGGGATCGTAGCAGTGGGTGATGAAGGCGTAGACCTGATCGATGTTGGCCGCCCCGATCGGCATCGACATGCCGTCGACCCAGGCCATGGCCCCTTCCACGGGTGCCCGGTACATGACGGGCTCGCCCGCCGTCTTGAGCGCCAGGGGCGGGCCGTCCCAGGTCTGACCGACGATCACGCCTTCGTTCATCAGGCCGTTCTTCTGGGTGTCGGCGTCATTCCAGATGATGCGCACGTTGGGCTTCTTCGAGATGCAGAACTCGGTCACGGGGCCCCATACCCGGCGGAACTCGTCCTCGCTCGTGTAGGCGAGCCACATCGAGCCCGGCTCGAGCTCGCCGATGCGCTCGAGATAGAGTCCGGCACCCAGCATCATGGAGTGGCCGCGGCCCATGGTCTTGCCGGCGTTCGCGTCCTCCCACACGGCGCCGTAGCTCGGGAACTCGCCTTCCGGCTGCCAGAGGTCGGTGCGCCAGGCGATGCCTTCGGTGCCCCAGATGTGCGGCACCCATTGCGGGCCCTTGCCGTTGAGGTTCCAGATCTCGCTGCCCTGCGCCAGCATGTTGGGATTGACCTTGTCGGTCGGCACCCGGTCGAGGTCGAAAGGCTGCAGGAGATCGAGCTCCGCCCACTGGGGCGCCCGGTTCATGGTCGGCGAGATGAGGTCGAAGCCCTGGCCGCGGGCCGCCCGCATCCGGTTGATGATCTCCTCGTTGGAGCCGATGCCGGTGAAGTTGATGGTGATGCCGGTGGCCTTGGTGAAGCTCTCGCGGAAGCTGTCCGGCAGGTAGTCCGACCACATCATGATATTGATCTCGCCCGAGGAGGCGAGCGCCTTCGGGCTGATGATGGACGGTGCCGCGACGGCGGCGACGCCGGCCCCGGCGGCCTCGAGGAAACGGCGGCGGCGTAGCCTCGTCGCCGGCAGCGCGAGCTTCTCGGACATGTGCTGTACCTCCTGATCCCCTGGACGGGCCATGCGCGGCCTTCTTCTCCGAAGCCGCACGGCTTCCTTCTGGCAGGGTAATGCGCGGAGCCCGGCTCGCGCAAGCGCGAAGGTGGCCCAGGCGATGGCTAGGACGGGCTCTTGGCCGTCCGCCGGGAGGTCGGCCGGCGGCGGGTCGTGGCGCGCGGCTTCTGCGTCGCGGCCGGAGGTGCCGGCTTGGTCGCCGGTGCCGGCGCCGGGCGCTTGTCCGTCGCGGCCGGCGGGTCGGCGAGGAGCTTCTCGACCCGCGCCATGAGGGCCGCCACCTCCGGCAAGAGGTCGAGGCGCTGGTCGATGATGCGGCCGAGCACGGCCAAGGCCTCGTCGCGGTCGCTGCGCGTCGGCAGGAGCTCGGGCAGGGTGGCGAGCGCCCGCTCCTCGTCGAACGCCACCATCAGCGCCGCCTCCTTGGCCTCGGCGAGGAAGTGCTCGCGGTCGAGACCGGCGAGGCGCGGATGGCTCCGCCAGACCTCGCGGGCGAGGATGAAGGCGCGGGCGTCCACGCCGCCCGTCGCCTTGGTCGCGGCGTAGAGGACGCGGAGGATCGCCTCGGCGAAGCTGCCCTCCGACTCCCGCTCTCTGAAGGCCTCGAGCTTGCGCCGGGCGAGCTCCCGGAACGCCTTGTCGTGGCGTGCGTGGGGCTTGTCGACGTCGGCGTGCGACGCCTCCTCGCCGACCAGCGCGCGGATGAAGGGTTGCGTCCAGACGGCGTAGAAGATCCGCTCGACCGCGCGGTCGCGCGATTGCGTCCAGCTTTCGAGGGTCGCCTCGAGCCGGTCGACCGCCGCCGCCTCGAGGCTCCGCCAGAGATTGTCCGAGGACGCCTCTCGGCGGTTCCGGCGCACCTGCTCCGCCAGCCATCCGACACCGGCCATCCAGGGATTGAGGTCGGAGAGCCAGAGCTGCGCCTGGCGGTGCGGGTGCATCAGGCGGAGCGCCTCGGCGGCCTCCGGCCGGACCATGGCCCGGACCCAGGGGCTGGCCCAGAGCCGATAGAGGCCCTGGTTGACCTCGGACACCTTGGCGAGCGTGCGGAACGCCCGCTCGTCCCGGCGGCCGTCGTCGAGCGCGCGAATGTCGTCGAGCGTGCGCGCGGCGAAGCGGACATCATACTCCTGGTGCGTCGGCGCGCCTTCCCCGTTCTCGAGATGCGTCTCGGTGATGACCATCTCGTAGAGCCCGGGCGCCAGGCTCTCGATCAGGTCGAGGGAATCCACGAACTCGGCATGCTCCTTCAGGGCCACCCTGGCCGAGACGAAGATGCCGAGATGGCCGACCGAGGGATGCACGGTGTAGACGATGGTCTGCTCGTTGGCGCGGATCTGGTCGACATCGTCGTAGAGGTCGAGGATCCAGTTGAGCGCCTGCGGCGGCGGGGTGATGTTGTCGCCCTTCGAGCAGACGACGACGATGGGCGCGCGGATGTTGCGCAGGTCGATCGGCGTGCCGTCGTCCGCCACGAGCTTGCCCTGGGTCAGCTTGTTGCCGACGAAGAGCTCGGAGGTGATCTCCTCGATCTCCTCCCCGGTCAGCATGAAGAAGCCGCCCCACCAGCGCTCGAAGTCGAGATAGCGCGGTGCTTCGGTGTCGACCTTGGCATAGAGATCGTAGGGCTTGCGCACGTAGGTGTTGGCAGGGTTCAGGTTCTCGAAATTGCCGACGAGGTTGACCCCGTCGAAGATGCCGCCGCCGAGGTCCGCGGCGAGCGAGGCCAGCCAGTTGCCGCCGGTGAGGCCGCCCAGGTAGCGCATCGGGTTCTTGCCCTCGACGCCGGCCCAGTAGGCCAGAGGCGCGCCCGAGATGCCGATCACCGAAGCCTGGTCGGGCGCGTAGGCCGCAAGGATCATGATCGCCCAGCCGGCCTGGCAGTTGCCGACGACGGCCGGCCTCGCCTCCGCCTCGGGGTGCAGCTCCCGCACCTTCTCCAGAAAGCGCCATTCGGCATGGGCCACGTCGCCCAGCGTCTGGCCGGGCACCGGCTCCGGGCGGAAGGCGACGAAATAGACGGGATGGCCGGCGCGGAGGGCGACGCCGACCTGGCTCGCCTCCTTCAGCCCGCCGATGCCGGGACCGTGCCCGGCCCTGGGGTCGATGATGACGAAGGGCCGCTTTTCGGGATCGGCAGGCTGTGTCGACCTCGGGCGGATGCGCAGGAGCATATAGTTCGACGGCCGGTCGAAATCCCTGGCGTCGAGCACGAGCTCGTGATCGAAGACGAGGACCGGCGGCTTGCCGGCCTCGTAGTGCTGGACGAACCGGTTGCCGCGCTGGCGCAGCACGTCGAGGGTGAGGATCGAGCGCTGGGCGGCGTCGAGCCAGTAGGCCATCCACGAATGGCCCGGCGACATCTCCCACGACATCGGGCGTCTCCCAGAATTCTGCTGCATTGCAACATAGCATGGGCGCGCCACCGTGCAAGGCCGGCCCCAAGGTGGCGGCCTTGCAGAAAAGCTGTGCCGTGTGACCGGGGCGCGGTCTAGAGAAGGGGGCATGGCGACCGATCGACCCGCTCTGATCTGCGAGCAATGCGACACCCTGACCGCCGTCCGGCGCCTGCCGTCGGGGGTGACGGCACGGTGCCGCGTTTGCGGCAAGGTGCTGTTCCGCGAGCGGCGGGACAGCATCCGCCGGGCGCTGGCGTTCACGCTCGCCGCCTTCATCCTTCTGGTGATCGCCCATGCCTTCCCGTTCATGACCTTCACGATGGAGGGCAACTCCACCAGGGGCACCATCCTCGGCAGCGTCGCCGCCCTCTGGGGCGACGGCTACGAGGCGCTCGCCATCGTGGTCCTCATGATGGCGAGCCTCTTGCCGTTCGTCCGCCTGGCGCTCGGGCTCTATGTTCTCGCCCCCCTAGCGGGCGGCCGGGTGGCGCCCGGCACGTTCGAGCTCTTCGGCCTCTTCGCGCGGTTCCAGGCCTGGGCGATGATCGAGGTCTATCTGATCGGCGTGCTGGTCGCCTACACCAAGCTGGTCGAGCTCGCGACCATCGAGCTCGGGCCAGCGATGTGGGCCTTCGGCGGCCTCATCGTCTGCACCGCCGCCGCCGACAACGTCCTCGATCCGCGCGCCGTCTGGTGGCGGCTGGCGCCGCAGAGCCGGGTGGGGGCGCTGCTCGCCACGGGCGCGCCCTTGGCCGGCTGCCACGTCTGCGGGCAGGTGGTGCCGCTGCCGGCCGGCGCCCACGCCGCGCGCTGCCCGCGCTGCCATGCCGCCCTGCACCACCGCAAGCCGGATTCCCTGGGCCGCACCTGGGCGCTGCTGATCGCCGCCGCGCTCCTCTACATTCCGGCCAACGTGCTGCCGGTGATGACGGTGACCAGCTTCGGCAAGGGGGCGCCGGACACCATCCTCTCCGGGGTGGTCGAGCTGATCCACGCCGACATGTGGCCGATCGCGATCCTCGTCTTCTTCGCCAGCATCACGGTGCCGG
This sequence comes from uncultured Geminicoccaceae bacterium, assembly GCA_964402505.1. Lineage (GTDB taxonomy): Bacteria > Pseudomonadota > Alphaproteobacteria > Geminicoccales > Geminicoccaceae > SLRI01. The sequence goes on from CAYOCP010000002.1 coordinate 230,571, forward strand.
TGCTCAAGATCGTGGGCCTCATGGCGCTGCTCCTTTCGGTGCAGCGCGGCTGGACGGGGCGGGCGCGTGATCGCACCCGGCTCTTTCGCATGATCGAGCAGGTCGGCCGCTGGTCGATGATCGATGTCTTCATGATCTCGATCCTTGCCGTTCTCGTGAACCTCGGCGAGATTGCGCAGATCGAGCCCGGGCCGGGGGCGGTCGCCTTCGCCTCGGTGGTGATTTTGACCATGTTCGCGGCGCACAGCTTCGAGCCGCGCCTCATCTGGGACAACCGGCGGGAGAGCGATGCCCCGAGCCACGCCTGACCGGGCCACGGCCGCAGCCGAAGCGCCCGTGGCCGAGCCGGTGCTGCGCAAGAGCCGCGGCTTCTCGCTCGTCTGGATCGTGCCGATCGTCGCGGCGGCGGTCGGCATCTGGCTCTTCGTGACCACGATCATGAACCGGGGCCCCCTGATCTCCGTGACTTTCGTCACGGCGGAGGGGCTCGAGGCCGGCAAGACGCGGGTCAAGTATCGCGACGTGGATGTCGGCAAGGTCGAGGCGGTGCGGGTCACCGACGATCTCACGGGTGTTGTCGTCGTGGCCCGGATGGAGAAGAGCTTCGCGCCGCATCTCACCGACAAGACGCGTTTTTGGGTGGTCCGCCCGCGCGTCGGCATCAGCGGCGTGACCGGGCTCGGCACGCTGCTTTCGGGGGCCTATCTCGAGGTCGAGCCCGACGAGGGCGAGAGTGCCCGCAGCTTCGTCGGCCTCGAGGAGCCGCCGCTCATCCGCTCCGACGTCGCCGGCACCGACTTCACGCTGATCGCCGACAATCTGGGCTCGGTCAATCGGGGCGCGCCCGTCTACTACCGGGGCTTCGAGGTCGGCCAGATCCTCGGGCATCGGCTGTCGGACGACGCGAAGCGATTCGAGATTCCGATCTTCGTGCGCAGCCCCCACGACAAGCTGGTGGGCCCGGAGACCCGTTTCTGGGACGTCAGCGGCATCCGCTTCAAGGCCGGCGCCGACGGTATCAACCTGCAGATCGCGAGCCTTTCGTCGCTGATCGCGGGCGGCGTCGAGTTTTCCTCGCCCGAAGGCGCGAAGGGCGAGGTCAAGCCCGGCGCCACCTTCACGCTCTATCCCGACCAGGCGAGCGTCGGCGAGGCGCGGGTCGAGGAGCGCATTCCCTACATCATCGATTTCGACGGCTCGGTGCGCGGCCTGCAGGTCGGGGCGCCGGTCGAGTTCCGGGGCATTCGCGTGGGCTCGGTGGCGCGGGTCGAGCTGATTCCCGACTACTCGACCGGCAAGGCGCCGATCCGCGTCCTCGTCGATCTCGAGCCACAGCGCTTCGGTCTCGACGAGAGGCCCATGGACAGGGCGAAGCGCTACGAGCAGACGGCGCACCTCGTCTCGCTCGGGCTGCGCGCGCAACTCAAGACCGGCAATCTTTTGACCGGCGATCTCTTCGTGGCGCTCAACATCCTGCCCGATGCGCCGAAGGCCGAGATGCAGCGGGTCCACGGCGTGCCGGTCATCCCCTCGGTGCCGACCGATCTCGAGGCGCTCACGGCCTCGGTCAGCGGCCTGCTCGACCGGCTGTCCTCCCTGCCGCTCGAGGAGATCACCGAGAGCCTGCAGCGCTCGGCGAGCACCGTGGAGGGTCTCGTCACCAGCCCCGAGGCCGCCTCGGGGATCGAGAACCTCCTGGCCGCCGGCACCGATTTGCGCTCGCTCATCGCCGAGCTCGAGACCGCGGCCGGGCCGACGGCGCGCTCGGCGGAGGCGGCGGCGATCCAGGCGCAGCAGACCATGCAGTCGGTCGACGCCATGCTCGGCCAGAACTCGACCCTGCGCTACCAGCTCGAGCGGGTGCTGCAGGAGCTGACGGCCGCCGCGCGCTCGATCCGCGGCTTCGCCGACACGCTGGATCGTGATCCGAGCGCCATCATCCGTGGCAGATAGGGAGTGACCACCATGCCGGCCGCCCACCGAAACCGGCTGCGAGCGCTCCTGCTCGCCGCCCTTCTCGCCGCCTGCGCGCCGGTCGAGCCCATTCGCTACTACGCGCTCTCGCCGATGAGCCAGGAGGCGCCGATCGGCGAGAGCGACCGGGTGATCGGCGTGGCGCCCGTCTCCCTGCCCGACTATCTCGACCGCAACGGCATCGTGACGCGCACGACCGCGCACGAGCTGACGGTCGCCGACAGCTCCAACTGGATCGAGCCGCTCGATCTGCAGATGCGCCGTGTGGTGGCCCGCAACCTGGCGCTGCTGCTCGGCACCGACATGGTCTTCATCCTGCCGCAGGAGCGGTTGCTGCCGCTCGATTACACGGTCGAGATCACCGTCGAGCGTTTCGACGTCGAGCGGGGCGAGGCGGTCGCGGAGGGTGCCCAGGCGCCGGAGGTGACGGTGCTCGAGGGGCGCTGGACGCTCTTCGCGCGGGATTCGCGCGACGTGCTCGAGACCGCCCCTGTGCGCGTCACCTTGCCGGTCGAGAGCCCGGAGAGCTACGAGCAGCGGACGGCGGCGATGAGCGAGGCGGTGGCACGCCTCAGCAGGACCATCGCGACGGCTCTGGCACAAGAATCCCGATCCGGCGCCTGACCCGGCCCTGCGGCTTGTGAGCCGGCGCTCGGGGGGCTAGTTCAGGCCCGAACGTTTCCAGGATCAGGTCCGGAGCACGCCATGTCCCCTGCCGCCGAGCAGCCCCCGGTTCTCGTCATCTGGCCGATCCGGCCGAAGGCCATGGCCCAGCTCGAGGAGGCGTTCCGCCTCGTCCATCTGGCGGGCTCGCCGGACCCGGAGGCCTTGATCGAGGCCGAGGGCGGTGCCATCCGGGGCATCGTCAGCACCGGCGAGCGGGGTGTGAGCGCTGCCCTGCTCGACCGTCTGCCCAGGGTCGAGATCGTCGCCTGCTTCGGTGTCGGCTATGACGGGATCGACGTCGAGGCCTGCCGGCGGCGTGGTGTGCGGGTCACCAATACGCCGGACGTGCTCAGCAAGGAGGTGGCCGACATGGGCATCGGCCTCATGCTGATGACGCTCCGCCGGCTCGCCGAGGCCGATCGCTTCGTCCGCCGCGGCGCCTGGCTCGAGGGCTCGATGCCCCTGGGCACCTGCCTCACCGGCAAGAAGCTCGGCATCATCGGCATGGGGCGGATCGGCCAGGAGCTGGCGAAGCGGGCGCAGGCGCTCGAGATGATCCCGGGCTACCACAACCGGAGCCGGCGGGCCGACGTGGATTTCCCCTATTTCGCGACGCCGGTCGAGCTGGCGCGCTGGGCCGACGTCCTCGTCCTCGCCTGCCCGGGCGGTGCCGCCACCCATCATCTCGTGAACCGGGAGGTGCTGGAGGCGCTGGGCCCCGAGGGCTGGCTCATCAACATCGCGCGCGGCTCGGTGGTCGACGAGGCGGCCCTGGTCGATGCGCTCGAGGCGGGGCGGATCAGGGGGGCCGGGCTCGACGTCTTCGCCGACGAGCCGCGCGTGCCGGAGGCGCTTTTGCGGATGGAGAACGTGGTCCTCACCCCGCACCACGCCAGTGCCACGGACGAGACCCGGGATGCCATGGCGCAACTCGTGGTCGACAACCTGCGGGCCCACTTCGCGGGCCGGGAGCTGCTGACGCCGGTTGCCTGATCCGGCGCCTGGCGAGCGTTAGCCTTCCGTTAACCTCGATCGTCTCTAATCCCCGGCCGTCAGCACCGGCCGGGGACGCCTCCAGCGCACCTTCGGCCGATTTCGGGTTGGAGGCAGCATGGCGCGCATTCTGGTGGTCGACGACGACGAGCTTCTGGTCGAGCTCGTCACCTTCACGCTCGAGGGCCACGGCCACACGGTCCTGACCGCCGAGGATGGCGCCGACGCCGTCGAGACGGCGCTTCGGGAGCGGGTCGACGTGGTCGTGCTCGACGGCATGATGCCGGGGGTCGACGGGCTCGACGTCCTGCGCCGGCTGCGGCAGGAGGCGGGCCTCGACCTGCCGGTCGTGATGCTGAGCGCGAGAAAGCTCGAGCGCGACGTGGTCGGCGGGCTGGCCATGGGCGCCAGCGACTATCTGGTCAAGCCGTTCATGCCGGAAGAGCTGGCGGTGCGCATCCAAAAGGCGCTGCGCGTTCCGGCATGAGCATGCGCCCCGTCCTGCGTCCGGGCCCGGTCCTCGGGTGCCTGCTGCTCGTCCTGTCGGCGGCCGCACCGGCTTTCGCCGGAGCGCCGGGCGCCACCCGGGCGAAGCTTCTGCAGCTTCGCGCCGAGGGTGCCTTCGAGCAGGCGCTCGGGGTGGCGAGCGACCTTCTCGCCGAAGCCCCCGGGGATGCCGATCTGCTGCTGATCAAGGGCCAGGTCCTGGCCTTTCTCGGTGACGAGGAGGAAGCGCTCGCCACGCTCGAATCGGCCGCCCGGCTGGCGCCCGACTATCTCGACATCCGCCTGATGCAGGCCCGGGTGCACGGTTATGCCGGGCAGCACGACAAGGCGCTTCTCGTGCTGCGGCCGGTGGTCACGCCCGAGATCGCCCGGCCCGACGCCCAGCTCCTGCTCGGGCAGACGGCCCTCGCCGCAGCCGAGCTCGATCTGGCGCGGGCCGCCTTCGCCCGTGCCGCCGGCCTCGAGCCCGCCTCGGGCGCGGCCTGGCTCGGTCTCGGCGACACCGCCCTCCGCCAGGGCGCCTTCGAGGTGGCCCGGCTCGACTACGAGCGCGCGCTCGCGGTGCCGGAGACGGAGCCCGTGGCGCGCGAGCGGCTCGATTCCCTGGCCGCCCGGGGGCGCCGCTTCGAGCTCTCGACCGACCTCTCGTTCAGCCGCTTCAACGACGAGAGCGACGACTGGCGCGAGGGGTCGTTGAGCCTCGCCTGGCGCCTCGACGACCGCCGCCAGCTCACCGGCAGCCTCGGCGTCGCCGATCGCTACGGCGGCACCGACATCCAGGCGAGCCTGCTCTGGAACGCCCGGCTGGATGAGCGCAGCGGCTATTTCCTCGCCACCGCGCTCACGCCGGCCGCCGATTTCCTGCCTTCCTGGAGGCTGCGCGGCGGGGTCGACCGCGAGCTCCTCGATCTGACCGGAAGGATCGGCCGGCTCGGCATCGGCGTCGGCTTTCTCGAGCTCTCGCTCGCCGAGTACGAGGACGGCCTCGTCCAGGGCTTTGATCTCGGGCTCGTGCAGTACGGCTTCGAGGGCCGTCTCTGGCTCACCGCCAAGGCCGGCGGCACGTTCGGCACCAATGGCGGCTTCGATCCGGGCTTCGGGCTCCGGCTCGACTGGCAGCTCCGGGAGGAGAGCCGCGTCTTCGCCGGCTTCGGCCAGACCTACGACAACAGCACCCAGGGCATGGGCACCACCGAGAGCTATTTCGGCGGCCTCGACCACTGGTTCGACGAGCGGCTCGGCATGGTCTTGAGCCTGGCCCTCGAGGACCGCGACAACGGTGTGCGGCAGACCACCATCGGCCTCGGCTTCAAGGTGCGGTTCTGATGGCGGAGCCCGGCCTGCTCGACCTTCTGATGCGGCTGATCTGGCAGGCGACGCTGGTGCTCGTCGCCTTCGGGCTCGTCATGATGGCGGGTCTCGTCCTGCGCCGGCTCCTCGAGGAGCGGGCCACGGCGCGCCACGCTCCGGCGCGCGAGGCGCTGCGCCGCGCCCTGCTCAGAAGCCTGAACGGGCCCGTGGCGATCTCGGTCGCGGTGCCGGCCGGCCTGCCGGTCGAGGAGGTGGCGCGCCTCGTCGACGAGCTCGCCCAGATGGTCCGGGGCGACGCCAGGGTGCGCCTCGCCGCCTTCGCCGTCGACGCCGGCGTCGAGCGCTTCTGGCTCGGCCGGTTGCGCTCCCTGGCCCTGCTCCGCCGGCTCGAGGCGGCACGCTGCCTCGGCCTGCTCACCACGACCTCCACCCGGACGGCCCTCGACGGTCTGCTGCAAAGGCAGAACCCCCGCCATCGGCTCGCCGCCGCCGAGGCCCTGGCCCAGGATCCGAAGGTGGCGGCCGGGCTGGTCGAGCGGCTGCTGCTCGATCCCGTGATGCGCGGCCGGCACGCGGCACGACTCTGGCATCGGCTGGCGGTCGGCGCACCCGAGGCGGTGGCCGCCTGCCTCGAGAGGGCGGATCTCGACGCCCCGCTCCTGATCCGCCTGCTCGAGGCCTTGGGCGATGTCGGTCATGTCGGCGCGGCCGGGGCGATCGAGGCGCTCTCGGGGCGGCACGGGTCCGCCCTGGACCTCGCGGTCCTGGCGACGCTCGACCGCCTCAATCATCCGGCGGTGCTGCGCTGTGCCCGGAGCCTCGGCGTCGCCCCGGAGGCCGAATCGCGGCGTGCGGCTCTGGCCGTGCTCGAGCGGCGCGGCCGGCCGGCCGATCTGGCGCTGGTCTCGACCCTCGCCCGCGACCCGGTCCCGGGCATCGCCCGTGCCGCCGGCGCGCTTCTCCCCCGCCTGCAACCCGCCCCCGCCAAGGGAGCCCTTCCGGCATGATTCAGGCACCGCCCTTCTTCGATCTCGTCGCCCAGGCGACGGCGCTTCTCGTCATCGCCGTCAGCATGGCGCAGAACCTGCTCTATCTCGTGCTTCTTCTGGTTGCTGTCGCCGTGATGCTCGGCCGGCCGCGCGTGCATCAGAGCCGGGCTCTTTGGAACGGCCTCGTCGACGGAGCGCCGCCGGTCAGCGTCATCGTTCCGGCCTTCAACGAGGCCGAGACGATCGCCGATTCGCTGCGCTCGCTGCTGGCGCTCGAATATCCGGACTTCCGTGTCGTCGTCGTCAATGACGGCTCCACCGATGCGACGCTCGACGTGCTGGTGCGGGAGTTCGCGCTGGAGCCGGCACCGCTCGAGACGGAGGCGGTCCTGCCGCACGCGCCGGCCAGGGGTCTCTACCGCTCGCCGCGCCACGCCAATCTCGTGGTGCTCGACAAGGTGAACAGCGGCAAGGCCGACGCCCTCAATGCCGGGCTCGGCCTGGTCTCGACCGAGCTCTTCTGCGCCGTCGATGCCGACAGCCTGCTCGAGGCGGACGGGCTCCTGCGTGTCGTCCAGCCCTTCGTCGAGGACCCCGAGCGGGTGGTCGCGGTCGGCGGCACGGTCAGGGTCGCCAATGGCTGCGGGGTGCGCGCCGGGCGGGTGCGCAGCGTGGCGCTGCCGCGCCGCCTGCTGCCGCTCCTGCAGACGGTCGAGTACCTTCGCGCCTTCATGATGGCGAGGCTCGCCTGGGGGCGGATCGGCTGCCTGATGATCGTCTCCGGCGCCTTCGGCCTCTTCCGCCGCGACGCGGTCGTCGAGCTCGGCGGCTACAGCACGTGGACTGTGGGCGAGGACCTCGAGCTCGTGGTGCGCCTGCACCGCAGGATGCGCGATCGCGGCCGCGACTACAGGATCGAGTTCGTGCCGGAGCCGGTCTCCTGGACGCAGGTGCCGGAGGCCTTGGGGGTGCTGGCCCGCCAGCGCCAGCGCTGGCAGCGGGGGGCGCTCGAGACCTTCTTCCGCCACAAGGACATGCTGGCGCGCCCGGGCTACGGCCGGGTCGGCCGGCTCGGCCTCGGCCACATCCTCCTGCTCGACGTGATCACGCCGCTGGTCGAGGTCCTGGGCTATCTGCTGCTGCCGTTCTTCTGGCTGGCCGGGACCATCAACACCGAGTTCTTCCTGGCGTATCTGGCGCTCACCTTCGCCTTCGGCGTCTTCATCTCGGTGGCTTCCCTCATGCTCGAGGAGCTCGAGCGACGCCGCGTGCCGCGGGCCCGCGACCTCGTCGTGCTCACCCTGGCCGCCCTTGTCGAGAATTTCGGCTACCGCCAGCTCGCCAATCTCTGGCGCATCCAGGGCCACTGGCACTACTGGCGGGGGGCCGCGCACTGGGGCCACCAGCAGCGAAAGGAGTTCGTCGCGGCGTGAGAGCCGGCTCGATCGGCGTCGTTGCGGCCCGGCAGCCTTGCCGCGAGGTTCGCTGGTACGGCCCATCCTTCGGCCCAGGATCGAAGCGCCACATCTCGACATGGCCGCTGGCACCGATGGCTGCGCGCACCACACCGCCGTCGTCGGCCGAATCTCGCCACGTCCTCTGACGCCAACCCGGCCGGATGGACAGGCCGGCTCGGGGATCGCTCGTCGGCCGCTTGCGGTGCTTGCAACGAAGCCCGTAGCTTGACAGTCTCCTCGAGCCGGAACAGCCGGATGCCGTGATGTCCGGGCTCCGGAAGCCCCAAACGGGCGAGGTCATGGAAAGGCGGTGCCGCGGGAAGATGCCCGAACATCAGCTCGATCTGTTCGCAGCGAGCGGCCTGGGCCGCGAGGTTCCGTCGACGGCGGTGGTGGCGGCGCCAAGGGCGCTCGATGCTGCCGGCCTCGACGATCCGGCACTGGTGGCGATGATTCCGATGGCGAGGTTGCAACAGGCCCGGGCGCTCGCGGCCGAGGCCGGCCGGCGCCGGCTGCCGGCTGCCGTCCCGGCTCTCCTTGCCCTTGGTCGGCGCTTCATCGGGTTCGGCCGCGAGCGCGAGGTGGTCGAGCAGGAGGTGGCGCTCGAGGCGCTGGCGGCGATCGGCGGTGCGGCGGCGGCGCAGGGGGTCGCCTCGATGATCGTCGGGCGCGTCGTCGACGGTCCGAACCGGGCGCATGCGGTCGGGGTCGCGGCGAGGCTCGGGGCGAGGCTGCCGGCAGCGACCTTGCTCGAGCTTCTGGCCGATCCGGATGCGGGCATGCGCGCGGCCGCCTGCGCCTGCGCCGGGCAGCATCTGGCGCTCGTGCCGCGGCTCCTCGAGCTCGGCCAGGACGAATCCGGCGAGGCTCGCGCCGCCGCTGCCTGCGCGCTCGGCCGCATGGGGCGGCGCGAGGCGCTGCCGGAGCTCACCCGCCTCTTGCGCGAGGATCCCTCCGCCCCGGTCATCGATGCCGTGGCCGCCATCGCCGATGAGGATTGCATCATCCTCCTGGCGCGGATCGCCCGAACCCGGCCGCATCTCGCCGAATCGGCACTCGACAATCTGGCGGCGATCGATCACCCGCGGGCCCGCCAGCTTCTCCAGAGCCTCTCGGCCGGGGGAAGCGACGAGCCGGGCGCCGGTGCGGGACGGTCATTTGCGCGAGGCGGGGCCTGAAAGGGACTCTCGAGCGGCATCAGCGGTGTGGCGAGCATGAACGATCTCTTCGACGCGTTCGAGGCGGAACATTCAGAGGGCGGCGTCGCCGAGCCGGACGGGGGTCGGTCGGGTCCGGCGATTCGCGTCTTCGACATCACCGTCCAGAACGTGCGACAGGCGCTGTGGAAGGATCTCTTCCGGGGGTTCGAGCGGCTGCAGGTGCTGACCTTCTCGGCGAGCGTGCCGGCGATCCTCGATGTTGCGGCACTCTTCGACGACGTCGAGATCACCTTCGGCTCGGAGCGCGTGCTCTCGCGCGAGCTCGCCGCCCTCGAGCAGGCGACGGCGGCGGCCGGCTACCGCTTCGTCGACGCGCTCGCCGACCAGAAGGCGTTCATCGAGCGCTGCGTGCGGCCGGCATTGTCGGGGCGCGGCGGGCAGCTGCTCGAGCGCATTCAGGCCGGCACCCTGCGCTTTCGTCTGCTGCGCGAGGCGCCGTCGCACGCCAAGCTCTATCTCCTGGCGGGTGGCGGCCGCTTCCGGGCCGTATCCGGCTCTGCCAATCTCAGCCTGCGGGCCTTCTCCGGCAGCCAGGGCGAGACCTTCCTCGTCGCCGACGGCGAGGCCGCCTACCGGCATTTCCTCGATTTCTACAGGATGCACGACGCCGCCGCCGATCCGGTCGCCGCCGATCTTCTGGTCGTCGCCGGCGAGGGTGGCGCGACGCCCGGTCTCGACGTTCCGGCGTCGCCGGTGCCGCTCGAGCGGGTGCCGTGCATTCGCTTCCTCGAGGCCAGGGGCGTGATCGTCGAGGCGCCGCGCCCGCCGGTCATGCCCGAGCTTTCCGCTTCGGCGCTCCGGGAGGCCAATGCGCTGGGCGCGGAGCTGCAGCAGCTCGCCCTCGACAGGAACAAGAGCGGTGCGACGCTGATCAGTGCCCAGGGCATCGCCCGTGCCTACCGCGCCCACACCGCCCAGCCGATCACCGAGAAGACCGACCGGGTGCCGGAAGCCCGGATCGTTCTCGAGAGCGGCATCGTCACCCTGAACGGACGCCCGTGGCACCGGCTGGGTGCGCCGGTGCCGTGGCCCGAGGTGCAGGCCGACGCGGCCCTGCTCGCTCCGTATTTCGACGGTTTTGCCCAATTCTATGGCGATGCGGCGGGTCTGCAGCAGAACTACTGGGCGTTGCTCGCCTGGCTCTACGCGGCACCGATGGCGCCGATCCTGCGGTCGGCGGCGCTGCGCCACGACGGCTCGCCCCTGGCCTATCCGGTGCACGCGGTGCTCTATGGCCGGTCGGACGGCGGCAAGACCATGTTCTCGCGGGTGATCAGCCGCTCGATGTTCGGTCTCGAGCAGATGGTGCGCGGCAAGGATTTCACCACCCAGCGCGCGCTCGGCCTGCGCGAGCGGCTCGGCGCCATTCCGCTGATCGTCGACGACATCAACCGGGACCGCTTCAGCCAGTACGTGCCGGATCTCGTCAAGTTCGACCACGACAGCGGCTCGAGCTATGCGCCGATCCTGATCAGCACCAATCGCGACGTCACCGCGGTCACGCCGGACCTCAGAAAGCGCATGGTGGTCTGCCACATCGACGGCGCCCGGCCGCGCGCCCTTTCCGAGGCCCCGGCGAGGGCGGCGCTGGCCGGGATCGGGACCTCGCTCTACCGGACGTTTCTCGATCGTCTCGTGCCGCAGCTCGGCGGGCTCTCGGAGGCACTCGCCCGAGATCCCCACCACCCGCCCGATCTGCTCGAGCGTGCCTCGGCCACGCTCGCCGGGATCGTCGCCGAGGCCCTGGGCGAGGCGCCGGTCTGGGCCCGGCCGGTGGCCCAGGACGAGATGGAGCGGCTCAAGGACAAGCCGCTGCTCGATCAACTGACGGAGATCCTGGCGCAGAGCAGCGAGCGGGTGCGGATCAACCGGACGAGCGGCGATCTGATCGTCGATTTCGCCGGCGATCATCATCAGGCGGCGCGATTCGAGAAGCTGGTGCCGGCACAGGCGCTGAAGGGCCGCTTCGCCGATGCGGTCAAGCTCGACCTCGAGGCGCTCGAGCGCGATTTCGGCTTCGCGCCCGCTCCCAGTGCCGGCCGCGGCCTCGGCAGGCTGCTGGCCCGACTGCTCGGCCGCTGAGGTGAGGCCGGCGGGGATGGAGCTCGTGGCCGACTGCGCCCCGCGGATCCCCGGCGGCGCCCGGCTGTCCCGTCGCCGAAGCTGATCCGGCGCCGGGCCCGATCCCGCTCTTGCGCGGGAGCGGCTTGATTCCAGGCCGGCCGCCGATTAGATAGTGATTACTCACTAACTGGAAGGTCGCAGTGGCCACTCGCAAACCCGCAGCCGACCGCAAGACCGAGATCGTCGAGGCGACCCTCAGGCTCGCCGACCGGCTCGGGCCCGACCGGCTGTCGACGGAGGCCGTTGCCGTCGCCGTGGGCGTGACCCAGGCGGCGATCTTCCGGCACTTTCCCAAAAAGCAGGATCTCTGGGAGGCCGTGGCGGAGCGGATCGGCGAGACGTTCCAAAGGCGCTGGGCGGAGCTGGAAGCGCTCGATCTTTCCAGCGAGGATAGCCTGACGCGGCTCGTCACGGGCCAGCTCGAGCTCATCCGCTCGACACCCGCGATTCCCGCGATCCTGTTCTCGCGCGAGCTGCACGTCGAGAACGACCGGTTGCGCGCCGCCTTTTTCGGGCTGATGCGGCGGTTCCACGGGCTGGCCGCGCGGTTCGTCGCGGACGGCGTGCGGACGGGGGAGCTTCGGCGCGATCTCGATCCCGACGACGCGGCCTTTCTGGTCATCGGCACGCTCCAGGGCCTGGTCCTGCGCTGGTCGCTGAGCAAGCGCGACTTCGATCTCGTGGCCGAGGGCGGGCGGCTTCTGGGCGCGCTGCTCGGCGGCTTTCGGCCGGCTCCTGCCGCCCTCGGCCACCATCCTGGCGACGGCAGCGTCGAAAGGTTTTCCGGATGAAGCGTCTTCTGCGGATTCTCGGGGTCGTGGCAGGCCTCGCGGCGCTCGGTGCCGCCGGCTTCGCCTTCGTCCATGCGCGGCCGCTCGCGGTCGAGGTCGCGCGATGGGAGGAGGGCGTTCCCGTCGAGGTCTACGGCCTCGGCACCGTCGAGGCCCGCATCCTCTCCGATGTCGGGTTCGAGGTCGAGAATACGCTGGTCGAGCTCCTCGCCGATCACGGCGATCGGGTGGCGAAGGGCGAGGTGCTGGCACGCCTGCACCGAAGGGAGCAGGAGGCGCGCGTGGCGCGGGCCGCCGCCGCGGTGTCCCGGACCGAGGCCGACCTCGAGCGGTCCCGCGCCGAGGTCGAGGAGGCGGAGGCGGTGCTGGAGCAGAAGCGCCAGATCGACTGGCGCAGGCAGAAGCTCGTTGCCCAGCACATCGTCTCGGTCGAGTCCGCCGAGGAGGCGCGAACCGAGGTCGACGTGGCCGCGGCGCAGCTCGCCGTGGCGCGCAGCGAGGTGGCGGTGGCCGAGGCGACCCTGCTCGACGCCCGCGCCGCGGAACGGCTCGAGCAGGTGATGCTCGAGCACCATGCGCTCAAGGCACCCTACGACGCCCTCGTGGTGGAGCGCCACGAGGAGCTGGGCACGGTGCTGGCTCCGGGCGAGCGCGTGTTCACCCTGATCGATCCCGATACCGTCTGGGTGCTCGCCTATGTCGACGAGGCGCGCGCCGGCGGGCTCGAGGTCGGCCAGCCGGCGCTGATCCGGCTGCGCTCCCTTCCCGATCGGACGTTTGCCGGTCACGTGGCGCGCATCGGCATCGAGAGCGACCGGGTGAGCGAGGAGCGCCGGGTCTACCTCGCCTTCGAGCGGATCCCCCAGAGCTTCCACCTGCACGAGCAGGCCGAGGCGCTGATCACGGTGGCCCGCCTGGAGCACGGCCTTCTGGTGCCCCAAAACGCGGTCGAGAGGTTCGACGGGACGGAGGGGGTGGTCTGGACGGTCGAGGATGGCCGGCTGGCACGGCGCGAGGTGCTCTTCGGTCGCCGCACGCTCGACGGTCGCCTGGAGCTCCTCGACGGGTTGCCCGAGGGCGCGGCGGTCGTGGTGGACTTGCCTCCCGGCCTGCGCGAGGGCCGGCGGGCGAACGTGGCCGGCGGGGCCGTTTCATGAACCTCGCCTGGCGCGACATCCGTCACAATCTCGGACGCTTCGTCCTCACCTGCCTCGGCCTCAGCCTGCTGCTCGGCGTCGTTCTCTCGATGATCGGCATCTATCGCGGCCTCGTCGACGACGCGCTGGTCCTGCTCCAGACGCCCCGGGCACAGCTCTGGGTGGTCGAGTCGGATACCCGCGGCCCCTTTGCCGAATCCTCGCGCATCCCGGGCCTCGCCCGCGAGGCGGTGGCCCGTCTCTACGGCGTCACCGCGGCCGGCGCGGTGACCTACCAGTCGGTCGAGCTCGATCACGAGGGGCGCCGGCAGCGGCTCTACGTCGTGGGCTACGAGCCCGGACGTCCCGGGGGGCCCGAGCGGCTGGCCGCCGGGCGGCCGATCGCCCGCGCTCATTACGAGCTGGTCGCCGACCGGCGCACGGGGCTCGTGCCCGGAGATCGCGTGCGCCTCGGCAAGAAGGACTTCACCGTGGTCGGCCTGACGGCGAACCAGGTCGATTCGGGTGGCAATCCGGTCGCCTACATGACCCTTCGCGACGCCCAGGAGCTGCAGTTCGAGCTTCAGGGTGCGGTCGCCCGCAACTACGCGGCGCGCGGTGCGCTGCCCGATACCGACACGATCAACGCCGTCGTCGCGCGCGTCGCGCCGAACCTGCCGGTCGAGGCCGTGGCCGCGGCGGCCAGGAACTGGAAGCACCTCGCGGTGCTGACCCAGGCCGAGCAGGAGGCGCTGCTGCTGGAATCGGTGGTCGAGAAGGCGCGCCGGCAGATCGGGCTCTTCACCGCCATCCTGCTCGCCGTCTCGGCGGTCATCATCGCGCTGATCATCTACACCATGACCATGGACAAGACCCGCGAGATCGCGACGCTCAAGCTGATCGGCGCCCCCGACCGCAAGATCGCCGGCCTGATCGTGCAGCAGGCGCTGGCGATGGGTGTGATCGGCTTCGCCCTCGGGGCCGTCCTCATCGCCTCGGTGGCCGACCACTTCCCGCGTCGGGTGATCCTCCAGCCCGCGGACGGGCTGGCCCTCGGTGCCGTGGTCGTCCTGGTCTGCCTTCTGGCGAGCGTGCTCGGGCTGCGCCTCGCCCTTCGGATCGACCCGGCCCAGGCGCTCGGAGGCTGAGGCGATGACGGCTCCCGCACCGCGCTCGCTCGTCGAGCTGCGCGAAATCTCCAAGCACTTCGGCAGCGGCTCGACCCGCGTCGATGCTCTCCGCGCGGTCAGCCTGGACGTCTATCCGGGCGAGGTCGTGGGCCTGCTCGGCCCGAGCGGCTCCGGCAAGAGCACGCTTTTGAACGTCATCGGTGCGATCACCGAGCCCGCCAGCGGCCGCATGCGCCTCGACGACGAGGTCGTCTACGACGGAAGATGGCTGAAGGCCGATCTCCGCCGGCTGCGGCTCGAGAAGATCGGCTTCATCTTCCAGTTCCACAACCTGATCCCGTTCCTCACCTGCCTCGAGAACGTCGTCGTCGTTCTCGATCTCGCCGGCTGGCCGGCCGGGAAGGCGCGCCGGCGGGCTTTGGAGCTCCTCGACTACCTCGGCGTCGCCGACCACCGGGACAGGCATCCCGCGAGCCTTTCCGGCGGCCAGGCGCAGCGCGTCGCCATCGCCCGGGCCCTCGCCAACCGCCCGCACATCATCCTCGGCGACGAGCCGACCGCGTCCCTCGATTCGCTCCGCGCCGGCCACGTCATGGAGCTGCTGCGCCGGCTCGCGCGGGAGCAGGAGGCGGCGATCGTCGTCGTCACCCACGACGACAAGATCTTCCATCATTTCGACCGCATCTTCCACCTCCGCGACGGCTGTCTCGAGCGCGTCGAGACCGTTGCGGACGAGGCGGCACGGCCACCCGTTCCGGCCGCATGAGAGGACGCAACCCCTTTGAGAAGGAGCCTCGCGCGATGCACGAGACGAGCATCAGGACGATCAGGAGATCAGCCGTCGTCATCGGAATCGTTCTCTTTTTGACCGCGGCCTCGGGCACGGCGGACGAGCCGGTCGGACCGAGGCTGACGCCGGACCTCCGGGACCTGCTCCGGCAGGAGATGGCCGAGGTCCTGGGCGCAAGTCAGGACATTCTCGGCGCCCTGGTGACGGGCGATCACGCCACGGTCGCCGAGCGTGCCCAAAAGATCCACGACAGCTTCATTCTGGAGCAATCGCTGACCGAGAAGGATCGGAAGGAGCTGATGAACGCGGTGCCGCCGGCCTTCATCGAGCTCGACCAGGCCTTCCACGAGACCTCGGCCGCCCTCGCCGCGGCGGCCCGCGCCGGGGACGCCGACCGGGAGCTCGGCATCTTTGTCCGGATGACCGAGGCCTGCGTCGCCTGCCACAGCCGTTTCGCCGGCGACCGCTTTCCGAGCCTTCGCTGAAGCCTGCCGGCTTCGGCGTGGGCGAAGGCTCGCGGCTCAGGGTGCGGGAATGGCGAAGGCGCTTCGAGCGTCGGAGGATGGCGCAGGCTCGGCACCCGGCTCGAACAGCCGACCGACCCCTTTCGGGCATAGTCCGCCTTGGGCGCGGTCGACGAAGAGAGCGTCGAGCCCGATTCCGGCTGCCATCGCGGCGCCTTCCCGGCTGCCGAGGACCATCAGCGCCGTCGCCCAGGCGTCGGCGACCATGCACGTTGCCGCCACGATCGTGACCGATGCGGGGGACGTCGCAAGGGGCCCGCCGAGGCGGGGGTCCATGGTGTGCGAGAGCATTCGTTTGCCGACCTTCGCCCGGTGCCGGTAGTCACCCGAGGTGGCGACGGCGGCGTCCTGGAGCGCCAGGATCGAAAGGGGGGCCCGTGCCGAGGGGTCCGGCCGTTCGATGGCGACGCTCCAGGGTCTGCCGTCCGGCTGCAGGCCGAGGGCCCGGAGCTCGCCGTCGATGCCCATGAGCGCCCCCGCCATGCCGAGCTGCCCCGCGACCTGCGCCAGCCGATCCACCCCGTAGCCCTTGGCGATGCCGGAAAGATCGAGGGTCAGCGGCCCGTGCTTGCGCGCGCGCCGCCCCTGGTGGTCGAGCTCCAGCACCTCGTGGGCCGGGCGACGCCGGACGGCGAGCGCCGCGCGAATCCGGTGGGCGCTTGCCGCCGCAGGGCCGAAGCCCCAGGCGGCCACGGCGTCGCCGAGGCCGATGTCGAAGGCGCCGTTCGATGCCCTGCCGATCTCGAGGCCGCAGGCGAGCACCTCCCAAAGCCGATCCGGCACCGCGACCCAGATGTCCGGCGGCGCCGCGTTGAGACGCATCAGGTCGCTCGCCGGCTTCCATGTGGACATCTGGGTGTCCACCTCGTCCACCGCCGCCTGCAGGGCCGCCCGGGCAGGCGCGGGGTCGAAGCCCGCTGCCGCGTGGAGCACCGCGGACCAGCGCGTGCCCATGGTCGGGCCATTCAGCGCGTGGCGCGTGGAGTCAGTAGACATCTTCGACGTACCGCCCCTCCGCCTTCAGACCGGCGGACGTAAATCCGGTCGGTGCCAGAATGTCGGACAGCGTCTCGGCCACACCCGCCGCCATGTCGCGCCCGCCGCAGACCATCACGCGGGCCCCGTCGCGGACGAGTTGCGCGACCTGCGCCGCGTCACGGCGCAGCGCGTCCTGCACGTAGCGAGGCTCGGCCCCGCGCGAGACGGCCGTGACGAGACGGGCCAGACGGCCCTCTCGCTGCCAGCCGGCCATCTCCTCGCCATAGAAGAAGTCGCTCTCGGCGTGGCGCATGCCGAAGAAGAGGTGGATGGGTCGCCGCCGCGCATTGTTCCGCACGATCCCCGCCAGCGGACCGATGCCGGTTCCGGCACCGATCAGGATGAGGGGCGCATGCCCTCCGCCGGGCCGGAAGCCCGGATGGCGACGCAGGAAGGCGGTCACGGTTTCGCCGGGCTCCAGCGCCGTCAGTCGTCCCGAGCAGAGGCCGCCCGGATGTTTTCTCACCACGATCTCGATGAAGCCGCAGCGACGCGCGGAGGCGAGCGAATAGAGACGCGGCACGGGGCTGCCCTCGGGCAGGATGCCGATCAGGTCGCCGACCTCGAATCGGGCGAAGCCGGTCTTGAGCAGCCGCTGCCGGACCGTGACGTGCGGCAGGGCGAAGCGAAGGATCGCGGCCGGGGCCTGCACCTCGGCGCCGTGGTCGCGGCGGGAGAGGAGGGTGAGCGTTTCCGTCGCCGGAAGAACGGGCTGGTGGGACAGCTCCAGGTCGATCCCGAGTGCCCGACCCAGAGCGCGGCCCCAGCGCGCGAAGTCCTGCGGCGACTGGCGGTCGACCGTGTCGAAGGGCAGGAGCGCGACCCAGCCCTTGGCCCCGGCTGCCCGAGAGACGGTTTCCGCGAAGGCGCAGTAGGCGGGAAAGCTGCGGTCGCCGAAGCCGAGCACCGCCAAAGGTGCCCGGGGCGCCTTTTCGAGCGCCCCCAGCCGGTCGAGAAAGCCCCTGGCCGAAGCAGGGGCCGCACCATTCCCATAGGTCGCGGCCAGCACGATGATCCGCTCGGCGCTCGCGTAGCGGTGCGGCGCGAAGGCTGACATGGGTGCGACATGCACGCTCTGCCCGGCCTTCGTCAGCGCGGCGTGGAGCGTCGCGGCGAAGCCCCAGGTGCTGCCGCCCTCGCTGCCGACGAGCAGGATCGTCCGGGCGTGCCGCGCAGGCTGGCTGTCGCGGAGGCGCGGTCGACCGCGCCGCCCGGCGAGCCAGATCAAGACGCCCGTCGCACCCATCGCCGGCACGCCGAGCGCCATGAGCCCGAGGACGAGGCCGAGCGTCGCGGCACCCTCTCCGGTATGCAGCCTGTAGATGGTTTCCGAGACGCGCTCCCACCCGGTGAGATCGGCCCAGACCAGCAGCTCTCCGGTCCCCTGATCGAGATATCCCCTTCCACGGCTCGTCTTCAGCGTGAAGACGTCCGAAGCATCACCGGGATAGGGAAAGCTCAGCTCGCGCAGCTCCGCGACCGGAGTCTCGCCCAGCACCGCGAGACGGTCGAGGGAGACACCCGTTTCGCCGCTGACCCCGGCGGGGAAGGCCGGCATGGCGCCGCCGTCAGGAAGGAGGTCGAAGGTCGACGCCGTCAGCCAAAGGGCCGTGGTGGACGAAAGGACGAGGCCGATCACGGTGATCCGGGCGATCTCGACATGCAGCCGACCGGCGAGCGGTCCGCGCAAGGGTGCCAGCCAGTGTCGCCAGCCGCCCGCTCGCCGCGCGACCAGCGCCGCGCCCGAGAAGGACAGGACCAGCATCGCCGCAGCGCCCGCGGCCGCGGCGATGCGGCCGCCGTCGCCGAGGAGCAGCGAGCGGTGCAGGTTGGTGAGCCAGCGCCGTGCCTGGCCGGGATCGGCCGAGGCGACGCCCCGCCCATCGGCGGGATCGACGACGGCGGCGCCCGGCGCACCTTCATCGAACCAGTAGGCCGTGATCCGGCCCGAGGGTGACCGGCGGATCTGCTCCACACCCGGATAGGCGGCCCGGATGCGGCCGGCCAGGCCGGCCACCGTCTGGTCCGCCACGGCCCGAGGTGCCGCAATCGTCTCGGCGGCCGGAAAGACCGAGAGGGCCGCGCCGCTCAGGCTCATGATGGTCACGAGAGCGAGGGCCAGAAGACCCGGCCAGCGATGAAGAGCCCGGATCATGGCCCTGGCGCTCACCTGTCGTAGACGAAGCTGGCGACGTAGCGGCGGCCGCGCACCGGTGTGCCGGCGCCATCGGTCGTGAGCGGGACGGCCACTTCGTTCGGGCTGTCGCGCAGATCCTCGACGGCCGCATCGATGTGAAGCGTGTAGCCGGCATCGAAGAGCGCATCGGCGAGATCGAGCGTGATCTCGAGCGTCCGGCCGGCGCCGACGCTGGCGCCGGTGATGCCGTCGATCTCCCTGGTGCCGCCGCCGGTGGCCCGATACCAGTCGGTCAGGTGCTCGTAGTATTTGGACTTGTCGCCGGCCATCCAGAGGCTGCCGGCATAGCCGCCCGATTCGTCGGTGACGTAGAGTGCGAGATAAGCGCCGTCGCCGCCGTAGCTGCTCAGTGTCGTGGTCAGCGTCACCGGCCGCGCCATGGCATGGGCGGGCAGTGTCAGCGCCGTGGTGAGCGCGAGCGCCGCGAGAAGTGATTTCATCGAGAAGGTCCTCGTTCGGGGGGCGTTGCCTCGAAAGGGCTCAGTTCACCTGAACCCGCGGCGGGGTGCCTTTTTCGAAGAGGCCGTTTGGGGGCGGTGCGACGGAGCCGGCGCGGGCGCGATTGCGGGCGCCGTCGCGGTCGTCGTCCTCGCGGTCGATCTCGATGACGGCCAGCGTGGCCGGATCGAGCTTCACCTCGATATCCCGGCCGTCGGTGTCCTGGCCCTCGATCTCGTAGCAGCCGTCGTCGATCTCGATCTCGCGCACCGACCAGCCTTGCCGCTCGGCCAGTTGCATCACGGCCTCGCGCGGCTGCCAATCGGCCATCGGCACGCGGCAATCGTCGCCCGCCAGCGCCGCGCCTGCGGGAAGGACGGCGAGGATCGCAAGGGTGGTCAGGCTCTTCTTCATGGCTCGGTCTCCTGTCTTCCGGTGAAACCTGTTCTGGTCGTTCGACCTGACGACTTCCTGACGCGGCCGCAAACGCCGCCTCAGCTTGGGGTCAGGAAGGGAAAGGCCGGCTGCGACAGCCGGCCTTTCCTGATCGTCCGGCGCGGTGCCCGCGCATTCGGGCACCGGTTGGCGCGGATCAGTTGCTCGCCCCGGCCCCGGACGGATCACCAACGCCCGTCATGGGAACCGGGTGCTCGACCTGGAGCGGACCCGATGCCGGGCGGGTGGTGGCGGCATCGACGAGCATGGCTGCCGGGTAGAGCACCTCGACATCGCTCATCTCGTGCCAGATCACCCTTTCCGCGAGGTCCGCGGTCTCGGCGTCGGCCGCCTCGTCCGCCCTGGCGTAGAGCTCGGCCAGCGCCGTGACGAGCTCAAGATCGCCCGAATAGAGCTCCGTCACTTCGGCCTCGAGACGCATCCCCTCGGGCAGCTCCGCCACCGTCGCCAGCCGGTTGGCCGCCGCTTCGGCCCGACCGAGCAGCGGCAGGATCAGCCGTTCCTGCGCCGCGTTGTGCGATTGCATGAGGTCGGCCGCCCTGCGGGCGGCGGCGCCGATCTCGCCCTGCTTTTCGGCGACACGCTCGAGCCGGGCCTGGTAGTCCGCGTGCACCGCGCCGAGCGCGTACGGCGTTTCCCCGGGTGCCGCGATGGCCGGCATGGCGAGAGCCGAGAGGGCGGCGGCGATGATCAGGTTCCTTCCCATGTCAGTCTCCTTTCAGGTGACGACATCAATCTGGCGTCCCTGCCTGAGCGCATGCTGACGGTGCGACGGTTTTCGCTTCAGACTGGCGTCAGGTCGATTGGGGAAGACGAAGAGCCGCCGCCTCGCGGGCGGCGGGGCCGGGGGCTCGTGCAGCGGTCAGTGCCGCGCCGGCAGCATGCGCTGCAGGGTGTTGTCGCGCATCAGGTAGCGATGGATCAGGGCGGCGGCAGGTTCAGGCCGAGAAAAGTCACCGGGGCGCCGGCTCGCCGCGGTCCTTCGGCCGGCCGGCTCCGGCCGGGGCCGCGGCAGGCGAACGGTCGTGGCCGTCGTCCTCGTATTCGAGCTCGATCACCTGCAGCGTGGCCGGATCGAGCGTCACCTCGATCGGGCGCCCTTGGGCATCGCTGCCCTTGATCTCGTAGCAGCCGTCGTCGATCTTGATGCGGCGCACGCTCCAGCCATTCTCCTCGGCCAGGCGTTCGACGGCGCCGCGCGGCTGCCAGTCCGAGATCGGCACGAGGCAATCGTCGTCCGCCGATGCCGGCGGGGCCGCGAGGGCTGCGAAAAGGGCGAGCGTCGCCAGTGTCTTCCTCATGAGCCGGAACCTTCGCTTCGGCCATCCCGGCGGGCTTCATGCGCGGCAAAGCTGACGGCAGCCTGAAGCGGCTCATCGCCGAGGTTCAGCTTTGCGTCAGCCGGATGGATCATGGGGGGCGCCGGCAAGGGAACGGAAACCGCCATGCGCATCCTGCTGATCGAGGACGACACGGTTCTGGGTGCTGCCGTGCGCGACCAGATCGCGGGCGACGGGCAGTCGGTGGACTGGGTGACGCGCCTCGATGCCGCGGGCAGTGCCGTGCGCGGCACGTCCTATGACCTGATCCTGCTCGATCTGATGCTGCCAGACGGTCGCGGCATCGGCTTCTTGCGGAACCTGCGGTCCCGCGGCGACGTGACCCCGGTCATCATCCTCACCGCGCTCGATCAGGTCACCGACCGGATCGAGGGGCTGAACGCGGGCGCCGATGATTATCTCGTGAAGCCTTTCGATCTCGCCGAGCTCTCGGCGCGAATCGGCTCGGTGGCGCGGCGCTACAGCGGCAATCCGAACCCGCTTCTGATCCACGGGCCGCTGGAGATCGACCTCGCGGCGCGCTCGGTCCACCGAAACGGCCGGCCGATTCGGCTGACCGCGCGCGAATGGGCGCTGTTCGAGGCATTCCTGTCACGGCCGGGCCAGCTTCTCTCCAAGGCGCAGCTCGAGGAGAAGCTCTATGCCTTCGGCGCCGAGGTGGAGAGCAACACCATCGAGGTGCATGTCAGCCGGCTGCGCAAGAAGCTCGGTGCCGGCTCGATCCTGACCGAGCGCGGGCTGGGCTACCGGCTGGGCCGCCCGTGAAGTGGCCAGGGAGCCTTCAGGGCCGCCTCGCTCTCGTGCTGGGGGGCGTGCTGACGCTTCTCTGGATCGTCGCGACGACGGTGACGGCCGTCATCCTGCGGCAGGAGATGGACAGGGTTCTCGATTCGGCGCTTCAGGAAACCGCGCAGCGGATTCTGCCGCTGGCCGTCGTGGACATCATCGACCGCGAGGAGGACCACCGGACGCAGCGCCTGGCTGCCCTGCGCGCGCATACGGAGTTTCTGACCTATATCGTGCGCGATGCCGACGGGCATGTCGTGCTGCAGTCCCACGCCGCCGACCCCGGCATCTTTCCCGCGTGGGCCGGTCCGGGATTCGCGCAGTCCGCGACCCACCGCTTCTACAGCGAGGCCACGCTTCGGGGCACCGTGCGGATCACCGTGGCGGAGCCGCTGGACCATCGCGCGGCCGCGCTGCGTCGCATCGGGATGTCGCTCGGCCTGCCGCTCCTCGTCATGATCCCGGTCACGCTTCTGGCGGTCGTGCTGGCCGTGCGCGCCGGCACGGCGCCGCTGTGGCGGTTCCGCCGGGCACTCGCGGCGCGAAGCGCCCGCGATCTCTCACCGGTCCCGGCAACCGGGCTGCCGTCGGAGATCGCACCGCTCGCGGCCGCGCTCGACCGTCTTCTCGAGCGGCTGCGTTCGGCCTTCGAGGCCGAGCGCAGCTTCGCCGCCAATGCGGCGCACGAGCTGCGCACGCCCTTGGCGGGTGCGATCGCGCAAGCCCAGCGCCTGCGCTCGGAAACGGTCGACCCGGCCGCCGGAGCCCGGGCCGCGGAAATCGAGACCACGCTCAAGCGGCTGGCGCGGCTCGCCGAACGCCTCATGCAGCTGGCGAGGGCCGAGGGTGGTCGGCTTCGCCTGGAGCGAAGCACGGATCTCGGGGTCGTGGCGCGCATCGTGGTCGAGGACATCGCGCGCTCGGCGGGACCGGGCCGCATCGCGCTGACGCTGCCGGAAACGCCGCTCATGTCGGACCTCGATCCCGACGTTTTCGGGATCGTGTGCCGAAACCTCGTGGAGAACGCGCTTCGCCACGGTGCCGGCCACGGCATCGTCGAGGTGACGCTGGCTTCGGATGGGCAACTGACCGTCGCGAACGAGGGCCCCGTGCTGCCCGGCGAGGTTCTGGAGCGCCTGACGGCCCGTTTCGAGCGGGCGGATGCCGGCAGCGATGGCAGTGGCCTGGGCCTCGCCATCGTTGCCGCCATCGCCGACCGGATCGAGAGCCCGCTCGTTCTGGCATCGCCCCGCCCGGGCACGTCCTCGGGATTCCAGGCGTCCTTGCGGCTGCCGGCAGACGCTCGGCCCACGGCCCCGCGGGTCGAGAACGCCGGGCGCTAGAAGCCCGGCTTGTCGGCCATGTCCTCGCAGCGGCTGGTGCTGACGAGATCGAGCTCCTTCGCGAGCGAGCGGAGCGCCGTCCTGAGGCCCTCCTCCAGCACCGGATGGTAGAAGGGCATCTCGAGCATGCGCGGCACGCTCAGCTCCTGCTGGCAGGACCAGGCGAGGAGGTGCGCCATGTGCTCGGCGGCGGGGGCGAGCAGCTCGGCGCCGAGGAAGGTGCCGCAGCCGCGCCGCGCGTAGAGGCGCGCCAGCCCCTCGTTTCTCGCCATCACGCGCGCCCGTCCCTGGTCGGCGTAGGAGACCTCGCCGATCGCCACCTCGCTCTGGTCGAGATCGGCGAAGCTCCGGCCGACGATCGCCATTTGCGGGTCGGTGAAGGCGATGGCGATGGAGGCGCGCCGCTCGTGCGGCTCGACCTTCGGATAGTGAACGGCGTTGGCACCGGCGATCCGTCCCTCGTCCGCCGCCTCGTGCAGCAGGCCGGAAGCGCCGGTGACGTCGCCGGCCATGAAGATCGGCAGCTTGCCGCATTGCGTGGTCCTGGGGTTCCAGTCGGGCCGACCCTTGTCGTCGAGGGCGAGGCCGGTCGCCTCGAGATCGAGGCCGGCGAGATTGGGCCGGCGGCCGGCGGCGACCAGGACCTGGTCGAAGCGGCGCTCGTGACCGGTTCCGTCCTCCGCCTGCCAGGCGAGGCGCAGGCCGTGGCCGTCCGGCTCCACGGCCTCCACCTCGGTGTTCAGATGCAGCTCCAGCCTGGCGCCGAGCGTCCTCCTCGCCGCCTCCTGCAGCTTCGGGTCGGAGAAGGGACCGAGATGATCGAACGGGTTGAAGAAGGCGACCTCGACGCCGAGCTGCGCCATGGCCTGACCGAGCTCGAGCGCCACGACGCCGGTGCCGATCACGGCGAGGCTCCGCGGCAGATTCCGAAGCTCGAAGATCGTGTCGCTGGTCAGAACGCGGTCCTCGAGCGCGTCGAAGGGCGGCGGCAGCCAGGGCGAGCTGCCGGCGGCGATGACGACCGCACCGGCCTCGATGCGCTCGCCCTCGACCTCGAGGCCGGTCGGGCCGGTGAAGCGGGCGTGGCCCCGAAGGCGCTGGTCCGCCGGCAGCTCCTCGGTGGCACGGACCATGCCGCCGGCGAAGCGGTCGCGCTCCCTCTGCACCCGCGCCATGACCGCCGGCCCGTCGATCTCGGGCCCGCCCGCCGCATGCACGCCGAAGACGCCGGCGTCGCGTACCGCCCGCGCGTGCTCGGCCGCGGCGACCACGAGCTTGGACGGCATGCAGCCGACGCGGGCGCAGGTGGTGCCGTAGGGGCCGTGCTCGATCAAAAGCACGCTGCCGCCGCATTTGACGACCTCGCTTCGCGCGTTGAGCCCGGCCGTGCCGGCACCGATCACCGCGACGTCGACCTTGCGCATGACGTTCTCTCTCCCTTTCGCTGATGCCGTCTCGCGATCGTTCAACGCCTCAGGCGGCGGCGCGGTTCGGCTCGTGGCCGCTTCGGGCGGCCTGGAGGATGACACCCTGGGTGCGGCCGTAGCCGGACTCGAGCTCGGCCAGATGCGGTCCGAGGTCCTGGTGCAGTGCCGGCAGGGCGTGGAACGGCACGGCCGGGAGGGCGTGGTGCTCGGCATGGAACGCCATGTTCCAATTGAGCCACTGGATCGGCCGCAGGGTCAGGACGGTGCGGGTGTTCTTCAGCATGTCGGGCACGGGCGGGCAGGCGCCATGCTCGCTCATGCGGATGATCCGCATGACCGGCTCGCCCATGACGCGGGGCAGGAGCCAGAAGGTCAGCGCCGCGGTCGAGCCCGCCAGAAGGGAGAGGGCGGCGATGGCGGCGTAGACGAGCCACATGAGGATCGCGTCGCGCTGGACGCGCCCGCGGTGGCGCTCGGGCAGGAAGGTGCGCTCGACCGGGGTGAAGGCGCCAAAGGGATGGCGGACGAGCGAGGAGAGGAGGTTGACGAAATAGGGGATCGAGGTGGCGTACCAGAGATAGCCGGAGATCGTGCCGCTCGCTGCGATCATCTCCGGATCGCGTGCCGGATCGGAGGTGTGGGCGTGGTGAGCGCTGTGCTCGAGGCGAAAATGGGCGGGCGGCAGGCCGAGCACGAGGCCGGTCGTCCAGTAGACCGCCTCGTTCAGCCGGCGGCTCCGGAAGGCGCTCGAATGGGCGGTCTCGTGAAAGGGGGCGAAGAGATGCACGACGACGATGCCGTGGGCGGCCATGGCCGGCCAGACCCACCAGGTGCCGAGCGCGAGGGCGACGAGGCTGCCGGTGAGCCCGAGCACGGCGAGATGCACGGCGAGGAAGGCCAGCCCCGGCGCGTTCCGGCGCCGGGCGAGGTGGCGCAGGCGTGCGGCGGGGACGAGGGCGCGCGGATCGGGCAAGGCGAGGATCCCCAAGCGTGGCAAAAGTCGCCCGAGTCTCGCCTGAGCGGCGGCCCGTGGGCAAGCGCTTTTCGTCACTGCACGAGGATCGGCCGGCGGTGCGCCCGTCCTTCGGCCGGTCAGGATGCCGGCTTCTTCGCCGGCGGCTGCTCCCGTCCGCCGCCGAGCAGCCTCTTGCCGCGCTCCCGCGTCCATTGGAAGACGACGTAGAGCGTCGGGATCATGAAGATGCCGACGAGGGCGGAGGCGATCATGCCGGCGAAGACGGCGGTGCCGACGCCTCGGCGGCTGAGCTCGCCCGCACCGGTCGCGACGACCAAGGGAAAGAGGCCGGCGATGAAGGCGAAGCTCGTCATCATGACGGCCCGGAAGCGCTCGCGCGCACCCATCACCGCCGCCTCGGCGATCGGGTGGCCTTCCTCGCGCCGCATCTTGGCGAACTCGACGATCAGGATGCCGTTCTTGGCGGCGAGGGCGATCAGGACGACGATGCCGATCTGGGCGTAGATGTTGTTGGCGAGCCCGGTGACCAGAAGGCCGAGCATGGCGCCGAAGATGCCGACTGTGACCGAGAGCAGGACCGGCACCGGGATGGTCCAGCTCTCGTAGAGGCCGACCAGGAAGAGATAGGCGAAGAGCACGGCGAGGCCGAGGATCATGCCGGTCTGGCCGGCCGCCTCGATCTCCTGCAGCGCCGTTCCCGTCCATTCGTAGCTGTAGCCGGGCGGCAGGGTCCGGGCGGCGACCTCCTGCATGGCGGCGATCGCCTCGCCGGAGCTGTGGCCCGGGGCCGGCTGGCCGGCGATGGTGACGCTCCTGAAGTTGTTGTAGCGGGTCAGGAACTGGGGTCCGAGGATCAGCTGCGGCTCGGCGAAGGCGCGCAGCTGCACCATCTCGCCGGCCCGGTTGCGCACGTTGATGCGGTAGATGTCGTCGACGGCGGCGCGGTCCTGCTCCTGACCCTGGACCAGGACCTGCCAAGTGCGGCCGAAGAGGTTGAAGTCGTTGACGTAGAAGCTGCCGAGGATCGACTGCATGGCGTTGAAGACGTCGCTGAGCTTGATGCCCAGCGTCTGCACCCGCTCGCGGTCGATATCGAGGTAGATCTGCGGCGTGTTGGCGGTGAAGGTGGTGTAGACGGCGGCCAGCCGCTCGTCCTGGTTGGCGGCGAGGACGAGGCCGCGCGCCACCGAAGCGAGCTCGGCGGGGCTGCCGCCCTGCAGGTCGAGGAGCTGGAACTCGAAGCCCGCGCCGGTGCCGAGCCCGATGATCGGCGGCAGGTTGAAGGGGATGACCAGGGCGTCGCGGAAGCCGGCGAACTGGGCGCGAAATCGCTGCAGGAGCGCATCGACACCGGCCTCGGGATCGGTGCGCTCGTCGAAGTCGGCGAGGGTGAGGGCCAGAAAGCCGGCATTCGACTTGGCGAGGCCGTCGAGGAAGCTGTAGCCGGCGACGGCGGTGACGTTGGTGACGCCGGGCGCGTCCCGGACGGCCTCCTCGATCTTCTTGATCGCGGCGAGGGTCCGGTTGACCGAGGCACCTTCCGGAAGCTGCGCCTCCATGAAGACCACGCCCTGGTCCTCCGCCGGCAGAAAGCCGGTCGGGACGTGGGTGAAGAGCCAGCCGACGCCGAGCCCGAAGCCGGCGATCAGGACGAGGCTGATGACGGCGATCCGGACGAGGCGGGCGACGATGCCGGCGTAGCCGTCGCGCGTCCGGTCGATGGCCGCCATGACGTAGCGCATGGGTCCGCGCTTCGGCCCGTGGCTGTGCTTCAGCAGGACGGCGCAGAGGGCGGGGGACAAAGTGAGGGCGTTGATCGCCGAGATGATCATCGAGACCGAGACGGCGACGGCGAACTGCTGGTAGAGCTGGCCCGATATGCCGGGGATGAAGGCGACCGGCACGAAGACCGAGAGCAGCACGAGCGTGATGGCGATGATCGGTGCGGTGATCTCGCCCATCGCCTCCTTGGTGGCGTCGGCGACCGAGAGCTCGGGGCTGGTCTCGAGCTTCGCCTCGACCGCCTCGACGACGACAATGGCGTCATCGACGACGATGCCGATCGCCAGCACCAGCGCCAGGAGCGAGACGGTGTTGGCGGAGAAGCCGAGCGCCAGCATGACGGCGAAGGTGCCGATCAAGGCCACCGGCACGGCGATGAGCGGGATCAGCGTCGCCCGCGCATTGCCGAGGAAGAGGAAGACGACGATGATGACGAGGACGAAGGCCTCGAGGAGGGTGTGGATCACCTCCTCGATGCTGGCATGGACGAACTTGGTCGTGTCGTAGGGGATGGCGTAGTCGACGCCTTCCGGAAAGCGGCCCTTCAGGTCCTCCATGACCTTGCGCACGCCCTCGGCGGCGGCGATGGCGTTCGAGCCCGGCAATTGCTGGATGGCGATGACGGCACCGTCGCCGCCGTTGAAGCGGGAGACGACGTCGCGGCTCTTGGCGCCGAGCTCCACCTCGGCGACGTCGTGGATGCGGACGAAGGAGCCGTCCGGGTTGGCGCGCAGGACGATCGCCGCGAACTCGGCGGGATCGCTCAGCCGGCCCTTGGTCTGGATGTTGATCTGCAGCTCGGCATCGGCCATGGGCTGGGCGCCGATGCGGCCGACCGCGGCCTGCACGTTCTGCGCCCGGAGCGCCGCCACCACGTCGCTCGGGGTCAGGTTGAGCGCCGTCAGCCGCTCGTCGTCGAGCCAGATCCGCATCGCGTAGTCGAGGGCGCCGAAGAGGAAGGCGTCGCCGACGCCCGGCACGCGCTTGAGGCCATCCAGGACGTTGATGGTGGCGTAGTTCGAGAGATAGAGGAGATCGCGGCTCTGGTCCGGCGAGTAGAGGCTGACCATCTGCAGGAAAGCGGCCGACTTCTTCTCGGTCGTGACCCCCTGCCGCTGCACCTCCTCCGGGAGCTGCGAGAGGGCCTGCGCCACCCGGTTCTGGACGTTGACGGTGTTGATGTCCGGATCGGTGCCGACGGCGAAGCTGACGGTGAGCGAGTAGCTGCCGTCATTGCCGCTGGTCGACTTCATGTAGAGCATGTTGTCGACGCCGACGATCTGCGCCTCGATCGGCTGCGCCACCGTGGCCTCGACGATGTTGGCGCCGGCACCCGGATAGGCCGTCGTCACCGAGACCTGGGGCGGGACGATGTCCGGGAACTGGGCGATCGGGATGGCCGTCATGGCGATCAGGCCGGCCAGGGTGATGACCACCGAGATCACGACCGCGAGGCGCGGCCGGTCGACGAAGACGGCGGAGATCATGGGCTCAGGTCCCGCCCGCCGCCGGCGCCTCGGCGGTGCCGGGGTTGACGATCATGCCGGGGCGCACGCGCTGGATCCCTTCGGTCACGACCTTGTCGCCGGCGCTCAGGCCCTTGGTGACCACGTAGCTGCTGTCCTGGGTCTGGCCGACCTCGATCGGCCGCTGCTCGACCTTGTCGCCGTCGCCGACGACCAGGACGTAGCGCCCGCCCTGGTCGGCCAGCACCGCCTGCTGCGGGACGAGCAGCGCCGATTGCGGGGCGGCGGTCTCGACGATGGCGGTCACGAGCTGCTGGTCGATCAGGAGCGCGTCCGGGTTGTCGAGGACGGCGCGCACCGTGATCGTGTCGGTGCCGGTGTCGACCTCCACATTCACGAAATCGACCTTGCCCACATGGTCGTAGAGCTTGCCGTTGGCGAGGCGGATCTCGACCTGGACCGCGGAGGGATCGCCGCCCGCGGCACCTTCGCGGAAGTCGAGAAGCTGGCGCTGGGTGACGGGGAAGGTCACGTAGATCGGATCCTGGCTCACGATCGTCGCGAGCGGCCCGCTCTGCGGCCCGACATAGGCGCCGACGGACACGGCCGACATGCCGATCCGGCCGGTGAAGGGTGCGGTGATATCGGTGTAGCCCAGATTGAGCTCGGCATTGGCACGCCGCGCCTTGGCGCTCTGCACCGCGGCGCGGGCCTGGTCGGCCTCGGCCGTGACCTTGTCGAGCACGGCCTGGGCGGCGGCCTGCTTCTGGACCAGCGTCGTCTGGCGATCGACCTCGATCTGCGCCAGCTTGAGCGACGCCTCGGCCGAGGCGATCGCGGCGTCGACCTCGCCGAGCTGCGCCTCGTAAGGTCCCTTCTCGATGGCGAAGAGGAGATCGCCCTTCTGCACGAGCGCACCTTCGGTGAACGGGCGCGCCTCGAGGAACCCGTCGACGCGGGCGATCAGGTCGACCTTGTCGACCGCGACGATGCGGCCGGTGAACGCGACGGAGGGCGTGATGTCGGTGGTCTCGACCGCGACCACCGTGACGGCGGGCGGCGGCGCCTCGGGCTTCTCCTGCGCCGGCGCGCGGCCGGGCGGAAGGAGCAGGAGGAGCAGGAGGAGCAGCAGAAGGATGAGAGGTCGAGCATGTGCCACCGGCAACATCCTGGCTGGCGAAGCCCGATCGGCCGCTGCCGCTGCGGATGGACGCTCGATCGTCGGTCGGCTCGGCATGGTCGGGGATCCTATTCGGCGGCTTCGGCCGCGGCCCTGGCGTCGAGGGCCGCCTTGGCTGCGGCGGCGGCGCCGGCCTCGCCCGCCACACGCACGGTCGGGAAGGCGATCTCGATGCCGTTCTCGGCGAAGGCCTGCATGATCATGGCATTGGCCCGGCGGCGGATCGGGAACTGGGTGCCGGGTTTCGCCATGTACTTGATGCGGATGACGATGCCCGAATCGGCGACGAGGTCGGCACCTTGCGATTTCAGGGGCTCGATGAAGCCCGGACCGAGCTCCGGGTCGGCCAGCAACTGCTTGCTCACCTCCTTCACCACCTTCTTGATCTTGGGGATGTCGGCATCGAAGGGGACGGTGAAGGAGAGCTTGTCGATGACCCAGTCGCGGCTCATGTTCTGGATGGCGCCGAGCGAGCCGAAGGGGACGGTGTAGAGCGGCCCGCGGTGGTGGCGCAGCTTGATGGAGCGGAGGGAGAAGCTCTCGACCGTGCCCTTGTAGCTGCCGGCGACGATGTACTCGCCGACGCGAAAGGCGTCGTCGAGCAGGTAGAAGACGCCCGAGATCACGTCCTTGACCAGTTGCTGCGAGCCGAAGCCGACGGCGACGCCGACGACGCCGGCGCCGGCGATGAGGGGGGCGACCTGCACCCCGACCGCCGAAAGGATCATGAGCACACCGGTGACCGCGAGGACGGCCAGGAGCGCCGCCCTTGCGATCGGCAAAAGGGTGCGCAAGCGGGCGCGGCGGCGCGCCTCGTCGGCATCGGCCGGTGCCGTGGTCGCCGCCTCGCGGATGTAGCCGTCGATCGCCGTCTTCGCCAGCTGCCAGACGAAGTCGAAGATGATGACGATGAGGGCGATGTTGAGGAGGGCCCGGGCCACAGGCGCCAAATCGCCCTCGCCGCTCATCAGCTCGGCGAGGTCGAGGTCCCAGGCCCAGATCAGGAGGCAGGCGGCGCCGACGATCAAAAGTGCCCGGGCGCCGCGCTCGATCGCCGCGGCGCGGACGCTCGGCGGGCGGCTCGCGGGAGCGGGCGGCGCCTCGGCGGCCTCGGCCTCCGCTCCGGCCGTGGCGGGCTTCGCGACCGGGCGCAGGAGATTGTTGACCGAGACGTTGGTGACGTGGATCGCGAGCGGCAGGAGGGAGCCCACGAGGAAGAGCCACATCAGGCGCTGGGCGCCACCGACCCAGAGCAGGAGCACGGTGGCGGCGAGCACGGTCCAGGCGATGGCGGCGACGGTGCGGGTGGCGAGGCCCGACCGCACGAGGCGGGAGCGGCGCTGCCAGATGGTCGTCACCACGACCGCGAAGAGCGCCAGACCGAACAGATAGGCGATGATGACGGAATAGGGATAGCCGGCGCCCAGCACGCGCAGGCTGGTCGCGGTCGCCCAGCCGAAGGCGTAGACGCCGGCGAGGAGCGTCAGCCGCCGGAACCAGAAATCCGCCCAGGTATCGTCGATCGGCATGACGCGCAGCCGCGGTGCGCGAGGTGCGAGCACGAGGCGGCAGAGGTAGAACACGAGGCGGAAGAGGATGATCGCGAAGAGGAAGCGGCCGGCGACCTGGCGCAGCAGCGGCGGCAGCTCGAGCAGGAGGAAGGCCCCGAGGCTGGCGGCGGCGAAGACCAGCACCGTGCCGATGACGAGGACGAGCCGCAGCGCCAGCTTCTGCAGCCGTGCCGCCACCGTCTCCTCGCCCGCGGTCAGCACGCCGCGGCGCAGGGTGCGGGTCGTCCGGCCGAAGGCCCATTCCGCGGCGAGGCCCGCGCCGACGAAGACGGCGACGAGCAGGAGGACCAGAAACGTGCCTCGGTGGGTCGTCTCGTCGGAGAGCCGGCCGAGGGCGCCGGCGATGGCGCCCGGAAGCTCCGGCAGCGCGCTCTCGATGGTGCGGCGGTGCGCCGCCCAGCGTTGCAGCGACTGCTCGAGATAGGCCTCGTCCCTGGTGAGGGCCTTCGGCTCGCCCGCCACCGGCTCGGGAGATGCCGTCTCCACTGCCGGCACGGCATTGCGCAGCCACGCCTGAACGTCCGGCTCGGCGAGGAGGCGTTGCAGCTCGACCACGCCAGGCGGTGGCGGTGCGTCGGCCTGGGCCCGGGCGACATCGGTCGAGGCGGCCAGCAACATGCCGGCCATGGCGAGCACCAGCGTCAGGACTTGCCGCATCGGCCTCCGCTTTCGTTCGGCAAGGGTCGGTCGCCCGATGCGATACACGCTCGGCGCCGTCTTGACCAGCGCGGCACCGGATCGAAGGTGCTGCTTCAGCCGTTCCAGACGACCCGGCCGGTCTCCTCCGGCGCGTAGCCGCCGAGGCGGTCGGCCTCGGCGGCGAAGGCCGGCGAGCGGGCGAAACGGAGCAGGCGCTGCAGCGGCTGCTCGAAATAGTCGCGGCGGCGGGTCACGAGATCGAAGGCCTCGGTCAAGAGCGGCACGAAGCCGATGGCGAAGAGGCAGGCGACGGCCTCGATGCCGAGGCCGCAATCGGCCCGGCCATCGGCGATCAGGGCGGCGAGATCGGCCTCCGTCCGGGCGAGGAGGGTGGGGCTCCCGGGCTCGACCGCGGCTCCCGCCGCTCCAAGCAATCGGTCGAGCAGCACGCCGCTGCCGCTTTCCGGCGGGCGCAGGGCGAGACGCAGGCCCGGCTGCAGCAGGTCCTCGGCGCGGGTGAGGTGGCGCGGGTTGCCCGAAGCGACCAGAAGACCCTGGCGGCGCACGGCCCAGCGGAGCATGACCACGTCGGCGAAGGGGAGGCGGGAACGCAGTGCCGCCACATTGCCGGACGAGGCGGGATCGACCCCGTGCGCCCGGTCGCCCCGCGGCGGCGTGTCGGCCGCGTCCACCGGCGGCAGATGCAGGCCGGCGAGGCGGGCGCCGCCTTCCGCGAGCTGGTCGAGGCCGGCGAGGCTGCCCGAGGCGAGCATGGCGAGCCCGCTTCCCGATTCGCGCAACGCCCAGTCGAGCAGCGGATCGCTCGAGCCGGCATAGATCGGCGGTGCGGCGGTGCCGGGGTCGATGCAGCCGTCGGTGCGGACCTCGAGCCATCGGTCGACCAGGTGACGCGGGAACAGGAGCTTGCCGGTGGCGCGGGTGCAGGGGATCTGCCGTCGCGCCGCGAGCTCGTAGAGGCTGCGCTCCTTGAGGCGCAGATAGGCGGCACACTCGGCGGTGGTGAGCAGCTCCATGACGGCAAAATCCTGCATGGTTCGGCGTGGATTCCATGGTTGCTGAAATGTGCGGTTCTGTCCATCCTGACCCTTCAGCGAGGGAGACGGGATGGTGGAAACGAGTGCGTTCGCCCTGGCGCTGCGGCTCATCGGGGCGGCCGATCCGGTGCTCGTCGAGATCGTGCTGCTGTCCTTGCGGGTCACGCTGACCGCCCTGGCGCTGGCCGCGCTGATCGGCCTGCCGGCGGGGGCCGCCCTGGCGCTCGCCCGGTTTCCGGGGCGCGGCATTCTGATCGTGCTCGCCAATGCGCTCATGGGCCTGCCGCCGGTGGTGGCGGGGCTCGTGATCTATCTGATCCTGTCGCGCTCGGGCCCGCTCGGCCCGCTCGGCCTCCTCTTCACGCCGAGCGCCATGATCGTCGCGCAGGCGGTGCTGATCCTGCCGATCGTCGTCTCGCTCACCCGCCAGGTGATCGAGGATCTCTGGGGCGAGTATGCCGAGCAGCTCCGCTCGCTCGGCTCGTCGCCCTTGCGCGCCGTGCCGACCCTGCTCTGGGACGGCCGCTTCAGCCTGGTCACGGCGCTCCTCGCCGGCTTCGGCCGGGCCAGCGCCGAGGTGGGTGCGGTGTTGATCGTCGGCGGCAACATCGCCGGCCACACCCGCACCATGACCACCGCCATAGCGCTCGAGACCAGCCGGGGCGCGCTCGAGCTGGCGCTCGCCCTCGGCATCATCCTGCTCGCCCTGACCGTGAGCCTGAACGCGCTCGCCTATCTCCTCGCCCGCCTCGACCGATGGGGGGCGGCGGTGGCATGAGCGCCATCCTGACGCGGCCGGCACCCTTCGAGCGGGAGGCGATCCGTGCCGCGCGGCCGGGCTCCATCCTGCCGCTGCGGCTGGAGGGCCTGGGCTTCGCGGTCGCCGGCAAGCCCCTGCTCGACGGCATCGATCTGGTGCTGGAGGCGGGGCGTCGCACGGTCGTGCTCGGGCCGAACGGTGCGGGCAAGAGCATTCTCCTGCGCCTCTGCCACGGCCTGCTCCGACCGACCGCCGGCCGGGTGGCCTGGGCAGGCGGTGCCGGCCCTTGCGGGCGCCACGCCCTCCTCTTCCAGCGGCCGGTGATGCTGCGGCGGTCGGCCCGCGCCAACATCCTCCACGGCCTGGCGCTGGCGGGCTACGGCTGGCACGAGCGGCGGGAGCGGGCCCGGGCCGTGCTGGCGCGCTTCGGCCTCGAGGGGCTCGCCGACCGCCCGGCGCGGACCCTCTCGGGCGGCGAGCAGCAGGTCCTGGCGCTGGCCCGGGCCGCGGCGCTCGAGCCCGAGGTGCTCTTCCTCGACGAGCCGACCGCCGCGCTCGATCCCGCGGCCACGGCGCGCATCGAGCTCCTGCTGCAGCTCATCGCCAGGGACGGGGTCAAGCTCGTCATGGTCACCCACGATCTCGGCCAGGCCCGCCGCTTCGCCGACGAGGTCGTCTTCCTGCATCGCGGCCGGCTGGTCGAGCACCGGCCGGCCGCCGCCTTCTTCTCCACCCCCCGCTCGCCCGAGGCCCGCGCCTTCGTCGCGGGCGAGCTCATCTGGTGAGGTTTTCCATGCATCGTCGATCCCTGATCCTTCTCGCGCTCGCCGCCGCCAGTGTCCTATCCCTGCCGGCCATGGCAGAGGACCGCTTCATCACCGTGGCCTCGACCACCTCGACCGAGCAGTCCGGCCTCTTCGCCCACATCCTGCCGAAGTTCGAGGCGGCCACCGGCATCGAGGTGCGGGTCGTGGCCCAGGGCACGGGCCAGGCGCTCGAGACCGGCCGGCGAGGCGACGCCGATGTCGTCTTCGTCCATGCGAAGGCGGCGGAGGAGGCGTTCGTCGCCGACGGCGACGGCGTCGAGCGCCAGCCGGTCATGTACAACGACTTCGTCATCGTCGGACCGGCCGACGATCCGGCCGGCATCGCGGGCGGCAAGGACGTGGTCGAGGCGTTCCAGGAGATCGCCGACGCCCATGCCACCTTCGCCTCGCGCGGCGACGACAGCGGCACGCACAAGGCCGAGCTGCGGTTCTGGAAGGAGGCCGGGATCGAGCCGGGCGGCGACTGGTATCGCGAGCTCGGCTCCGGCATGGGCCCGACGCTCAATACCGCGGCGGAGCTTCCCGCCTACACGCTGACCGACCGCGCCACCTGGCTCAACTTCAGCAATCGCGGCCCGCTCGAGATCCTGGTCGAGGGCGACCCGAAGCTGTTCAACCAGTACGGCGTCATCCTGGTCAATCCGGCGAAGCACCCCCACGTCAAGGCGGAGGACGGCCAGGCCTTCATCGACTGGCTGGTGTCGGACGAGGGGCAGCAGGCGATCGCCGACTACAAGATCGACGGCCAGCAGCTCTTCTTCCCGAACGCCGACGACGCCGGCGCCTGACCGGCTCCGGCAACCGCTGCCGGGCCGGGCGTGGGCTGTCGAGCAGCGAATCAGCCGTCCTCGCGCTTCTCCGCCGGCTCGGCGTCGCGTGCCACGCGGTCGATCAGCCAGCCCTGGTAGCGGGAGATGCCGAGCTTGCGGCCGAGGCTCAATGCGAGGGGATCGTCGCATTGCGTCAGCACCAAGCGCTCCATGCGGCAGCGGCGGAGCGCCTCGAGACAGGCGGGCTCGAGCAGCAGCGGCAGGCGGGCCTTGTCGAAGACCAGCTTGAGATGGTCGGCCTCGAGCCGGTCGAGATTGAGCAGGGGCAGGCTCTCGATGCCGATCCGGTCGATGGCGATGCGCATGCCGGCATCACGCAGCCCGGCCATGACGGCGCCGCCCGTCGCCTGGTCGCGAAGCGCGTCCATCCAGTGCAGCTCGATCGTCAGCCGGCCGCGCTCGGCCTCGCCCAGACTGTCCAGCAGCCGGCGGAACTCGGCCGTCGCCCAGGCGGCGTGGCCGAGATTGAGGCCGACCGGTTGGTGCCGCCAGGGCCGGTTCAGCAACAGGGCGAGGAGCATCAGGCGGTCGAGATGGCGGCAGAGCTCGAAGAAGAGCGGCTCGTCGGGGCGGAGCTCCACCCCGGGAAAGAGGGCTGCCTCGAGGTCGTGGAGGCTCGTGAAGTGCTCGGTGTAGGCGACGTTCCAGCCCGCCCCCTGCCGCCGGTCCAGGACCTCGTGGTAGACCGGCTGCCGCTGGACGAAGGGGGCGAGATCGACGCCGTCGAGCCGATCCTCGATCCGCGCCAGAAGGGCTGGCGTCAGCGGTCCGGCGAGTGGGTCCACGGGCGCCGGCTCGGAAACGGCATCGCCCGCCAGGGCCTCGTGGCGGTCGGATCTGTCGAGCACCTCGAGCCGCTCGCGCAGCGCCATGTACTGGTCGGGCAGGCGGAACGCCTCGAGGATCGTGTCGACCGAACGGCCGTCGCTCCAGCCCTCGACCTCCAGCTCGAGCAGGCGGCGGAGCGCCCGGTCGGCCTTGCCGGCGGTCTCCCGGGCGAGGAGGCAGAGCCGGCCCCGGCGCAGATCGACGAGCTCGGCGCCATGCGCGGCGGCCAGGTCGGTGATGCTGTTGCGGAAAAAATGGTAGCGGGCGGCGTTGGCCATGATGTAGGGCGACGCGGCGAGATGCACGAGGCTGACCCCCGCCGGCTTCTTCTGCCGGGCGAGGCGGCGCGCCTGCTGGATGAGGTCGCTGGTCTGCGTGGCCGTCAAGATCGCGTCCAAGTGGTCGAGCCGGGCGGGCGAACGGCGAGGAGCATCGCACGCAAAGGTGAATGCCGCGTTAAGCTCGTGGCTTCGAGGGAAAGGGAGGACGCCATGCCGGCCGAGCGCTGGACCGCCGACGCATTGATCGGCTTCGCCGAGGCCCTGTGCCGCAAGGCCGGTTTCGACGAGGGGAAGGCGGAGGTGACCGCCCGGCTTCTGGTCGAGGCCGACATGCTGGGCCACACCACCCACGGGCTGCAGCTTCTGCCTCCCTATCTCGCCGCCGCCGAGGCCGGCACCCTGCGGACCACGGGCGAGCCCCGCGTGCTGGCCGACCGGCCCGCGGCGCTCACCTGGGACGGCGACCGACTGCCCGGCGTCTGGCTCACCGACAAGGCCATGGGCGTCGCCATCGAGCGGGCGGGCGAGCTCGGCACCGCCATGGTCGCCATCCGGCGCAGCCACCACATCGCCTGCCTCGCCGCCTTCCTGCCGCGCGCCACGGATGCGGGCATGATGGCCATCGTCTCCTCGTCCGATCCTTCCGTCGCCTCGGTCGCCCCCTTCGGCGGCAGGCGGCCGCTCTACACGCCGGACCCGATCGCCATCGGCATCCCGACCGACGGCGACCCCGTTCTCGTCGACATCAGCGCCTCGATCACCACCAACGGCCTGACCGGCCGCTACGCCGCCGAGGGCCGGCGGATGCCGCATCCCTGGCTGCTCGACGGCGAGGGCCGGCCGACCGACGACCCGAACGTCCTCACCGCCGATCCGCCCGGCTCCATCCTGCC
The DNA here is from genome assembly GCA_964402505.1 of uncultured Geminicoccaceae bacterium. Lineage (GTDB taxonomy): Bacteria > Pseudomonadota > Alphaproteobacteria > Geminicoccales > Geminicoccaceae > SLRI01. The sequence continues at coordinate 268,296 of CAYOCP010000002.1, forward strand.
GGTGGGCGGGCTCGACCATGGCCACAAGGGCTACGGGCTCGCGCTGATGATCGAGGCGCTGACGCAGGGCCTGCCGGGCTTCGGCCGCGCCGACCCTTCGGAGGGCTGGGGTGCCTCGGTCACCGTCCAGGTGATCGATCCGGCCTGCTTCGCCGGCCGGGATGCTTTCGTCCGGCAGACCGGCTGGCTCGCCCGCGCCTGCCGGGAGACCCCGCCGTGCCCCGGGATCGAGCGAGTCCGCCTGCCCGGAGAGAACGGCTTCGCCGGCAAGCGCCGGGCATTGGCCGAGGGTGTCGAGCTCTATTCGGGCATCATGGCGAAGCTCGAGGAGCTCGCCCGCCGATACGGCGTGTCGGTGCCCGCACCTTCGGCCTGAGCCGACCGGCTTCCCCGTCAGGAAGGATCGACGACGGTGAGCTGTTGCCGCCGCCAGCGCCTGGCCGAGAGGTGGATGAGCGGATTGGCGGTCATGCCGTGGGCGATGACGCTCAGGATGACGGTGCAGGCGATCACCGCCTCGAGGGTCTCGACATGCCGGAGCCCGGTGTCGAGGATGAGGAGCGCGAAGACGATGCTGGCGAGGCCGCGCGGGCCGAACCAGCCGAGGAAGAGCCGGTCCCTCGATGCCACGCTCGAGCCCAGCAGGCTGATCCAGACCGGCAGCATCCGGACGATCGTCAGGCTGAAGAGCGCGTAGAGGAGGACGGTGGGCGTGATCCGGTCGATCACCTGCCAGACGACGGCCGCGCCGAAGACGATCCAGGTCAGGAAGGCGAGGCCGTCGCCCACGGTCTCGGCGCCGCGCATGAGGCCCGGCTGGCGGGAATGGCGAAGGTTGAAAACGATCCCGCCCACGAAGCAGGCGATGAAGCCGCTGCCGCCCAGGGCCTGGGCCGTGGTGAAGCAGGCGGTCGGCAGGGCAACGAGCGCCATGTCCCGCCAGCCCGGTGCCGTCCAGTGTCGTGCCATGGCGAGGCGCAGCAGCGAGGCCGCCGCGGCCGCCAGGGCGGCGCCGGTGGCGAGGCCGATGCCGAGCTCCTCGACGATGACCCTGACCACATGCGCCGCGGTCAGGCCCGCCATCTCCGTGCCGACGGCGATGCCGACGAGCAGGACGATGACGGGCACGCAGATGCCGTCATTGAGCCCGCTCTCGACATTGAGCGTCGCCCTGAGATCGGCGGGCACCAGGGGATCGGCCACCACGGGCTCGCCCAGGGCCGCGTCGGTCGGCGCCAGGATGGCGGCGAGCAGCGCCATCTCGACGAGACCGAGCGCCGGAAAGAGGAGCCGGGCCAGGAGCATGCCGGCGAGGATGGTCAGCGGCAGGCCCACGAGCAGCAGCCGCTCGGGCAGGCCGAGGCTCCGGCGGATGCGGTAGAGGTCGGCCTTGGCGGCGTCGCGGAAGAGCACCATGGCGAGCGTGAGCTCGGCGAGGAGCCGCAGCCCCTCCGCCGTCATCCCGAGCATCAGGACGCCCAAGCCGCCCGGGCCCAAAAGCAGGCCGGCCACGACGAAAACGATCGGGCCGCTCAGCCATGACCGCTCGACCCGCCCCGAGACCAGGACGTAGAGAAAGCCCAGGACCGCGAGGATGGCCGCGTTCTGGTACATGGGCGCGTCGTCACCCGCAGCCCGGCGCCGACCGCCGAGCTGCCGGAAAAGCCCCTAGGCGGGCGACAGCACGTGGATCGTGCGATCGGCGATCAGGTCCTTGACCCGCTCGCCGTAGCTCTTCATGTGCGGGGCCTCGGCATGGGCGTGCAGCGCCGCGAGGCTCGCCCATTTCTCGACCACGACGAAGGTGTCGGGACCGCAGGGCGTCTGGATCGATCCGGCCCCTTCGGTGTCCACCGTCGCCTCGTAGACGATGCAGCCCTTCTCGGCATGCACGGCCGGCACGTTGGCCTTGAAGGCCGCGAGCAGCTCCGCCCGCTTGCCGGGCTTCGCCTCGATCACCGCCACCACATGCACCGGCTCCATGAGCGCTCTCCCGCTGAAGGCTCCGAACTGGAACCGTGGCGAAGCTACCGGGCGTGGGGCCAACCGTCCAGTCGGGGGAAAGCCGCGCCTCGCCCGCACGTTTCCCGTTCTCAGGGATGGCCGGCGGGACGGAGCGTGATGAGGCCGCTCTCGATGATCAGCGAGACGCCGTAGGTGGCGAGGGCGGCGAGCACCGTGGCGATGGCGAGCTTGATCAGAAGGCGCGGCTTCTCGGGCGCGCTGGTGGCGTGGCCGCGCTCGGGATTCTCGGGCGGAATGGAGCCGAAGGGCAGCGCCATCAGGAAGAAGAGCCACCAGGTCACGCAATAGGTGACGATGACGCCGACGAGGCTCAAGGCGTGCCTCTCAAGCCTGCTCCAGCTCGACCAATGTGCCGCAGAGGTCCTTGGGATGGAGGAAGAGCACGGGCTTGCCGTGGGCGCCGATGCGGGGCTCGCCGTCGCCGAGGATGCGCGCACCCCGGGCCACGAGATGGTCGCGGGCCGCCATGATGTCGGCGACCTCGTAGCAGACGTGATGGATGCCGCCCGAGGGATTCTTCTCGAGGAAGCCCTCGATGGGCGAGGCCTCGCCGAGCACGCCGAGCAGCTCGACCTTGGTGTTCGCGAGCTCGACGAACACCGTCTGCACGCCGTGCGCCGGCTGGTCCTCGATCGTCGAGACCGTGGCTCCGAGGAGCCCCCCATAGGTCTCGCGCGCGGCCCGGATGTCCGGCACCGCGATGGCGACGTGGTTGAGGCGGCCGAGTGTGAAGGGGACGGCCATCAGGCGGCGCCCGCGCGGATCTCGCCCATCCCGTCCTCCAGGCCGGCGAGGGATTTGGCGCTCAGGCGGGTGACCTGCACCTCGACGATGGGCCGCTTGTGGCGCGGCAGGTTGAGCGCCTGGCGCACGGCGCCGCGCACGGCCTGGGCGACCCGCTCGTCGTCCAGCACGTCCCGGTCCTGCAGGTCCTCGACCGCATCGGCCACCAGGTCGGCTGCCGCCTTCTCCAGATGGCCGAAGCTCGAGAGGTCGATGGCGCCGATCGCCGTCAATTGCGGTGCCGCGAGGACGCTGCCGTAGGGGTCGAGCACGAGGCCGACGACCACCGTGCCGTGGCTCGCGAGGCGGCGGCGCGAGCGGTAGAGCTCGTCGCCCGAATCGAGCAGCTCGTCGGTCTCGAGCACGCGGCGGCCGGTGCGGACCTCGCTCTCGACCAGGGCCGGCGGCGGGCCGAGGCGCACGAGGTCGCCGTTGCGCACGATCAGCGCCTGCTCGACGCCGAGCGATTTCGCGAAGCGCGCATGGGCATAGAGGTGGCGGGCCTCGCCATGCACCGGAATGGCGATTCTCGGCTTCATCCAGCGGTACATCTGCTCCATCTCGTCGCGGCAGGGATGGCCCGAGACATGGACGAAATGGTCCTCCTCGGTGATGACCTCGACGCCGAGCTCGACCAGCTGGTTGTGCAGGCTGTAGAGCGTGCGCTCGTTGCCGGGGATGATCTTGGAGGAGAAGATCGCCGTGTCGCCCGCCTCGAGGCGGATGCGCGGGTGATTGCCCGTGGCGATCCGCTGCATGGCGGCACGGGGCTCGCCCTGGCTGCCGGTGACGAGGTAGAAGGCGCGGTCGCGCGGCAGGTCGAGGGCCTCGCGCTCGTCGCGCAAGGGCGGGATGTGCTGGAGGTAGCCGCATTCCTTCGCCGCCTCGATCATGCGGTGCATGGAGCGGCCGACGACGACGATCTCGCGGCCGGCCTCGGCCGCCGCCAGCATGGCGGTCTCGAGCCTCGCCACGTTGGAGGCGAAGGTGGTGAGGGCGACCGCATGGGGTTGGGCGGCGATCAGGTCGCGCAGGGAATCGCGGACCTCGGCCTCGGAACCGGAGGTTCCGGGGCTCAGGACGTTGGTGCTGTCGGCGACGAGGGCCAGGACCCCTTCGGCGCCGATCCGCTCCAGAAGCGCCATGTCGGTGGCCTCGCCCAGCATCGGTGCCGGATCGAGCTTCCAGTCGCCGGTATGGAGGACGATGCCGTGCGGGGTCTCGATGGCGAGCGCGCTGGCTTCCGGGATGGAATGGGTGACATGGATCAGGCGGCAGCCGAAGGTGCCCACGGTGAAGCGCTCGCCCGTGGTGACGAGGTGGATGGCGGCCGGATTCCTGACGCCGTGCTCGGCGAGCTTGCGGCGGAGCACGGCCGCCGGGAAGGACGTGCAGTGGATGGGACAGCCCAGCCGCTCCCAGAGATAGGGCACGGCACCCAGGTGATCCTCGTGGGCGTGGGTCAGGATGATGCCGTCGAGCTTGTCCCGGCGCTCCTCGATGAAGGCGATATCCGGCAGGATGATCTCGGCGCCGGGGTGCCGGTCGTCGGCGAAGGCGATGCCGCAATCGACCATCAGCCAGCGGCCATCCTGCTCGTAGAGGTAGAGATTGAGGCCGATTTCGCCGATGCCGCCCAAGGCGACGAAGCGCAAGGATGAAGTCACTGAATTGCCTTTTTTCCGGCGCGAATGATTTCGCGGTTCTGGAGATAGACCTCGACGAGGCCGATCATGGTGAGATCGCGATCGACATGCTCGACGAGCTTGCAGTGTCGCGCGAAGAGCGGGGCGAGGCCACCGGTGGCGATGGTGGTCATGCTCTTGCCGTACTCGGCCTGCACACGCTGGACAAGCCCCTCGATCAGGCCGACATAGCCGAAGAAGATGCCCGACTGCATCGCCTGCACCGTCGAGCGGCCGATCACCTGCGACGGCGGCTCGACCGCGATGTGCGGCAGCTTGGCCGCCGCCCGGTGCAGGGCCTCGATCGAGAGGTTGACGCCGGGGGCGATGATGCCGCCGAGAAAGGCACCTTCCTCGTCGATGATATCGAAGGTGGTGGCGGTGCCGAAATCCACAATGATCAGGGGCGGAGAATAGCGTCGCACCGCGGCGAGCGCGTTGATCAGGCGATCGGCGCCGGCCTCGCGTGGGTTGATGAGCTTGTTGGCGATCGGGATGGGCACGTCCTCGCCGACGACGAAGGCCTGGCAGGCGAAGAAGACCTCGCTCATCTTGCGCAGCGGAAAGACGGTCTGCGGCACGACCGACGAGACGAGGACGGCGCCGACCTGGTCGCGCGAGAAGCCGGCGATGGCCATGAGCTGCAGCAGCAGCGCCGCATATTCCTCGGCCGTGCGGTCGCGCGCGGTGGAGAGCCGCCAATGGCCCAGAGGCTCGCGCTCACGGTAGAGGGCGAAGCTCGTGTTGGTGTTGCCAACGTCGATCAGGAGCAGCATGCATGGCTCCCTGCGGCGCCGCGGCCTTGCTCGACGGGGAAGAAGAGCTCGCCCGCATGGATCAAGCGACGCCCCGCCGGCGAGTCGATCACGAGGCGGCCGAGGTCATCGACGTCGACGAAGCGTCCGCCGAGCGTGCCGTGGCCTTCCCGCACGCGCACCTCGCGACCCCGGCCATGGGCGAGAAGGAGCCAGCGGTCGCGGAAGCCGGCAAAGCCGCTCTCCTGCCAGCGATCGTAGTCCGAAGCGAAGCGGTCGAGGAAGCGGTCGAGGAGGTGCTCCGGCGCGAGGGCGAAGCCGAGAGCGGCGAGGCTGGTCGCGGGGTAGGGCAGGTCGCTCGGGCAGGTGGCGACGTTGATACCCATGCCCGCGACGATGAGGGGTTTGCCCCGATGGCCCGCGATGCTCTCGAGCAGGATGCCGGCGAGCTTGGCGTCGCCGACCATGACGTCGTTCGGCCATTTGAGCGTCGGCGTCACCGCCTCCGCCTCGAGCGTCTCGGCGAGGCTGAGGCCCATGACCAGCGCCAGTGCGGCGGTCTCGGCCAGCGGACGCCGCGGCCGCAGCAGGATCGAGAAATGGAGATTGCCTATTGGCGATTCCCAGGCCCGGCCATGCCGGCCGCGTCCCCTGGTCTGCGTTCCGGCCCGGATCACGAGCCCTTCCGTGGCACCGTCGAGCGCGCGTTCGCGGACCAGATCGTTCGTGCTGGCGAGGCTCGGGTAGTGCTCGATCGAGAACCTTGGATCAGTCAATCGGCCGGCTGCCTCATGGCATCAGCGCCGCCGCGGCGGTCTGGGCCGTGGCCAGCAGGGGACCCGGAATGAGGATGAAGCCCAGGACGAGAACGGCGCAGACCGTGACGATCGCCTGCAGCTCCGTTCGGGCGGGCTGGTCGAAGGCCTCGGCCGGCGCGTCGAAATACATGACCTTGACGATCCGGAGATAGTAGAAGGCGGCAATCACGCTGGTCACCACGGCGATGACCGCGAGCAGCGTCAGGCCCGCGTCGATCGCCGCCATGAAGACATAGAGCTTGCCGAAGAAGCCGGCCAAAGGCGGGATGCCGGCGAGCGAGAAGAGGAAGATGGCGAAGGCGAAGGCCAGCATCGGCTGCCGCTGCGACAGGCCGGCGAGCTCGTCGATATTCTCGATGTAGCGCCCCTGCCGGCGCATCATCAGGACCCCGGTGAAAATCCCGAGCGTCATGACGAGGTAGATGGTCATGTAGATGAGGACGGAATAGATGCCGCGCTCGGTTCCGGCCGCGAGGCCGACCATGGCGTAGCCGATATGGCCGATGGCGGAATAGGCGAGCAGCCGCTTGATGTTGGTCTGGCCGATGCCGGCGAACCCGCCGAGCACCATGGAGGCGACGGAGATGAAGACGATGATCTGCTGCCACTCGCCGGCGACGGACCCGAAGGGTTGCATCAGCACACGGAGCAGAAGGCCGATCGCCGCCATCTTCGGCACCACGGCGAAGAAGGTCGTCACCGGCGTGGGCGCGCCCTCGTAGACGTCCGGAGTCCACATGTGGAAGGGCACGGCGGAGAGCTTGAAGGCGAGGCCGACGGCGACGAAGACGAGGCCGACCAGCGCGCCGATGCTCAAGGTGGGGGTGATGGCCTCCGTCGGGCGGAGCATCTCGGCGAGCACGGTGAAGGAGAGCGTGCCGGTGAAGCCGTAGACCAGGGAGCAGCCATAGAGCAGCATGCCCGAAGCCAGCGCGCTCAGCACGAAGTATTTGAGGCCGGCCTCGGTCGAGCGGAGCTGGTCACGGTTGAAGGCGGCCAGCACGTAGAGCGACAGGCTCTGCAGCTCCAGCGCCATGTAGAGGGCGAGGAGGCTGTTGGCCGAGACCATCATGCACATGCCGAGGCTCGAGAACAGGATCAGGAGCGGAAACTCGAACCGGTCCATCTCCTGATCCTGCAAAAAGCCCCGTGCGAGGAGGATGCAGCTCGCGGATGCCACGAGGATCACGACCTTCAGGAAGGCCGCGAAGCTGTCGAAGATGAAGTGGCCGCCCAGGATGGCCGTGGAGCTCTTGTCGGCGAAGAGGACGACGGCGGCGGCGACGAGGAGGGCCAGAACGGCCAGGGGCGTCACCAGCCCCGGGACATGGCGCTCGCGCAGGGAGCCCACGAGAATGAGGGCGAGGCCGGCGACGAAGAGGATCACCTCCGGCAGCGCCGGAAGCAGGTCGAAGGTGGCTTGGCTTTCCATCGTCGGACCTCAGCGCAAAGCGAGATCGGCGGCGGGCGTGGCGGCGCCGATCTGCACGAGCAGGTTGTCAACCGAGGCCGCCATGGGGTCGAGGAAGAAGGCGGGATAGATGCCCATGACGAAGACCAGGATGACCAGGGGTGCGAAGGCGATCACCTCGTTGGGGCGGAGGTCCTTGATCAGCTTCAGATCGTCCTTGGTGAGCGCGCCGAAGATGGTCCGGCGGTAGAGCCAGAGCATGTAGGCGGCGCTGAGCACCATGCCGGAGGCGGCGAACAGCGCCACCCAGGAGTTCGACTGGAAGATGCCGACGATCACCAGCATCTCGCCGACGAAGCCGGAGGTGCCCGGCAGGGCCACGGCGGCGAACATGAAGACCATGAAGACGAAGGCGTAGACCGGCATGCGTTCCGCGAGGCCGTTGTAGCGGTCGATGTCGCGGCTGTGGATGCGGTCGTAGACGACGCCGACCACCATGAAGAGGGCGCCGGAGACGATGCCGTGCGAGAGCATCTGGATGATGGAGCCCTGGATGCCGAGGGCGTTGGGGGTGAAGATGCCGATGGTGACGATGCCCATGTGCGCGACCGACGAGTAGGCGATCAGCTTCTTCATGTCGGTCTGCATCAGCGCCACGAGCGAGGTGTAGATGACGGCGATGATCGACAGGGTGTAGACGAACGGCGCGAAGTAGAGCGAGGCGTCGGGCAGCATGGGCAGCGAGAAGCGGAGGAAGCCGTAGCCGCCGAGCTTGAGGAGGATGGCCGCGAGCAGCACCGACCCGGCGGTCGGCGCCTCGACATGGGCATCCGGCAGCCAGGTGTGGAAGGGCCACATCGGCACCTTGATGGCGAACGAGGCGAAGAGCGCGATCCAGAGCCAGCGCTGCAGGATCGGATCGAACTCGGTCGCCATGACGGTCGGGATGTCGGTGGTGCCCGCCTGCAGGTACATGACGAGGAGGGCGATGAGGAACAGGACGGAGCCGATCAGCGTGTAGAGGAAGAACTTGAACGAGGCGTAGATGCGCCGCGGGCCGCCCCAGATGCCGATGATGAGGTACATCGGGATCAGGATGCCTTCGAAGAAGATGTAGAAGAGCACCATGTCGAGCGCGCAGAAGACGCCGACCATGAGCGTGTCCATGAGCAGGAAGACGATCATGTACTCCTTCACGCGCTCCTTGACGGAGTGCCAGGAGCTCACGATGCAGATGACCGTCAGCAGGGTCGAGAGCAGCACGAACCAGAGCGAGATGCCGTCGACGCCCATGTGGTAGTCGATGCCGAAGCCGAGAAGCCAGCTCCGCTTCTCCACGAGCTGGAAGCCGGCCTGGCCCGGATCGAAATTGCCGAGGACGAGCAGCGACAAGAGGAAGGTCACGAGGGACGTCCAGAGCGCCACGCTGCGGCTGTTCTGGGCGACGACCGCGGGCTCGCCGCGGATGAGGAGGATGAAGGCGGCGCCGACCAGAGGCAGGAAGGTGACGAGGGAGAGGAGAGGCCAGTCGCTCATCGGATCAACCCCGCCCGACCAGGAGGTACCAGGTGACGAGCAGTGCCACGCCGATCAGCATGGCGAAGGCATAGTGGTACATGTAGCCCGTCTGCAGTCGAATGGCGCGCTTGGCGGTGACCCAGGTGCTGGCCGCGACGCCGTCGGGGCCGAACCGGTCGATGATGCCGACGTCGCCGCCGCGCCAGAAGCCGTAGCCGATCGCCTTGGCGCCCCGGACGAAGACGAGGTCGTAGAGCTCGTCGAAGTACCACTTGTTGTCGAAGAGAAGGTAGAGCGGCCGGAGCATGGTGGCGGTCCGCGAGGGCAGGTCGGTCATGCGGCAGTAGAAGAGCCACGAGAGGCCGAGGCCGATGATCATGGCGATCGAGGGTGCGGCCTTCACGAGGAAGGGCACCTCGTGCATGTCGTGCAGCACGTGGTTGTCGGCGCCCGTGAAGATGGCGCCGGCCCACCATCCGCCGTCGGCCGCCACCATGCCGGCACCGGCCATGCCGGCGAAGAGCGCGCCGAGCGCCAGGATGACGAGCGGCACCGTCATGATGAGCGGGCTCTCGTGGATGTGGCTCTGGACCTCCTCGGAGGCATGGCTCGGCCCATGGAAGGTGAGGAAGATGAGGCGTCCGGAATAGAAGGCGGTGAGCACGGCCGCGGCGATGCCGAGCCAGAAGGCGTAGAGGTGGAGCGTATTGTGGGATGCCCAGGCGGCTTCCAGGATCGCGTCCTTGGAGAAGTAGCCGGCGGTCAGGGGGAAGCCCACGAGCGCCAGCGAGCCGATCCACATCACCGCGTAGGTGACGGGGATCTTGCGCCAGAGCCCGCCCATCTTGCGCATGTCCTGCTCGTCCGACATGGCGTGGATGACCGAGCCGGCACCGAGGAACAGCAGGGCCTTGAAGAAGGCGTGGGTGTAGAGGTGGAAGATGCCCGAGGAGTAGGCCCCCACACCGCAGGCGAAGAACATGTAGCCGAGCTGCGAGCAGGTCGAGTAGGCGATGACGCGCTTGATGTCGAACTGTGTCAGCGCGATGGTCGCGGCGAAGATGGCGGTGGAGGCGCCGATGAAGGTCACGAAGCCGAGGGCCACGGGCGCGTGCTCGAAGACCGGCGAGAAGCGGGCGATCAGGAAGACGCCGGCGGTGACCATGGTGGCGGCATGGATCAGTGCCGAGACCGGGGTCGGGCCCTCCATGGCGTCCGGCAGCCAGGTGTGCAGGCCGAGCTGCGCCGACTTGGCCATGGCGCCCAGGGTCAGGAGGATCGCCGTCAGGGTCAGGGCGTCGAACTCGGTGCCGAAGACGACGATGGAGGTGCCGGCCATGCCCGCCGCCGTACCGAAGATCACGTCGTACTGGACGGAATCGAAGAGGAGATAGCAGGTGGCGAGGCCGAGCATGAGGGCGGCATCGCCCACCCGGTTGACGACGAAGGCCTTGATGGCCGCGGCGCAGGCCGAGGGTCTCGTGTACCAGAAGCCGATCAGGAGGTAGGAGGCGAGGCCGACGCCTTCCCAGCCGAAATAGAGCTGGAGGATGTTGTCGGAAGTCACGAGCATCAGCATCGCGAAGGTGAAGAGCGAGAGATAGCTCATGAACCGCGGGATGCTCTTGTCGTGGCTCATGTAGCCGATCGAGTAGACGTGGATCAGGGTGCTGATGAAGCTGACGACGAACATCATCACGCCGGAGAGCGCGTCGACCCTCAGCACCCAATCGGCCTCGAAGGTGGCGACATTGACGAAGGCGAAGAGCGGAACCTGGAACGGCTCGGCGCCGATGGTCGAGAAGAGGGCGATGATCGAGCAGAGGGCCGAAAGCGCCATCAGGCCGCAGGTGACGAGCTGGCTCGCGCGGTCGCCGATGAGGCGTCCGAACAGCCCGGCGATGAGGGCACCGAGCAGCGGGGCGAAGACGAGAATGATGTAGAGCATGGCCGGCCCTGCTCAGCCTTTCATCAGATTGATGTCCTCGACGTCGATCGAGCCGCGGTTGCGGAAGAAGACGACGACGATGGCGAGCCCGATCGCCGCCTCGGCGGCGGCGACCGTGAGGATGAACATGGCGAAAATCTGGCCCGCCAGATCGCCCAGGGAGACCGAGAAGGCCACGAAGTTGATGTTGACCGCGAGCAGGATGAGCTCGATCGACATCAGCATGACGATCACGTTCTTCCGGTTGAGGAAGATGCCGAAGACGCCGATGGTGAAGATGACGGCGCCGAGCGTGAGGTAGTGGGTGAGGGGGATTTCCATCAGATGCCCGCTCTCGACTTGACCTTGCGCAACTGGACCGCCTCCGCGCGGGAACGGTGGACCTGCATCGAGATGCTCTGCCGGCGGATCGTGCCGCGCTCGCGGAGCGTGAGGGCGATGGCGCCCATGATGGCGACGAGCAGGATCACGCCGGCCGCCTGGAAGGCGTAGATGTAGTCCGTGTAGAGCAGCCGCCCGAGCGCCTCGGTGTTGGTCATGCCGCTGGCCGTCACGGGCACCGGGCTCGCCGCCTCGTTCGGCACCAGCGTCCAGGTGCCGCCGACGAGGACGAGCTCGACCAGAAGCACGACGCCGACGAGCAGGCCCACGGGGAGGAACTTCAAAGCGCCCTCGCGCACGCGCACGGTGCCGATGTCGAGCATCATGACCACGAACATGAAGAGCACCGCCACCGCGCCGACATAGACGACGACGAGGATCATCGCGAGGAACTCGGCGCCGATCAGCACGAAGAGCCCGGCGGCGTTGAAGAAGGCGAGGATCAGGAACAGCACCGAGTGGACCGGGTTGCGCGACGCCACGACCATCACCGACGCGACGGTGGCCACGAAGGCGAGGACGTAGAAGACGAAGAGGTAGATGGTCATGGCTTCAGCGGTTCCGACGACATGGCCGAGGCTCCGCGGGCCGGAGGATCGGGCCTTTGGGACCGGGGGTGCAGGACGGGCTTAGCGGTAGGGGGCATCCGCGGCAAGGTTCTGGGCGATCTCGCGCTCCCAGCGGGCACCGTTCGCCAGGAGCTTCTCCTTGTTGTAGAAGAGCTCGGCGCGGGTCTCCGCGGCGAACTCGAAGTTCGGCCCCTCGACGATCGCGTCGACGGGGCAGGCTTCCTCGCAGAAGCCGCAATAGATGCACTTGGTCATGTCGATGTCGTAGCGCGTGGTGCGGCGGCTGCCGTCGGCGCGCGGCTCGCTCTCGATGGTGATGGCCTGGGCCGGGCAGACCGCCTCGCAGAGCTTGCAGGCGATGCAGCGCTCCTCGCCGTTCGGATAGCGCCGCAAGGCGTGCTCGCCGCGAAAGCGCGGGCTGAGCGGCCCCTTCTCGTACGGGTAGTTCAAGGTTGCCTTGCGCTTGAAGAAGTATCGGAGCGTGACCCAGAAGCCGATGACGAGCTCCTGCCAGAGAAAGCTTCGGGCGACGCGGTCGAGGGCGATCATCGAAAGAACTCCGGCAGCTCAGCGGGGCAGCAGGTCGAAATAGACGAGGAAGCCCGAGGTCAGGACGACCCAGGCGAGCGACAGGGGCAGGAAGACCTTCCATCCGAGGCGCATGAGCTGGTCGTAGCGGTAGCGCGGCAGGGTCGCCCGGGCCCAGATGAAGATGAAGAGCACGAGGCAGATCTTCAGGATGAACCAGATCGGCCCGGGGATCAGGGTGAAGGGAAAGATGCCGAAGGGCGGCAGCCAGCCGCCGAGGAAGAGGATGGAGGCGATCCCGCTCATCAGGATCATGTTCATGTACTCGCCGAGGAAGAAGAGGGCGAAGGCCATCGACGAGTATTCGACGTTGTAGCCGGTGACGAGGGTGGCCTCGTCCTCCGCCAGGTCGAACGGCAGGCGGTTGGTCTCGGCGAGGATCGAGACGATGAAGATCATGAACATGGGGAAGTGCGGAACCGCGTACCAGAGCCCCGTCTGGGCCAGGACGATCTCCGAGAGGTTCAGCGAGCCCGCGGTGATCAGCACGGTGATGATGATGAGACCGATCGAGATCTCGTACGACACCATCTGCGCCGAGGAGCGGAGCGCGCCGAGAAAGGCGTAGCGCGAGTTCGAGGCCCAGCCGGCCATGATGATGCCGTAGACGCCGAGCGAGCTGATGGCGAGGAGGTAGAGGATGCCGACATTGATGTTGGCGAGCACGAGGCCGAAGCCGAAGGGGATGACCGCCCAGCCGATGAGCGCCAGGATGAAGGTGATCATCGGTGCCAGCAGGAAGACGACCTTGTTGGATCCGGTCGGGATGACCGTTTCCTTGAAGAACAGCTTGGCACCGTCGGCGAAGGGTTGCAGCAGACCGTAGGGGCCGACCGTCATCGGCCCCTGCCGGAGCTGCATGGCGCCGATGATCTTACGCTCGGCGTAGGTGAGGTAGGCCATCGCGATCAGCAGCGGCACGGCGATCACGAGGACGTAGAAGGCGATCACCACGACCGGCCAGATGGTTCCGCTCCAGAGGTCAGCCATCGGTTCCCGTCGCCTCCGCACCGGTGCTCTGGACGAAGAGGGCGCTGCATTCCTGCATCACCGAGGAGGCGCGCGCGATCGGGTTCGTGAGGTAGAAATCGCCGATGGCCGGAGCGAAGGGCTCGGCCGCCACCTCGCCCGTGGTGCCGAAGGGCTCGAACGCGGCCGGGGCGATCTCGTCGATCCGTGCCAGATGCGGTGCCATCTCGGCCATGCGGCGACGCACGTCGCCCGGCGTGTCGAGGTCCATCTGGAGCCCCAGAGCGGCGCCGAGTGCGCGCAGGACCTTCCAGTCCTCCTTGGCCTCGCCGGGCGGGAAGACGGCGAGCTTGGCGCGCTGCGGCCGGCCTTCCGTGTTGACGTAGGTCGCGTGCTTCTCGGTGTAGGCGGCACCCGGCAGGATGACGTCCGCCGCATGCACGCCGCGATCGCCATGGGTTCCGAGATAGACGGTGAAGGTATCCTTCAGTCCGGAAACGTCGATCTCGTCGGCGCCGATCAGGAACACCAGGTCGAGCGCTCCTTCCCGCACCATCTCGGCCGCCGTCTTGCCGCCCTCGGCGGGCAGGAGCCCGAGATCGAGGCCGCCGACCCGGGCGGCGGCGGTGTGGAGGACGTTGAAGCCGTTCCAGTCGTCGCCGATCATGCCGAAGCGCTCGGCCGCGCGTGAGGCGAGGGCGAGCACGGCCGCGCCATCCGGCCGGGCCAGCGCTCCCTGCCCGAGGATCAGCATCGGCCAGTCCGCCCGCTCGAGCTGCTCGGCGAAGCTGTGCCCGCCGTCGAGCAGATCGACCAGGGTCTGGGCACCGGCGCCGAGCTCGGTCACCGGATAGGTGAGATCGAACGGCGCGCCGATCCTGCCGACCCTGAACCCGCCTCGCCGATGGCGCTTGCGCAGCCGGGCATTGACCATGGGGGCCTCGTGCCGCGGATTGGTGCCGATGAGCAGGCAGGCATCGGACCGCTCGATGCCGGCGATGGTCGTGTTGAAGAGGTATTGGCCGCGCGGGCCGCCGCCGAGCGGCATGCCGTCCTGGCGGCAGTCGACATTCGGCGAGCCCAGCGCCGCCGCCAGCTCCCTCACCAGCACCATGGTCTCGCAATCGACGAGATCGCCGATCACGAAGCCGATCCGCTCACCGCTCACCCCTTGGAGCCGGCCCTGGATCGCGGCGAAGGCATCGCGCCAGGAGGCCGTCTCGAGACGCCCGTCGCGCTTGACGTAGGGCACGTCGAGCCGGCGCTTCTTCAGCCCGTCATAGGCGAAGCGGGTCTTGTCCGAGATCCATTCCTCGTTGATGTCCTCATGCAGCCGCGGAATGACGCGCATGACCTCGTTGCCGCGCGTGTCGAGGCGGATGTTGGAGCCGACCGCGTCCATCACGTCGATCGATTCGGTCTTCCTGAGCTCCCAGGAGCGCGCCCGGTACTCGTAGGGCTTGGAGTTGAGGGCGCCGACGGGGCAGAGGTCGATGATGTTGCCAGAGAGCTCGGAAGTGAGCGCACGCTCGATCCAGGTCGTGATCTCCATGTGCTCGCCACGGTGGCAGGCGCCGAGCTCCGGGATGCCGGCCACCTCGTCGATGAAGCGGATGCAGCGCGTGCAGTGGATGCAACGCGTCATGTGGGTGGAGATGAGCGGGCCCAGATACTTGTCCGTGACGGAGCGCTTGTTCTCCTTGAATCGCGAGCGGTCGGGTCCGTAGAAGAGCGTCAGATCCTGCAATTCGCACTCGCCGCCCTCGTCGCAGATGGGGCAGTCCAGCGGGTGGTTGATCAGGAGCATCTCGAGCACCCCCTTCCTGGCCTTGTGGACCATGGGGGTGTCGGTCTTGATGACCATGCCGTCGGCCACCGGCATCGCGCAGGAGGCGATCGGCTTCGGCGACTTCTCCATCTCGACCAGGCACATCCGGCAGTTGCCGGCGATGTTCAGCCGCGAATGGAAGCAGAAGACCGGTATCTCGCGACCCGCCGCCTCGCAGGCCTGCAGCACGGTCGAGCCGCCCGGCACCTCGATTTCCTGGCCATCGATCGTCAGCTTCGGCATGCCAGCTCCAACCTATTCCGCCGCGACCTGCCGGGCCGCGGTGTATTCGTGAATGCGCCGCTCGATCTCGGGGCGGAAATGCCGGATCAGCCCCTGCACCGGCCACGCGGCGGCGTCGCCCAAAGCGCAGATCGTGTGGCCCTCGATCTCCTTGGTCACGTCCCAGAGCATGTCGATCTCCTCGGGCCGGGCGCGTCCCTCGGCCATGCGGATCATCATCCGCCAGAGCCAGCCGGTGCCTTCCCGGCAGGGGGTGCACTGGCCGCAGGATTCGTGCATGTAGAACTTCGAGAGCCTCGCGATCGCCTTCACGATGTCGGTGCTCTTGTCCATGACGATGACGGCCGCGGTGCCGAGGCCCGAGTTGACGGCGCGCAGGCTGTCGAAATCCATGCGGACGTCGTCGCAGATGGATTTCGGGAGGAGCGGCACGGACGAGCCGCCCGGGATGACGGCGAGGAGATTGTCCCAGCCGCCGCGAACGCCGCCGCAATGCCGGTCGATGAGCTCCCGCAAGGGGATGCCCATCGCCTCCTCGACGTTGCAGGGCTGGTTCACGTGGCCGGAGATGCAGAAGAGCTTGGTGCCGCTGTTCTTGTCGGGACCGATGCCGGCGAACCATTCGGGTCCGCGCCGCAGGATGGTCGGCGCCACCGCGATGGTCTCGACGTTGTTGACCGTGGTGGGCCGGCCGTAGAGGCCGACCATGGCCGGAAAGGGCGGCTTGAGGCGGGGCATGCCCTTCTTGCCCTCGAGCGATTCGATGAGGCCGGTTTCCTCGCCGCAGATATAGGCGCCGGCACCCCTGTGCAGGTGCAGCTCGTAGTCGTAGCCGGAGCCGGCCGCGTTCTTGCCGAGCAGGCCCTCGGCATAGGCCTCGTCGATGGCGCGCTGCAGGATTTCGGCCTCGCGCACGAACTCGCCGCGGATGTAGATGTAGCCCGCCGTGCAGCCCATCGCGGCGCCGGCGATCAGGCATCCCTCGACCAGCTTCTGCGGCTCGTGCCGCATGATCTCCCGGTCCTTGCAGGTGCCGGGCTCGCTCTCGTCGGCATTGACCACGAGATAGACGGGTCCGTCCGCCTGCTTGGGCATGAAGGACCATTTGAGGCCGGTCGGGAAGCCGGCCCCGCCGCGCCCGCGCAGGCCCGACGCCTTCATCTGGTCGACGAGCCAGTCACGCCCCTTCTGGATCAGGCCCGACGTGCCGTCCCAGTCGCCGCGCCCCTTCGCGGAGTCGAGATCGACGCCGTTGTCGCCGTAGAGATTCGTGAAGATGCGGTCCTTGTCGCTCAACATGGCTCAGCTCTTGCCCTCGGCGTCGGATTTCCGCTCGGCCACGTCCTTCTCCGCCGCCTTGGCGACCGGCGAGGTCGGGTCCGGGCGGTGATCGGCGGGCCGTGCCTTGCGCTCCGGCTCGTTGTCGGTCGCGCGCTCGCCTTCCGTCAGGCCCCGGTCGTGCCGGGTCCTCTTCAGGAGGGTGTGCCGCTCGCCGGCCGGCTCGGAGCCCTTGCGCCCCGATTGCGGCCCCGGCTTCGGCCGCTCGCCGGCCTTGATGGCTTCCAGCACCGCCTTCGCCCGCTCGTAGGTCAGGTCCTCGTAGTAGTCGTCGTCGATCCACATCATCGGTGCGTTGCAGCAGGCGCCCAGGCACTCGAACTCGCGCAGGAAAAACCGGCCATCCTCGGAGCTCTCGCCGATCTCGAGGCCGAGCACCTCGCGTGCCGCCCTGAGCACGTCGTCCGAGCCGCAGAGCCAGCAGGGCGTCGTCGTGCAGACCCGCACCTGGATCCGGCCCGTGGGCTCGGTGTTGAACATGTCGTAGAAGCTCGCGACCTCGTAGACCTTGATCCTCGGCATCTCGAGGAAGTCGGCGACGTGATCGAGGGCGGCCCTGGGCAGCCAGCCGCCGTGCTGCCTCTGCGCCAGATGGAGGAGCGGCATGACGGCGCTGGCCTTCCCCCGCTCGGGATAGAGGGCGAGGATGCGCTCGATCTCGGGGGAGAGGTCGGGATCGAAGCTGAAGGTTGCGATGTCGGGCGCGAAGCTCACCGGTCGATCTCTCCGAAGACGATGTCCAAAGAGCCGATGATCGCGACCACATCGGCCAGCTGATGGCCTTTCGCCATCTCGTCGAAGGCCTGGAGGTGGACAAAGCTCGGGGATCGGACCTTGCACCTGTAGGGGCGGTTGGTGCCGTCGGCCACGAGATAGACGCCGAACTCGCCCTTGCCGCTCTCCACGGCGGCGTAGACCTCGCCCTCCGGCACGTGCACGCCTTCGGTGTAGAGCTTGAAGTGGTGGATGAGCGCCTCCATCGAGCGCTTCATGTTGGCGCGCGAGGGCGGGGTGACCTTCTTGTCGTCGGTGCGCACCGGCCCCGGCCGCATCTGGTCGAGGCACTGGCGGACGATCTTCATCGACTCCTTCACCTCGAGCATGCGCACGAGGTAGCGGTCCCAGCAATCGCCGTGCCTGCCGACGGGAATGTCGAAATCCATGCGCTCGTACATGGCGTAAGGCTCGGCCTTGCGCAGGTCCCAGGGCACGCCGGAGGCGCGCAGCATGGGCCCGGCGAAGCCGAGGTTGAGCGCCTCCTCGGCGGTGATGACGCCGATGTCGACGGTGCGCTGCTTGAAGATGCGGTTCTCCGTGAGGAGATCGTCCAGGTCGTCGAAGAGCGGCTCGAAGTGGTCGCACCACCTGGCGATGTCCTCGGCGAGTCCCGCCGGCATGTCGCGGTTGACGCCGCCGAAGCGGTAGTAGTTGGCGTGCATCCGGGCACCGCTGATGCGCTCGTAGAACGCCATCAGCTTCTCGCGCTCCTCGAACATCCAGAGCAGCGGTGTCATGGCGCCGCAGTCGAGCGCCATGGTGGTGATGTTGAGGAGGTGGTTGAGGATCCGGGTGATCTCGTCGAAGAGGGTGCGGATGTAGAGTGCCCGCTCCGGCACCTCGACGCCGAGCAGCTTCTCGACCGCCAGCACGTAGGCGTGCTCCTGGCAGAGCATGGAGCAGTAGTCGAGGCGGTCGAAATAGGGGATGTTCTGCAGGTAGGGCCGGTACTCGATCAGCTTCTCGGTGCCGCGGTGCAAAAGGCCGATATGCGGATCGGCCCGCTCGACGACCTCGCCGGACATCTCGAGCACCAGCCGCAGCACGCCGTGCGCCGCCGGGTGCTGGGGACCGAAATTGACGGTGAAGCTGCGGAGATCGACCTCGGCCATGCGTTCCTCGATTGCGTCTTGCGGCGGGGGCGGCGCGGCTCAGCCCGCCGGGTCCGCCGCCTTCTCGTCGCCCGGCAGGAAGCCGCCCGTGCCTTCCCAGGGGCTCAGGAAGTCGAAGTTGCGGAAATCCTGGCGCAGCTTGACCGGCTCGTAGACCACCCGCTGCTCCTCCTCGTCGTAGCGCATCTCGACATAGCCGGTCAGCGGGAAATCCTTGCGGAGCGGATGTCCCTCGAAGCCGTAGTCGGTGAGCAGGCGGCGCAGGTCCGGATGATCGGAGAAGAGGATGCCGTACATGTCCCAGGCCTCCCGCTCGAACCATCCGGCGGAGCGGTGGACGCCCGTGACCGAGGGCACCGGCGTGGCCTCGTCGGTCATCACCCGCACCCGGAGGCGCTGGATGTGGTGCAGCGAGAGGAGGTGGTAGACGACGTCGAAGCGCAGCTCGCGCTCCGGGTAATCGACGCCGCAGAGGTCGATCAGCTCCTTGAAGAGCATGTTCGGATCGTCGCGCAGCCAGAGCAGGATGCGGGGGAGATTGGCGGCCGCGACCGTGATCGAGAGCTCGCCGTGGGCGATGCCGGAGGCGATCAGGTCGTCGCCGAGATGCTCCTCGATCAGCTTCTGCAGGTCCTGCATGGCACTCTCGACTTCCGCCTCCTGCTCGACCGTCATCGTCCCTCCGCGCGGCTTCTCTTTCCCTTCGGATGCCATCGGATCATCGCTCGATGGTGCCGGTCCGACGGATCTTCTTCTGCAACTGCAGAATGCCGTAGACCAGGGCCTCGGCGGTCGGGGGGCAGCCGGGCACGTAGATGTCGACGGGGACGATCCGGTCGCAGCCGCGGACCACGGAGTAGGAGTAGTGGTAATAGCCGCCGCCGTTGGCGCAGCTTCCCATGGAGATCACGTAGCGGGGCTCCGGCATCTGGTCGTAGACCTTGCGGAGCGCCGGCGCCATCTTGTTGCAGAGCGTGCCGGCGACGATCATCACGTCCGATTGCCGGGGGCTCGGCCGGAAGACGACGCCGAAGCGGTCGAGATCGTAGCGCGGCGCCGCGGCGTGCATCATCTCGATGGCACAGCAGGCGAGGCCGAACGTCATGGGCCAGATGCTGCCCGAGCGCGCCCAGTTGACGAGATCGTTGAAGCCGGTGACGAGAAAGCCCTTGTCCTGCAGGCCCTTGTTCAGGTCCTCGTAGAGGCTGACGGGACCTCTCTCGGCGGTCGCTTCGGCTGGGCGAACGAGCGGGGTGCTCACTCCCATTCCAAGGCTCCCTTCTTCCATTCGTAGACGAATCCGACGGTGAGGATGGTGAGGAACACCATCATCGACCAGAAGCCGAAGGCGCCGAGCTCGCCCAGGGTGATGGCCCAGGGGAACAGGAACGCCACCTCGAGGTCGAAGATGATGAAGAGGATGGCGACGAGGTAGAAGCGCACCTCGAAGCGTCCCCGCGCATCGTCGAACGCCTCGAAGCCGCACTCATAGGCGCTGAGCTTCTCGGTATCGGGCCTCTGCCGGGCCACCACCATGGAGGCCAGCACCATCACGGCGGCGAGGCCGATGGCGATGGCGAGGAAGATCAGGATCGGCAGGTACTCGAGGAGATAGGCGTCCATCGGCATCCCGTGCAACGAGGTTGGCGGGCGGGCGGCGCTCGGGCCGGCCTGCTCTCGTTGCGCCGCAAACTAGGCCGCCGGGCGGCGCTTGCCAAGCGCGGCCGGCCTCGCCGGGCCCCGGGTCCAGGCCGCGAGGGCGCGCGAAGTGTCACACGCGGGGCCGATTCCTGTGCTGGGCATGGGGGCGGCGCGGCCGGCTCGAGGCGATGTGGCGGGAGTGACGGGACTCGAACCCGCGGCCTCTGGCGTGACAGGCCAGCGCTCTAACCAACTGAGCTACACCCCCGTGCCGTCCGCGAGGGCGGGAGATAGAGAGTGGCCGCGGGCCTGTCAAGCGCGGCACCCCAGGCCGTGCCGGCCGGGCAGGACGCTTGACAGCCGAGGCTCGGCCCCCCTAGGAACCCGCCACACCTTGGGGGATAGTTTAACGGTAGAACTCTCGGCTCTGGACCGAGCAGTCCTGGTTCGAATCCAGGTCCCCCAGCCAAGCCCTCTGGCATGCCTCGTGCGCAGCCTTCAGCTTTCCTCGGCGATGCGGGCCACGACGGCGAGGCAGTCGCCGGGCTGGATCAGCCCCGGGTGGTGGCGGGCGGCGAGAATGCCGGATGTGCGGGCCTCGAGGATGGCGGGCTTGGCACCGGTCCGCTCGGTGGACCAGATGCGGGCCAGGGTGGATCGCCGCGTCACCTGCTCGCCCAGATCGACCAGCATCTCGACCATGCCGCTGCAATCGGCGAGGTGGAAGCATTCGCCCTCGGTCGTGTCGATCAGCACGCTCGGCTCCTCGTCGACCTCGCCCTCGAGGATGCCGGCGTGGCGGAGGAGGTTGGTGGCGCCGCGCAAGGCGATACGCACGGATCGCGCGGTGGCCGTGCCGCCGCCACCGAGCTCGGTGGTGACGAAGGTCTTGCCCGCGTCCTCGGCGGCGGTGTCGTACATGCCGACCGCGTCGATCTCGCGCAGCATCATCGAGTAGGGGGCGTTGAAGGCGCGCATGGCGGCGCTGCACGCCGCCTGCTGGTTGGCGTCGTCGAGCAGATGGGCCGCGGCGAAGGGGACGAAGTCGAGCGTCCTGCCGCCGGAATGGAAGTCGAGGACGAGGTCGGCCATGGGCAGCAGCGTGCGCATGAAGTAATCGGCGATCTTCTCGGTCGGCGAGCCGTCGGGCCGACCGGGAAACGAGCGGTTGAGGTTGAGACCGTCGAGCGGCGAGGTGCGGCGGGCCGCATGGAAGGCCGGAGTGTTCATGTAGGGCACCAGGATCACCCGGCCCCGGACGGTCTCGGGCTCGATGTCGAAGGCGAGGCGCTGGAGCGCTATCGGCCCCTCGTACTCGTCGCCGTGATTGGCGCCGGTCAGAAGCGCCGTCGGCCCGACGCCGTTGTGCACCACGGTGATGGGTATCATGATCGAGCCCCAGGCGGAGACGTCGCGGCTGCAGGGCAGGCGAAGGTGGCCGTGATGCTTGCCGTCCCGGTCGAAGGGCACGGTCGACGTGATCGGATTGGGCGCGAGGTAGGTGGAGCGCATCAGCTCTTCACCACCAGCCGGCGCGGCACGTTGGCAAGGCATTCGGGTCCCCTGTCGCCGATGACGATGCTCTCGGTGATCTCGAAGCCCCAGTCGGCCATCCACAGGCCCGTCATGAAGTGGAAGGTCATGCCGGATTCGAGCACCGTGCGGTCGCCGGGCCGAAGGCTCATGGTGCGCTCGCCCCAGTCCGGCGGGTAGGAGAGGCCGATCGGATAGCCCGTGCGGTTGTCCTTCTCGATGCCGTGGCGGGCGAGCACGGCGAAGAAGGCGTTGGCGATGTCCTCGCAGCGATTGCCGGTGCGCGCCGCCTCGAGCCCCGCCTCCATGCCCTCGAGGACCGCCTTCTCGGCCTCGAGGAAGGCCGGGGTCGGCCGGCCGAGGAAGACGGTCCGCGACAGGGGGCAATGGTAGCGGCGATGGACGCCGGCGAGCTCGAAGAAGGTGCCCTCGCCCGAGCGCATCGGCCGGTCGTCCCAGGTCAGATGCGGGGCCGCGGCGTCGCTGCCGGACGGCAGGAGCGGGACGATGGCCGCGTAGTCGCCGCCGGCGCCGATCGCGGGGTCGTAGCGCAGGCCCGCGTCGTAGATCTCGGCGACGAGGTCGCACTTGCGCATGCCGGGCTCGATCACCTCGAAGATGCGGTTGTGCATGCGCTCGACGAAGCGGGCGGCGGTGCGCATGTAGTCGAGCTCCTGCGGCGATTTCACCGCCCGCTGCCAGTTGACGAGCCCGGTCGCGTCCAGAAAGCGGGCGTCGGGCAGGCCCTGGCGGAGCGCCTCGAAGGCCCTCGCCGTGAACCAGTAATTGTCCATCTCGACGCCGGTCCGCAGGCGATCGAGGCCGCGATCCCCGAGCCGGGCGGCCAGGTAGTCCATGGGATGCCGCTCGGTCGACTGCACGTAGTGGTCGGGGTAGCCCACGATGTTGGCGGGATCCAGCCAGGTGGTGCGCAGGGCACCTTGCGCGTCCTGGCCGCGACCGAACCACATGGGCTCGCCGTCCAGGCCCAGAACGACGCACTGGTGGACGTAGAAGCTCCAGCCGTCATAGCCGGTGAGCCAGGCCATGTTGGAGGGGTCGGTGACGACGATCGCCTCGATTCCGGCCTTCTCCATGGCCCGCCGGGTCCTGGCGAGGCGGGCGGCGTATTCCTCGGCGCTGAAGTGCAGCGTGGGCACCGGCATGGGCATCAGCTCCTGAAGTCGGTTCCGGCGCCGCCGGCCAGGGCGCGCTCGCGGGCGAGGGTGGCGATGGCGGTGTCCTGCACGCCCGTCCCGGTGAGGTCGGCGATGGTGATCTCACCGGCGCGGCTGCGGCCCGGCGCCTGTCCCGCGACGATGGCGCCGAGCTCGGCGAATGGCTTCGTGGCCGGCGCGATGCCGGCCTCGATGGCGCTTCTCAGCTCGCCCAGCTGGCGGGTCTGTTGCAGCCGGTCCGGGACGTAGAGGTCGGCCCGGCCGAGGCAGGCGGGCTCGAGCTCGTTCTTGGTGTGCTGGTCCGAGCCCATGGCGGTGACGTGCTGGCCGGGCTCGAGCCAGTCGGCCATCAGGATCGGCCGCTTCGCCGGTGTCGTCGTGACGATCACCTCGGCACCGGCGACGGCGGCTCGCGGGTCGGGTGCGGGCGTCACCTCGATGCCGAGCTCCTGCGACAGCGCGGCTGCCGCCGCTTCCGCCTTGGCGAAGTCGCGGCCCCAGATCCTGGCCCGGCGGATCGGGCGGACGAGGCAGAGTGCCCGCAATTGCAGGCGGGCCTGCATGCCGGCGCCGAGGACGGCGGCGCTTTGGGCATCCTCGCGCGCCAGATGCCGGGCGGCGACGGCGCCGGCGGCGGCCGTGCGGACATCGGTGAGATAGCCGTTGTCCAGGAGCAGCGCCTCGACCTGCCCCGTGCGCGCGGCGAAGAGGATCATGAGACCCGAGGTGGAGGGCAGACCCAGCTTCGGGTTGTCGAAGAAGCCGGGCGAGATCTTCAGGGCGAAGCTCGGAACGCCCGGAACGTAGGCGGTCTTGACGTCCACCTCGCCGTTGAAGTGGGGAATCGCCATGGACAGGATCGGCGGCATCGCCACCTGGCCGCCGGCGAGGGTGCGAAAGGCGGATTCGATGCATTCCACGGCCGCGAGGTCGAGCGGCACGGTCGAGCGCAGCTCGGCCTCGGTCAGGATGCGGATGGTGGGCATCAGGCAGGCTCCCGGGCCGGATCGACATCGGCGCCACCGATGATGCGGTGATGCAGCTCCATGCCGATATTGCCGCCGCTCAGCAGCACCATGGTCGGACCCTCGAGCCGGATCTTCCGGGCGAGGATGGCGGCGACGCCGACGGCCCCGGCGCCCTCGACGATCTGCCGCTCCCGCCAGTAGCAGTGACGGATGCCGCGGGCGATCTCGGCCTCGTCGAGCAGCACCACCTCGTCGACCAGCGCGCGCGCCATGGCGAAGGTGTGGCGGTTGTCCTGGCCGATGCCGCCGCCCAGGCTGTCGGCGAGGGTCGGCAGCTCCTCCACCTCGACCGGCCGTCCGGCCTCGAGGCTCGCCCGCATGGCCGCTCCGCGCGCCATCGACACGCCGATCACCCGAATACCCGGAACGAGCGCCTTCAGCGCCGCGCCGATGCCGGCGATCAGCCCGCCGCCCGAGAGCGGCACCAGGACGGCGGCGATATCCGGCATGGCCTCGGCGATCTCGAGGCCGAGCGTGCCCTGGCCGGCGATCACGTCGCGGTGATCGAAGGGCGGGATCATGGTCATG
This sequence comes from uncultured Geminicoccaceae bacterium, assembly GCA_964402505.1. Taxonomy (GTDB): domain Bacteria; phylum Pseudomonadota; class Alphaproteobacteria; order Geminicoccales; family Geminicoccaceae; genus SLRI01. The sequence continues at coordinate 292,952 of CAYOCP010000002.1, forward strand.
CCGCGCCCGACGCGCTCGTCGACGGCAGCCTGGGCCTCGTCCTGGCTGCGGCCGGAGATGAGCACCTCGGCCCCTTCGGCCCGGATCGCCTCGATCTTGTTCTCCGGCACCAGCCTGGACATGGCGACGACGCAGCGCACACCGGCCTCGGCGCAGGCGCGGGCGAGGCCCCGGCCGTGATTGCCGGTGGAGACGGCGACCACGCCGGCCCGCCGCTCGGCCGGGGTGAGGCGGGCGACCGCGTTGGCAGCCCCCCGGAGCTTGAAGCTGCCGCTTCCTTGATGGTGCTCGAGCTTGAGCCGGATCGGCACCCCGGCGAGGGTGCTCAAGGAGGGCGAGGGCTCGGTCGGGGTCGGCCTGATCGTCCTGGCGATCGTGGTCCTGGCGGCCTCGATCTCGGCCAGCGTCACGAAAGCGTCGGCCGTCATGACCGGCCTTCCCTCGGCGCCACGTCGAAGATCCCTCCCCAGGCGCCGGGTGCGGGATCGACGCGCGCAAGGTGGAGCAGCCGCCAGAGGAGCGCCTGGTTGGCGGAGATCACGGGCTTTTTCAGGCGCCGCTCGAGCGTGTCGATCAGGCCGAGCGCCGGGAGCGCCGTGCAGGAGAGGAAGAGGGCTTGGGCACCGGCCGCGTCGGCGGCTTCGGCGGCGGCGAGGACGACCTCGGGCTCGACGAGCGCCATGTCCCGGTCGTCCTCGATGCCGAGGCAATGGGCGCTTTCGACCCTGATGCCGTTGGCCTCGAAGAAGCCGACCATGGGCGCCGTCGTCGTCGGAATATAGGGCGTCAGGAGGGCGATCCGGGTGACGTTCAGCGCCGCGAAGGCGGCGAGCGCCGCGTCGGGCGGGGTCGCCACCGGCACGTTCGGCCTCGCCGCCTGGATGGCGTCGGCCACCGCCTCGCCGCCGATCACCACCGAAGCCGCCGTGCAGCCGTAGCCGATCGCCCGGAGCTCCATGCCGGGCAGGATGAGCGCCGCGGCGGCCGTGAGGCTCGGGCGCATCGAGCGGAGGTTTTCCGGTGTCGTCGGGTTCTCGAAGGCGACACGGGTGACGTGCAGGGCGGCTTTCGCCATCGGGATCAGCCGGGCGGCGTCACGTTCGATCGTGAGGTCGGTGGCAAGCGCGATGAGACCGAGGCGGGCCACGGCATCGGCCGGGACGAGCGAGACGGAAATCGGGGAGCGCCGGACGGCCGTGGGGTCGGGCATGGGGCTAGACGAGCAAGACGGGGCAGTCAGCGATACCGCTCACCTTGTGGGAGACGCTGCCGAGCAGGAAGCCCTCGATCGAGCCCAGGCCCCGGCTGCCGATCACGATGAGATCGACGCCGTGCTCCTTGGCGAAGTCGACGATGGTGCGGGCGACGGGGCCGCCGCGGACGAAGGCACGGGTCTCGGTGGCGCCGAGAGCGATGGCCCGCGCCTTGGCGCTCTCGGCGACCTCCCTGGCGTGGGCGCGCATGACGTCGTCGATATTGTCGGGGTCGTCCTTGCGCGCCAGGGAGAGCGAGGCCTCGAGCGGCGAGTGGTGGCGAAAGACGGTGAGGATGGAGAGGTCGGCGCCCGTGAGCGCGCGCAGGGCGGCGGCCTTCTCCAGTGCCGCCATGGCATTCCTCGAGCCGTCGACGGGGGCCAGGATGTGCTTGAACATGCCGTCTTTCGTCACTTGGCGAAGGCGAGGTCGCGCAGGAAGAGCGCGATCTCGGGGAAGAAGATCAGCGCCACGGAGGTGCCCAGCAGCATGACGATGAAGGGCGGGGTGCCGCGGATCACCTCGATGTAGGGACGCTTGAAGATGGCGATCGCCGTGAAGATGTCGCAGCCGAAGGGTGGCGTCGCCGAGCCGATCGCGACCTGAAGCGTGATGATGGTGCCGACCAGCACCGGATCGAGGCCGACCGACTGGACCACGGGCGCGAAGATCGGCACGAGGACCAGGATCACGACGATCGGATCGACGAACATGCAGGCGATGAAGAAGGCGATCGAGATGACGAAGAGCACGCCGTAGGGTCCCATCTGGTCGATGCCGATGGAGCCCAGCATGGCCTGCGGGATCTGGGCGAAGGAGATCACCCAGGAGAAGGCGGCGCCGGCGGCCACGAGGATGAAGACGACGGCCGTGATCAGGCCGGTCGACTGTGCCGTCCGGTAGACGTCGGCGACGCTGATCGAGCGGAAGACGAGGACCTCGAGGATCAGCGCGTAGAGCACGCAGGCGGCCGCCGCCTCGGTCGGCGAGAAGATGCCGCCGTAGATGCCGCCGATGATGATGACCGGAAAGCCGAGCGGCCAGAGCGCACGCTGCACCGCGACGGCGCGCTCGCTCCAGGAGGCGCGGGGCTCCGTCGGCACGTCGTTCCTGATCGCGTAGAGGACCGAGTAGGTGGCGAAGAGGGCGAGGATCAAGAGGCCCGGCCCGATCCCGGCGATGAAGAGCTCGGAGATCGAGGTGTTGGAGACGACACCGTAGATGATCATGCCGATCGAGGGCGGGATCAGGAAGGCGATGTCCGAGGCGTTGACGATGAGGGCGAGGACGAAGCTGTCGTTGTAGCCGGCCTTGAGCATGCGGGGCCGAAGCGGGCCGCCGACCGCGACGACGGTCGCCTGGGTCGAGCCGGAGACGGCGCCGAACATGGTGCAGGCGGCGGCGGTCGAGACGGCGAGGCCGCCTTTGACGTGGCCCATGAACTTCATGACCATGTCGATCAGGCGGTCGGCCGACTGGCCACGGGTCATGATGTCGGCGGCGAAGATGAACATCGGCACGGCGATGAGCGAGGCCGGCCTGATGCCGGCCATCATCTGCTGCACCATGGTCTCGAGCTGCGAGAAGCCGCCGAAGAGGGTGAAGAAGCCGACGAAGGCGGCGACGATGAGCGGGATCATCATCGGAAAGCCGAGCAGCAGCAGCACGATCATGATGGCGAAGATGGTGAGCGCCATGGCCGCTTCCCCCTCAGACTTCCTGCTCGTCGACGTCATAGCCCTCGAGCACGGTGGTCGAGAGGTAGATGTCCGGCGCGGTCAGGTTCTTGATGGCGGTCAGAAGGTACTGCACACCGGTCATGAAGAAGCCGACCGGGACCCAGACGAGGGTCCACCAGACGGGGATCTGCAAGGCGGGCAGGACGCGGCCGCGGCTCGCCTGGGTCTCGATGTAGCCGATCGAGTACCAGCAGAGCCCGAGCATGAAGACGGCGGTGACGAGGGCGATCAGGATCATCATGAGCTTGCGGCCGCCGGGCGGCAGGACGTCGAAGAAGGCCGACATGCGGATGTGCCGGCCGTGCCGCGCGGCGTAGCTGATCCCGGCGAAGGTGATCAGGATGATGAGGATCCTGTTGAGCTCCTCGGAGAAGTAGAGGCTGCTCTCGAAGGCGAACCGGCCGACGACGTTGGCGATGGTGTTGAGCGCCATCAGCAGGACGCCGACCGCCAGCATGACCGATTCGATGCGGCTGATCAGGCTGTCGATCGTGCCGAGGATACCCGGCAGGGACGATTGGTGGAGGGACTCGCGGGCTGCTTCCGTCACCGGCCGGTTTCCTCAGGCGGGAGGGGGAGGGGTGGGCCCGGGGCGCCGGGCGTCCCGGGCGGGACGACTCACCCCTGGACCGCGGCCAGATCCTTCTTCATCTGGTCGAGGATCTCCTGGCCGCGCTCGCCGGTCATGTCGATGTACATCTTCTCGACCTCGGCGGCGGCGTCCTTGAAGCACTGGCGCTGCTCGTCGGTGAGGACGGTGACGGTCATGGAGGGCTTCGCCTCCTTGATCTTGGCGAGCTCTCTCTCGGCCAGGCCCTTCTGGTAGTCGATGATGAAGTCGAAGGCGGCGTCGGCCGCATCCTGGATGACCTTCTGGTCCTCCGGTGGCAGCCCCTCGTAGAAGTCGAGGTTGGCCATGACCGCGGTCGTGAAGTTGTTGTGGCCGGCATAGGTGATGTAGTCGGTCACCTCGTAGAGCTTGTTGGAGAAGAGGTAGAAGGTCGGGTTCTCCTGACCCTGGATGATGTTCGTCTGCAGCCCGCCATAGACCTCGCCCCAGGGCAGGGGGGTTGGGGTGGCGCCGAAGGCGCGGTAGGATTCGACGAGGAGCGGGTTGGTCATGACGCGGAACTTGACCTCGTCGAGGTCGGCGCAGCTCTCGACGGGCTCCTTGGTGGTCATCGCCACCTCGCCTTCCGGGAACATCCTCAGGAGCTCGAGGCCCTGCTGGGCGTAGAGGTCCTGGAAGTCCTCGTTGATCGCCTTGCTGGTGCGGAAGAACTCGGCGAGCTTCTCCTGGTCGGTGGGCAGGAGGTAGGGGACGAAGAAGACCTGCGCCTCGGGGATGAGGGCGCCGGTGAAGCCCGGCGACTGGTCGACGAACTGGAGGATGCCGGACTGGGCCTGCTCCATGATGTCGGCGGATTCGCCGAGCGTGCCGTAGGGGAAGAGCTGGATCGTGTGGTCGCTGTTGGCCTCGATGTATTCCTTGAACTTCTGGGCGTACTGGCCCTGCACCTCGTCCATGGCCTCCTCGAAGGCGTAGCGCCAGGAGTCGGCGGCGGCGTTTCCGGCGAGCAGGGCGATGGTGGCGGCGCCGGCCAGGATGCGTGCGATCGTCATGGGTGGCTCCCCAATAGCCTCGTGATTGGGGCAACGCCGAAAGGTCAGCACCGGCAGTCGATCGGCGGCAATGACTGGCGTCGCCCGGTTGGGTACAGGCTTTGTGAGAGTCGATACCGTGTCAAATGCTTTATTGCATCAGGACAATCGCCGGGCGTGACTTGGGGTCCGCTCAGACCGCGAGGAGTGCCGGCTCGGGCTCGCTGGTGGCGAGGCGGTGGATGGTGGCGAGGCCCGCCTCGAGATCGGCCTCGCTGCCGGCGCCGAGGCAGATGCGCACGCCTGCGTCGCGGGGCAGATCGGTGATGGCGAAGCTGGCGCCGGCGGCGACGGCGACGCGGTAGTGGCGGGCGTGGGCGACGAACGCCGCCTCGCTCCAGGGCTCGGGCAGGGGCAGCCAGAGATGCAGGCCGCCCGGCGCCGCCTCGTGGGAAAGGCCGGCGAGGAGCCTTCGGGCCAGGGCATTGCGCCGGGCCAGATGCTCCTTCTGCCAGAGGAGGAGCTCCGCCGCCGTGCCGTCGGCAATCCAGCGCGACGCGATCTCGGCCATCAATGCCGTGGCCATCCAGCTGGTGACGAGGTGGCGGGTGCGGGCGGCCGCGACCATGCGCTCGGGCACGGCCAGCCAGCCGATGCGCAGGCCCGGCAGCAGGCATTTGGTGAGGCCGGTGAAGTAGAAGGTGCGTTCCGGCGCCAGGCTGGCGAGCGGCGCCGGGCGGTTCTCCTGCAAGGGTCCCCAGGCGTCGTTCTCGATGAGCCAGACGTCGTGCCGGCGGGCGAGGGCGACGAGGTCTCGGCGGCGGTCCGGTCCCATCCAGGCCGCGGTGGCGCCGAGGCCGTTCGGCTGCAGGAAGAGGGCCTTGACGGAGGTCGTCCGGCAGAGCCGGTCGAAGGCGTCGGGAAGCACGCCCTCCCGGTCCATGGCGAGGCCGGCGAGACGCAGCCCGAGCGTGGCGGTGAGCGAGGGCAGGGTGTGGTGGCCGATGGCCTCGGTGGCGACGAGGTCGCCCGGCACGGCCGCGGTCATGAGGGCCACGGTCATCGCCGAGGTGTTGCCGTTGGTCGGCAGCAGCCGGTCGGCCTCGAGCGTCAGGCCGCAGCCTTCGAGCCAGGTCCGGGCGAGCTCGCCGTGCGCCCGGAGCGTCTCGCGCGGTCGGAAGGAGAAGAGGGCCGCCGGCGGCGGATCGGCGGCGAGGCCCGCCAGAACGGCGGCCACGCGCTCCAGATGGATCGGGCCGGTGACGGGGACCAGCATCGAGCAGTCGATGATGCTCTCGCTCGCCGGCGGCCGATGCCAGGGCGAGCGCGGATCGACCGGTCCGTTGGCGACGAAGCTGCCGCGGCCGACCGCACCCGTGATGACGCCGAGGCGGGCGAGCTCGTCATAGGCGCGGCTCACCGTCTGCACGCTCAGGCCGAGCTCGTAGGCGAGGGCGCGATGCGTCGGCAGGCGCGCCCCGGGCTTCACCAGCCCCGCCTCGACGGCGGCGATCAAGCTCTGCGCCAGCGACCGGTAGACCGGGCGCCTCAGCTCCTCCCTGCGCGGCCGCCATATTGTCATGAGACATGAGTGCTCCGCCCCGGCCGGATTGACAAGCCGTTCGCGCCGGGCCTAGGCCCGGACATGCAAGCCCTCCTCGACGATCGCGACATCCGGATTCTGCAGATCCTCGCCGCCGAGGGGCGGATCGCCAAGACCGAGCTGGCGCGCCGGGTGAACCTCTCCGCCACGCCCTGTGGCGAGCGGCTGAAGCGGCTGGAGCGGGAGGGGCTGATCCGGGGCTACCGGGCCGAGGTGGCGCTCGCCCGGATCGCGGCGCACATCACCGTCTTCGTGCTGGTCGAGCTCGAGGCGCATCGCGCCCAGAGCTTCTCGACCTTCGAGCGGCACATCGAGGGCTTCTCCGCCATCACCAATGCCTGGGCGATCGGCGGCGGCTTCGACTACCTCCTCCAGGTGGTGGCCGTGGACATCGACGCCTACCAGCAATTGATGGATGCGCTGCTCGAGGCCAGGATCGGGCTGAAGCGCTATTTCACCTACGTGGTGACCAAGGCCGTGAAGGCGGGGCCGCCGCCGCTCGCCCTCCTGCTCGAGGAGCGGGGCGGCCCGGAGACGGATTGACGGCAAGAGGCCGGCAAAAGAGAGAGATCCTCCGTTTCGACGGCCATCCTTGGAGGAAACCACCGGGGCCGGCGCGCTAGTCTTCGCCGCGTCGCAACGGAAAAGCCCCGGGAGGTCGCGAGATGGCTCAGGCCGCATCCGGCACGCCGGCGTTCGTCGATCCGGCCCTCGAGCGCCGTGCCGCCTATGTCGCCGGCCGGTGGACGATGGCGGCCGACGGTGCCACGTTCGAGGTCACCGATCCCGCCGATGGCGCCGTCATCGGTGCCGTTGCCGGTCTTTCGGCCGCCGAGAGCGGGCGTGCCGTCGACGCCGCCCATGAGGCCTTCGCCGCGTGGGCCACGGCCCTGCCGCAGGAGCGGGCGCGGCTGCTCCGCCGCTGGCACGAGCTGGTCGTGGCGAGCCGCGAGGGCCTGGCGCGGATCATGACGCGGGAGCAGGGCAAGCCGCTCTCCGAGGCGCGCGGCGAGATCGACTACGCCGCCTCCTTCATCGAGTTCTACGCCGAGGAGACGCGGCGCCCCAATATCGAGGGTGTCACCTCGCATCTGCCCGACGCGGAGGTGGAGCTGTGGCGCGAGCCGGTCGGCGTGGCGGCGCTGATCACGCCCTGGAACTTTCCTTCCGCCATGCTCACGCGAAAGGCGGCGGCCGCCCTCGCCGCCGGCTGCACCGTGGTCGTCCATCCGTCGCGCGAGACGCCGTTCTCGGCTTTGGCCCTGGCGGAGCTCGCCGATCGGGCGGGCTTTCCGGCCGGTGTCCTCAACGTGGTCACGGGCGAGGCGCGCGCCGTGGTCGAGCCCTGGCTCGGCGATCCCCGGGTGCGGGCCCTCTCCTTCACCGGCTCGACCGAGATCGGCCGGCTGCTCTACCGGCGCTCGGCCGACACGGTGAAGCGGCTGGTGCTGGAGCTCGGCGGCCACGCGCCCTTTCTGGTCTTCGCCGATGCCGACCTCGAGCGGGCGGTGGACGAGGCGATCAAGGCCAAGTTCGCGACCACCGGCCAGGATTGCCTCGGCGCCAACCGCCTCCTGATCGAGCGGCCCGTCTACGAGGCCTTCTGCACCCGCTTCGCCGAGCGCGCCGCCGCCCTGACGCTCGGCCCCGGCCTCGATGATCCCGATCTGGGTCCGCTGATCAACGAGGCGGCGGTGAGGAAGCAGGAGGCGCAGGTCGAGGATGCGCTGGCCAAGGGTGCGCGCCTTCTCGCCGGCGGCGAGCGCTCGCCTCTGGGGCCGCTCTATTACCCGGCGACGGTGCTGGCGGACGTGCCCTACCAGGCCTCGATCTTCCATGAGGAGACCTTCGGCCCGGTCGCGGCACTCGCGCCCTTCGACACGGAGGCCGAGGCCCTCGGCCTCGCCAATGCCACCGAATTCGGTCTCGTCGCCTACCTCCATACCCAGGATCCGCGCCGCATCTACCGGCTCAGCCGGGCCTTGCAGTTCGGCATGGTCGCGGTCAACCGGACCAAGGTCACAGGAGCGCCCATTCCGTTCGGCGGCATGAAGCAGTCGGGGCTCGGCCGCGAGGGGGCGCGGCAGGGGCTCGAGGCCTTCACCGACATCAAATACGTCTGCCGCGACTGGGCCTGACCCGGCCGCCTTTCACCCGAACCTCGAGAGGAAAGCCGATGCTCGCCAACGACCAGCTCAGCGCATGGGACCGCGAGGCGTTCTTCCATCCCTCCACCCATCTGGCATCCCACGCCCGGGGCGACAGCACCGTCAGGGTCATCACCGGCGGCTCCGGCGTGTGGATCGAGGACCGGGACGGCAGGCGGCTGCTCGACGCCTTCGCCGGGCTCTACTGCGTCAATGTCGGCTACGGCCGGACGGAGATCGCCGATGCCATCGCCGAGCAGGCGAGGAAGCTCGCCTATTACCACGCCTATGTGGGGCACGGCACGGAGGCCTCGATCCGCCTCGCGAAGATGATCCTGGACCGGGCGCCCGAAGGCATGTCCAAGGTCTATTTCGGCCTCGGCGGGTCGGACGCCAACGAGACCAACATCAAGCTGATCTGGTACTACAACAACATCCTGGGGCGGCCGGAGAAGAAGAAGATCGTCTCGCGCTGGCGGGGCTATCACGGCTCCGGGCTGATGACGGGCTCGCTCACGGGCCTCGGCCTGTTCCACAGGAAGTTCGATCTGCCGCTCGACCGGGTGCTGCACACGACGGCACCCTATCATTACCGCCGGCCGGACCTCGCCATGTCCGAGGCGGATTTCGTCCGGCATTGCGTGGCCGAGCTCGAGGCGCTGATCCAGCGCGAGGGGCCGGACACCATCGCCGCCTTCATCGGCGAGCCGGCGCTCGGCACGGGCGGGCTGGTGCCGCCGCCCGAGGGCTACTGGCCGGCCATCCAGGCGGTGCTCGACCGACACGACATCCTGCTCGTCGCCGACGAGGTGGTGACGGGATTCGGGCGGCTCGGCTCGATGTTCGGCTCGGACCACTACGGCATGCGACCCGACATCATCACCATCGCCAAGGGCCTGACCTCGGCCTATGCGCCGCTCTCGGGCTCGATCATCGGCGGGCGGGTCTGGGAGGTGCTGCTGCAGGGCACCGACGAATTCGGCGCCATCGGCCATGGCTGGACCTATTCGGCGCATCCCGTCGGGGCCGCCGCCGGCATCGCCAATCTGGGTCTCATCGACGAGCTCGGCCTCGTGCGCAACGCCGCCGAAACGGGCGGCTACCTTCTCGAGGCGCTTCGCAACCGGCTGGGCGACCACCCGCATGTCGGCGAGATCAGGGGCGACGGGCTGCTGGTCGCGGTCGAGCTCGTCGCCGACCGCGACGAGCGACGCTTCTTCGACGCCGACGAGAAGGTGGGGGCGAAGGTGGTGGCAGCGCTCCTCGGCGAGGGCGTCATCGCGCGGGCGATGCCCGAAGGCGACATCGCCGGCTTCGCCCCGCCCCTCTGCCTGACCCGCCCCGAGGCCGACCTGATCGTGGATCGGGCCGGCCGGGCGGTGGAGGCGGTCCTGGGCTGAGGGCCGCGACCGGTGCGCGCGAGGGGGGCGGACACCGCCGTTCCGCCTGGAGGGCCGAGGGGAGAAGTGCACCGAGCCATCGTCCTGGACCCCCTTCCAGCCGCCGCCGATCGCCGACGGTGTAACGAATATTATCCTATATCGGCTATCGGGTCAAGCGCTTCGGGATCGTTCGGCCCTTTTCGCCTCGCGGGTTCCTTTGCGGCGAAAAGGGCGGCCGGAGCCCCGCAATCGCTGGTCCGGGCCCTCGGGTTCGCTCGTCGAAAGCCCGGGATCGTTCGTCGATTCTCGCGATTCGGGCGTCGGATCCTCGGGTTCCTTCGTCGTTCCCTCGGGTCCGTTCGTCGCCGAAGGTTGCATCTTCCGCAACATCCCAGGATTCTTGTCGCGTCTCATGCAACATGCCGGGGCCGCCTGTTGCATACCCTGCAACAGCCCGGGCGATGATGTTGCAGGATATGCAACAACCCGAGCGCGAATGTTGCACGAGATGCAACACCCAAGGGCAGCAATGGACGATTCCGGCGACGCCGCTCTGGCGGTGTGACGGGGTCGGCGTCGGCCCCACTGAGGACGCCTCCCTTCTTGAGCAGGCCCGGGAAAGGTCGAGGAGGAAGGTTCCCCTGCCTGAAATACCCATTCGTTGATTAAGTCTCGTGGACCCGAACCTCGAAGTTCGCGAAATTCGATGCGGTGATCGGCGGTGAACAGGATGGGCAACGGCGTGGAACGGTGGAAATCGGCCATGCGAAGGACTAGTCTATGTGACCATGCTGGAAAGGCTGGGATCGGACCTCTGGTTTGCGGATGGCGGAGTCGTCTCTTTCAAGGGCTTCGATTATCCGACACGCATGGTCGTCGTGCGTCTTGCCGATGGCGGACTGTGGTTATGGTCGCCGGTAGAAAGGACGGCCGCAATTGAGGACGAAGTTCGGGCGCTGGGGCCTGTTCGGCACATCGTCAGCCCCAACAAGCTGCATTACCTCTTTCTGGGTGAGTGGCAAGCCGCATTTCCTGGCGCGAGTGTATGGGCGACGGCGGCGACAATCGCCAAGTGCAAGGAGCTCCATTTTGCCGGGAGACTGGCCGACGCCCCACCAGCCGAATGGAAAGGGCAGATCGACCAATTCCATTTCACCAATTCGCCGTTCATGGACGAACTGATCTTCTTTCACCGCGCATCCCGCACCGCCATCATCGCGGACCTGTCGCAGACTTTCAGCGAGGGATTCCTGAAACGCCATTGGCCCTGGTGGATGCGGCCAATCGCAAGGCTCTCAAGAATGGTCGAGGGATGGGGCTATCCACCAATCGACTATCGAATCAGTTTCCGCAGCCGCGCAAGCGCGCGCCCGAAGATTCGCGAATTGATCGGAAAGCACCCTGAGCATGTGGTCGTGGCGCACGGTGAGATTGTCAGGACGGGTGGCGAAGCCTTTCTGTGGCGTGCCTTTTCATGGCTGCTCCCTTACGAAGAAACTAGGGTCCAAGAAAGTCGGGTCCACGAGAGGCAGTTGCAAAAGGCTCCGACGGTGGGGGATTGCTCAGTATCCGGCAGGTGAAGCGTGGCTTCGTCCAGCTCCATCCGACAGATTGATGTTGTCGAGACAAGAACCGGCCGGGGGAGATGGGCGATGCCACCGGACGCGAGACTATCCGAGCATTGGCGGCGTGTCCAAGGCGGGCGGGCCAGACCGCGTGGCAGACCATCGCCACTCTGTCCGAGCAGGTCTCGCTACGACCGCAATTGCCGATCGTGCTCCCAACCAGGTGAGCGGTTACGAAGGAAGTTCCCCTGCCCGAGAAACCCAT
>CAYOCP010000003.1:0-230407 GCA_964402505.1 uncultured Geminicoccaceae bacterium
ATCTCAGCAGAGCAGAAGCCACTTCGATAGGGCGGGTCAGGTCGGACGCTTACCCCTATTCAGGCTTTCGTGTCGGCTGCGCCCTTCGGACCCCCAGCGGCGCCGTCTTCGTCGGTGCCAATGTCGAGAACGCCGCCTATCCGCAAGGACTCTGCGCGGAGCGATCGGCTGTGGCGGCAATGGTTGCCGCGGGCGAGCAGCGGATCGTCGAGGTCGTGGTGATCGGCAACGGGGCCGAGCCTTGCGCTCCCTGCGGGGGCTGCCGCCAGGTCCTGAGCGAGTTCGCGGCGGTCGCGACGCCCGTTCACATGCTGGGCGTGGAGGGTGGCTCGCGAACCGCGACCCTGGGAGAGCTGCTGCCCTTCGCCTTCGGTCCTCTGGCGCTCGGCGCGGCGCCGGCCGCCCCTTCCGGCATTGCCCATCGTGCGGGGACGCGCTTCGGCGGCATCCTTCCGAAGATCGCCATCATCCTCGGCGAGGGGCTCGAGGCGTTCGCGGACCGGCTCGAGGCGGCAACCGCCCCGGAGGGCGACGGGCTCGTCGCCGGCACCCTCGCCGGCGTGCCGGTCGCCATGCTCGCGGGCCGGGCCGATGGTCAGGAAGAATCGAGCATCGTCAGGACGCTCGGCAAGCTCGGGGTCGAGACCCTGGTCCTCGCCCATGCCAGCCTCGCGATCAATACCGGCATCCGTCCCGGCACGGTCACGCTCGTCACCGACCATATCGACATCCACGGCGCCAATCCGCCTGCCGGCGACAGCACCGGCCCGGGCTTTCGCGGCAGTGCGACCGTCTATGACGCCGGGCTTCGCAAGAGGGTGGCGGCGCGCGCCGGATCGCGCGGCCTCGACATCGCCTGCGGGGTCTACCTCGCCACCGCCGATCCTCACCTCAGAACGCCGGCCGAGCTTCGTGCCTTTCGTGCCCTGGGCGCCGATCTTATCGGCAGGTCCTCCGTGGAGCCGGCCCTTTCGGCGCATCGTGCCGGGCTGAAGGTGCTCGGTCTCGCGGTCGTCACGGCAGCCGCGTCGGGCCCGCGCGACGCACCTTCGAGCCCTGCCGTGATGCCGGCCATGGACAGGCCCGTGGCCGCGCTCGATCGTCTGCTCACCATCACCCTTCCGGAGATCGCTGCCGATGCGGCTTGACCTCGAAACCATCCTCGCCGCGGCCGATGCCCGCGACGTCGCTCCGCCGCTCGCCCGCCGGATGATCGCCCACGTCGATCTCACCAGCCTTTCCGGCGACGAGACGCCGGCCATGATCGCCGCACTCGCCGAGGAGGCGGTGCGCCACGACGTCGCGGCGCTCTGCATCCTGCCTGCTGCCCTGCCGGTGGCGAGGCCGGTTCTCGCCGACGGGACCGTCCGGCTCGCCACGGTCGCCAACTTTCCGGATGGCGACGACGATCTCGCGCGCGCCGCGGACGAGGTGGCAATGGCCGTCGCCGCCGGCGCCGACGAGGTCGATGTGGTGGCGCCCCTGAAGGCGGCGCAGGATGGCGATGTCGGTCTCGTCGGCGAGCTGGTCGAGCTCTGCCGTGCGGCGGCAGGACCCGGAACGACGCTCAAGGTGATTCTCGAGACCGGGCGACTGGAGCGCCCCGAGCTGATCACCGCCGTGGCCCGTTCGGCGGTCATGGCGGGCGCCGATTTTCTCAAGACCTCAACCGGCAAGACGGCCGTCGGCGCCACGCCGGAGGCGGCGGCGCTGCTGCTGGCAGTGGCCGAGGAGGCCGGCGGGCGGGTCGGTGTCAAGGTCTCGGGAGGCGTGCGGACAGCCCGGGACGCGCTCCGCTACTGGCACCTGGCGGAGACCATCCTGGGGGCGGACTGGCTGAGGCCCGCGCATTTCCGCTTCGGCGCCTCCCGTCTTCTGGACGACCTCGTCGAGCGTGCCGGCCCTTGAGCCTGCCGCAGGAGATCATCGCCAAAAAGCGCGATGCCCGGGCGCTCGGGTCGGACGAGATCGAAGCGCTGGTGCGCGGTCTCGTCGACGGCTCGCTCGGCGACGCGCAGGCCGGCGCCTTCGCCATGGCGGTCGTCCTCAACGGCATGGACCGGGCCGAGACGGCGGCGTTGACCCGCGCCATGGCCCGTACGGGACAGCGCCTCGCCTGGTCGGGGCTTCCGGGTCCGGCGGTCGACAAGCATTCCACGGGCGGCATCGGCGACAAGGTGAGCCTGATCCTGGCGCCCCTCCTCGCGGCGGCCGGCTGCTTCGTGCCGATGGTCTCCGGCCGCGGCCTCGGCCACACCGGCGGCACGCTCGACAAGCTCGAGAGCTTCTCGGGCTGCGACACGAGGCTCGATCTCGACCGGTTCGACAGGGTCGTGCGCGAGGTCGGCTGCGCCATCGTCGGACAGACCGACGAGCTGGCCCCGGCCGACCGCCGCCTCTATGCGATTCGCGACGTCACCGGCACGGTCGAGAGCGAGCCCCTGATCGTCGCCTCGATCCTCTCGAAGAAGCTCGCCGTCGGCACGGCCGGGCTCGTCATGGACGTCAAGCTCGGCAGCGGCGCTTTCATGACCGATATCGACAGCGCCCGCGCCCTCGCCCGCAGCATCACCGAGGTGGCGAAGGCGGCTGATTTGCCGACCCGCGCCCTGCTGACCGACATGAACGAGTGCCTGGGCTCGACCGCCGGCAACGCCCTCGAGGTCGAGGAGGCGGTGGCCTTTCTCAAGGGTGGGATGCCGGACCCGCGGCTGGCCGAGGTGACGCTGGCGCTGGGCGCCGAGCTCCTGATGCTGGTCGGCGAGGTTGCGGATCGCGAGGCGGCCCGTGCGCGGCTGCGAGCCTGCCTCGACAGCGGGGCCGCCGCCGAGCGCCTTGCACGGATGGTCAGGGCCCAGGGCGGCAGCGGCGATGCCCTGCAGGCGGCTGCGCTCGATCATGCCCGGGCACCGGTGCGTTTGGCGGTGCCGGCGCCCGCTTCCGGCTTCGTCCGGTCGATCCGCGCGCGCGAGCTCGGCCTCGCGGTGATAGAGCTCGGCGGCGGGCGCACGCGGCCGAATCAGGCGATCGATCCCGCCGTCGGGCTATCCCATGTCCAGGGCACCGGCCGGCGCGTCGAGCGGCGCGATCCCTTGGCGCTGGTCCACGCCCGAAGCCCGGCCGATGCCGAGCGGGCGGCGGCGCGGGTCGCTATCGCCTTCGAGATTGCCGATGCGCCACCCGCCGAGCGGCCGGTGGTGGTGGAAACGGTCGGATAGGATTCAGGCGTCCAGCAGCATCCGGGTCGGATCCTCGATGCACTGCTTGACCCGCACGAGGAAGCTCACCGCCTCGCGGCCATCGATGATGCGGTGGTCGTAGGAGAGGGCCAGGTACATGATCGGGCGCGCCTCGATCCGGCCGTCCGGCAGCACGACCGGCCGCTGGACGATGTTGTGCATGCCGAGGATACCGACCTGTGGCGGATTCAGGATCGGGGTCGACAGCATCGAGCCGAAGATGCCGCCATTGGTGATCGTGAAGGTGCCACCGGTCAGCTCCTCCATGGCGAGCTTGCCGCTCTTCGCCCGGCTGCCCAGGTCGGCGATGGCAGCCTCGATCTCGGCGAGGTTCCTGGCGTCGGCGCCGCGCACCACCGGCACGACGAGGCCGGCATCCGAGCTCACCGCCACGCCGATATCGTAGTAGTGCTTGTAGACGACCTCGTCCCCGTCGATCTCGGCATTGGCGGCCGGGTAGGCCCGAAGCGCATCGATGCAGGCCTTCACGAAGAACGACATGAAGCCGAGCTTGATGCCGTGCTTCTTCGTGAACGCATCCTGATAGGTCTTGCGCAGCTCGATCACCGCCGACATGTCCACCTCGTTGAAGGTGGTCAGCATGGCGGCGGTGTTCTGCGCCTCCTTCAGTCGCTCGGCGATGCGCTTTCTGAGCCGGGTCATGCGGACCCGCTCCTCGCGTCCGGCAGGTGCCGCAGGAGCCCGAGCAGGAGGCTCCGCCGCCGGCTTTTCGGCCGGTTTCGCGGCCTTCTGCACATCCTCCCTGGTGACGTTGCCTTTGGGGCCGGTGGCAGGAATGTCGGCGAGATCGAGACCCTTCTCGGCGGCGAGCTTGCGGGCCGCCGGGCCCGCCTTGGCGGCGCCGTCGCCTTGCTTTTCGGGCTCGGCAGCGGCCGCCGGCTTGGGTTCCGCTGCCGGTTTCCTCGCCTCTGCCTCCTTCTCCTCCTTCGGTGCGGCGGCCTTCTCGCCCTTCGGTGCCGACGCGGCCTCACCGCCTTCCTCGATCTTGCCGATCAGGGCACCGACCTCGACGTCACTGCCTTCCTCGGCGCTGATCTCGGCGAGCACGCCGGCGACCGGTGCCGGAACCTCGAGGCTGACCTTGTCGGTCTCGAGCTCGACCACCGGCTCGTCGGCCGCCACGGTGTCGCCCGTCTTCTTCAACCAGCGGGCAATGGTCGCCTCGCTTACCGATTCACCCAGCGTGGGCACCCGGATCTCGCCGCTCATGAGGACTCCTCCCGTCTCATCCGTGTCGCCGCTCAGCCGGTCAACGCTTCGTCGACGAGGGCCCGCTGCTCACGCTCGTGCTGCGCGTGGAAGCCGGTCGCCGGGGCGGCGGCCGGCTTGCGTCCGGCATAGATCAGGCGCCTTTGGGCGATGCCCCGCGCCTCCATCAGGTTCTCGATCCGGGGTGCCACGAAGAACCAGCCACCCTGATTGCGCGGCTCCTCCTGGCACCAGACATAGGTCGCCGAGGCAGGATAGCGCTCCAGCTCCTCGGCCATCGCCTCCTCGGGGAAGGGAGCGAGCTGCTCGAGCCGGATCAGCGCCACCTTGCCGTCGAGCCCCCGCTCCTCGCGGGCCGCCTGAAGGTCGTAGAAGACCTTGCCCGAGCACATCACGACCCGCTCGACGGACGGGTCGGCATCCCCCGGCGGCTCCTCGTAGAGGATGCGGTGGAAGCTGGTGCCCGGGCCCATCTCGTCGAGCGCCGAGACGCAGCGCTTGTGTCGCAGGAGCGATTTCGGCGTCATCACGATCAGCGGCTTCCTGAAGTCGCGATGCAACTGGCGCCGCAGGAGGTGGAAGTAGCTGGCCGGCGTCGAGGGATAGCAGACCTGAATGTTGTCCTCGGCGAAGAGCTGCAGAAACCGCTCGAGCCGCGCCGAGCTGTGCTCCGGTCCCTGGCCCTCCATGCCGTGCGGCAAGAGACAGACCAGCCCCGAGAAGCGCAGCCACTTCTTCTCGCCGGACGAGATGAACTGGTCGAAATAGACCTGGGCGCCATTGGCGAAGTCGCCGAACTGCGCCTCCCAGAGGGTCAGGCAGCTGGGGTCGGCGAGGGAGTAGCCGTACTCGTAGCCTAGCACTCCCTCCTCGGAGAGAAAGCTGTCGATGACCTCGAAGCCGCCCTGATCCTCCTGGAGGTGCATCAGCGGATGGTACTTCTCCTCCGTCGCCTGATCGTAGATGGTCGCATGGCGCTGCGAGAAGGTGCCGCGCCCGACATCCTGACCGGCCAGCCGAACCGGGAAGCCCTCGCAGAGGAGGGTGGCGAAAGCGAGATGCTCGGCGGTCGCCCAGTCGATGCCCTGGCCTTCCTCGATGGCCTTGCGGCGCTGCCCGATCACCCGCTTGAGACGCGGGTGGACATTGAGGTCCTTCGGCAGGTCGGTCATCTTGAGACCGATCTCCCGCAGGGTGTCGAGCGGGCTCGAGGTCTTGCCGCGCTCGTAGTCGATGGGCGAAGCCTTTAGCCCGGACCAGGCGCCCTCGAGCCAGTCGACCTTGTTCGCCTTGTAGCTCTTCGCCGATTCGTGCGCCGTGTCGAGCTGCTTGTTGAAGGCATCGAGCAGCTCCTGCCCGTAGCCCGGCTCGATCACCCCCTCGCGCTCCAGCCGCTCGACATAGACCTGCCGCACGGTCGGGTGCTGCGCGATCTTCTTGTACATCAAGGGCTGGGTGAAGCTCGGCTCGTCGCCTTCGTTGTGGCCGTGGCGGCGGTAGCACCACAGGTCCACGACCACGTCCTTCTTGAAGGCGTGGCGGAACTCCGCGGCCAGACGGGCGACATGGGTCACCGCCACCGGATCGTCGCCGTTGACGTGGAAGATCGGCGCCTGGATGCCGCGGGCCACGTCCGAAGGATAGGGCGAGCTGCGCGCATAGGCCGGGCTGGTGGTGAAGCCGATCTGGTTGTTGACGATCAGGTGCAGCGTCCCGCCGACCCGATAGCCCCGAAGCTCCGACATCTCGAGGCATTCATGGACCACGCCCTGTCCGGCGAAGGCGGCATCGCCGTGCAGGAGAATGCCCAGCACCCGCTCGCGATCGGTATCGCCCTTCTGGCGCTGCTTGGCCCTGACCTTGCCCATCACGACAGGGTTGACGGCCTCGAGATGCGACGGATTGGCGGTGAGCGAGAGATGGATCTCCCGCCCGTCCGGCAGGACCCGATCGGTCGAGGTGCCGAGATGGTACTTGACGTCGCCCGAGCCCAGCACGTCGTCATAGCTGGCGGCACCCTGGAACTCGCTGAAGATGGCCGCGTACGGCTTGCCCATGACATTGGCGAGCACGTTGAGCCGGCCGCGGTGCGGCATGCCGAGAGCGATCTCGTCGACCCCGAGCTCGGCGCTCGTGCGGATCATCGTCTCGAGCGCCGCTATGGCACTCTCGCCACCGTCGAGGCCGAAACGCTTGGTGCCCGGGAACTTGACGTGCAGGAACTGCTCGAACCCCTCGGTTTCGGTCAGGTGCTCGAGGATCTCCCGCTTCTCCTCGGGGGTTGTGTCGAAGAGGCCCTGCGCGCTCTCCATCCGCTGCTGCAGCCAGCTCTTCTGGTCGGGGTCCTGGATGTGCAGGAACTCGATGCCGACCGTCGAGCTGTAGGTCTTCTGCAAGACCTCCATGACCCGGCGCAGCGTGGCGGTCTCGAGGCCGAGCACGAAGTCGAGGTAGAACTCGCGATCCAGATCGGCATCGGTGAAGCCATAGGAGTGGAAGTCGAGCTCCGGGTGATGCGCCTTGTGGCTGAGCCCGAGGGGGTCGAGCCGGGCGATCAGGTGACCGCGCACGCGATAGGCGCGGATCAGCATGATCAGTCGCAGATGCTCGCGGATCAGGACCTTGGTGGCATCGTCGTCGAGGCCGGCGGCCGCGGGCCGATTGAGATTGGCGGGTTCCGCCAGGCCCAAAGGGCGCGGCTGCAACGCTGCCCTGGCCCGGCGGAAGAGTGCCCGGTCCTCCGCGTCGAGCCCGTCGAAGTAACGCCGCCAGCTCGGCTCGACATCCGCCGGATCGGCCAGATAGCGGGCGTACAGCTCCTCGATGAAGCTCGAGTTGCCGCCGTAGAGAAAGGAGGTCTGATCCAGCTCCTTGCGTGTCGCCATCGCCCTCGTCCCACCCCTCGATCGCTGATCCGGACGTGTCGCCGCTAGTTCCGGCCGAGTCCCTCGACCATGGCCTTGCCGATCCCGGCCGGGCTCTCCGCAATGACGATGCCGGCAGCGCGCATCGCGTCCAGCTTCTCCTCCGCCCCGCCCTTGCCGCCGGAGATGATCGCGCCGGCATGGCCCATCCGCCGGCCCGGCGGCGCGGTGCGGCCGGCGATGAAGCCGGCCACCGGCTTCCTGATCGACTGCGACTTCAGGAACTCGGCCGCGTCCTCCTCGGCCGTGCCGCCGATCTCGCCGATCATGATGATGCCCTGCGTCGCGTCGTCGGCGAGGAAGAGCTCGAGCACGTCCACGAACTCCATGCCCTTGACCGGATCGCCGCCGATTCCGACGCAGGTCGACTGGCCGAGCCCGGCGGCCGTGGTCTGCGCCACCGCCTCGTAGGTCAAGGTGCCGGAGCGCGACACGATGCCGATGCTGCCGGGCTTGTGGATATGGCCCGGCATGATGCCGATCTTGCAGCCGCCCGGCGTGATCACACCCGGGCAGTTGGGCCCGACCAGCCGGGTCTTGGTTCCCGAGAGGGCGCGGTGGACCTTGATCATGTCCATCACCGGAATGCCCTCGGTGATGCAGACGACGAGAGGGATCTCGGCCTCGATCGCCTCGAGGATCGCGTCCGCGGCGAAAGGTGCGGGCACGTAGATCACGCTCGCGTCGGCCCCGGTGCCTTCGACGGCCGCCTTTACCGTGTCGAAGACCGGCAGCCCCAGGTGCTTCTCGCCGCCCTTGCCGGGGGTGACGCCGCCCACCATCCGCGTGCCGTAAGCGATGGCCTGCTCGGAATGGAAGGTGCCCTGAGCACCGGTGAAGCCCTGGCAGATGACCTTGGTCTCGGCATCGATGAGCACGGCCATTAGCTGACCCCCCTGACAGCGGCCACGATCTTCTCGGCGGCATCCGCGAGATCGTCGGCCGGTGTTATCGAAAGACCCGATTGGGCGAGGATCTGCTTGCCGAGCTCGACATTCGTTCCCTCCAGGCGAACCACGAGCGGAACGTTGAGATTGACCTCGCGGGCCGCGGCGACCACGCCCTCGGCGATGACGTCGCAGCGCATGATGCCGCCGAAGATGTTGACGAGGACACCCTCGACATTGGCGTCGGAGAGCAGGAGCTTGAACGCCGCCGTCACCCGCTCCTTCGTGGCGCCGCCGCCGACGTCGAGGAAGTTGGCGGGCTCGCCGCCGAAGAGCTTGATGATGTCCATGGTCGCCATGGCGAGACCGGCGCCGTTGACCATGCAGGCGATGTTGCCGTCGAGCTTGATGTAGTTCAGCTCGTGGCGGCTGGCCTCGATCTCGTGCGGATCCTCCTCGTCGAGATCCCGCAACTCGACGATCTTCGGCTGACGGTAGAGCGCATTGCTGTCGAAGTTCATCTTGGCGTCGAGAGCGACGATGTCGCCCCCTTTGGTGACGACGAGCGGGTTGATCTCGACGAGGCTCGCGTCGCGCTCGATGATGCAGTTGTAGAGGCCCTGCACGAACGCCACCGCCTTCCTGACCGCACCCCCCTCCAGCCCGAGCCCGAAGGCCAGCTCGCGGCCGTGGAAAGGCATGAAGCCGGTGACCGGATCGATCGCCACCTTGATGATCTTCTCCGGGTGGGTCGCCGCGACCTCCTCGATCTCCACGCCGCCCTCGGTCGAGGCCATGAAGGTGATCCGCGAGGAGGTCCGGTCGACAACAGCGCCCAGATACAGCTCGCGGGCGATGTCGCAGCCGTCCTCGATATAGACACGCTTGACCACGCGCCCCTGCGGGCCGGTCTGATGGGTGACGAGCGTCATGCCCAGGATCTGGTCGGCGTGCTGGCGAACCTCCTCGATCGAGCGCGCCAGCTTGACCCCGCCGCCCTTGCCGCGGCCGCCGGCGTGGATCTGGGCCTTGACCACCCAGATGGGCCCGCCCAGCGCGCGCGCTGCCTTCTCGGCCTCCTCGGGCGTGTAGGCCACGCGGCCGGCCAGGGTTGCCACGCCGTAGTCGGCGAGCAGCGCCTTGGCCTGGTATTCGTGGATGTTCATCGACGATGCTCCTAGAGCTGGACGGCGTCGCAGAGACCCTTGACGGCCGCCACGGACTTGTCGAAGGCGGCCCGCTCGCTCGGATCGAGCTCGATCTCGACGATGCGCTCGACGCCGCCCGCTCCGATCACCACCGGCACGCCGACATAGAGATCATCCACCCCGTATTGCCCGGTGAGATGCGCCGCGCAAGGCAGCACGCGCTTCTTGTCCCTGAGATAGCTCTCGGCCATGGAAATGGCCGAGGCGGCCGGCGCGTAGAAGGCGGAGCCGGTCTTCAGAAGGCCGACGATCTCCGCTCCGCCGTCGCGGGTGCGCTGGACGATCGCGTCGAGCTTCGCCTGCGTGGTCCAGCCCATCTTCACGAGATCGGGAAGCGGAATGCCGGCAACCGTCGAGTAGCGCACGAGCGGCACCATGCTGTCGCCATGTCCACCCAGGACGAAAGCCGTCACGTCCTCGATCGAGACACCGAGCTCCTCGGCGAGGAACCAGCGGAAGCGCGCGCTGTCCAGCACGCCGGCCATGCCGACCACGCGGGCGGCCGGCAGGCCGCTCACCTTCTGCATGACCCAGACCATCGCATCGAGCGGGTTGGTGATGACGATGACGAAGGCCTTCGGGCAGTGCTTCTTGATCGCCTCGCCCACCGACTTGACGACCCCGGCGTTCGTGCTGATCAGATCATCGCGGCTCATGCCGGGCTTGCGCGGGACGCCCGCGGTCACGATGACCACGTCCGCGCCGGCGATGTCGGCATAATCGTTGGTGCCCGTGAAACGTGCGTCGAAACCTTCGACCGGTGAGCTCTGCACCAGATCGAGCGCCTTGCCGGCCGGCATGCCTTCAGCGACATCGAAGAGAACCACGTCGCCGAGCTCCTTGAGGCCGGCGAGCAACGCCAGCGTGCCCCCGATCTGGCCGGCACCGACCAATGCGATCTTCTTGCGAGCCATGCCGTTTCGCTCCCTCTCCAGCCGGATTTTCCTCATGAACCGCAGTCTGTCTACCGATTGCGGCGCGGCTCATCAAGGCGACCGGCGCCGCACGGCGGCACGGGCGCTGCGGCGCAAGAGCGCTGGGAGCCTGCCCGAAAAGAAAAGGGGCCGGCATTCGGACCGGCCCCTCTCGTTCACGAGCTCCGGCTTCAGCTCACCGGTGGCTCGGCCGCCGGGATGATCACGAAGCTCGAGGGGTCCCCTCCGGCCACGACGCCGGTCGGGTCCTGCAAGTAAGCGATATCGACGAAGCGGGCATCGCTGCCGCTGCCGTCCAGATCGACCTGCACCTTGACGCCGTCGGTGATGGCGCTGGTCCGGACGTGCTCCGCGATGTTGTCCGCCGTCACGTCGCTGTCGCGGAACAGCTCCCGCAGGTCCAGCCTGTCGCCTTCGCTGGCATCGAAGAAGCTGATCGTGTCGGCACCATCGGCGAGCCCGGTGATCCTCACGGTATCGGCACCCGGGCCGAGGATGATCTGATCGGGCTGCGCGCCGCCGATGACCGTGTTCATGCCGGGCTGGCTCACGTCGATCCTGTCGTTGCCGTCGCCACCGTCGATGAAGTCGTTGCCGCCATTCCCTTTGATGTCGTCGTCGCCACCGCGTCCGCTGATCACGTCGTCTCCGCTCCGGCCATCGCCGGGTGCCGTGCCGACGATGATATCGTCACCGTCTCCGCCGTTGGGGCCGGTCAGGAGATTGTTCTCGACCTCGATCGTGGTCGTGCCGGTGCCCGTCAGGCCGTCCGGGTCGGTCACCGACACCTCGATCTCGCGATCGCCGAATTGCGGATTCTCGAGGTCGATGGCGATCGAGGCCGCGTTGATCACCTGCTGGTAGGTGGCGATCGGTGCCGTACCTTCGAGCTGGATCAGCGAGTCGCCGACCTGCGTGACGGTGATGCCGGTGCCGGCCGCGACCGCGGGATCGAGGACGAGGCTGTCGCCGGCAAAGCCGGTGAGGGCGATCGTCGCCGAGGCCATGTCCGTGCTGTCCGCGTCGGTGATCACGGCATCCACGCCGTTCTCGAAGGCCTTCAGCACGAGGACGTTGCTCAGGGGCGAGCCGAAGCGCACGCCGAAGATCAGGTCCGCGAAATCGCGATCCGAGGTGGGACGCCAATCGTCCTCGACGCCGAGCTGCAGCTCGCCGTATTCGCCGGACCAGCCCGAGACGTACTGCCCCTTCAGGCTCTGGTTGAGCCGGTTGCTGTTGGGCGTCTCCTGGCTCGCATCCGCCGAGAACATGCGATCACCCAGGATCCGCGTCTCGGTGCCGTCGTCGGCGACGTGGAAGAGCCGGGGCTGACGCCAGGGCTCGTTCGGCTTGTGGAAATCGTAGATGGTCGAGAGCTCGCCCGTGTAGGGGTCGCGGAACTCGTAGTGCCCGCCCTCGAGGCTCGGGAAATCGTTGAGCCTGAGGCCGTCATTGACCAGCACGAAGCCGAGCTCCGTGTCGGTGCCGTAGACGCCGAGCGGGAACTCCGTGCCGAGCGGCGTCTCCTTGAGCTCGCCGAGCGGGTCGCCCGGCTTGTTCACCCCGTCGAAGACCAGACGGACATTGGTGATCGTGCCGTCCGCGGCGATCTCGTGCACGAACAGCGAATCGATGGAGATCGAGTTCTCGTCGACGAAACGGACGTAGACCGGGCGATCCATGTCGAGCGTCAGGTTGCGCTGATCGACGTTGTTGACCTCGGCATCGGGAATGCGCTGGTCGGCGCCGCGCACCGGCAGGATGGGCGTGGTGACCGGATTGTAGCCCGGCCCCGACTCCTGTCCGACCGTGGCCGAGACCGTCGACTGCAGGGTCACCTCGGGCGCGCTCGGCACCGGCGGTGGCGGGCCGTTGCCGCCGTTGTCGTCCTCCTCGCCGACGAGGAGGCTCGTCACTTCCGGCGTCGGCGCGCTGTAGGTGAGCGAGGTCGGTCCGAGCGGCCCCAGGGGGTTGAGACCCTCGCCGATCGAACCCTGGTCGTAGGGCGTGAAGTTGGCGCCGCCGCCGCCCTGCGGCCCGGTCACCGGACCGGCGGCGGGCTCGACGCCGCTCTGGTCCTCGAGCGCCGGCGCCGCCTCGGCCTGCTGCAGGAGAACGGGGGCGGCGGTGGCGGGTGCTCCGAGCACGCTGAGCTCGGGCGGCGCGGCGCTCGGCGCGAAGAAGCCGACGAGCACCAGAACGCCGCCGTTCGACTGGGTGACGACGAGGTCGAGCCCGTCCACCGCATAGACGGCACGCGAAGGATCGAAGGCCGGATCGTCGAGAACGACGGTCGTGCCGGGGCTCACGGCGATGACTTGCCGCTGACCCTCGGGCACCGGCGCCACGTCCAGCATTTCCTCATCGACCGGCTCGGGCGAGGTCGCCCGCGTCTCGGCCACCGGCGCGCCGGCGGCCGGCTCCGGAACGGGGATCAATGCATCCGCCGGCGGTTCCTGGACCAGCACGCGCGGCTGGCCGGTCGCCACGGGAGCGGTCTCGGCCTGTGCCATCACCACCGGCTCCATGCCGTCGACCGGCCAATCCGGGCCCGTCCGTTCGGTCATCATGCGCTCCTGCGTTCTGGGCGAGTTTCGTGTTTTGTCATTCGCGTTAACCGAAACCTAACCTATAGAGCGCATTTACTCTTCTCAATCGAGAATGGGCGTTGAGGTGAATATCATGGTGCGTATGCGCGTTATGCGTTGGAATTGTGCCACATGATCCGCAAGACCATGCGGATCGGTGAGGTCCGGACCTCGATCAAGCTGGAAAGCGAGTTCTGGGACTACCTGAAGGCGGTGGCCCAACAGCGGCATCTGCGGCTGTCGGGGCTCGTCAACGAGGTGGCGGCGGCGACGCCCGAGCGGACCAATCTCGCCTCGACGCTGCGCACCTACGCGCTGGTGCACGCGCGGCTCCGCACCGAGACGATGCAGCGCGACGTGGACAAGCTGGCCCTGGCCGGCAACACCCAGGATCTGGTCCGGGTGCTGGAGGCCTGCCCGCTGCCCTCGCTCATCATCGACGGCGAGCGGGCGATCCGCCAGATGAACCGGGCCTTCGTCTTCTGGCTCAACCTGGATGCCAAGGCGACCACCGGCCAGCGCCTCGACAACATCATGATCCTGCGCGGTCCCGGCATGCGCGAGATGTGGACGAGCCTGCTCGACGGGCGCATGGCGCGCGCCGGGTTCAACGCGACCTATGTGTCGCCGGGCAAGGTGCGTACCGCGCAGGCGATCGCCGTCGCCCTCTCGGCGCCATCGGCCGACCCGGCGCGGCGCGGCTGCATCGTCATGTTCGAGACCCTTGCCGGTCGCACCTGAACGGGCCCCGGGGAGCGTCTTGGCGGCCGGTCGTCCCTTGACGGCTGTGCAAGGCGTCCGGAAACGATGAAGCGTCAGGACACGATGTCGATCCTGCGGCCGCGCCGGTCCTCGCCGCCGGACCTCCGGCGCCGGCGGCGCTCGGCGGAAACGGCGGGCGGCGCCGACGGCCTTGCCTCCCCCCTCGCGTACGGCCGGAACGACAGGGCGCCATGGCGGCGCTCCGGCCGCTCGGGCTCGCCGTTCGGTCGGATGATCTCGACCGGCACGGAGGAGGTTCTGGGAGTGGCTGCCATGGCTTGCGAAACCGGAGCAGTTGACCTGGGCGGAGCATAGGCCGAGAGAATGCCGGCCGGACGGCCGATGGCTGCCGCAACCTATCCCGGGGTGCCCGGGCCTTTACCCTCGGCCCGCGGTCCCGGACTCGCCATGGCTTCGCACCACGGGGACGATCGATCGATGCAACGCCGGATGTTCGGAACTGACGGTATTCGCGGCACCAGCAACATCTATCCCATGACGGCGGAGGTGGCCCTCGCCCTGGGTCGCGCCGCGGGTGGCCTCTTCAGGCGCGTCGCCCCGCACGGCCGGCGTCACGAGAACCGGGTGGTCATCGGCAAGGACACGCGTCTTTCGGGCTACATGATCGAGAACGCGCTCGCCGCCGGCTTTCTCTCCGCCGGCATGCGGGTGATGCTGACGGGACCGGTGCCGACCCCCGCCGTGGCCTTCCTCACGCGCTCGCTCAGGGCCGATCTGGGCGTCATGGTCTCGGCCTCGCACAACCCCTTCGAGGACAACGGCATCAAGCTCTTCGGCCCGGACGGCTTCAAGCTCTCGGACGCGCTCGAGGCCGAGATCGAGGCGCGGATGGACAGCATGGCCGCGGATGGCGAGGCGCCGGCGGACGAGATCGGCCGGGCCATGCGCTACGACGATGCGCGCGGCCGCTACGTCGAGAACCTCAAGAGCAGCTTTCCGCGCGGCGCCGATCTCGGCGGACGAAAGATCGTGGTCGATTGCGCCAACGGCTCCGCCTACCATATCGCGCCGGAGCTCTTCTTCGAGCTCGGCGCGGACGTGGTCGGCCTCGGCATCCAGCCGAACGGCCGCAACATCAATGCCGGCTGCGGCTCGACCTATCCCGAGACCATCAAGGCGGCGGTGCTGGAGCACGAGGCGGATCTCGGCATCGCCCTCGACGGCGATGCCGACCGGCTCGTCCTGGTCGACGAGCGGGGCCAGCTCGTCGATGGCGACCAGGTGCTCGCGCTGATCGCCCAGAGCTGGATGGCGGATGGCCGGCTGCGCGGCGCCGGCGTGGTGGCGACGCTGATGTCCAATTTCGGCCTCGAAGGGTTTCTTCAGGGTCTCGGCCTGGCCCTCCACCGCACCCGGGTCGGCGACCGCTACGTCGTCGAGCGGATGCGCGAGGGCGGCTTCAATGTCGGTGGCGAGCAGTCTGGCCACATCGTCCTGAGCGATTTCGCCACCACGGGCGACGGGCTTCTGGCCGCCTTGCAGGTCCTGGCCGTGCTCTGCCGGAGCCAGCGCCCGATGAGCGAGATCGGCCGCTCCTTCACGCCCTTGCCGCAGCAATTGTGCAACGTCCGGATCGCCAGCACCATCGACCTCGAGGGATCGGCGCTGGCCACCGTCATCAAGGCGAACGAGGCGCGGCTCGCGGGACGCGGCCGGCTGGTCGTCAGGCCGTCCGGCACCGAGCCCATGATCCGCGTGATGGTCGAGGCCGACGACGAGGCGCTGCTCGAGGACGTGATCCGGACGGTCGCCGATGCGATCGAGCGCGTTGCTATCAGGAGCTGAACGGCTTCCGGTTGCATTTCAACTCCTAGTTAATCTATATCATCGGACATCCTCGCATTCGAGGTTGCCCGATGCCGCGTTTTCGCCATCTGTCCGGCCTCCTGCCGCTACCGCTTCTGTTCGCCTGCGCCGGGTCCGCGCCCGTTGCCACCTCCGTGGCGGCGCTCCCCGAGGCGGTCGAGCCCGCCGCAGGTCCGCCGCCCGAAGCGGTTGCCGGCCAGGCGGTCGGCGACTGGCCCCACGCATCCTCGTGCAGCGGGCTCGTGGCCGAGCTCGCCGGGCTCGGGCCGGAGGCTCTTGTCGGCCTCGATCCGCGAACGGCTCCACTCGCCCTGATCGGCGGCCGCTCGATCGAGGCGCTCGTCGAGCGCGACCTGCCGATCCCTCTCGCGGCCTCGATCGATGCTGCTCCGGCCTCCTGCCTGCTGCTCCTCGGCGAGCCCGGAGTGCTGCCGACGGCCGCCGACCGGGTGCTCGACCGGCGCAGCGTCCGCTCGACCTACGCGGACGGCAGCCGGCGACGGCGCAATCCCGACCACCAGGCGCTGGAACGCGATCTCGCCGCGGCGAAACGCGAGTCGAGCGGGGATTTCGATGTCCTGGCGACGGGGGATCCGATGCTGGACCTGATCGGCACCCTGGCCGGCGGCCTGTTCGATGGCCTCGGCCGGATCGGTGCCGGTCGCGAGATCGCCTCGCTCGAGTCCGCGCTCGAGACGACCCCGCCCTATCTCGAGGAGACGACCGAGGCCGACTATCGCTACCAGATCGTCGAGCTCGAGGCCGAGCGACGCTCGCGGCTGCCGGTCGTCCTTTTCGACAGGACGGAGGCGACCGCCGTCGCCAATGCTCTGCTCCGCACCGAGCGCCAGCGTTTCGTGCTCGCCCAAGACCGTCATCCGCGCGATTCGACACCGTCGCCCGTGCCGGGCGTACCGATCGTGACCACCGAGGCGCTTGCGCTCTGGCGCGCCGCCAGCCCCAGGGTGACCACGAGCGAGCTCGTGGCGCACATGGCACTCACCGTCGCCCGTGGCGCCCCTGCGAGGTCGGCCACCTCGGGCCAGGCGCTGGCCGAGCTGCACCAGCCGCCGGCACCGGACCCCGCGAACGCTTCCTCGCCCTCCGGGCCGATCCGGCCCCTGGCGGACGGTCTGGTGCAGGTCGGCGGCGACGCCGGAACCGTCGGCTTCTACGTCACCGCCGAGCACATCGTCGCACCCTCGAGCGCGCTGGCGGAATCGAGCCTGGTCGCGGTCCGCTATCCGGACGGCGTGGCGGCCTACGGCATGGTCGAGCTGAGCGACGAGGCGCTGGGCCTGGCGCTGATCTATCTGCCGCGCCACGGCGTGGCACCCCCGCGCGCCGTCACCGCGTCGGCAGCGCCACCGCTCCGGACGGTCACCGCAGCGGGGGTGCCGTGGGTCGATGGCGATGGCGTCATCGGGCTCTATGTCGCCGATCCGCTGACGGCCGAGCCGCGCTGGATCAGCGCTCTCCGCCTCGACCGCTTCGTCGCCCGCCTCGATACGCTCTGACGGCCATTCGCGGCGCGGCGCCTCATTCGCTCGCCCGACACGATCGCCAGAAGGCCCGCGCCGCGAATGCCCAGCCGATGATGAAGGCGAGGCCGCCCGCGGGCGCCAGCGCCGCCAATGCCGAGGGCGCGCCGAGCGCCAGCGCGTAGAGGCTGCCCGAGAAGGCCAGAATGCCGGTCACGAAAAGGATGACCGGCAGCCGCGGCGCCGGCAGGGCGACCGACACCAGAATGATGGCCAGCGCATGCCACATCTGGTAGCGCGCCGCGGTTTCGATCAACCCGCCGGCCCGGCCCTCGCCGACCACATGCGCGCCGAAAGCCCCGGCGCCGACCGCGAGCATGGCCAGAACGGCGCCGATCCAGGCATTTTTTCCAGGTCGCATGGGTTGCTCTCGAACCGGATTTGGCTGTCTGCGCGATTTATGCCATCGAAAGCCCCCGTGCGGCAGAAACCGCGATGCCGCGGGTTCCTGGAGCGGGCGAGGCATGGTCGAGGCGGCGGTTGTGCCGGTGGTGTTCGGGGTCGCGGGTGGCACCGGGCCGGGGGCGGGAGCAGCGGCTGTCGGCTCCGTTTCGACATGCGGGAACCGGGCTCGGACCCGGCGGACCGAGCGGCCCGCGCCGCGTGCGAGGCGGGTTCGGAGCGACCGTGCGAGCGACGGGACCGGTCGCGGGTCCATCGTTCTCGGCCGTCGGCGAGGTGCGCGATGATCAGGGTCGGCATCGACGAGGTGGGACGCGGGCCGCTGGCGGGGCCGGTGCTCGCCGCCGCCGTGCATCTTCCCCGGCCGATTGCCGGGCTCGCCGATTCGAAGGCGCTGGCGCCGGCCCGGCGCGAGGTTCTGGCGCTCGTGATCCGAGAGCAGGCGCGCTGGGCGCTCGGGGCGGCATCCGTTGCGGAGATCGACCGTTTCAACATCCTCGAAGCCAGCCACCTCGCCATGCGGCGGGCGATGCGTCGGCTCCTGCCGATGCTGCCGGCCGAGCCGGAGGAGGTGCTGGTCGACGGCCATCTCGACCCGAGCCTGGGCTGGCGCACGATCTGCATCGTCGGCGGCGATGCGACGGTGCCGGAGATCGCTGCCGCCTCGATCGTTGCCAAGGTCGTCCGCGACCGGCTCCTGGCCCGCATTGGTCGGCGCCATCCGGCCTATGGCTTCGAGCGTCATGCCGGCTACGCGACGGCGGCGCATCGTGCAGCGCTGGCATTGGCCGGAGCATCGCCACACCATCGCCGGAGCTTCGCTCCGGTGCGCCGCGTGCTGGCGGCCACCCTGGTCGCTCAATAGCCGAGCATGGCCGTCCAGAAGGCATCGCGGGCCATGAAGCTCTCGGCGGAATCGTTGGGATACACGGCGAGGATGAGGAAGGCGAAGCCGGGCAGCCGGGCGAGGACCGTCCGAAGACGCTCGAACCCGCCCGTCTGAATCCAGCCGAGGGCCGTCTCCTGATGTGCCGCGTGGCGCGAGAGGAGAAGGGCGAGGGCCTCCTCCGGCTGCCGCGCCGAGGAACCCTCCCCGATCAGCACGAGAATGCTGGTGATGACGGCGCCGCACATGGTCGCATATTCGAGGATCGCGTGGCCGGTGGCCAATGTGTAGGGCTGGCGGTTGATGACCGCCGTGATCTCCTCGTTCGAGAGCAGCCGGCGGGCCTCGCTCCAGACGAAGTCGTCGAGCTGCGCCATGCGGTCGCCCCATGGCAGATATTGCAGCCGGGCCGCGAGGCGCCTCGCGTGCGCGGCGGCGTCCTGCCAACCGTTCGGCATCAAATCTCGCAGAAAGGCGTCACAACCGGACGGATGGCCGATCATGCAGCCCCCCTCGGGCGTCGGGCGCCCGCTCGTTCCTTCGACATGCCCGCCCTCTCCTCGTCCAGCGCGCCCGGCGCCGCCCGTGCGTTGCCGGCTCGACCGGAAGCGCTTCCTCGGCGATAGTGGCCCGACACCTTCGGGTCCTCTTCCGGCGTCGCCCATCTCCGGTCGTCCCGGAGACTTATGATAGGAACTGGCGCGACCGTGGCAACCAAAATTTCAACCTCAGGTTACTAGGTGGCGGCACGACATCCCTCTTGGGTGGAAAACGGGCAGCAGGCCGCAGGGCACGACACGGAGCGCGCCAGCCCGATGATCGCCCAATACCAGGCGCTCAAGGCGGAGCATCCGGGCTCGCTCCTGTTCTTCCGCATGGGCGACTTCTACGAGCTCTTCTTCGAGGATGCCGAGGCGGCGGCTCCGGCTCTCGACATCGCCCTGACGCGGCGCGGTCAGCATGCGGGTCGGGACATTCCGATGTGCGGTGTTCCCGTGCACAGCGCCGAGAGCTATCTCGAGCGGCTGATCCGCGCCGGCTTCAAGGTGGCGATCTGCGAGCAAATGGAGGACCCGGCGCTCGCCCGCCAGCGCGGCGCGAAGAGCGTCGTCCGCCGGGAGGTCGTGCGCATCGTCACCCGGGGCACCCTGACCGAGGAGAGCCTCCTCGATGCGAGACGGCACAATTATCTGGGCGCCCTGGCCCGGGTGGGGGGCGCCCTCGGCTTCGCCTGGGTCGACATCTCGACGGGCGCCTTCTGCACCGAGGCGACCACGCCCGACGATCTCGGTCCCCTGCTCGCGCGGCTGGCGCCCGGCGAGATCCTCCTCGCACGACCGCTGGCCGAGGAGCCGGCACTCGCCGCCGGGCTTAGGGCCTGGCGCGACCGCGAGACCCTGCTCGAGCCGGGGGCGTTCGACAGCCAGGCCGCGGCCGACCGCCTGCGCCAACACCTCGGCGTCGCCACGCTCGATGCGTTCGGCCGTTTCGAGCGGGCGGAGGTCGCGGCCGCCGGCGCCATTCTCGACTACCTGAGCACGACCCAAAAGGGCCTTCTGCCACGGCTCGATCGACCGGTGCGGCAGGAGTCCGCTGCTTCCCTGCGTATCGATCCGGCGACCCGGCGCAATCTCGAGCTGCTCGAGACCCAGGACGGCCGCCGCCAGGGCTCGCTCCTCGCGACCATCGATCGGACCCGCACCGGGCCCGGCGCGCGCCTCCTCGCCGAACGGCTGGCCGCCCCGCTCGCCACGCTCGCCCCGATCCAAAGGAGGCTCGCCGAAGTCGCGGGCTTCGTCGCCGATGCCGATGCACGCGAGCATTGCCAAAGGCTGCTCAAAGGTGTGCCGGATATCGCGCGGGCCCTGTCGCGCCTCGCCGTCGGGCGGGGTGGCCCGCGCGACC
Source organism: uncultured Geminicoccaceae bacterium (assembly GCA_964402505.1). Taxonomy (GTDB): domain Bacteria; phylum Pseudomonadota; class Alphaproteobacteria; order Geminicoccales; family Geminicoccaceae; genus SLRI01. Next base: position 20,335 of record CAYOCP010000003.1, read on the forward strand.
TGACCGCGCTCGCCACCGGCCTCGGCGCCGCGCGCGAGCTGCGCAACCGGCTGGAGACGGCGGAGCCGGCGCTCGGTGGCCTGGCTGCCGGAGTTGCCGACACGAGCGCGCTCGTCGGCCGGCTCGGGCACCTGCTCGAGCCGGCTCCACCGCTTCAGGCGCGCGATGGCGGCTTCATCCGGCCCGCTGCCGTGGCCGAGCTCGACGAGCTGCGAGCCCTTCGCGACCAGGGTCGAAGGCATGTCGCCGCGCTCGAGACACGCTACCGGGATGCCACCGGCATCCCCTCGCTCAAGATCCGCCACAACAACATGCTGGGCTACTTCATCGAGGTATCGGCGACGCATGCCTCGAAGGTGCCGGACGATTTCCGGCGGCGACAGGGCATGGTGAACGCGCAGCGCTTCGGCACGGAGGAGCTCGGCGAGCTCGAGCGGCGCATCGCCAGCGCCGCCGACCGGACGCTGGCGCTCGAGCTCGAGCTCTTCGAGGAGCTGCGTGCCCAGGTGCTGGATGCGGCCGACGCCATCGCCGGAACGGCCGCCGCACTCGCCGCCATCGACGTCGCTTCCGCCCTGGCGGCGCTCGCCGTCGCGGCCGACTGGACCGCTCCGGTGCTCGGCGACGGGCTGGACTTCGCGATCGAGGGCGGCCGGCATCCGGTGGTCGAGGCGGCGCTCGAGGCCGGACGCGGACGCTTCGTCGCCAATGACTGCCGTCTCGAGGAGAGCGAACGCCTGTGGCTGCTCACGGGCCCCAACATGGCCGGCAAGAGCACGTTTCTCCGCCAGAATGCGCTCATCGTCGTGCTCGCCCAGATGGGCAGCTTCGTGCCGGCGAGGCACGCGCGCCTGGGCCTCGTCGACAAGCTCTTCAGCCGGGTGGGCGCGGCGGACGACCTCGCCCGCGGCCAGTCGACATTCATGGTCGAGATGGTCGAGACGGCCACCATCCTGAACCAGGCGGGCGAGCGCAGCTTCGTCATTCTGGACGAGATCGGCCGCGGCACCGCCACCTATGACGGCCTCTCGCTCGCCTGGGCGGTGGTCGAGCATCTGCACGAGGCCAATCGCTGCCGCGGCCTCTTCGCCACACACTATCACGAGCTCACGGCGCTCGCCGCCCGGCTCGAGGCGCTCGGGGCCTACACCGTCCGGGTCAAGGAATGGCAGGGTGACGTGGTCTTCCTGCACGAGGTGATATCCGGCACCGCCGATCGCTCCTACGGCCTGCACGTCGCCCGCCTCGCCGGCCTGCCGCATCCCGTGCTGGCCCGCGCGCAGGCGGTGCTGGAGAAGCTCGAGGCCGGCGAGGCGAAGGCGGCTCCGGCCGAGATCGCGGAGGACCTGCCGCTCTTTCGCGCCAGCCTGCGCCGCCGGCCGGCGACCTCACCACCGGCCGCGATACCGGATCATCTCGCCGTTCTCGCCGACCGCCTGGAAGCCATCCGGCCGGACGATCTCTCACCGCGTGCCGCCCTGGAGCTGCTCTATGAGCTCAAAGCCATTCTCCACAACGCCTGATCGCGCCTGCGCCATCGGCCTCGGGCTCGTGCTCCTGGCCCATGGCGGCCATGCGCTCGCCGCCGGCGAGAGCTTCGATCGGGCGGTGCGGGGGGTCGCGCAGACATGCGTCAGCGCCGCTTCGACGAGCTGCGCGCAGAGCGTCTTTCGACTCGCCGACGCGAACCGAGACGGCAAGGCCGACAGTGCCGAGCTCTCGACGCTGAACGATCGCCTGCGGGTATGGGCCAGGGCCAATGCCGAGACGCTGCCGCAAGCCGACCGGCAGGCGCTCAATCTCGGATTTCTCCTGATCGACAGCATCGGCCTGTAGAACTGGATCGTGCTTTACGACACCGACGGCGACGGGGCCCTGACCCAGGCCGAGGCAACGGCCGATCTCAAACTCGACGAACGGCCGGTGCCCGAGCTGGTCCGCACCCGGGAGCTGGTCGACTGGCCCCGCCTGCGCCAGCGATTCGGCGCCATGTCCTATATCTTCGATTATCTCGGGGTCAGGTGAAGGCGAGGTCCTCGGCCGGCGGGCCGACCACGCCTCAAATCCGTCCGTCGTAGGCGTCGCTGGCGATCGGGCAGGCGATCAGCGTGAAGCGGCCGGCGGCGAGCGCCGTCTCGAGTGCCCGGGCGAGGTCCGCCCGATTGGCCGCCACGACGCCATGGCCGCCGAGGCTCGCGGCGAGCCGGACGGCATCGAAGGCGCCGACGGCGACCCCGCGCCGGACGAGTTGGCGCTCGCGCTGCTTGGCCTCGATCAGCGCGAGCGAGTGATCGACGAAGCAGACGACGATCAAGGGCAGCCCTTGCTCGACCGCGGTGGCGAGCTCGCCGAGCACCATCAAAAGCCCGCCGTCGCCGGTGAAGGCGACGACCGGCCGCCCCGGCTCGGCGAGCTTGGCGCCGATGGCGAGCGGCAGGCCGCAGCCCATGGTGCAGAGGCCGTTGGACTGGAGCAGGCTGCGCGGCGCGTAGGCCGGCCAAACCTGGCTGAGCAGGATGCGGTGCGCACCGACATCGGCAGCCGCCACCGCATCCCGGGGCAGCACCCGCCGCGCGACCTCGCAAATGGCGGCGGGACCCCATTCCTCGTCGCTGTGGAAGAGGGCGAGCACCCGCTCCCGCACCGCCTGCACGGCCGCTGCCGTCCAGGTCGATGCGGAGCGCACGTCCAGGCCGACAGCGTCGAGGCCGGCACCGACATCGCCAACGAAGGCGATGCCGGCCTGGTGCAGGTAATGGTCGTTGGCGACCGCGTCGAAGGCGATCACCCGCTTTTCCGCCGGATCCCAGGGATGCTGCCAGCCCCGGCGCATCTCGACCGCATCGTAGCCGGCGAGCACGACCAGATCCGCTTCTCCGATCTCGGCCATGAGCAGCGCATCGGCCGCCGGCGAGAGCGCGGCGGCGGCCAGCGCGAAGGGGTGGTCCTCGGGCAGCAGGCCCTTGGCCTTGTAGGTCTGGATCACCGGCGCGCGCTGCGTTCCGGCGAAGCGGGCGAGCGCCGCTCCGGCGTCGTGCTGGACGGCGTCGAAGCCGGCGATGACCAGAGGCCGGCTCGCTTCGACCAGCCATGCCCGCGCCCGCTGGAGCAGGGGGCCGGGGGCCGGGGCGGCGGGTGCGGGCGCCGCGCGCCGGATCGGCCGCCGCGCGGTCGCCGGCGCATCGGCCACCGCCATCGGCACCTCGATCAGCACCGGGCCCGGACGCGGATCGGCGGCCAGCGCCAGAGCCCTCTCGGCGATCAGATCGGCGGCGCCGGCGGTCAGCGTGAAGGCACCCTTGATGGCGGGCTCGAGGAGCCGGCGATGATCGATGATCTGGTGGCTGAAGGCGAGCTGCTCGTCGGCGTCGATGGCGCCCGCGAGCACGATCAGCGGCACCCGGTCGAGCCGGGCATTGGCGACGACGTTGACGGCGTTGCTGATGCCGGGTCCGACGGTGGCGACGAGGACGGGCGGCGAGCCGGTCCGCTGCCACACGGCTTCGGCCATGAAGCCCGCTGCCGTCTCGTGCTTCGCCGTGACGAAGGTGATGCCGGCCGCGGCCAGCGCGTCGATCAGCGTCAGGACCTCGCCGCCCGGAACACCGAAGGCGAAACGGCAGCCCGCCTCCGCAAGGCGTCGGGCGAGGTGGTCGGCGGCGCGATCGCGGGGCGGGCTGGCGGGCATGACGGGCTCATTCTGCACGGGCATGCGGTCAACCCAACGGGACCGGCTCGAGCATCGCCCAGAAGCGCATGACGTCCGCGAGATGGCAAAGCTCGGTGCCGGGAGTGAGGACGGTGGCCGTCCCGGCGGCGACGCCGAGCGCGAAGGCGCGCTCGACGGTCTCGCCATTGGCGAGGCCCCACGTCATGCCGGCGACGAAGCTGTCGCCGGCCCCGACCGCGCTCTTCGCCTCGACCTCCGGCGTGGCCAGCCGCAAAAGGCCTTCGGCCGTGGCCAGGAGCGCCCCCTCGTGACCCATCGTCACGGCAAGCAGCTCGCTTGCACCGGATGCGACATGCTCGCGCGCCGCCGCCGCCAGCTCGACGGGATCGGTGAGATCGCGTTCCAGGATCGCCTCGAACTCGCCACGGCTCGGCTTGACCAGGTGCACGCCCTCCTCGAGGGCCGCGGCCAGGGCCGGCCCCGACGTGTCGAGAACGAGCCTGGAGCCGCGGCTCTTCACCGCCCGTGCGAGGCGCGCGAAGAGGTCGACGGGCACGCCTCGCGGCAGGCTGCCGCTCGCCACGAGGTAGTCGAAGTCGAGCAACTCGATGAAGGCCAAGGCGCTCTGCCATTCGCTCTTGGCGAGCGTGGGGCCCTCCGGCGTGAAGCGGTATTCCTGGCCCGAGCGCCGCTCGAAGACGACATGGCTGACCCGGGTCTGCTCGACCGTCGTGATGCGATGCGCCATGACACCCGCCTTGTTGACCAGCTCGTCGAGCACGTCGCCCGAACGGCCGCCGGCGAGATAGACGGCGAAGCTCAGGCCACCCAGCTCGTTGACGACGCGCGCCACGTTGATGCCGCCGCCGCCCGGATCCAGCCGTTCGTTGGTGGTGCGCACCTTGTGGACCGGGCGCACCTCCTCCGTGGCGCAGGAGGCGTCGACCGCCGGGTTGAAGGTGAGGGTGACGATGCGCTTGGGCACTGGCGATAGACCCTTTATTCGCTTGGTCCCTGTTCCCATCTAAGGCGAGGATCGTCCGCCGCCAAGGCGCGGTCTCCGGCCATCCAATAAGCACGTCGGGAAAACGGGAGAAGGTCATGACACTTGCAATCGGCGCCACGGCGCCGGATTTTACGGCCGACACTACCGAGGGCCGCATCAACTTCCACGAGTGGGCGGGGGACAGCTGGGTCGTGCTGTTCTCGCATCCCAAGGATTTCACGCCGGTCTGCACCACCGAGCTCGGCACCATGGCCCGGATCAAGGCCGAGTTCGACAAGCGCAACTGCAAGATCGTCGGCCTCAGCGTCGATCCGGTGGATGACCATGCGCGCTGGGCCCAGGACATCAAGGACACGATGGGCGCGGCACCCAACTATCCGATGATCGGCGATCACGACCTCAAGGTGGCGAAGCTCTACGGCATGCTGCCGGCCGGTGCCGGCGACACCGCCAGGGGCCGCACCGCCGCGGATAACCAGACCGTCCGCAACGTCTTCATCATCGGCCCCGACAAGCAGGTGAAGGTCGTGCTCGTCTATCCGATGAGCGTCGGTCGCAACTTCGACGAGATCCTGCGCATCCTCGACGCCCTGCAGCTCACCAGCAAGCATCAGGTGTCGACGCCGGCCAACTGGAACGAAGGCGAGGACGTCATCATTTCGCCATCCGTCTCCGACGAGGCCGCCAAGGCGAAGTACCCTCAGGGCTGGAAGACCCTCAAGCCCTACATGCGGGTGGTGGCGCAGCCCAGAGGCTGACCGCCGAAGAGGGACCGTGGTCCGGAGGCATTCGGGCCACGGTCTTTGGCATCAGCGCGTCGGAACCGGCGCCTCGCCCCGATAGTCGTAGAAGCCGCGCTTGACCTTGCGTCCGAGCCAGCCGGCCTCGACGTATTTCACCATCAGCGGGCATGGCCGGTACTTGCTGTCGGCCAGGCCGTCATAGAGCACCTGCATCACGGCGAGGCAGGTATCGAGGCCGATGAAATCGGCGAGCTCCAGAGGGCCCATGGGGTGATTGGCGCCGAGCTTCATCGCCGTGTCGATGCTCTCGACCGTGCCGACCCCCTCGTAGAGCGTGTAGACCGCCTCGTTGATCATCGGCAGAAGGATGCGATTGACGATGAAGGCCGGAAAATCCTCGGCCGTGACCGGGGTCTTGCCGAGCTTCTCGCAAAGCTCCCGGATCGAGCGGTAGGTGTCCTCCGCCGTGGCGATGCCCCGGATGACCTCGACCAGCTTCATCGCCGGCACCGGGTTCATGAAGTGCATGCCGATGAACCGCTCGGGCCGGTCGGTGGCGGCTGCGAGGCGGGTGATCGAGATCGAGGAGGTGTTGGACGCGACGATGGCGTCGGCCTTGAGCTGCGGCACCAGCTCCCGGAAGATCTTCTTCTTCAGCTCCTCGTTCTCGGTCGCCGCCTCGACCACGAGATCGCAAGCGCCGAGATCGGCCATGGCGGTGGTCGTCGTCACCCGGGCCAGGGCGACATCGCGGTCGCCGGCGGTCAGCGCACCCTTCTGCACCTGTCGATCGAGCAGCCGGCCCATGAGCTCCAGCGCCGCCTCGATCTGCTCCTTGCGGACGTCCATGAGGACGACGTCGAAGCCCGCGACGGCCGCGACCTGGGCGATGCCGCCGCCCATCTGCCCGGCACCGATCACGCCGATCGTTCGGACCTCGGGCAGAGGCGGGTATTCCTTCTCGGTGTAGACGTGCATTCAGCCGCTCCTGGCTTTGCCGCTCAACCCTTGGCCTGCCGCAGCGCCTGGGTGAGCTCGGGCACGAGCTTGAAGAGATCGCCGACGATGGCGTAATCCGCCACCTGGAAGATCGGCGCTTCCTCGTCCTTGTTGATGGCGACGATGATCTTGCTGTCCTTCATCCCGGCGAGATGCTGGATGGCGCCGGAGATGCCGACGGCGATGTAGAGGTCCGGCGCGACGATCTTGCCGGTCTGGCCGACCTGCCAGTCATTGGGGGCGTAGCCCGCATCGACGGCCGCCCGGCTGGCGCCGACGGCGGCACCCAGCGTGTCGGCGAGCTCCTCGACGATGGAGAAATTCTCGGCCGAGCCGATGCCGCGGCCACCCGAGACCACGATCCTGGCCGACGTCAGGTCGGGCCGGGCGCTCGATTGCACCTCGCGGCCGACGAACCGGGCGAGACCGGCGGGATCGACCGCCGCCACCGTGGCGATCTCGGCGCTGCCGCCCTCGGCCGGCGCCGCGTCGAAGGTCGTGGTGCGCACCGTGACGACACGCTTCTCGTCCTTGCTCTCGACCGTGGTCAGCGCGTTGCCGGCGTAGATGTAGCGGCGGAAGGTCGAGGGCGACACGACCTCGACGATGTCGCTGATCTGCGCCGTGTCGAGGAGCGCCGCCACGCGCGGCAGGACATTGCGGCTGAAGGTCGTCGACGCCGCGATCAGGTAGTCGTAGTCCGCCATCATGCTGACGAGCAACGGCGCCAGGTCCTCGGCCACCGGGTTGGCGTAGGCCTCGTGCTCGACCCGAACCACCTTCTCGATTCCAGCGACCTTCGCCGCGGCCTCCGCCACGGCGCCGCATTCGGCGCCGGCGACCAGCACGTGCAACGGGCCGGGCAGGCTCGAGCCGGCGGTCACGGCATGCAGCATCGCGGGGTCGAGCGTCCGGTTGTCGTGCTGCGCCAGGATCAGAACGGCCATCAGATCACTCCCGCCTCGGTCTTCAGCTTGGCCACCAGCTCACCGATGTCGGCGACCCGAACGCCGGCCTGCCGCTTCGGCGGCTCCTCGAAGCTGGTGTAGACCAGCCGGGGCGCGATATCGACGCCGAGCTCCTCGGGCGTGACCGTGTCGATCGCCTTCTTCTTCGCCTTCATGATGTTGGGCAGCGACGCATAGCGCGGCTCGTTCAGGCGCAGATCGACCGTGAGGACGGCCGGCAGCCTCACCTCGATCGTCTCGATGCCCTCGTCCACCTCGCGGCCGCAGACGGCCTTGCCGTCCTCGACCTCGAGCTTCGAGACGAAGGTCGCCTGCGCCCAGCCGAGCAGGGCCGCGAGCATCTGGCCGGTCTGGTTGCTGTCGTCGTCGATCGCCTGCTTGCCGAGGAGGATCAGCTCGGGCGCCTCGCGCTCGGCGATCACCTTCAGGCACTTGGCTACGGCCAAAGGCTGCAGCGTCGCATCGGTCGACACATGCACAGCCCGGTCGGCGCCCATGGCGAGCGCCGTGCGCAGCGTCTCCTGGCATTTCTGCTCGCCGAGCGACACCGCCACGACCTCGGTGGCGATGCCCTTCTCGCGCAGCCGGATCGCCTCCTCGTTGGCGATCTCGTCGAACGGGTTCATCGACATCTTGACGTTGGCCGTCTCGATCCCGCTATGGTCGGACTTGACCCTGATCTTGACGTTGTAGTCGACCACCCGCTTGACGGGCACGAGCACCTTCATGTCCGCTACCTCTGCTCAACGATCGCGCAGCGTTGGTTCGCGCGGCCGGTTTATTGTGCACTGCAATAGAGACCAATATGCCCCGGCCAGCCGATTGTCAACGAACCAACACCTCCGCAAGCCAACACCTCGTCCGCTCGCCCGTCAACGGTTGGCGCCCGGCTGCCAGAGCACGTCCAGGAGCCCCTGGTCGTTCAGGTGGCGGGACATGACGAAGAGATGGTCGGAGAGGCGGTTGAGATAGCGCAATGCCAGGAGATTGACAGGCTCCTGCTCCAGAAGGGCGCTCACCAGCCGCTCCGCCCGGCGGCACACGGTGCGGGCGAGATGGAGATGGGCGGCGGCCGGTGTGCCACCCGGCAGCACGAACGACCGGAGCGGCGCCAACGCCTCGTTCATGGCGTCGATCTCCTGCTCGAGCCGTTCCACCTGTCCGTCCTGGATGCGCAAAGCCTCGGCATCCCCGGCATCGGCCCCCGGCGTGCAGAGATCGGCGCCGAGATCGAAGAGATCGTTCTGGATGCGCATCAGCATCGCCTCGACCGCCGCGTCGGGGGTGGTGTGCAGGCGGACCAGCCCGATCGTGGCATTGGCCTCGTCGACCGTGCCATAGGCCTCGACCCGCAGGCTGTGCTTGGCGACCCGCGTGCCATCGCCCAGGGACGTCTTTCCCCGGTCGCCGCCTCGCGTATAGATTTTCGTCAGCGTTACCATGGTCGGGTTCCATGTGGGTTGCGGAGAGGTTCGTCGTCAATGCGCGAGGAACAGGATCGCCAGGATCACGAGTGCGACGAACTGCAGGACGACGCGGGCGCGCATCAACCTGTTGCCGTACTTCTCGTTGAAGGCGCCGCCCTTGAAGAAGCCGGCGACGCCGACGATCAGGACCCCGAGGGTCGCGAGCATGGCGGCGAGGAGCAGATAATGGAGCGCGGTCATGTGGGAGCCAGTGCGATTCGGGGACGGCCGCTTGCAGGCCGGGCCGACCCTCTAAGATCATCCCGGGCGTGCCCGCGCAAGCCCCGACAGACGCCCTTTCGGGTGAACATCCGGCCACGTCTCCGGGGAATGGACCTTCGCCCTTGCCGGCGGCCCCGCCCTCGGGCATGGCTCGACGAGCCAGAGGGAGCGGCCGGGTGAAGAACATCGCCAGCATCGGCGAGTGCATGATCGAGCTCAGCGAGGCCGGTCAGGGTCTGATGCGCCGGGGCTTCGGCGGGGATACGCTGAACACCGCCGTCTATCTCCGCCGCGAGCTCCCGCCGACCGAGGCCAGGGTGGCCTATGTCACGGGCCTCGGCGACGACGCCTACAGCGACGAGCTCCTCGCCGGCTGGCGGGCGGAGGGTATCGACACGAGCGAGGTCGCCCGGCTGCCCGGTCGCTTGCCCGGCCTCTACGCGATCCGCACAGCTGCGAACGGCGAGCGCACGTTCGCCTACTGGCGAAGCGAGGCGGCCGCCCGGTCGGTCTTCGCCGGCAGCGGCGGAAGCGCGCGGCTGGCGCGGCTCGCTGACCACGACCTCGTCTATTTCTCCGGCATCAGCCTCGCCATCCTGCCGGCGGAGGATCGTGACAGGCTGCTGGCGCGGCTCGCCGCCATGCGGAAAGGCGGCAAGGCGGTGGCCTTTGATCCCAATTTCCGGCCGCGACTCTGGCCCGATCTCGCCGAGGCGCGGCAGATCCTGAACCGGGCCGCCGGCCTCGCCTCGATCGTGCTGCCGAGCTTCATCGACGAGCAGACCCTCTTCGGCGATCCGGAGCCGAAGGTGACCCTCGACCGCCTGCACGCGCTCGGCGCGCGGGAGGTGATCGTCAAGGACGGCGAGGCGCCCATCCATTTCCGCGTCGAGGGCCGGGCGTTCGAGGCGCTGCCGGTGCGTGTCCAGGATCCTCTCGACACCACCGGTGCCGGCGACAGCTTCAATGCCGCCTATCTGGCGGCGCGGCTCAAGGGCGCGACGATACCGCAGGCGGTGGATGCGGGATCGCGGCTGGCGGCCAGGGTGGTGCGCCATCCGGGCGCCATCATCCCGAGGGATGCACGCCTCTTCTGAGCCGGTGCCCCGCTGCCGGCCGGCGGATCAGGCGATCCGCCCGTGGCACTGCTTGAACTTCTTGCCGGAGCCGCACGGGCAGGGGGCGTTGCGCGGCACCTTGCCCCAGTCGCCGCCCGCGACCATGGTGCGCGGCCGCTCGACCGTCGCCACGCCGCCATGGCCGTCGTCCTGCACGGTCGACTGCGGCACGGCCTGCCGCGGGGCGGCGGCGGGCGATGACGGCACCGGCTCCCCGCCCGTCGCCGCGACCGAGGACGTGGCCGGCGGCTGCGTGCGGATCTCCAGATGCGAGAGGACCTGGGTCACCGTCTCGCGCAGCCGGCCGAGCATGGTCTCGAAGAGGGCGAACGCCTCGCGCTTGTACTCGTTCAGGGGATCGCGCTGGCCGTAGCCGCGCAGATGGATGCCCTGCCGCAGGTGATCGAGCTGCAGCAGATGCTCCTTCCACAGATGGTCGAGGATCTGCAGAAGCAGGCTCTTCTCGGCCATGCGGATCATCGATTCGCCGTAGTTCGCGATCTTCTGCGCGGCCTTGCGCTCCGCCAGGTCGCCCAGGCGCTGGCGCACCTCCGCCTCGGCTATCCCCTCCTCCTTCAGCCACTCGACCACGGGAGCATCGATCGCGAGCACCCGCCTGACGTCGGCCGCGAGCGCCGCGCCATCCCACTGCTCGGCGTAGGATTTCTCTGGAATGTGCCGGGCGACGAGATCGTCGATCACCTCCTCGCGCATGTCGGCGATCGTCTCGGAAACGTCCTCGGCATGCATCAGCTCGAGCCGCTGCTCGTAGACGACCTTGCGCTGGTCGTTCATGACGTCGTCGAACTTCAGGAGGTTCTTGCGGATCTCGAAGTTCCGCGCCTCGACCTTCTCCTGCGCCTTCTCCAGCGCCTTGTTGATCCAGGGGTGGATGATCGCCTCGCCCTCCTTGAGGCCGAGCTTCTGCAGCATCCCGTCCATGCGCTCCGAGCCGAAGATGCGCATCAGGTCGTCGTCGAGCGAGAGGAAGAACTTGGAGCGGCCGGGATCGCCCTGGCGGCCGGAGCGGCCGCGCAACTGATTGTCGATGCGCCGGCTCTCGTGCCGCTCGGTGCCGATCACGTAGAGGCCGCCCGCGGTCTTGACCGTCTCGCCCTCGGCACTGACCTCGGCCTCGATCGCCCGCACCTTCGCCGGGTCGGGCTCGGCGCCGAGCTCCTGCTGGACGCGCATCTCGGCATTGCCGCCGAGCTGGATGTCGGTGCCGCGCCCGGCCATGTTGGTGGCGATGGTGACCGCACCGACGCGCCCGGCCTGGGCGATGATGAAGGCCTCCTGCTCGTGATAGCGCGCATTGAGCACGTGGAAGGGAATCTTCTCCTTCTTGAGGAGCGTCGCCAGCGCCTCCGACTTCTCGATCGAGACGGTGCCCACCAGGACGGGCTGGCCCTTGGCATGCGCGGCCAGGACCTCCTTGACGATCGCCTCGTTCTTCTCGCGCCCGGTGCGGTAGACCTCGTCGTCCTCGTCGGCGCGGATCATCGGTCGATGGGTCGGAATCTCGACCACCTCGAGCTTGTAGATCTCGGCGAACTCGGCGGCCTCGGTCGCCGCCGTGCCGGTCATGCCGGCGAGCTTCTCGTAGAGCCGGAAGTAGTTCTGGAAGGTGATGGAGGCCAGCGTCTGGTTCTCCGGCTGGATCGTCACCCCTTCCTTGGCCTCAAGCGCCTGGTGCAGGCCGCCCGAGTAGCGCCGGCCCTCCATCATGCGGCCGGTGAACTCGTCGACGATGATGACCTTGTCGTCCTTGACGAGATAGTCGACGTCGCGGGCGAAGATGGTGTGCGCGCGGAGCGCCTCCTGCACGTGGTGCACGAGGGTGATGTTCTGCGGGTCGTAGAGGTCGCCCTCCTTGAGCAGGCCGGCGCCGGCCAGTGCCTGCTGCATCCGCTCGGTGCCCTGCTCGGTCAGCGTCACCGTGCGCTGCTTGTCGTCCTTCTCGTAGTCGTCGGGGCCGAGCGCCGGAATGAGCTTGTTGATCGCCACGTAGAGCTCGGAGCCGCCCTCGGCCGGACCGGAGATGATGAGGGGGGTCCGCGCCTCGTCGACCAGGATCGAATCCACCTCGTCGACGATGGCGAAATTGTGCGCCCGCTGGACCATGGTCTCGAGCGAGAGCTTCATGTTGTCGCGCAGATAGTCGAAGCCGAACTCGTTGTTCGTGCCGTAGGTGATATCGGCGGCGTAGGAGGCGCGGCGGTCGGCCTCGCCGATGCCGGGCACGATGCAGCCGACCGAAAGGCCGAGGAACTCGTAGATCTGGCCCATCCAGCGGCTGTCGCGGCGCGCCAGGTAGTCGTTCACGGTGACCAGATGCACGCCCTTGCCCGGCAGCGCGTTCAGATAGGCCGCGAGCGTCGAGACCAGGGTCTTGCCCTCGCCCGTCTTCATCTCGGCGATCGCACCCTGGTGCAGAAAGATGCCGCCCAGGAGCTGCACATCGAAGTGCCGCTGGCCGAGCGTGCGGCGCGCCGCCTCGCGCACCGTGGCGAAAGCCTCGGGCAGAAGCTCGTCCAGGGTCTCCCCCTTGGCCAGCCGGTCCCGGAACTCGTCCGTCTTCGCCCGGATGGCCGCATCGTCGAGGGTCTCGAAGGAGGGTTCCAGAGCGTTGATCTGGTCGACCGTCTTGCGGGCGGTCTTGATCAGTCGGTCATTGGTCGTGCCGAAGAATTTTCGAGCGATGGCTCCGAGCATCAGGTTTGTGGTCCCATGGTGTCGGCTGCGCCGGAGGGCGGCCCCAGACAGCCATTGCAGCCTGTCAGATAAGGTCCGGCCAAGGGGGAGTCAACGCGACCTTCAGATGGTTGCCGAAACGGAATTGGCACAAGACCCCGAGTCGCATCTGAGGGCAAGCGTCGGAAGGTCAACGCCCTAATCAGGAGGCAGGGCAAGCGAGCCGTCTCTTCAAGGCCAGGGACACCCAGGGCCGAGAAGCGATCAACACTATCACTGCCGCACCCCGATGCGCCATTCGGCGACGCGCTTTTCACGGCGGCGCTCATGGAAGCGGTGTGGGCGGTGATCCGCACCCGCGACCAGGGCGTGCCGCCTCACTTCGCCCTGGATCAAGGCGACATGCTCGCCCCACCCCGGACCGATCAGCGATCGGCCGGGGACCCCGGTTTCGGCGGCCTCTCCCTGGACGGGCGGGCCTTCCTCGGTGCCTTGATCGTCGGCAACGGCAAGGGCTCCTGCCGGCTCAAGGGCCGGTCGCGGATCGCCGAGAAGCTCGCCGCCTATCTCGAGGAAGCCGGCCAGCGGTCGCCGGGCCTCCTGGGCGACCAGGCGGCCACGCCGGCGCAAATGCTCGAGGCGCTCGAGCGCCGGGCGGCCGACGGGCTCGGGGCGCTCGTCGCCGAGCTCGGCCTTGACGGCGAGACGGTGACGGGCGCCGAGCTCCGGGCGGCGGTCGAGACGGCGCCGGAGATGGCCGGCGACGGCGAGGCGCTCTTTCAGGAGGGCGATGGCGACCGCGGGCCAGCTCCGGTCGCGGTGCTGACCGGGGACGAGCTCGGCGTCGAGGGCTCGAACCCGCGCGAGCTTCGTGAAGCCGCCCGGGTCGTCTATCGATCCTTGCAGGACAATCCCGCCGAGCGGGCCGATCTCGGCCCTGTCGTCTTCACCCGCAAGGGATGGGATGAGCTGAGGAACACAGGGACTGATCCGCGCAAGTGGCGGATGCTCCCGGCGCTGCGGCAGATTGTCGAGAAGGCCGATTACATCGGCCCGGTGCCGCTCGCCAAGCCGCGCACCGATGGCATCGTGCAATTTCACTGGCTCGAGGCGGTCGTCGAACTGGCCGGCAAGCCGCTGCGGGTCGGCGTTCAGATTGGCGAGGACGCCAAGGGGCGCAAGTTCTTCAACCTCAACCAGGACCTCGAAGCCTGGCAGGCCAAGTACGGAGCCGCCGGCGGGTCCGGTGTCGAAACCGGGCGCCGGCGGTCCGCGAAGCCCGAAGGCTCCGACCCGAATATCGACCCTTCCGGCGATGGCATCAACCTCGCGATCGAGGACGACGGCACCACGCTACAGCAGCGGAAGAAGAAGGGGCCGGACCCGCGCGGCTCGATCACCTTCAACAAGCGGTCGACGATCATCCGGCTTTTCGAGCGGGCCGACCTCTCGACGGTGATCCACGAGGCCGGCCATTTCATGCTCGAGGTGTTCGGCGACCTGGCCGAGGCCGAGGGGGCGCCGGCCGAGCTCGCCCTGGACTATGGCCGGCTCCTCGCCTGGCTCGGCGCGCCGGACCGCAAGAGCATCAAGCGCGAGCATCATGAGAAGATGGCGCGCGGCCTCGAGGCGTTCACGATGGAAGGGAACGCGCCGGCGCCGGAACTGGAGTCGGCCTTCGCCCGGTTCCGGGCCTGGCTCGTCTCGATCTACCGCGAGATCAGGAAGCTCGACGTCGAGCTCAACGAGGAAGTCCGGGCCGTGTTCGACCGCATGTTGGCGAGCTCGGACGCGATCGACGCGCAGAAAAGGGCGCTCCGGCTGGATCCGCTCTTCGCCTCGGCCGAGGCGGCCGGCATGACGCCGGAGCAGTATGCCGACTATCTGGCGGCCGTGCAGGGTGCCGCGACGACGGCCGAGAACCGGCTGATCGCGAAGGCCATGGCCGACGTGCAGCGCGAGCGGCAAGCGGCCTGGAAAGAGGAAGCGGCCAGGGTGCGCGCCGACGTGACGGCCGAGGTCGATGCGCTGCCGGCCATGCGCGCGATTCAGGCGCTCTCCAAGGGGCTCGACGGCTGGACCATTCAGCTCGACGTGGATGCGCTCGCCCTCAGTCGGCGCCGGTGGTCAGGACCTCGATCATCGGCGCGGAGCCGGCGAGGAGGCCGCCGTCGACG
Source organism: uncultured Geminicoccaceae bacterium (assembly GCA_964402505.1). Taxonomy (GTDB): domain Bacteria; phylum Pseudomonadota; class Alphaproteobacteria; order Geminicoccales; family Geminicoccaceae; genus SLRI01. The sequence continues at coordinate 35,398 of CAYOCP010000003.1, forward strand.
ACGAGATTGGTGCCGTTGACGAAGCCCGCCTCGTCGGCCGCGAGGAAGGCGATGGCGGCCGCGATGTCGTCGGGACGCCCGACCCGCCCGACCGGATACCAGTGCGCGAGCTTCTCGAAGACGTCCGGATCGCGCTCGAGCCGTGCGCGCCAGCTCGGATGGTCGGTGTGGATCGTGCCGGGGCTCACGGCATTGGCGCGAATGCCCCGTGGCCCGTACTCGACGGCGATCTGCCGGGTCAGGGCGAGAAGACCCGCCTTGGCGGCGCTGTAGGCGGGATTGGCGAGCGCGCTCAGGGCATTGACCGAGGCGACGTTGACGATCGCCCCTCGGCCGCGCCCGGCCATGCCGGGAAGGACCGTGCGGCAGAAGCCGTAGGCGGCGCGCAGGGTGACCGCGAATTCCGCGTCCCAGCCCTCGGGCTCGGTCGCGGCCAGAGTGTGGCTTCCGGCCATGGCGGCATTGTTGACGAGCACGTCGAGGGGACCGAGCGCCTTCTCCGCCGCCTCGACGTGCCGCGCCGCCGCCCCCTCCTCGGCGATGTCGCCGACCAGCGCCACGGCTTTTCGCCCGAGGCCGGCGATCTCGCGAACGACGGCGTGCGCCGGCTCGCTGTCGATATCGAGAACGGCGACAGCGGCCCCCTCGCGCGCCAGCCTGAGCGCCGTGGCGCGGCCGATGCCGCGACCGCTGCCGGTGATCAGGACGGTCTTTTCAGCGTAACGGTTCAAGCTGCTTCCTCCCAGGCGGCGAAGGCCGCCTCGACATGTCCGAGCGCGGCGAGTCGCCAATGGCCGTAATTGTAGAAGGCGAGACCCTCGACCCCGGCACGTCGCAAAGCCCGGGCCGCGGCCACGGTTTCGATGCCGCCGGCGAGATCGGGATGCGACGGCCTGAGGATGGCGTGCAGCCGGGCGGCGTCGCCGACCCGCCGGCGGACGTCGAAGATATCGGCGGCCACGGCCGCCGCCGACGGCTCGTAGGCGCAGATTTCGAGCGCGTCGCACGAGCCGGCGAGGAGAGCGAGATCGCTGCCCTCGCTCCAGCTCCGGGCACTCGGCCGCTGCACGGAGGGAATGACGCGGAGCCGGGTCGCCTTCGGCAGGCGGTCCCTGATCTCGGCCACGAGGTCGGCGACCACTTTGCAGCGCCAGCGCAGATAGGCGCCGAGCTCGCCGTCGGTGACGAGGTCGGCGAGCTGCCATTCGGCGGCGCGGTCGGCGGTCGCGGCGATGTCGGCGGCGCACCAGGCTTCGATATGCGCCGCCACGCGCTGCCTGAGCCTTTCGGCGTCGATGCCGGCCGCCTCGGCTCCGGCGACGCTCGCCGGCGCGAAGCAGAGGCCGAGCAGAAGCCCGATCCAGGGGTCGAGCGGCACAAGCGCGAACTCGTGATGGTAGCCGTGCTCGTAGGGCAGCCAGCCCGGCGTCTCCAGCGTCACGGCATCGAGCCCGTAGCGCTCGGCCTGGTCGGTGACCAGCGCCACGACATAGTCCCGAACATCGGGATGCGCCGGGTTCAGGCTGTAGACGAGGCCGTCGCCCATCGCGTTCCGCGCCACGAGCTCGGGATGGGCGCGGCCGAGCCGGGAATTGTGGCAGCAGACCGTCCAGCCGATCCGCGCCAGGTCGGGCGCGGCTCCGGCCAGCGCCTCCAAGGGATCGTAGTCCTCCAGCATGGGATGCGGCACCGGCTGCACGCGGCCGAAGCGCTCGGGGCGATGGCGGAAATAGATGGTGCCGTCGTCGGGGAAGTAGACCTTGCCCGAGCGGCCGTGCGGGCGAAGGAACTTGCCGGCGTGGTAGGCGGTGGCGAGCGCCACCGAGTCGGCGCCGGCCTCCCTGAGCCGGGCGGTCACCGTCGGGGCCCCCTCGTCCCGGAGATCCCAGGCGTAGACGAAGATTCCCTTATGCGGCATCGTTCCCCCCGGACATGAACGGATGCCAGCCTAGCAGCGGCGATCGCGGCGCGCGAGCCGGAGGTCCGCTTTCGCGCCGCTCGTGCTGCCGTGTTGCCAAGACTGCGCCAGCGCCATTAAGAATGCGTGGACGGTTGGGACAAAGGGCCGTCGAGCCGGGGAGGAAAGGTCGATCATGGCTGAGCGCAAAGAGCACGAGCTGATCCTGCAGGAGCTGTGGCGCGAGCGCCTCGTCCGGGGCGAGATCGACCGCCGCGGCTTTCTCTCGCGCACCATGGCCGCTGGCCTCGGCATGGCCGGCCTCGGTGTCGCCGCGAATTTCGGCATGGGTGCGAGGCCGGCCTTCGCGGCGCGGCCGCTGACGCCGACCTTCTACCAGTGGATCCCCGATCTCCATCCGGCGATCCCGGAGATCAACGCCCAGTTTCCGGACCTCAATTTCCAGATCGCCCCGGTCGAGGGCTTCGGCATCGAGCGCTTCGTCGCCGAGGCCAAGGACAAGAAGAGCACCTGGGACGTCTATGTGGGCCAGACGCCCTTCGTCGAGATGTCGGCGATGATCGAGGGCGACGTCATCGAGCCCTGGGACGACTACATCCCCAAGGACGTGCTCGACGACATCCTGCCGGCCATCCGCGAGGAATGCTCGATCGACGGCAAGCTCTACAACTGGCCGTTCCTGCTCGACGTCATCGGCATGAGCTGGCACTCGGGCATCACCGACCAGGCGGGGCTCGGCGGCCTGCCGCCGGAGACGTGGGAGAGCTATCTCGAGGCCGCCCAGACCATCGTCGACAAGGGTGCGGCACCCTACGGCGCCACCTTCGACGCGCATGGCTGGCGCTCGCTGGCACCCTTCACCCACTCGATGTCGCCCGACGTCTACACGCCCGAGGGGCTCTTCGAGTTCACCAGCGATCCCGCCGTCGAGGCGCTGATCCTGATGAAGAAGATCATGGCGCTCGCCAATCCGGACATCCTCCTCGCCGGGAGCACCGATGGCGGCGTCAACGGCACGCCGGACGAGCTCGCCTTCGCCGCCCAGCGCGTCGGCCTCTACACCAAGTACTTCAACGCGCCCTTGCGCATGGCGCAGTACTGGGACGACCCGAGCCTTTTGAGCATGGCGGGCCTGCCGAAGTTCACCGGGGGCGCCGGCTCGACCGTCTTCTGGACCACGGGTGCCGCACTCTTCAAGCACGGCGAGAACAAGGAGAAGGCGGCCGAATACCTCAAGGCGCTGACCTACAACCCGCAGATCTGGAAGGATTCGATCGCCGGCACGCCGACCGCGCATCCGGGCCAGCTGCCGCCCTACGCCTCGATCTACGCCGGCTGGGCCGCCGACCGCCCGGACTGGCTGCCGCCCTTCGTCGACCTCGTCCGCAGCCAGCTCGACCGGGCGCGGGCCATTCAGAACAACCTCTTCGGCCTGCAGCAGTTCGTCATCGGCCAGCCGATCTGGGAGACCTACCTGACCGGCGAGGAGAGCGATCCCAAGGCGGCGATGGCCAAGGTCACGGAAGCCGTCCAGGCGGAAATCAAGCGCGGCGCCGGCTAGTAGCGGCCAGGGTAACCGGGGGCCGGACGACGGTGGCGCGAGGCCGCCGTCCGGCGCCAGGCGCGAGGGCCCCCTTCCCGTCATGAAGCCGACCGCCCTGATGAGCGCGCCGAGCATGCCGAGACCATCGGCCGAAACCGCCCTCGCGGTCCGGGCCAATGTCTGGCTCTTTCTCCTGCCGGCGCTCGTCTTCTTCGTGGGCTACCAGGTCTGGCCCATCGTCCGCGTCGTCTGGATCAGCTTCACCGATTACCAGTTCCTCGCCAACGAGCCTGCGGGCTGGGTCGGCCTCGCCAACTACGCCGAGGCGCTGACCGATCCCCTGATGTGGGCGGGGCTCGGGCGGGCCGCCCTCTTCACGGCGATGTTCCTGCCGGGCACGATCGTCCTGCCGCTCCTGCTCGCCATCCTCGTCGACAGGGTCAGAAACCAGCGCGTCGCCACCGTCTACAGGGTCATCATCCTGATCCCGGCGGTGATCCCGAGCACGCTGATCTTCGTGCTCTGGAAATGGATGTACAATTTCCAGGTCGGCCCCATCAATCACTTCCTGGTCGAGGTCCTCGGCCTCTTCACCATCCAGACCGCGCCCCAGTGGCTCGGCGGCACCGCGCTCACCCTGCCGTCGATCGCCATCATGGAGGTCTGGTGGGGGCTCGGCTATCACACCGTCTTCTTCCTCGCCGGCCTCGCCGCGATCCCCAAGGAGCTGACCGAGGCGGCGCGGGTCGACGGCGCCAACGAGTGGCAGATCTTCTGGAACGTCACCCTGCCGGCGCTCCAGCCGATCATGATGATCCTGATCGTGCTGCGCTTCGGCACGGCCATGGCGGTGATCGACGAGTACCTGATCTTCGGCGGCTTCGACCGCTCCTCGCCGACCTACACATGGACGATCTTCATGTACGACCAGGCCTTCAAGACGGGGCTCTGGCGCCAGGGCTTCGCCGCCGCCATCGGCATGATCGGCGCGGTGGTCATGATGGGCTTCGTCGCCGCCCTCCTCTACCTCTTCCGGCGCAAGGGCTGAGCGCCATGGCGAGCGAGGCCGCCGCCATTCCGGTGCAGGAGAACCCCGGGCATCTGCGCGCCGCCGTGATCCGCCACGCGGTCATCCTCTTCTTTTGCGCGGTCATCCTCCTGCCGCTGCTCTGGGTGCTGCTGCTCTCGGTCAAGTCGATGCCGGATTCGATGCGCGGCAATCTCTGGCCGCGCAACTTCGACTTCACCCATTACGGCTACGTCCTCGAGAAGATCGACACCCTGCCCATCAACCTCTTCAACAGCGTCTTCGTCACCGGCTTCACGGTGATCATCACCTGCTTTTGCGCCGTGCTCGCGGGCTACGCGCTGGCCCACCTCAAGCTCGGCGGCAAGGCCTGGATCATCGCCGTCCTGATCGCCTCCCTCTACTTCCCGACGCGCGTCGTCTCGATCATCACCATCTACGGCATCCAGAGCGAGCTCGGCCTGATCAACAGCACGGCCGGGCTGATCCTGCCCTACATCACGCTGAGCCTCGCCGTCTCCATCCTGATCATGCGCAGCGTCTTCCAGCTCGTTCCGGGCGAGCTCTTCGATGCCGCCAGGATCGACGGCGCCGGCCCCTGGCGGAGCCTCTGGATGGTCGGGCTGCCGCTGGTCAGGAACGGCCTCGTCGTCATCATCATCGTCAACTTCGTCACCGCCTGGGGCGAGTACCTGCTCTGCTCGACGCTCACCAACGACCAGAGCGCCCGCACCGTGCCGGTCATGCTGGCGCACGCCGCGGGCGGGCTCGGGCAGTGGGCCTGGCCGCGCATCGCCGCCGTCTACGTCATCGTCACCGCCCCCGGCCTGATCGCCTTCGCCTTCGCCCAGAAGCTCTTCTTCAAGGGGCTGATGGAAGGCGGGCTCAAGGCCTGAGCGAAGGCGGGTCAGACAGTATTCCTATCATATCGGGACCGCCGACGCAAGTCCCGCCCGGGTTCGACCGGCAATCGGCCGCCTCGGCGCCGAACCTGCGGCCGCAAGCCGAAGAACCGGCGAAAACCGCCCCGTTCTAGGGGCTTGCAAGACCCCGGGTTCGTTTGCCGAAGCCCGGGTTCGATCGTCGAATCCCGGCGTTCTTCGGCCTTTTCCCGGGTTCGATCGTCGAGAGCCCGGGTTCGAACGTCGCCGGAGGTTGCATCAGATGCAACATCGGCACCCGCCTGTTGCGGAAGATGCAACATCCCGAGCCCCCGAGGTTGCAGAAGATGCAACATCGCACGGCCTCCTGTTGCATCAGATGCAACAACCCGAGGGTGGATGTCGCATCCCCTGCAACCGCGGCCACCGGGAGCGAAAGGTTAAATTCGGTTCGTGTCCCCATTTCTTCACGGCCACCGCGAGCGAAAGGTTAAATTCGGTTCGTGTCCCCATTTCTTGGGGCATTTCTTGAAAGGTTAAATTCGGTTCGTGTCCCCATTTCTTGAAATTCGGTTCGTGTCCCCATTTCTTGGGGTGAGGTGGCCTTCCTGGACGTACCAGGCGGTGGTGCGGTGCACGCCTTCCCGAAGGTCGATCTTCGGGGCGTAGCCGAGCACCTGTTTGGCGCGCTCGATCGAGAAGGCGCGGTGCTTGATGAAGAAGGCGGCGCGCCTCGGGTAGAGCGGCGGCTCGATGCCGAAGGGCCGGCATGCGGCATCGCAGAGCACGGCACCGGCCGCCAGCGGCCAGTAGGGCAGGCGCCAGCGCGGCGGAGGTGCGCCGAGCGAGCGGGCGATCTCGCCGACCCATTCGTTAAGGGTGGTCCAGTGCTCGCCGGCGATGATGAAGGTGCCGCCCGGGGCCGCCGGATGCTCGCCGCAGAGCAGGATGCCGTCGGTCAGGTCGTCGGCATAGACGACGTGGTACCAGGTCGTGCCGGGGCCGAACATGACGAAGCGGCCGGCGTCGATCGACCGGAAGAGCTTGAGGAAGCGGAGGTCGCCCGGCCCGTACATGCCGGCGGGGCGGAAGACGACGCCCGAAAGGCCGCTCTTGAAGGCCACCTGCGCCTTCAATTCGCCCTCGAGCTTGGTCTCCTGGTAGATGTCGCCCGGATTGAACGGGGTCTCCTCGGTGCAGGGCACCTCCTTCACGTCGCCATGCACGCCGACGGTCGAGCAGTGGATCGTCCGCGCCACGCCGTGCTTCTGCGCCGCCTCGAGGACGTTGATGGTGCCGCCGACATTGACGTCGCGGTAGTAGCTGTCGGGGTGGCTGGCGGTGCGGAAGACGGCGCCGATGTGATAGATGCGCTCGACACCCCGGGCCGCCTTCGCCACGTCGGCGGCCTCGCGCAAATCGCCCGGCACGAGCTCGACCCCGGCCGCCCGCAGCCGTTCGACCCCGGCCGTCGGCCGCACCAGGGCCCGCACCGGATGGCCGAGCCGGCGCAGCCTCAGCGCCAGATGGCCGCCGGCGAAGCCGGTGGCACCCGTGACGAGGACGGGCTCTCTGGTGGTGTCGGTCGGCATGTCGTGGGACTCTCGAAGATCACCAATCGAACAGGCTCCTAGCCGCCGCGGCGGCGGGCTGTCGAGGCCGATCCACCGCCTCGCCCTGCGAGACGGGCGTTGCTTTTCGCCTCACCCTCGCCCACAAGCGTCGTGGCTGGTCCGAACGTGACGGCCTGGCACGAGTTCCGCCTCGCCGCCCGCCGCGGTCGGGGCCATGGCGCCCGACCCGAATGATCATCTCGCCCCAGAGGCCCTTGTTCGCCCCCGCGGCCCCGGACCGGCAGAAGGCTGGCAGCATGCTCGTCCGTCTCGACGCGCATGTCCATCTCTACCCCTCGTTCGATCCGCGGCACTGGCTCGATGCGGCCGCGGCCAATCTCGAGATCGCCCGGCGGGGACGGCTCGGCGTGCTGATGCTGACCGAGACGGGGCTGGACGATGCCTTCGCCATGCTGGCGGCGGCGGGCGAGATCGGGGACTGGCGGATCGAGGCGGGCGTCGAGCCGGGTCTGCTGATCGCCCGGCGGCGGGAGCGAACGGATGCCGGGCCCGCCACGCTCTGGATCGTTCAGGGCTTCCAGGCGGCGACGCGCGAGGGGCTCGAGGTCCTGGCGCTGGCGACGACCGAGCGGCCCGCCGACGGCGCATCGCTGGCGGCGACGGTGGAGGCCGTTCGCGCGGCCGGCGGCATTCCCGTGCTGCCCTGGGGCTTCGGCAAGTGGACGGGGCGGAGGGCAAAGGTGCTCGCCGCCTTTCTCGCGGAGGCGGATCCCGCGAAGCTGCATCTCGGCGACAATGGCGGCCGCCCGCGCGGCTGGCCCACACCGGCGCCGCTTCGCCGGTGGCAGGCGGAGGGCGGGCATGGAAGCTGCCTCTCCGGCAGCGATCCCCTGCCGCTCCCCGATGCCGTCGATCGGGTCGGCTGCATGGGCGTGCAATGGGAGGGCCGGCTCGATGCCGGGCGGCCCCTGTCCAGCCTGCGCCGGGCGCTCCGCGATCCGGGCACGCCGCTCGCGCCCTGGCCCGGTCCGGGCCGTGGGCGGGTCGGACCAGCGCGCTTCCTTCGCGACCAGTTCGCCCTCAGGCTCCAAAAGCTGCGGCGAGCGGGGAAGGCGGGGCTCGAGCACGACACGCGCAGGCCGGACATCCACACCGCGAGCGCCGGCTACGCCCAAAGGTTCGCCGGCCCGGTCGGCGCGTGGCTCCTCGAGACCCAGGAGCGCGCGCTTCTGACGGTGCTGCCCGAGGTCGGACATGGGGCGCCGGGATGCCGCCCGCGCGCCCTCGATGTCGGCGGCGGCCACGGCCAGCTCACGGCACTGCTCTTGGCGCGGGGCTACGATGTCTGGGTGCAGGGCAGCAGCGCCGCCGCCTGGTCCGACCGGCTCCTCGAGGTTCGGGAGCGCCATCCGGACCGCGTGCATCTCGTGGTCGCCGATCTCTGGCGGTTGCCTTTCGTCGACCGGAGCTTCGAATTGGTGCTGGGCTTCCGTCTCCTGGCCCATGTCGAGGAGACGGAAGCGCTCCTTCGGGAGATGGGCCGGGTCAGCGGCGATGCGCTGGCCGTCGACTACGCGCCGCTCTGGAGCGCCAATCTCCTCGAGCCGGTGCTGTTCCGGCTGAAGCGGCTGCTGGAGGGTAACACGAGGCCGTTCTTCTGCTATACGAGGGGGCAACTGGCAGGCTGGCTCGACGCCGCCGGTCTTCCAGAAATCGACGAAGTCAAGGAATTCTGGCTGCCCATGGTGATACACCGCAAGCTGCGGTCACCCGAGGGCTCGGCGCGCCTCGAGGCGCTGGGTCGTCGGCTCGGGCTCACCGTCCGGCTGGGTGCGCCCGTGGTGCTGCTGGCGAGACGGCAGCGCGGATGATCGGCGCGGAGCGCCCGCTCGCCGAGCTCGACTGCGGGGCGATCCGTCCGCGGGTGCTGCTGGTGACGCCGCAGCCCTTCTTCCGCTTCGCCGGCACGCCGATGAACGTGCGGCTGATGTGCCAGGCGCTGGCCGAGCTCGGCTTCGCCGTCGATCTCCTGACCTTTCCGTTCGGCGAGGACATGGCGTTGCCGCATGTGCGGCAGAGCCGCGTCTGGCCGATCCGGGGTCTGCGCGACATCCCGATCGGGTTCTCGCTGAGCAAGATCGCCTATGACGTGCTGCTCGCCGGCCTCGTCCTCGGCAAGCTCGCCCGGCACCGCTACGTGGCCGTGCATGCGATCGAGGAGGCGGCTTTCTTCGCCCTGCCGCTCGCCTGGCTGCGCGGCACGCCCCGGATCATGGACCTGGACAGCGATCTGGAGCACCAGCTTCGAAGCCATGGCAGCCGGTTCGCGCGGGCCCTGGCGCCTGCCGCCCGGACGATCCGCCGGCTGGTCCTGCGGCGCTCGACCGCGGCGGTCACCGTGGCCGGCCATCTGACCGAGCTCGTGCGGCGCGAATGCCCGACCATCGCGGTCTTCGAGATCCGGGACATCCCGCTCGCCGAGGCGCTCGAGCCGGTGGATGAAGGCGTGGTGGCGGATCTCCGCCGGGAGCTGGCGCTCGGTCCGGGGCCGATCGCCGTCTATACCGGCAATTTCGACCGGCGGCAGGGTCTCGTCGAGCTCCTGCAGGGCTGGAGGCTGGTGCGCCGGAACCGGCCCACGGCGGAGCTCGTGGTGGTCGGCGGCAGTGCCGCCTCCGTGGCCGAATTGCGCGCCCGCCACCTCGGCGATGGAGGCGACGGGGCGGGGGTGGTCTTCACCGGCACGCGCCCGCCGGCCGAGATGCCGGCCTTCATGGCGCTGGCCGATGCCCTGGTCTCGCCGCGGCTCGAGCCGCTGGTCACGCCCTTCAAGATCTACACCTACATGGCGAGCGGCCGGCCGATCGTCGCGACGGCCCTGCCGACGCATCAGGAGGTTCTGGACGAGAGCACCGCCTTTCTGGTCGAGCCGACGCCGGCGGGCCTGGCAGGGGGCCTTGGAGCCGCCTTCGAGGCACCCGAGGAGGCGGCGAGGCGGGCGCGGGCGGCGCGCGCCCTGATCGACTCGCATCACAACTACCACGTGTTCAAGCGGCGGATCGGCCAGCTCTATGCCGGAATCGGCGGGATCGCCGGTGCCGGGGCGGCGGCGACGGTGCCGCTCGGATCGAACGATTGACGAGTGGCTGCCGCCCGACGGGCGAGGCCGGATCGCTGGAGCGCCACATCGACTCCCTGGTCGACGAGCGCTTCGACTGGCTGATCGTCGGCGGCGGGGTGCACGGCGTGGCGCTGCTCTTCGAGGCGGTGCGGCGCGGCGAGCGGGCGCTCCTCCTCGAGGCCGGCGATTTCGGCGGCGAGACGAGCTGGCACAGCCTGCGGACCCTGCATGGCGGGCTGCGCTACCTGCAGCGGCTGGACCTGGTCCGGTTTCGCCAGAGCGTGCTCGAGCGGCGCTGGTTCCTTCGTCATTTTCCCGATCTCACCGAGCCGCTCGACTGCCTGATGCCGCTCCAGGGCAAGGGCGCCAGGCGGCCTTCGGTCTTCCGGGCGGCCTTTCTGGTCGATGCCCTGGCCAGCCTCGACCGCAATGCAGGCGTGGCGCCGGAGCGCCGGCTGGTTCGAGGAAGGGTGCTCGGCCCGGGCGAGCTTCGGGCGCTGGTGCCGGGCCTTCGGGTCCAGGGGCTCTCGGGTGGCGCCTCCTGGCAGGACGGGGCGATGGCGCGCTCGGAGGCGCTGCTGATCGAGTGGCTGCGCTGGGCGGTGGCCCTGGGCGGGGCCGCCCTCAACCGCGTGCGGGTCGACGGGATCGCTACCGAGGCCGGCGGGGTCCAGGGTGTTGCCGCCACCGACACCATGAGCGGGCGGAAGCTGCGGTTCCGTGGCCGCCGGGTGGTCAACGCGGCCGGGCCCTGGTGCCGGGCTTTCGCCGCCGCCGCCGACCGTGACCGGCCCGAGCTCTTCCATGCCTCGCTCGCCTTCAATCTCCTGCTCGACCGCGAGCCGGTGGCCGGCGACCGGGCGCTCGCCCTCGAGCCCGGCGATGGCGGCACGCTCTTCCTGCACCCGCATCAGGGACGCATCCTCGTCGGCACGCGCCATCTGCCGTTTGCGGGAAAGCCCGCCTCGCCGGCGGCGGCTCGGGTGCCGGAAGAGGCGATCCGGGCGGTCATGGACGTGCTGAACGGCGCGCTTGCGGGGCTCGACCTGGACCGGTCGGCGGTGGTCGAGGTGCGGGCCGGCTATCTGCCGGCGGTGGCCGAGGGTGCCGTGGCCCAGGCGGCCCGGCCGGTCATGGTCGATCACGGGGCGCTGGGCGGGCCTTCGGGTCTGCATTCGGTCTCGGGTATCAAGTGGACGACGGCGCGGGCGGTGGCGGCCGCCTTCTTCGATGGCGCCGGGGTGGTGCTGGCGAGGGCGACACCGCCCCGGCCGGCGCCGCATCCTCTGGACCGTCTCGGCGCCGAGGCCTTCCTGGCGCTCCCCGAGCCCGAGGCGCTCACCTGGCTCCTTCGGCTCTGCCGCACCCGCGCGGTGACGACGGTCGAGGATGTGCTGCGGCGGCGGACGGGGTGGTCGGCCGATCCGCGCTTCGGTGCGGCCGCGGCCTCGCGGCTCGAGGCGCTCTGGGCCGCGCTCCCGGGTCAGGCAAACGGCGGCTCGCCGAGATTGAGCACGATCCTCTGCCCCGAGAGCGCGTCGGCCCAGGAGGAGGCGAGGTAGACCATGGCCTGCGCCACCTCGATCGGCCGCACGTGCCGTCCCATGCCCTTGGCGGCGGCCATGCGGCGGACGTAGTCGGTCGGGATCGAGGCGATGAGGTCGGTCTCGGCCATGGCGGGGACGACGAGGTTGACCTGGATGTTGTCCTTCAGGAGCTCGACCGCGAGGCTTTTCGTATAGCCCTCGACCGCGCTCTTGGCGGCGATGTAGCGGCTCTGGCCGCGCACGGGCCGGCTCGTGGCGATGGACGAGACGTTGACGATCTTGCCGCCGCCACGGGCGCGGAAGCGGGCCGCGGCCTCGCGGCAGCAGGCGTGGAGGCCCTTGAGCGAGACGTCGAGCTCGCCCTGGAAGTCCGCCCAGGCGAGCTCGCCCCAGGGCCTCGGGCGGAAGTCCTGGACGGCGTTGTTGATCAGGACGTCGGGTCCGCCGCAAGAGCCGTCGACGGCGGCGAAGAAGCGGGCCACCGCCGCCTCGTCGCGGATGTCGCAGGCGAGCGGCAGGGCCTCGCCGCCGCAATCCCGGATGTCCCGCACGATGGCCTCGGCGTCGTCGCGGCCCTGGAAGTAGTGGACGACCACCCGTGCGCCGTGCATGGCGAAGAGCTTGGCCGCGGTCTCGCCGATGCCCCGGCTGGCGCCGATGACGACGACCGTGCGGCCGGCGAGCCCGAGGTCGAGATGCCGGCTTCGGATCTCCTCGGCGCCGGGCATGAGGCGCTGCTTCGGGTTGACGATGGCGCGCACCTCGCCGCTCGCCATGACCCGCTCGCTCGAGATCAGGCGGACGGCCAGGACCAGGGTCTCGCTCGCCGCCGAGACCCGGGTCACCCGGCCCTCGAGGGCGAAGGGGCGGCCCGGCTCGAGATCGGCCTCGAAGTCGAGGGCGAAGCCCGTGAAGGTGGCGCGCCGGCCGGGCAGGCGCATGCCGACCAGGGTCGAGAGCAGGAGCGCGGCCGCGAGGTTCGGGCACGGTAGTGCCGGGGGCTCGAGGCCGATCAGGCGGGCGAGGGCGGCGAGGTTCTCGGGCGTGATCCTCCCTTCGAGCGTCTCGACGAGGCCCTCGAGCTCCTCGGGGCCGCGATCGGCCTCGGCGACCGGATGGGCGAGGAGGCAAGCGCTGCCGCCGGCCGGGGCGGGCCCGGCCGGTGCCGCGCGGATGAAGCTGCCGGCGGCGGAAAGGAGAGGTTGACCATCGGCGGCCTTGCGCCAGATGGCCTCGAAGGCGACCGCCGCATCGTCGTCGGGGGATCGGGTCTCGACCTCGAGGACGAGGCGGGTGCCGAGCGGGATCGGGCTCGTGAACCGGCCCTCGATGCGGCGGAAGCGCACGGCCTCGCCCCGCCGGCCGCCCTCGAGTCGGCCGAGCAGGGCCACGGCGAGCATGCCGTGCGCCACGCGCGCGCGAAACCGGCTGCGCCGCGCGAACCCGGCATCCATGTGCAGGGCGTTGCGGTCGCCCGTGAGCGCGGCGAAAGCCTCGAGCGCGCTTTCGGTCGGGGTGAGCTCGAAGGTGCTCCTGAGCAAGGCTGCTCTCCGGTCGGCGGGGCCGGCGGCTGGGTAGCCGGTCCGGCGGCCGCAGCCAAGCCCGGCGGCAGGGAAGGCTGGTCCCTGATCACTTTATGAAGTATGTATTCGATGCTGGGATGAGGGAATGTGTGGAGTGGGGAGCGGCTCCTGCGGGCGCCAGCCGGCCGATCGGGAAGGGTCCACCGTCCGCCCGGACCTGCCGCCGCTCGTCGTGGGCGTGGTCACCTGGAACAGCGAGGACGTCATCGAGCGGACGCTGAACGCGATCCTCGCCCAGGACTACCCGGCGATGACGGTGCTCGTCGCCGACAATGCCTCGACCGATCGGACCCGTGCCCTCGTGACCGAGCGGTTTCCCACGGTCGAGCTCATCAAGCTCGCCCGGAACAGGGGCCCCAATCCCGCCCGCAACCGCATCGTCGAGCGTGCCGGCGACGGGCTGGCGCTCCTTCTCGACGACGACTGCATCCCGCAGCAAGGCTGCGTGCGGCGGCTGGTCGAGGAGGCGCTGGCCCGGCCCGAAGGGGCCGCCTTCGGCGCTCGTGTGGCGTTTCTCGGGGAGCCCGAGCGCATCCAGTTCGATGGAGCACTCGTGCATTACCTGGGCGAGGCGGTCCAGCTCAACGGGGGGCGGCTGATCGGCGAGGTGTCCGACGCGACGCGGGCGGTCACCGGGCTCGGCGCCGGCTGCATGCTGATCCGGGGTGCGGCGTGGCGGCAGGTCGGCGGCTTCGACGAGTATCTGATCTTCGGGAGCGAGGACGGCGAGCTCGTGCAGCGCCTCCTGATCGCCGGGCATCGTGCCTTCGTCGTGCCGAGCGCGGTGGTGCTCCACGACTACACGCCGCGCGCCCTCGCCGCCGGCTTCCATCAGGTTCGCAATCGCTGGCTGGTCATGCTCGGGCTCTACCGGCTGCGCACGCTCCTCCTTCTCGCCCCGCCCCTTCTCGTCCACGAGCTCGCGATCGCCGCCTTTCTTCTGGCGCAGGGCAGGATCGGCACCTATTTTCGCGCCGGTTGGGCGGTGCTGCGCGGGCTCGGCCAGGTGCGCCTGAAGCGCCGGCGGGTGGCGGCCTTCCGGCGCATTCCCGACAGCGGCTTTCTCGGCTGCGGGCCGATCACCGTCCGCGCCGACCTGCTCCGGCGCCGGGGCTGGAAGGCGGGGGTGAAGAAGGCGCTGGACGGCTTCTATGCCGGCTACTGGCGGCTCGTGCGCCGGCTCGTCTGAGCGATGCGTGCCGTCAGTAGACGGGACCGCCGGCGAGCCGGCGGCGAAGCTTCGCCAGCATGATCCGGCCGAGCGGGCGCCGGCCGGGACCGGGCAGACGATGGATGTAGTCGCCCTTCAGCCGGACGATGCGCCAGGGATCGTCGCCGGCCCGGTTGATCCGGCGGTCGGGGAGAACGCCCCAGAAGGCCGCCGCGAAGCCGGCCTCGCGGGCGCGGTCCACGGCGGCCGGAGAGCCCTCGGTGTAGGGAAAGCAGAGATGCGTGCAGGACTTGCCCGAAAGCTCCGCCTCGATCAGGGCGCGCGATCTCGCGAGATCGTCGCGGATGGCGGCCAAGGCCTCCTTCGGACTTTCCACCCGCCCCTCGCCATAGGCTTTCCTCGCCGCGTCGTAGACCCGGCGAAGCCGGGCCTCGGCATCGCGCCTCAGGAAGAAGGCCGCCCCGCCCTCGCGCCGCACCAGATCGACGCACGCCGCCAGGACCTCGCCCGCCGGCCGATAGCGGGGCCGGGCGAGCATGGGCGAGGCGGCCGGGAAGAGCGGCATTCCGAGGACACCGGCGAGCCCGCCGTCCAGGAGACGCCGCTCCTCCCCGGCCGGCAGCGGCAGATCGAAGAAGGCGTCGGACGCGGCCGGACCCAGAAAGCCCAGAAGCGTCGGCTCGACCGGCACGCGGTGGTGGAAGGTGGTGTGCGACTGGCAGTCGATCAGGCCGGAAGCCTCGAGCGCGCGGATCTCGGCCCAGCTCATCAGCTCCGGGTCGCGGATCGCCAGATCGGCCGCCGCCACCCGGCCGGCCCAGACATCCTCGAGACCGGCATCGACGTTGCGGTCGTCCCGGACGTAGCCTGGGATGAGGAACACCGTGGCCCTGAAGCCGTAGCGTCGCAGGAGCGGCAGCCCGTGGGTCCAGACACTCTTGCGCCCGTCGTCGATGGTCAAGACGACCGCCCGCTCCGGCGCCGGCTCCTCGCGGGCCAGATGGCGGAGGAGCGCAGCGCCGTCGATCGTCCGATAGCCGCCGTCCCGCAGATGGCGGAGCTGCGCCTCGAACGGCTCCGGCTCGATCGTGTGAAAGGTGAAGACGGGCACGTCGCCCGGCGGCAGGGCGGCGACGTCGCGCAGCACGAACTCGGGGTAGCAGCGGCGGAGCGACTGCCATTCGTGCAGAAGCCCCTCTCCTGTCCGCCGCAGCCCGCCGAGCATCGTCCTTCCTCCGCATCCTTCTCCGGAAGCCTCTCTACACCGCCCGCCTGCCGGAGGAACGGTCCTTGACCGACACTCCCTTTCAAGCCGACCGGCAGACGGGGCTTCGGCCGATTTTCGTCGTCGGCGCAGCACGCTCCGGGACCACCCTCCTGCAGTCGATGATCGACGCCCATCCGGATATCGCTCTCGTCGGCGAGCTGCACTTCTTCGATCAGATCCTGCGCCTGAGGGAAGCCATCCCCGAGCCGCTCGGTGCCGAGGCGGGCGATCGGCTGCGCCGGGGCATTCTCGCCTGCCATGCCATCCAGTTCGTGCCCGGGATCGAGGACGCCCTCGATCGCGCCCTGCCGCGGCTCGCCGCGGACCCCCGGGCGACCTATGGCCTGCTCTTCCGGCTGCTGCTCGAGGCGTTTCGGGAGATGCGGGGCGCGGCCCGCGTCGGCGAGAAGACGCCGGGCAATGTCCGCTACCTCGCCGAGATCGTCCATCTCTTTCCCGATGCGCGCATCGTCCACATCCTTCGCGATCCGAGGGATTCCATCTCGTCCCGCATCCGCTACCCGTTCTCGTCGCCTTCGGTGATCTTCAACACGCTGCTCTGGAAGATCGAGATGATCCACGCCTTCGACTTCGCCGCGGCCGAAGGGAGGGGTGCCGAGCGCTACATGGAGGTCCGCTACGAGGATCTCGTCCGCGAGCCCGAGCGTCTCTTGCGGCGGATCTGCGACTTCATCGGCGTCGACTTTCGGACGGCCATGCTCGACGGCCATCGGCGGGCCGACCGGGTCGTCAGGGGCGAGCACTGGAAGGCCGGAATCGCCGAGCCGGTCAACCGCCGCTCGGTCGGCGCCTGGCGGCAGCGTCTGACATCGGCCGAGGTCGGGCTGATCGAGGCCGTCGGCGGCAGGTATGTCGAGCAGAGCGGCTACGAGCGCCTGTCGACGGTCGGCCGGCCGAGGATCGCCCTCGAGGCGCTGCGCGACCTGCTGCGCTATGTGCCCTACAAGCTTCGGGAGCGCCGGCGGGCGAGACGCGAGGAGCGGGCCGGCACGACCATCGGCAGCGAATCGTCGAAGGTTACCTCGATGCTCTGGCGGGCCTTGCGGTCCTAGCCCTCGCCCTTGGCCGCGACCGGCAAGGGCGGGCCGATGACGCTGGCCAGGAGGCCGAGGACCACGCTCGTCACGATGATGAAGCCGTAGGTCACGAAGGAGACGGCGAGGGCCGCGCTCGCGGCGACGCCGATGCCGCTGAAGAAGAAGACGAAGGCGCCGTCCTTCAGGCCGAGCCCGATGAGGGTCAGAGGCAGGAGGGCTATGGTGGTGATGACCGGCATCAGCGTGATGATCCAGCCGAGGCCGACGGGCACGCCGATGGCGCGAAAGGCGCAATAGGCCGAAAGGCAGCGCATGAGGACGAGGACGAGGGCGAGCAGCACCGCCTGGACGACGATCTTGGGGTTGGTGAGCATGGTGCGCATGGCGCCGTGCAGCTCGCCGAGCTTGCGCAGCACCCGGCCGACCACGGGCCTGAGGGGGCCGCGGGCGGCGACGGCGCGCAATATCCGGATCGCGAGATCGAAGAGGCGCTGGCTGACGACGGCGAGGGCCGCGACCACGATCGAGCCCGAGATGGCGAGGATCGCGAGGGTGACGTGCGGCGTGAACGGGTTGGTCACCAAAAGGCAGGTGACGGCGAGGGCGAGGAGCGCCACGCCGGCGGCAATGGCGACGTTGATCACGCGATCGGCGACGATCGAGGCGGCGGTGTGGGTCCAGCCGCGCGGGTGATGGCGCAGCAGGACGGCGCGGAAGGCGTCGATCGCCAGGGTGTTGGGGAAGAGCAGCCCGTGATAGTCGGAGAGCAGCACGGCGCGCTGCACGGTGGCGTAGGACACGGTCTCGCGCCGTCCGCCGAGCAGGATCCACCATTTGATGCCGACGAGCGCCCGGGTCGAGACGTAGGCGGCGAGGGCCGCCACGAGCCAGCCGGGATCGGCGCCGTGCAGCGCGCGGAAGGTGGCGCCGAGATCGACGAACCAGAGGACGAGGGCGAGGATGCCGAGGCCGAAGGCGAGCTTCAGCGCCAGGCCGCGGGCGCGCGTCAAGGCCGTCCTCCGCCGGCTGCCGAGACCGGCGCCGCCGGACCCTTCACTCCACCATGTCCATGCCGATCCCGTCCCCTCGGGCGCCGGGCAGGCCCGCCGGCGGTCACGCCGCCTTGCCGGGGCGAGGCGGCCTCACTATCGATGCGCCACCCCAGAATGGCAAGGCTCCGACCCATGAACCTAGCAAACGCGCTTCGCCGCTTCCTGGTTCCGGCGCCGGTGACCAGTCTCTACTATCTTGCGAAGTTCGGATGCAAGATCAGTGCTCGCGCCGAGGTTGAGCTTTCCCCGAATGTGACCATTGGGCGGGGCACGCAGATCAGCTCCTTCGTCAAGATCAAGGCGAGCCACGGGCCTTTGCGGATCGGCGAGCGGGTGACGATCGCGACGGGCGTGTTCATCGACGCGCACAAGGGCGGGCTCGAGATCGGCGACCATGCGATGATCGGCCCGAACAGCGTGCTCGTCGGCGTCAACTACCGCTACGACCGGCTGGACGTCCCCATCCAGCGCCAGGACCTCGTCTCCAGGGGTATCCGGATCGGCAGGGACGTCTGGATCGGCGCCGGGGTGGTGGTGACCGACGGTGCGGCGATCGGCGACCACACCATCATCGGCCCGGGCTCGGTCGTGACCGGCACCCTGCCGGAACGTGTCGTCGCCACCGGCAATCCGGCCAAGGTCGTCTTCCGCCGCCGCTAGGACGTTTTCATGGTGCTTTGTCGGCCAGCGGCCGGGTCCGGCTTCGGTGCGACGCTGCTGCCGGCACCGCTCGCGGCGCTCGGCCTCGCCCGGCTCGGCGGCCTGCCTGTCTGGCCGGCGGTGCCGCTCGTGGCCCTCGTCACCGCTTCGGTGCTCGTGGCGTTCCTGGCCTCGGGCGAGCGCCGCTCCTTCGGGCTCGCCAACGGCCTGACGCTGCTCCGCCTCGATCTTTCCGCCTGTCTTCTGGCGGCGGCCTGGGCCGGCCCGGCCGGGCTCTCGTGGCCGGTCTTCACCCTGGCGGCGCTGGCGCTCGTGCTCGACGGCCTCGACGGCTGCCTCGCCCGCCGGCTGGGCGCGACGAGCGCCTTCGGTGCCAGGCTCGACATGCTGGGCGACACCGCCTTCACCATCGTGCTCACGCTTCTGGCGCTGCGCCTGGGCGGGATCGGGCCATGGGTTCTGGCCATCGGCCTGCTCCGGCCGGCCTTCGTCGCCGCCGGGCGGCTCTGGCCGCCGCTCGCGGCACCGCTGCCGGCCAGCCGCCGGCGCCGCGCGGCCTGCGGTCTGGCGCTCCTGCTCCTGGTCCTGAGCCTGGCACCGCCTATCGCCGCCGCGGCCTTCGGGCTCGCCGCCACCAGTCTCTTCCTGCTCCTCCTCTCCTTCGCCGCCGATATCCGGCTCCTGCTCGATCGAGAGCGGCAGTGACGAGAGGCTTCGCCGCCGGGATTCGACCGGCGCGCGTGCTTTTGCCGCATTTGCCGGAAGAGCCTTCGCCGTCCCCTGCGCGCTTTAGACCAGTTTTCGCCGTCCCCGACTGCCGCGAAACTCGCGACCAGACGCCGATGGGCGCGCCATGTCTCTCCGGCGCTCGATTTGCGTTCGCCATTGCCAATGACGACTAGGAGGCATCATGCATAAGGGACCGACATCCGACGACGCCTATTGGAAGGCCAATCTCAGCCTGATCCGCAACATCCTGATCGTCTGGGCGCTGGTCTCGTTCGGCTTCGGCATTCTCCTGCGGCCGCTGCTCTCGGGCATCGCCGTGGGCGGCACCGACCTGGGCTTCTGGTTCGCCCAGCAAGGCTCGATCCTCGTCTTCATCATCCTGATCTTCTATTACGCCTTCAGGATGAACGCGATCGACCGCAAGTTCGGCGCCGAGGAATGATACTGGCAGAACGAGGGAAACACTGAAAATGGATACCCAGACACTCATCTACGTCGTGGTCGGGGCCACATTCGTTCTCTATATCGGCATCGCCGTCTGGGCGCGGGCCGCCACCACCAGCGAGTTCTACGCCGCCGGCCGGGGCGTGCATCCGGTGATGAACGGCATGGCCATCGGCGCCGACTGGATGTCGGCCGCCTCCTTCATCTCGATGGCCGGCCTGATCGCCTTCGTCGGCTACGACAACTCGACCTATCTCATGGGCTGGACGGGGGGCTACGTGCTGCTCGCCTGCCTGCTCGCCCCGTATTTGCGCAAGTTCGGCAAGTACACCGTGCCGGCCTTCATCGGCGACCGCTTCTACTCGCAGGGTGCGCGCATCATTGCGGTGATCTGCCTGATCATCATCTCGGTGACCTACGTCATCGGGCAGATGACCGGCGTCGGCGTGACCTTCGCCCGCTATCTCGAGGTCGACGCCGCGACCGGCCTCTATATCGGTGCGGCGGTCGTCTTCTTCTACGCGGTCCTCGGCGGCATGAAGGGCATCACCTACACCCAGGTGGCGCAGTACATCGTGCTGATCACCGCCTACACCATCCCGGCGATCTTCATCTCGCTGCAGCTCACCGGCAACGTCCTGCCGCCTCTGGGCCTCTTCTCCGACGCCGCCGGGTCGAGCACGCCGATCCTCGTCAAGCTCGACGCGCTGATCACCGATCTCGGCTTCGCCTCCTACACCGGGCACCACACCAACACGCTGAACATGCTGCTCTTCACCCTGTCCCTGATGATCGGCACGGCCGGGCTGCCGCACGTCATCATCCGCTTCTTCACCGTGCCGAAGGTGGCGGACGCCCGCTGGTCGGCCGGCTGGGCGCTGATCTTCATCGCCCTGCTCTACCTGACGGCACCGGCGGTCGGGGCCATGGCGCGCTTCAACCTGGTCAACACCATCCAGACGGGCGAGCCGGGCACGCCGGACAGCAACCTCGCCATCGCCGAAGCCCCCGGCTGGTTCACCACCTGGCAGGAGACCGGCCTGATCAAGTGGGAGGATCTGAACAACGACGGCCGCATCCAGTTCTACAACGACAAGAACGAGGCTTTCGCCACGAAGGCGCAGGAGTGGGGCTGGCAGGGCAACGAGCTGACCGTGAATGCGGACATCATGGTGCTCGCCAATCCCGAGATCGCGGCCCTGCCGGGCTGGGTCATCGCCCTGGTCGCCGCGGGCGGCCTCGCCGCCGCCCTCTCGACCGCGGCCGGGCTTCTGCTCGCCATTTCCTCGGCGATCAGCCACGACCTGATCAAGGGCGCGATCAACCCGAACATCACGGAGGGTGGCGAGCTCTGGGCGGCGCGCATCTCGATGGCCGCGGCCATCGCGGTCGCCACCTATCTCGGCCTCAACCCGCCCGGCTTCGCGGCGCAGACGGTGGCCCTCGCCTTCGGCCTCGCCGCGTCGTCGATCTTCCCCGCTCTGATGATGGGCATCTTCTTCAAGCGCATCAACAATGTGGGGGCCAGCTTCGGCATGGTCGCCGGCATCGTGTTCACCCTCATCTACGTCTTCGTCTACAAGGGCTGGTTCTTCCTGCCGGACACCAACCAGTTCCCGGACACGCCGGACTACTGGGTCTTCGGCATCTCGCCCGTGTCGATCGGCTCCATCGGCGCCATCGTCAACTTCGCGGCCGCCTACTTCGTCTCCCAGGCGACGCAGGAGCCGCCGCAGGACATCCAGGAGCTCGTCGAGAGCATCCGCGTGCCACGCGGTGCCGGTCCAGCGGCCCATTTGAGCGCCGGGCTCGAGCACTGAGGGTTCGCGCATCCGGTTGACGTGACCGGCGGACCCCGTTCATCTGGACGGGGTCCGTCTTTTTTTCGGGGAGAAGCATGACCGGCACGGCCACGACCGAGCATGCCACGGCGTCGTTCCTGGCCCAGCACCACCCCTTCGACCTCCTGCCGCCGGAGGCGCTCGACCGGCTGGCGACGGAGGGCCGGGTCGTGGCCTTCGAGGCGGGCGAGGTGCTCTACGAGAAGGGCCAGAAGCTCGCCAGCTTCACCATCGTGCTCGAGGGGGCGATCGACGTGGTCTCGCCCGACGGCGAGGTCCTCACCCGCTTCCTGCCGGGCGAGGGCATCGGTGCGCGGGCCCTGCTCCGGGACGGCACCGGTCCCAATCGCGCTGTCGCGGGCACGGGCACGCGCGCTCTCGCGGTGCCGAAGGCGGTCTTTCTGGAGCTGGTGCGGACCTATCCCGACTTTGCCCATTTCTTCGAGCGGCTGCGGCGGACCGCCGACCGGAAGCCGATCTTCGCCGCCGACACCGCCGACCCGCTGATCACCAACCAGCTCGGCCACATCATGACCCGCTCGCCGGTCAGCGTCGCCTCCACCGCCACCGTGCAGGAGGCGGCGGCGCTGATGCGCGGTCGGGGCATCTCGTTTCTGCCGGTGGTCGACGGGGGCGCCCTCGTCGGGCTGCTGACCACGAGCGATCTCGCGGCGCGGGTGGTGGCCGAGGGACTTTCGGCGGCGACGCCGGTTCTCGAGGTGATGACCCGGGATCCCGCGACCCTGCCGCCCGAGGCGCTGGTCTTCGACGCGCTCCTGCTCATGGGCGAGCGGCATATCGGGCATCTGCCCATCGTCGACAAGGGCGAGCTGGTCGGCATCCTGACCCGCACCAATTTGATCCGCCGGCAGTCCATCTCGGTGGCGTTCCTGATCGGCGACATCAACGAGGCGACCGAGATTTCCAGGCTCGCCGCGATCACCGCCGACGTGCCGCTCTTCCTCGCCCAGCTCGTCGGCGCCGGGGTCGAGGCCTACAAGGTGGGCAAGCTCGTCACCAGCATCACCGACGCCTTGACCAAGCGGCTGCTGGTCCTGGCCGGGAAGCGGCTCGGGCCGGCGCCGGTGCCCTGGCTCTGGCTCGCCTGCGGCAGTCAGGGGAGGCGCGAGCAGACGGGCTTCTCCGACCAGGACAACTGCCTGATCCTCGACGACAGCTACGCGGCCGAGGCCGACGAGCCCTATTTCGCCGAGCTCGCGAGGTTCGTCTCGGACGGGCTCGATGCCTGCGGCTACTATTATTGTCCGGGCGAGATGATGGCGACCACGCCGCGCTGGCGGGTGCCGCTCCGGCAATGGCGCGCCTATTTCCGCGGCTGGATCGCCGAGCCGGATCCGACGGCGCAGATGCTGTCCTCGGTGATGTTCGATCTTCGGCCCATCGTCGGCGAGACGGCGCTCTTCGCCGGGTTGCAGCGCGAGACGCTGGAGGCGGCGCGCAGGAACAGCATCTTTCGCGCCCACATGATCTCGGCCGCGCTCAAGCACACGCCGCCCTTGAGCCTTTTCCAGAACTTCACGCTGATTCGCTCGGGCGAGCACCGCAACACGCTCGACCTCAAGTTCAGCGGCGTGGTGCCGATCGTCGACCTCGCCCGGATCTACGCGCTCGACGGCGGCATCGAGGAGGTCAACACGCGCGAGCGGCTGATCGGGGCGCGGGCGGCGGGCACGTTGAGCGAGGCCGGGGCCGGCGATCTGGTCGACGCCTACGACCTGATATCGCGCATCCGGCTCGAGCATCAGGCGCGCCAGGTGCGCGACGGCCAGAAGCCGGACAACTACATGGCGCCCTCGACACTTTCGGCGCTCGAGCGGCGCTATCTCAAGGACGCCTTCGGCGTGGTCAAGGCGATGCAGGCGGCGCTGCGCTCGAGGAGTGCCTGAGCCTTGATCTGGAACCTGATCGGCACCCTCGTCCTCGGCGTCACCGCCGCCAGCCTGGTGCTCATCCTCTTTCGCGTGGCGGGGCGGCCGGTGCCGCGCTGGCTGCTGCCGGCCGCGGCGGGCAGCGCCATGCTCGGCTTTCTGATCTGGACCGATTATGCATGGTTCGGGCGCACCGAGGCGGCGCTGCCGGCGAACGTGGTGGTGGCCGAGGGCCATGCGTCGAGGAGCGTCCTGCAGCCCTGGACCTTCCTCGTGCCGCGCATCGATCGTTTCAGCGCCGTCGACACGGAGGCGATCCGCCGCAATCCGCGAGCGCCGGATCTGGCGATGGCCGACGTCTATCTCGTCGCCCGCTGGAATCCGACCATGCTGGCGCATCAGCTCTACGATTGCGCGACGCCGCGCCGGGCGGATGTCGGCCTCGATCTGAAGGTCGATGTCGAGGGGCGGCCGATCGACCCCCCCTGGGTGAAGCTGCCGCCCGACGATCCGGTTCGCCGGGTGGTGTGCGCCGCGGAGCGGCGCCCTTCATGACAGCGCCGGCACGGAGCAGGGAGCTGCGACAATGGCGGGAAGCACGATCCTCGTGGTCGACGACGAGCCGGGTATCCGGCTCTACCTGAAGCGGCTCTTGGGAAGCGACGGCTTCACCGTGCAGACCGCCGCCGACGGCGACGCGGCGCTGGCCTCGATCGCCGCCGATCCGCCGGATCTGGTTCTGCTCGACGTCATGGTCGGCGGCCGCGACGGCTACGAGATCTGCGAGGCGATCAAGCGCGACCCGAGGACGCGCGCCATCAAGGTCTGCATGCTCTCGGCCAAGAGCCGGGCGATCGAGATCGAGAAGGGCATGGCCATGGGTGCCGACGCCTATCTCACCAAGCCCTTCTCGATGGACGAGCTCCGGGCCACGGTGCGCGGGCTCCTGGATGCGGGAGAGGCGGCACCTTGAGCGAGCGGCTGGGGCTCAGGCTCCGCTTCTTCCTCTTCTTCGTGCTGATCGGCCTCGGCGGGGCGGCGGCCGTGATCGGCGCCATGGTGCTGCTCGCCCGCCAGGACGAGCCGCTGAGGACGGACCAGTTCGTGCTCTTCGGCGGTGCGGCGGCGGCCGTGGTGCTCGGCCTCGCCGTCTGGGTGTGGCTGAAGTTCGACGAGCATGTGGCGCGGCCGCTCCTCGCCATCGCCAATCATCTCAGGACCGCGGCCCATACCGGTGCCGAGCGGGCGATGGGCGAGGCCACGATCCGCTATCTCGGGCCGCTCGGGCCGGCGGTGGGCGAGCTCACCTCCGCGCTCGCCCTGGCGCAGCGCGAGGTCGACCGGACGATCGCCGAGGCCACCGCCGCCACCGAGGAGCAGCGGCAGCAGCTCGCCACCATCCTGCGCGACCTGCAGCAGGGTGTGGTGATCTGCAATCTCGAGCATCGGGTCCTGCTCTACAACCAGCGCGCGCTCGAGATCCTCCATGCCGCGGGCGATATCGGGCTCGGCCGCTCGTTCTTCGGCGTGGTGACGGCGCAGCCCTTCCGCCACGCCCTGATCCGGCTCACCAACCGGTTCGAGAGCGGGCGCCACGTCGACCATCCGGACGGCCTCGCCTGCCTCGTGATCGGCGCCACGCGGGTCGGCAACTACACGCTCAAGGGCCGGGTCTCGCTGACCATCGGCCACGAGGGCGAGGGCGGCGACGGCGGTCAGCGGGAGCGGCCGGTCGGCTATGTCGTGATCTTCGACGACGTGACCGACGAGCTGGCCGCCGGCATCTGGCGCGACCGCATGCTGCACGACGTCACCAGCGACATGCGCCAGCGCATCGCCAATCTCGGCATGATCGGCGATCTTCTGACCATGGACGGGCCGATCGACGCGGAGGAGAAGGCGGCGGCGCGCGAGGCCTTCCTCGCCGACGGCCGCATCCTCGCCGAGCGGCTCGACCGGCTCGACGAGATCTCCTCCGATCTGCTCTCCTCCGCCTGGCCGATGACGCAGGTGCATTCGCGGACCCTGCTCGAGCTGATCGTGGCACGCCGCTCGGAGGGCCGCGCCCTCGAGGTTCAAACCGGCGGCGACATGGTCTGGCTGCATTGCGACAGTGCCTCGATCGTCGATCTGGTCGACCGCCTGCTCAACCGGACGGCCGTGCACGAGAAGACCGCCGCCTTCCGCCTCGAGGTGACGCGGCAGGAGCGGCGCGCCTATCTCGATCTCGTCTGGGAGGGGGCGCCCGTGCCGGTGCGCGAGCTCGAGGCTTGGCTCGAGGAGCGGCTCGACGAGGGTCTGGGATCGATCACCGGCCGCGACGTGCTCAACCGCCACAAGACCGAGCTCTGGTGCGAGGCTCTCCGCGAGGGCGGGGCGCGGCTGCGCCTGCCGCTCGTCACGGTGGAGATCGACAGCAGCCGGTCGCGCGGCGGCGGCCGTCTCGCCGCCCGTCCCGAGTTCTACGATTTCGACCTGTTCGAGCGGAGCGTGCCGGCCGATCTGGGCGACGTCTCGCTCCGCTCCCTCACCTTCGTCGTTTTCGACACCGAGACCACCGGCCTCGAGCCCTCGGGCGGCGACAAGATCGTGCAGCTCGCCGGGGTGCGCATCGTCAACGGCCGCCTGCTCCGGGGCGAGGTCTTCAACAGCCTGGTCCATCCGGGCCGCGCCATCCCCGCCGCTTCCGCCAAGGTGCACGGCATCACCGACGCCATGGTCGCCACGGCCGATCCGATCGAGGCGGTGCTGCCCCGCTTCCACCGCTTCGTCGGCGACGCCGTGCTCGTCGCCCACAATGCCGCCTTCGACATGAAGTTCCTGACCCAGGAGCAGGCGGCCGCCGGCGTCGCCTTCACCAACCCCGTGCTCGACACGGTGCTGCTCGGTGCCGCGGTCTTCGGCGCGACCGAGAGCCTGACCCTCGACGCCCTGGCCGAGCGCTTCGACATCCGCATCGCCAGCGAGGAGCGGCACACCGCCCTGGGCGACGCGCTCGCCACGGGCCACACCCTCCTCAAGCTCCTCGACCTGCTCGAGGCGTCGGGCGTGCGCACGCTGAAGGAGGCGCTTTCGGCGTCCGAGCGGCAGGCGGCGATCCGCCGGGCGCAGGAGAGGTACTGACGCCGGCCGGCCGGTCAGCCGGTGTCGATCAGCTCGTCCATGGAAGGCGAGTTCAGGCCGATGTCGCGGCGGCCGACGGCGATCGACTTGAGCACGGCGTGGATCCGCCGCCCCGGAGCGAGCTCGAGGACGCGCAGCGAGCGGCGGGTGATCCGGGCCAGGATGAAGTCGCTGCCGGAGACGAGCTTGACGTCGACGATCGGCTGGTCGAGCGGGCCGATCTCGACCACCGTGGCCGGCAGGCAGTTGAGGGCGCTCAGGCCCGAGGGCGGGTCGCGGGCGAGGATGACGTCGCGGGCGCGGATGCGCACCCGGAGCTGCGTGCCGGGGGGTGCCTCGACCCTGGGCACCCAGAGGCGGCCGCCGCTGGCGGCGAGCTCGGTCAGCTCGTCCACGGGATCGTGCGCCACGACGCGCGCGGCGAGGAGCGCGCCGCCCTCGTGGCGGCCCATGAGCGGGAAGAGGTCGGGGTCGGCCATCAGCCCGGCCGGCGGGCCGCTCCGCTCGACCCGGCCCTGGGCGAGCACGACGACGGTGGTGGCGAGCCGCGCGATCTCGGGCACGGAATGGCTGACATAGAGGATGGGGATGCCGAGCCCGTCCCGGAGCCGCTCGATATAGGGCAGGATCTCGCTCTTGCGCGCCTCGTCGAGCGAGGCCAGGGGCTCGTCCATGAGCAGGAGCCGCGGGCTCGCGAGCAGGGCGCGGCCGATCGCCACGCGCTGCTTCTCGCCGCCCGAGAGCCCGCCCGGCCGCCGCTCGAGCAGGTGGCCGAGGCCGAGCAGCTCGACCGTGTCGGCGAAGCTGCCGAAGCGTCGGCGCCGGCTCGTGAACCAGCGGCCGAAGCCGAGGTTCTGGCGGACGCTCAGATGCGGGAAGAGCCGGCCCTCCTGGAAGACGTAGCCGATGCGCCGGCGGTGCGGCGGCACGAAGCGGCCGCCCTCGGTGTCGAGCAGGACCTGTCCGTCGACAGCGACCCGACCGTGCTCCGGCCGCAGGAGCCCGGCCACGGCGTTGACCAGCGTGGTCTTGCCCGCACCCGAGCGGCCGAAGAGGGCGGTGAGCCCGCGGCCGGCGAGGAAGGCGGCGTCGACCCGAAAGGCGCCGAGGCGGTGGCGGACGGCGACCTCGAGGCTCATCGCCCGGCCCCGCTCATCTGCCGGCGATCCGCCGCGCCACCAGGCGGGCCACGACCTCCGAGGCGAGGAGGGCGGCCATGGCGATGGCGATCGAGACGGCGGCGAGGCGAAGCGCCCCCGCCTCGCCGCCCGGCACCTGGATCAGCGCGTAGATGGCGGACGGGATGGTCTGCGTCTCGCCCGGAATGTTGGAGACGAAGGTGATGGTGGCGCCGAACTCGCCCATGGCCTTGGCGAAGGCGAGGATGCCGCCGGCGATGATGCCCGGCAGGATGAGCGGCAGGGTGACGACGGCGAAGGTCCAGATGCGGTTGGCGCCGAGCGTGCCGGCGGCTTCCTCCAGCCGCGGATCGACGGCCTCGACGGCGAGGCGGATGGCGCGGACCATGAGCGGGAAGGCCATGATGGCGCAGGCGAGGGCCGCACCGGTCCAGCGAAAGGCGAGGACGATGCCGAAGGCCTCCTCGAGCAGCCGGCCGAGCGGGCCCCGCCGGCCGAAGAGCAGCAGCAGGAGGTAGCCCGTGACCACCGGCGGCATGATCAGCGGCAGATGCACGAGGCCGTTGAGCAGCTCCCGGCCCCAGAACCTGCCGCGGGCGAGCAGCACCGCCACCAGGATGCCGAAGGGCAGGCTGATGAGGGTGGCCCAGCCCGCCACCCGGACCGAGAGGAGGACGGCGGTCCATTCCTCGGGCGTAAGCTCGATCATGCGTTCCGCGTAGCGCGAACCGGCGCCGCGTCAATCGAGAACGGTGAACCCCTGCCGCTGGAAGAAGGGACGGGCCTCGGGCGAGGTGATGAAGGCCAGAAGCTCGCGCGCCGCCGGCTCCTTTCCGTCGGCCGTGAGGGCGATCGGGTAGATGATCGGCGGGTGGCTCGCCTCGGGGAACGTGCCGACGACGGTGACATCGTCCGCGGCGGCGGCGTCGGTGGCGTAGACGATGCCATAGGGCGCCTCGCCCAGCGCCACGAGGGTCAGCGCCGCGCGCACGTTGTCGGTCTGGGCGATGCGATCCTCGAGCCCGGTCCAGAGGCCCAGATGCTGCAGCGCCGCCTTGCCGTACATGCCGGCCGGCACCGAATCGACCATCGCCATGGCGAGCCGGCCCTGGCCCAGAAGCCCGGCCAGGTCGAGATCCGGGCCGATCTCGACCGGCGGCGCGTCCCTGCCGTGCGCCACGAGCACCAGCCGGTTGCCGAGCAGGTCCTTGCGCGACGCGGCGTCGATCAGCCCCGCCTTCTCGAGATAGTCCATCCAGTCGGGATTGGCGGAGATGAAGAGGTCGGCGGGCGCTCCCTCCTCGATCTGCCGGGCGAGCTGCGAGCTGCCGGCATAGGCGACGACGGCGTCGTCGCCGCTCGCCTCGTGCCAGGCTCCGGCCACGTCGTCCATGGCGTTCTTGAGGCTGGCGGCGGCGAAGACCGTGACCTCGGCCGCCATCCCGGCCCGGGGCACGGTCCCGCCGATGGCCAGCAGCGCCACGACCACCAGGGTGAATATCCGGAAAGCTGAAACGCGGCGCATCGGCGAGCTCCTCTCTCTTGGTGTGCTGGAGCTTATCGGCGCGCCGCCCTGCGGCAAGCGTTATTTTCAATCGGACATATCGCTTTTGAGGCGGTGCAGCCGCGCCAGCTCCTCGGCCGTGGCGCTGGCGCTCGCCGCCTCCATGCGGCGGTAGAGCAGGAGGACCTCGCGGCCCGTCGCCGTCAAGACCGCACCCCCCTTCTCGCTGCCGCCGCGGCTGGTCTCGACCAGCGGCTCGCGGAAGGAGCGGTTCAGCGTCTCGACCAGGAGCCAGGCGCGCTTGTAGCTCATGCCCATGCGCCGCCCGGCGGCGGCGATCGAGCCGGTCGCACGGATGCCGTCGAGCAGGTCGGCCTTGCCCGGGCCGATGGCGATGCCGGGGCCGAGGACGATGCGCAGGCGCAGGCCGGGGGTGCGGTTGCCGACCCTCATGACGCGGCTGGAAGGACGATCATCGACACTTTCGGCCCCGATTGGCGGCGGATAGACTGACCGGAAGGGCCGATCCGTCAGGGAGCCCGCCGAGCAAGCACGCAGGAGAGCACCATGAGCCTCGTCATCCAGGGTGGAACCGTTGTCAATGCCGACCAGAGCGAGCGCGCCGATGTTTTGATCGAGGACGGCACGATCAGGGCCGTCGGCGCCGGGCTCGAGGTGCCGACGGGTGCGGAGGTGATCGACGCGGGCGGGGCTCTCGTGATCCCGGGCGGCATCGACCCGCACACCCACATGGAAATGCCTTTCATGGGCACGGTGGCGATCGAGGATTTCTACTCCGGCACCTGCTCCGGCCTCGCCGGCGGCACCACCATGATCATCGACATGTGCATCCCCTCGCCGCAGCAGAGCCTGACGGCGGCGCTCGACGACTGGAGCGACTGGGCGTCCAAGGCGGTCGCCGATTACGGCTTCCACGTCGCCATCACCTGGTGGTCGGAGCGGGTCGAGCAGCAGATGGCGGAGGTGATCGATCGGGGCGTCAACAGCTTCAAGCACTTCATGGCCTACAAGGGTGCGCTCATGGTCGACGACGAGATCCTCTTCCAGAGCTTCTCGCGCTGCCGCGAGCTCGGCGCCCTGCCCCTGGTCCATGCCGAGAACGGCGAGGCGGTCTTCCGGCTGCAGCAGTCGCTTTTGGCGCAGGGCATCACCGGGCCCGAGGGCCACGCGCTGTCGCGCCCGCCGCATGTGGAGGCGGAGGCGGCGAACCGCGCCATCATGCTGGCCCGCATCACCGGCGTGCCGCTCTACATCGTGCACACCTCCTGCCGCGAGACCGCGGACGCCATCGCCCGGGCGCGCAGCGCGGGACAGCGCGTCTTCGGCGAGCCCCTGGCGCAGTTCCTCTGCCTCGACGACAGCGTCTACCAGAGCCCCGACTGGGCCTATGCCGCGTCCCGGGTGATGAGCCCGCCCTTCCGCGGCAAGGAGCACCAGGAGGCCCTCTGGGCCGGCCTCATGAACGGCCAGCTCCAGGTCACGGCGACCGACCACTGCACCTTTCTGGCCGAGCAGAAGGCCATGGGCCGGGACAATTTCACCATGATCCCGAACGGCACGGGCGGGCTCGAGGAGCGCCTCAAGATCCTCTGGCATTTCGGCGTCAATGCCGGGCGCCTGACGCCCGAGGAGTTCGTCGCGGTGACCTCGACCAACTGCGCCAGGATCTTCAACATCTACCCGCGCAAGGGTGCCGTGCGCGCGGGCTCGGACGCCGATCTCGTGATCTGGGACCCCAAGGCGCGCCACACCATCCGCCAGGCGACCCACCACTCCAAGCTCGACGTCAACGTCTTCGAGGGCATCGAGGTCGAGGGCTTTCCGGCGATCACCATCGCGAATGGCAAGGTGGTCTGGCGGAACGGCCAGCTCGACGTCACCCGGGGCGCCGGGCGACACGTGCAGCGGCCGCCGATGTCGCCGGTCATGGCGGCGCAGAGCCGGAGGAACGAGCTGACCCGGCCGCATGCGGTGGCGCGCCAGCCGAGCGTTCAGCAAACGCCCTGAGTCGATGACGACGAAGGTGGCGTCCGGACGGGCGGCTGCCCGCCCGGACGCGCCGGATCAGAAGGTCAGCGTGACGTTGACGGTGTCGGCATAGCTGCCGGGCGCGGCGGCCTGCCCGGCCGGAATGCTGCCGTAGACCGGGATGTTGCCGGCGCCGGGCTGCAGGAGCTGGACCTGCTGGGCACTGGCGCCGGTGCCCCAGACCTGCGTGCGGCTGGAGTTGCGGTAGAGCTGGTAGCCGAGCGTATCCCCGGCATTGCTGGCCATGTGGCGGGCCTGGACGTCGCCGCTGGTGCCGCCGTCGAAGTCGATGACGAGGGTGCCGGCGGCGCAGCCGGTGTAGCTGATCTGGCCCTGGCCGTTCAGCGCGCTCTGCTGGCCGGCCGTGTAGGTGCCGAAATCGAGGGTCGAGCCGCTGATGGCGCAGGCCTCCTGGACGGTCACCATCACCGTCAGCACGTCGGTGTCGGTGTCCGCCATGGCGGGCACGGCGAAGGTGGCGGCGAGGGCGGAGGCGAGAGCGAGGCGGCGCATGCCGGATGAGGTCATGAAGGGGTCCCCTTTGGTGGCGCCCTGAGCGGCGCATCGACGATGCCGGAACGACACCAGTGCCGTTCGAGGTACGGGGACCCTAGCTTTTCACCATTAAGAACCCATTAAGCGCAGACGGTCTTTTTCGGTCCGGCTTCGCGATCCGGTCTATTCGAGGCCAAAGAGCCGGTTGCGCACGCGGTTGTAGTAGCGCTCGTCGTCATAGGGCTCGACCGGCAGGTCGAGCCGCGCCACGGTGAGCTCGCCGATGGCGGACTTGAGCTGGTAGGTGGCGAGCACCAGCTCGCGCCGGGCCCGCACCAGATCGACCTGCGAGACGAAGAGCTCGTTCTCGGCGTCGAGCACGTCGAGCACGGTGCGCTGGCCGACCAGCGCCTCCTCCTGCACGCCCTCGAGGGCGATGCCGTTGGCCCGGACCTCGGATTCGAGCGCGTCGATGGCGGCGCGGGCGGCGAGGACCCGCTCCCAGGCGGTGGTCACCGAGCGCTGGACGCCGCGCAGGGTGTTCTCGAGATCGTTGCGCCGCGCGGTCACGAGCTGGCGGTTCTGTCGCACGCGCGAGTAGTCGGCGCCGCCCTGGAAGAGCGGCACGGAGAGGTTGAGGCCGATCCGCGCATCGTCCTGCCGGTCGAGGAGCGCGCTCGGCTCCTGCTGGTAGGCGACGTCGCCGGTCAGCGTCAGGCTCGGCAGGATGTCGGCGAAGGCCACGTCGACATTGTCGCGCGCCGCCTCGAGGTTGAAGCTCGCCGTCGTGATGTCCGGATTGGCGGCCGCCATGGCCTGGGCCTCGGGCTCGCTCGTCGGCAGGTCGGCCAAGGGCTGCGGCTCGACCAGCACGCCCGGATCGATGCCGATGATGTCGCGATAGGCGGCGGTGGAGGCGGCGAGGTCGGAGACCGCCAGCTCCACGTCGGCGCGTGCCCTGGAAAGGCGGGCCTCGGCCTGGGCGACGTCGGTGCGCGCCACCTCGCCGACCTCGAACCGGTCGCGGGTCGCCTCGAGCTGCCGCCGGAGGCGCAGCTGGTTGGTGCGGGCGAGCTCGAGGACGGCGCGATCGCGCCAGGTCGCGGTATAGGCGTCGACGGAATCGAGGAGCACGCTCTGCTGGGTCGAGAGCAGGAAGGCCCGCTCGGCGCGCACCTGGTTCTCGGCCCGGCGGATGCCGGCCTCGATGCCGCCACCGGCGTAGAGCGGCTGGCGCAGCGAGAGGTTGACGCCGCGGCTGATGCGGTTGTCACGCTCGGCCAGGTCGCTGTCCGAGGTGACCCCCTCGACCGCGCCGTCGAGGAAGATGCGCGGGCGTCCGGCGGCCAGCGCCTGCGGCACGAGCTCGTCCGTCGCCCTGAGCTGGGCCCGGCCCGAGGCCAATCTCGGATTGTGCATATAGGCGGCGGTCAGCGCCTCGTGGAGATCCTCGCCCCTTGCGATGTCGCTGCCGAGTCCGCCCATGACCAGAAGCACGGCGGCGAGAGCGACACCGCGCGCGGCCGAGGCCGGACTCGTTTGCTTCAAGGTCCGTCTCCCGTTCTCTCCAGGGATGGAGCCGCGGCCGCCAGCGCCCTTCCCGGTCGGCGGATGGTCACGGCAGCCTCCGGATTCGTAGGCTCGTGCGCCCGGCGCTGGCAAGCCCGGCGTCGCCGGGCCCGCCCTCGCCCGCGACAAGCGGGTGAATTGTTGGCATCCTGCAACAGCATCGAGGCGGCGTCCACCGGAGCGGATACGGAACGGGAGAGCGTTGCGCAAGATCGTCCACATCGACATGGACGCCTTCTACGCCGCGATCGAGGCGCGCGACCAGCCGGCGTTGCGCGGCCTGCCGATCGCCGTGGGCGGCGGGCAGGCGCGCGGCGTGGTCATGACGGCGAGCTACGAGGCGAGGCGCTTCGGCGTGCGCTCGGCGATGCCGGGCGGTCGGGCGGCGCGGCTCTGTCCCGGCCTCGTCTTCGTGCCGCCGCGCTTCGAGGTCTACAAGGAGGTGAGCCGCCAGATCCGGGAGATCTTCCGGCGGCACACGTCGCTGGTCGAGCCGCTCGCCCTCGACGAGGCCTATCTCGACGTGACCGAGCCGGTGTCGGGGCCGGTGCCGGCGATGGTCATCGCGCGGCGGATCAAGGAGGAGATCAGGGAGGAGACGGGCCTCACCGCCTCGGCCGGCGTCTCCTTCAACAAGTTCCTGGCGAAGCTCGCCTCCGACATGCGCAAGCCCGACGGCCTCTGCGTGATCCGTCCGGCGCGGGCGCCCGGGGTGCTGGCGGCCCTGCCGATCGAGCGGTTCTTCGGCGTCGGCCCGGCCACGGCCGGCCGCCTGCGCGCCCTCGGCATCGCGCGGGGTGCCGATCTGCAGGCGCTCGACGAGGCCGAGGCGTTTCACCGCCTGGGCCGGGCGGGCGCGCATTACTGGCGCCTCGCCCAGGGCATCGACGACCGGCCGGTGGTGCCGGACCGGAGCCGCAAGTCGCTCAGCGTCGAGACCACCTTCGAGCACGACCAGAACGAGCCCGAGGCGCTGGGTCGGGCCCTCGACGGGCTCGCGCGGGACCTCGCCGACCGGCTGGCGCGAAGCGGCTACCGGGCGCTGACCGTGCAGCTCAAGATCAAATATCGGGATTTCCGCATCAGCACCCGGCAGACCACGCTGCATCGGGCACCCGCCTCGGCCGAAGCGCTCGCCGCCATCGGCCGTCATCTGCTGCGGCGCGCCCCGCTCGCCGCGCCCGTCCGCCTGCTCGGGCTCGGCCTCGGCGGTGCCGCCGCCAGGGGCGGCCAGCTCGATCTCGACCTCGTCCTCCCCGCACCCCGGCGGCATGAAGGTGCACCGCCCCTGGATCAGGGGTAGGCGCAGCTTCGGGCCGCGAGATCGATGCGGCCGGGCTCGGCCGAGGCGGTCGCCTGGAACTGCCACTCCCGATCGCCCAGGATGACCGAATGGACCAGCGGCAGACGGCCGACGACGCGGCTGAGGTCGCCGCCGATGGTCAAGAAGCGCAGGGTCACGGGCTGGCCCGGATCGAACCAGTCGAGCGGCGCGCCGGTTTCGTCCCGCGCCGGCCGGCCGTCGCCGCTGACGGTGATGCGGCGATCGGCGAACGACACGGCGTTGTCCAAGGCCGTGCTCACGGGGGTGCGGACCAGGAGGCGTTGCGTCTCGACCGTGCGCTCGCAGCTCCGCTCGCGGCCGGCCTGCTCGATCACGAAGGCGAGCCGGTCGCGGTCGACGCCGGCGCGGGCACGGGCCTGCAGCAGGGCCAGGAGCGGCTTGAGCTCCGCCGGCGGCACGTTCGCCGCGTAGTCGAGCCGCAGCGCCTGGAGCTGGCTCTCGAGTCGGCCGGCGCGATCCTCGGCCATGGCGAGCCGTTCGGTCAGCTCGAGATTGCGATGGGCCGCCGCGGCGAGATCCGCCGCCCGGCGCTCGCTTTCGTGGCCGGCCTGGGAGATGCCCGCCTGGTAGCCACCCACGGCGAACAGCACGAGGAGGACGAGGACCACCAGAACGCGCACCACGTTCCAGAAGAGCCGGCGCCGTGCCAGGCGCCGGCGCCGGCCGAGGGTCGAAAGCTGCTTCATGCGGCCGGTCGGCTCATCCTGCCATCACTCGTCCTTCGGAGGCACCCTGTCCTCGGCCGCTCCGGCGCCCGCCGCCCCGGAATCGACCAGGGCACCGATCTCGGGAAAGGTCCGCGCTTGAACCAACTGATAGATTGTTGCAGACGTTTCTTCAACTGATCGTTTTGTCACGTCGATCTCGGGCCAGCCGTGCCGGGCGAACAGCCGGCGGGCGTAGCGCAGCTCCTCGCGCACGTGATCGAGCTCGGCGTAGCGGCCGCCGAACCGGCCCGCCTCGCCGCCTTCGAGGCCGAGCATCTGCTGGCGGTTGCGGCGGATGTGCATGAGCTGCTCGGGGTTGATGGTGAGGCCGACGATCAGCGGCCGGGTCAGCCGCTCCAGGATCGGCAATTGCGGCAGGTCGAGCACCAGAGGCACGTTGGCCGCCTTGATGCCGCGATGGGCGAGGTAGACGCAGGTCGGGGTCTTGGAGGTGCGCGACACGCCGACCAGGACGACGTCGGCATCGTCGAGCTCCTCGGGGAACTGCCCGTCATCGTGCCGCATGGCGAAATCCATGGCGGCGATGCGCGAGAAGTAGTCGTCGTCCATGGCGTGCTGGCGGCCGATCTGCGGCCGGCCGGCGGAGCCGAGCAGGCCGGTGAGCGCGTTCATGACGGGATCGAGGACCGGCACGCAGGGCACGGCGAAGGCGCGGCAGCGCTCGTGCAGGAGAAAGCGCAGCTCCGGCGAGACGAGGGTGTAGATGACCATGCCGGGGAGGGCCTCGACGATGGTGAGCACCTTCTCGAGCTGGGTCCGGGTGCGCACGAAGAACCAGACATGCTCGACCGGCACGACATCCTCGAACTGGGAGACGGCGGCGCGGGCCACGGTGGTCACGGTCTCGCCGGTCGAATCGGAGATCAGATGGAGATGCAGACGCACGGAACAGGCTTCCTCGCAGAGGCGGAACGGCAGCGGCGCCGGGGACCAGGCTGTGGACAGGGGCCGCGTTATCCAGAAGCGCCGACCGCCGGGCGATCATGGTCCCCGATCGGC
This sequence comes from uncultured Geminicoccaceae bacterium, assembly GCA_964402505.1. GTDB lineage: Bacteria > Pseudomonadota > Alphaproteobacteria > Geminicoccales > Geminicoccaceae > SLRI01. The sequence goes on from CAYOCP010000003.1 coordinate 71,654, forward strand.
CGGCTGTCGTCCAGCCTCGACTTGCGAGGCGGAGGGTCTTCCCCAGGGCGGCGGTACGCCCGGAAGCGGGGGTATTTTTCCCGGTCTTCTCCAGAGCGGGCGGAGGTGTCGTGCCAGGGGGCCAAGCCCTTCTGCCCCCGGGCTTCGCGAGGGCGTCGCGGGCGGCGGCGTGGCCCGATGTCCACAACCGGCCGGGCCGGCGGCGGAAACGGCGTCAATCGTGTTGATCCTCGGGGGATGGCTTCTAATCCTCCTTCTCCACGGCCATACTACAACCTCCATCTTCTTTTTTCTTTTCAAGGTTAAGGAAGAGTGACGAAGAACCTTCTGCGCGCGCTTGGAGGCGAGCCGACCGAGCGGCCGCCGGTGTGGCTGATGCGCCAGGCCGGGCGCTATCTGCCCGAGTACCGCGCCCTGCGCAGGAAGGCGGGCGGGTTTCTCGAGCTCTGCTACCAGCCGGAGCTCGCCGAGGAGGTGACGCTGCAGCCGGTCAGGCGTTTCGGCCTCGATGCGGCCATCCTGTTCTCGGACATTCTCGTCGTGCCGGATGCGCTCGGTGCCGAGGTCGGCTTCGTCGAGGGCGAGGGGCCGCGGCTCCGGCCCCTCGCCCATCGCAGCGATCTCGGGCGTCTCTCGACCGAGCGGCTGCACGAGCATCTGGAGCCGGTCTACGAGACGCTGCGCCGCCTGCGCCGCTCGCTGCCCGAGCCCGTGACGCTGATCGGCTTCGCCGGCGCTCCCTGGACGCTCGCTGCCTACATGGTGGAGGGCGGCGGCTCCAAGGATTACGGCCAGGCGCGCCGGCTGGCCCGGGTCGAGCCCCGGCTCTTCGCCGATCTGATCGGGCTTCTGACCAAGGCCGTCATCGCCTATCTCGAGCGCCAGGTGGCGGCCGGGGCCGAGGTGCTGCAGCTCTTCGACAGCTGGGCCGGCGTGCTGCCGCCGGACGAGCGCGAGCGCTGGGTGAGCCAGCCCCTGGCGCGGATCGTGGCGGCGCTGGCGGAGCGTTGCCCGGACGTGCCGGTGATCGTCTTCGCGCGCGGCGTGGGCCCGGCCCTGGTCGATCTCGCCGCCGCCGTCCGGCCGGCCGGGCTCGGCCTCGATACGACCATCGAGCCGGCCTGGGCGGCCGCCCATCTGTCTTCCGGTCTCTGCCTGCAGGGCAATCTCGATCCGATGGCGCTGGTCGCCGGCGGCGATGCGATGCGCGCCGCCGCGGATCGCATCACCGCCGCCTGGCGTGGCCGTCCGTTCATCTTCAATCTCGGTCATGGCGTGGTGCCGGAAACGCCACCGGAGCATGTCCAGGATCTCGTTCGCCACTTGAAATCGAGCGGAGGCTGACCTTATAGTGGATTGCGTGGCGTTCGGCCACGCGACCCCCGAGCAATGAGATGGTCTCCGGCGATTGGCGCACCGACGCTTTCTTCCGTCGCGAGACCGGTCTTTTTCTGGCGGTCGGCACGTGTCGTTCAGCGCATGGTGAACCGTCCTGGCTGACCTCGCTCTCTGGCTGTTGGCGCTGCACATCATGGCTTTCGCCGCCTGGATGGCGGCGATGTGGTATCTGCCGCGCCTCTTGATCTACCACGTGGATGCGGTGGTGGGCGGCGAGGCTTCGGCCACCTTCAAGGTCATGGAACGGCGCCTCTTGAAGGCGATCGGGACTCCGGCCATGGTTGCGACATTCCTATTCGGCCTCGCGCTCGCAACCGTGCAGGGTCAATGGGACCAGGGCTGGCTGCATGCCAAGCTGGCGCTGGTTCTCGGCATTGCCGGCTGCCACGGGCTGGTGGCGCGGGACATCAGGCGGTTCGCCGCCGACGAGCGGCCACGGTCGGCTCGCTGGTATCGGGTCTTCAACGAGGTGCCGACCGTGCTTTTCGTCGGCATCGTCATTCTGGCGGTCTTCCGGCCGTTCTGAGGTCCGGGCGGGGCCTCTGGGGCTTTGAGCAAACGCAGCAATCGAGAACCGAGTTGATCCACGACACCGAGGACAGGATGGCCGAGACGCCGCGCGACGACGCGAACGAGAAGTCGCCCGAGCCGGGCACGGGCGGGGAGAACGCGGCGGCCACGCCGTCCGACGGCAGTGATGGCCATGGGGGTGGCCCTGGAGACGGCAACGGCGGCGGCAACGGAACGCCGCCCGCCGAGGGCGAGCAGCGTCCCGCCCGCCGCAAGCGCACCCGCAGCCGGCCGGCCCGCCGCGTCGAGGACGACCAGCCCCTGCTGGCGGCGATCGAGGAAGGTGTCGCAAGCGACGACGGCGAGGACGACGTGATCGGCCTGCCCGCCGAGCTCTTCGGCATGGTGGAGGCGGAGGAGGCTTCGACGCAACCGGTGCGCGAGCCGCGGGAGCCACGCGAGAATCGCGAGCGTGCGGAGCGCGAACGGCCCCGGGAGCGCGAGCGGGCCGAGCGGCCGCGTGATCGCGAGCGCCATCGCGACAATGATCGGGACAGGGATCGGGAAAGGGATCGGGACAGGGATCGCGACCGCGATTTCGGCCGCGAGCGCGACTATCCCGAGGTGCGCTCGGATCTGCCGCCGATCAGCCTGACCGAGCTCAAGCGCCGGCCGGCCGCCGAGCTTCTGCGCTACGCGGAGGAGATCGGCATCGAGAATGCCAGCACGCTGAAGAAGGGCGATCTCGTCTTCGCCGTTCTGAAGGAGCTGGCGATGACCGGTGTGCCGATCACCGGCGACGGGGTATTGGAGATCCTGCAGGACGGGTTCGGCTTCCTGCGCTCGCCGGACGTGAACTACTTCGCCGGTCCCGACGACGTCTACGTCTCGCCTTCGCAAATCCGTCGCTTCGCGCTGCGCACCGGCGACATCGTCGAAGGGCAGGTCAGGGCGCCGAAGGAGGGCGAGCGCTACTTCGCGCTTCTGCGTGCCAACACGATCAATCTCGACCCGGTCGAGGTGGCGCGCCACCGGATCCACTTCGAGAATCTCGTTCCCTACTTCCCGACCCGCAAGCTCAACCTCGAGGTGCTCGGCAAGAAGGACGTGAGCACGCGGATCATCGACATCGTCTGCCCGCTCGGCAAGGGCCAGCGGGCGCTGATCGTCGCCCCGCCGCGCACCGGCAAGACGGTGCTGATGCAGAACATCGCGACCGCCATCTCGACCAACCATCCGGAGGTCTACCTCATCGTGCTGCTCATCGACGAGCGGCCGGAGGAGGTCACGGACATGCAGCGGACGGTGAAGGGCGAGGTGGTCAGCTCGACCTTCGACGAGCCGGCGACCCGCCACGTCCAGGTGGCCGAGATGGTGATCGAGAAGGCCAAGCGTCTGGTCGAGCACGGCCGCGACGTGGTCATCCTGCTCGATTCCATCACCCGCCTGGCCCGCGCCTACAACACGGTGGTGCCGAGCTCCGGCAAGGTGCTGACGGGCGGCGTCGACGCCAACGCCCTGCAGCGGCCCAAGCGCTTCTTCGGCGCCGCCCGCAACATCGAGGACGCGGGCTCGCTCACCATCATCGCGACCGCCCTGATCGACACCGGCTCGCGCATGGACGAGGTGATCTTCGAGGAGTTCAAGGGCACCGGCAATTCCGAGATCGTGCTCGACCGCCGCGTCGCCGACAAGCGCGTCTTCCCGGCGCTCGACATCAACAAGTCGGGCACGCGGCGCGAGGAGCTCCTGGTCGACAAGGCGACCCTGCAGCGCATGTGGGTGCTGCGCCGCATCCTCAACCCCATGGGCACCACGGACTCGGTCGAGTTCCTGATGGACAAGATGCGCCTCGCCAAGACCAACGACGAGTTCTGGGGCACCATGAACTCGTGAGCGCCGGTTCGCGCGGCAGGGCGTTCTAGCTCTTCGGATTGCCGCCGAAGCGGAAGGGCCCCGGATGGTCGCCGAGGTGGACGTGATGCGTCACCAGCCCTTCGGCCTCGGTCCAGCGGTGCAGGTGAAAGCCGGGCGGCTCCAGATTGAAGGCGGGCTCGCGGCCGTCGAGCCCGAGCTCGATCTGGTGCGCCACGCCCGGCGTCACGCTCACCGGCACGCCGTGCCAGCGGTAGAAGATGGACCGGTGCACATGGCCGCAGACGATCCGCTCGATGGAGCCGGCGTGACGCTCGATCAGCCGGTCCAGGGCGGGGCTCGATCTGAGGCCGATGCGATCCATGAAGGTGATGCCGGTGGCAGACGGTGGATGGTGGACCATGACGAGGATCCGCCGGCCGGCCGCCCGCTCGAGCTCCGCCTCCAGCCAGGCGAGGCGGCGCTCGCAGAGCTCTCCGTGTCCCTCACCCGCGACGAGGCTGTCGAGGGCGATCAGCCGGAGCGAGCCGAGATCGGAGGTGAACTGCCGAAAGGTGCTGCCGGCGCCGATCTCGGCGACGCCGGAGAGCGTCTCGAGCCCCTCGCGGTCGTCGTGATTGCCCGGCACGACGAAGACCGGCATCGGCAGCCGGGCGAGCTCCGGAAGGATGGCCGCATAGGCCTCCTCCTCCCCGTCATTGGCGAGATCGCCCGAGACCAGGACCGCATCCAGAGCCGGACGGAATGCGAGGAGCGTGTCGATCGCCGATCGCAGCATGGCGGCCGTATCGACGACGCCGGCGAAGATCACCCCGGGCGGGCGGATGTGGAAATCCGAGATCTGGGCGAAATGAAGGGGTCCGGTCATGGCAGGAGCACGGTCTGCCCGGTGGTCCGGCGGCCCTCGAGGGCCCGGTGCGCCTCGGCCGCCTCGACGAGCGGAAAGCGCTGGTTGACCTCGATCCTGACAACGCCCTTGCCGACCACGTCGATCACCTCCCGCGCGGCCGCCTCCAGCTCGGCCCGGGTGGAGGTGTAGCCGGCGATCGTCGGCCGGGTGACGAAGAGCGAGCCCTTGGCGGACAGGATGCCGAGATTGACGCCCTCGACGGCACCCGAGGCGTTGCCGAAGCTGACCAGGAGGCCCCTGGGCCTGAGGCAGTCGAGCGACATCGTGAAGGTGTCCTTGCCAACACCGTCATAGACGACCGGCACACCCCTGCCGCCCGTCAGCTCCCTGACCTTGGCCGGCACGTCCTCGGTGCGGTAGAGGATGACGTGATCGCAGCCATGGGCGCGGGCGAGCTCCGCCTTCTCCTGGCTGCCGGCCGTGCCGATCACGGTGGCGCCCAGATGCTTGGCCCACTGGCAGGCGATGAGCCCGACCCCGCCGGCCGCCGCATGGAAGAGGATGGTGTCGCCCGGCTTCACCTCGTAGGTCCGGCGCAGGAGATATTGGGCGGTCAGACCCTTGAGCATCATGGCGGCCGCCACCTCGTCGGCGATCCTTTCGGGGATGGCGATCACCTTCTCGGCGGGGATCAGACGCTCGGTGCTGTAGGCGCCGAGCGGGCCGGTGCCGTAGGCGACACGTTGCCCGACCTCGAGCCCCTGCACGCCGTCGCCGACCGCCTCGACCACGCCCGCCGCCTCGAGCCCCGGGACGAAGGGCAGGCCGGCGGGCGGCGGGTAGAGCCCCGAGCGGAAATAGGTGTCGATGAAGTTGAGGCCGATCGCGGCATGCCTGAGGCGAACCTGGCCGGGACCGGGTGCGCCGACCTCCACCTCGGCCCGCTCGAGCACCTCGGGGCCACCGTGCCGTTCGACCTTGATCTGCATCGCCATGGGTAACATCCTCCGTTCGCTGGGCTTGGAGCTAGGCCGGATCGGTCCGGCTAGCAAGTTCCGCGCACATGACCGGTCGGCCTTTCCGGCCCAGGGGTGCGACGAGCCAGCGGCAGCAACGACGGGGGAGTGGCCTTGAAGTTCAACATCGAGATCGAATGCACGCCGGAGGAAGCCCGGCATTTTCTCGGCCTGCCGGAGGTGGCGCCGATGCAGCAGCGGCTGATCGAGGAGATGGAGGCGCAGCTCAAGAAGACGGTGCGGGAGATGGACGGCAAGGCGATGCTCGAGCAGTGGTTGCCCGTCGGCATCAAGGGCGTTGAGCAGTTCCAGTCGATGTGGACCCAGCTCGCCGCCGCTGCCGCCGGCGTGCAGCGCAACCGCAAGCCGCATGACGAGGGTGGCGCTGACCAGCCCCGGAAGCGCTGAGAGCCCGCTCGAGGCCGAGGCTCGGCCGGGCGGGCGCCGGGCGACGATCTTCGCGCCGGCGACGCCGCCCGGCCGTTCGGCCGTCGGCATCCTGCGGATTTCGGGCCCCGCCGCCGCTCTCGTCGCCGCGCGGCTCGCCGGCCGGGTGCCGCCGGCGCGCCGGCCGACGCTGGCGAGCCTTCGCGACCCCTCCACGGGCGAGCCTCTCGATTCGGCACTTCTTCTCTACTTTCCGGCGCCCGGGAGCAGCACCGGCGAGGACGTCCTGGAGATCCAGCATCACGGCGGCGCGGCGGTCGTCCGCTCGCTCGCCGATGCGCTCGGCGCCATGCCGGAGCTGCGGCCGGCCGAGGCAGGAGAGTTCAGTCGCCGGGCCTTTCTCGCCGGCAGGCTCGATCTGACCGCCGCCGAGGGAATCGCCGATCTGGTCGATGCGACGAGCGCCGCCCAGGCGCGGGCGGCGCTCCGCCAGATGGAGGGTACGCTCGGCGCGCTCTATGCCGCTTGGCGCCGCCGTCTCCTCCGCTGCCTCGCCCTGCTCGAGGCGGAGATCGACTTCGCCGCCGAGGAGGAGGTGCCGGAAGCGCGCTGGGCGGAGGTGGCACCCGATATCGAGGCCCTGCTCGCGGCGATCCGCGGCCACCTGCACGACGGGCGGCGGGGCGAGCGGCTGCGCGCCGGCCTCGTCGTCGCCGTGATCGGCGATCCCAATGTCGGCAAGTCCAGCCTCGTCAATGCGCTGGCGCGGCGCGAGGTGGCCATCGTGACTCCCTTTGCCGGCACCACGCGCGATGTGATCGAGGTGGCGCTCGACCTGGAAGGCCTGCCGGTGACCCTGCTGGATACGGCCGGTCTGCGGGCGAGCGAGGATCCGGTCGAGCGGGAGGGGATCGCCCGGGCGCGCTCGCGGGCCGCTTCGGCCGATCTCCGGCTTCTGGTGCTGGACGAGCCGGGCGATCCGCGCCTCCGGGAGGCGGATGATCCGCTGACGTTGCGCGTTCTCAACAAATGCGACCGGCATGGGGAGCTCGTGCTGCCGGACGGGTCCGTCGCGGTTTCGGCGCTGACCGGGGCGGGGCTCGAAGACCTCGCCCGGTTGGTCGCCGCTCGCGCCAGGAGCCTGCTGCCGGGCCCGGACGAGGTGCTGCTCACCCGAGCGCGGCACCGCGCGGCGCTCGGCGATGCCGCGGATGCCCTGGATGGCGCCCTTCGGCTGGGGGCCGCGGGCGATCTCGGGCTGCTGGCGGAGGAGGTGCGGCTGGCGGCCCGGGCCATCGGGCGGATCACCGGCGCCTTCGGGGTCGAGGATATCCTCGATCTCGTCTTCCGCGAGTTCTGCATCGGCAAGTGAGGGGCAGGCGAAATTGTTTCACGTGAAACACCGTCCGCTCGAGCGGTCTCAGCCGGCGGAGGTCTGCCCCGCGTGGCGCCGCGTCGCCACCTCGCGCACCCGCCGGCCGATGACGCTGTGGCTGCCCATCACCTGCTCGAAGAGCTCGCGGCGCAGCACCAGGAGCCGGCAGAAGCCGATGGCCACCACATCGGCATTGCGCTTTCGCCTCGTCAGCAGCGCCAGCTCGCCGAAGAACTCGCCCGTCCCGAGCCGAACCGGCTCGGGCTGCACCCGGACCTCCACGGCACCCGAGGCGATGAAGAACATGGCATCGCCCGGCTCGCCGCGGCGGACGATCCGCTCGCCGGGCAAGGCGAGGCGGGTGCCGAGCTGGCGTGCCAGCCGCCGGATCTCCCGCTCGTCCAGCCGGGCGAAGAGCGGCATCTGGCGGATCAGCTCCACCGTCCGCAGGCCCAGATCGAGTGGCGGCGGCCGCTCGAGCCGGTCGCGCCGCTGCCGCAGCGCCTGGCCCATCTTGTGGGCGACCTGGGGCGACAGCAGCCGCTCCTGCTCCATGCGCTCGATCGCCGCATATTCGAGGCGAAGTGCGGCAAGCGCGAGGTAGCGCCGGCCGAAGGCGGCCCAGTAATCGGGATATTGGAGGCGCATGGCGTCGATCGCCCGCTCGACCTGATCGAGGCGCGTCTCGAGGAAGAGGGCCGCGACCTCGCTCACCCGCTCACCGAAGAGGCCGCCGATGCGTTCACGGTTGAAGGCCAGAAGCTCCATCAGCACGTAGCGCTGCACGATATCGCGTTCGAGATGCAGGGTCAGCCGACGCGCCAGGGGGGCGTTCCAGCGCAGGCGGCGGTGCAGGAAGGCGGCGAGGCGTGTCATCCGGTCGAAGCGGATCTGCTCGCGGGCGAGGCGCCGATAGCCGTCCAGCCCCTCGGCGCGGAGCGCATCGATGAGCGCGCGCACCCGGCTCACCAGGGTCGCATTGGCGGAGCGGGCGACCATGCGCCGCGCCCTCTCCTCGGCGTAGAGCTCGGCCTCGCGCCGGCTGAGGGTCAAGAGGGCGGTCACCAGCTGCCGCCGCTGCATGTCCTCGCCGAGCGGTCCGATGGCCGCCGCGTCCTGCTTTTGATAGTCGCTCGCCACCGCCTCGACGCTGGCGGGATCGAGCATGCGCTCGGCCGCCGCGTCGCGCAGCGTGTCGACGATCTCGCCATGGGTCAGGGCGATGGCCCGCTGGCGCAGGATTTCCTCGAGCGGCGAGAGGCGGTCGAGCCCGAGGCCGCGGATCAGCCAGCGCAGCGTCGTCGCCTGGACGAGCAGGGTGAAGAGCACGAAGCCGGTGGCCAGCACCGAGACCAGATGCTGCACCTCGTCCGGCACGAGCGGGTTCTCGGTGACCGCCAGGGCGAGCGCCAGGGTGATGGCGCCGCGCAATCCGCCCCAGAGCATGACATGCTTGAAGCTGGCCTGGATCCGGCCGGCGAGGCCGACCGCCTCCATGAGCGGCAGGGCGCCGTAGAGGATCATGGCCCGCGAGCCGAGTGCCGCCAGCACCAGGGTGAGCAGCAGGAGGGCGTCGAAGAGGCCGGCCGAGGCCAGCGTGCGCGGTGCCAGCATGGCCGCCATGACGAAGATCAGGGAGCTGGCCCAGAAGCTGAGCTGGGTCCAGATGGCGATCATCGAGCGCCAGTCGGCGCGGGACAGGCCCGCCCGCCCCTGCGCCCCGAAGACGATGCCGGCGGCGATGACCGCGACCACGCCGGAGAGGCCGAATTGCAGCTCGGCCACCGCATAGGTGAGGTAGGCGACGGCGACGCTCAAGGTGATCTCGGCAGGGCCGGCCTCGTCGAGCCGGGTCAAAAGGAGGCCGGCCAGCCGCCCGACGACGATGCCGAAGGCGGCGCCGCCGGCCATGGCGAGGACGAAGCCGCCGGCGATGGACGGGAAGGAGGGGGCCTGGAGGCCGATCACCAGGGCGAGCAGGCTGGTGGTGAGGGCGATGGCGGCGGCGTCGTTGAGAAGGCTCTCGCCCTCCACGAGGTTCACCAGCCGCCGCGGCGCGCCGACCTCCTTGAAGACATTGATGACGGCGATCGGGTCGGTGGTGGCGATGATGGCGCCGACCAGAAGGCACCCCGCCAGGGTGAAGGCGGAGACGCTCCAGAGGGCGAGCCCGGCGATCAGCGTGGTGGCCACCACCGCCACCACCGCCAAGAGGAGGATCGGGCCGATATCCTCGATCAGGGCGCGACTGTCGAGCTCGAGGGCGCTGTGAAAGAGGATCAGCGGCAGGAACACCCAGAGGAAGACGGCGGACGACACCTCGAGCTCGCCAAGGGCGCCGATCAGGTCGAGCACGTCCGAATCGACGAGGAGCATCTCGAGGCGGCCGGAGAAGCCGGTGAGGAGCCCGAGGCCGCAGCCGAGCACGGCGAGCAGCACCGTGTAGGGCAGGCGCAGGCGCTCCGCCAAGGGCGGCAGGGGGGCGATCAGCGCCAGAAGCACGCCGAAGCCGAGAATGATGCCGCCGATCCCGTCCATGGCCGGCAAGGAAGCACGCCGCCGGCGGGTTCGTCCAGCCGGCGGAACGCCGCCGAGGCCGCGCTTGACGCTGCCCGTCGTCGGGCGCACATACCCGGCCATGGACAACCCCGACGTCATCGTCATCGGCGGCGGCCATGCCGGGGCCGAGGCGGCGGCGGCGAGTGCCCGCATGGGTGCGCGCACCCTCCTGCTCACCCAGAAGCCGGAGAGCATCGGCGCCATGTCCTGCAACCCGGCGATCGGCGGTCTCGGTCGCGGTCATCTGGTGCGCGAGATCGACGCTCTCGACGGGCTGATGGGCCGCGCCATCGACGAGGGCGGCATCCAGTTCCGCACGCTCAATCGGCGCAAGGGTCCGGCGGTGCAGGGCCCGCGCGCCCAGGCCGACCGGAAGCTCTACGCCGCGGCCGTCCAGCGGCTGCTGGCGGCGCAGGCGGGGCTGATGGTGGCGGCGGGCGAGGTTTCGGGCCTGCGCTGCGGTGGCGCTCGCGTCACCGGGGTGTTCACGGCCGATGGGCGGGAGATCCGGGCCGGTGCCGTCGTGCTCACGACGGGCACCTTCCTGCGCGGCGAGATCCATCTCGGTGCCGAGCGCTGGCCCGCCGGGCGGGTGGGCGATCGGCCGGCGGTGGCGCTGGCGCGAAATCTCGAACGGGCGGGCATCCGGCTCGGCCGGCTGAAGACCGGCACGCCGCCCAGGCTCGACGGGCGCACGATCGACCGTGAGATGCTCACGGCGCAACCGGGCGACGATCCGCCCCGGCCCTTCTCCTTCATGACCGAGCGCATCAGCAATCCGCAGATCGCCTGCCACGTCACCCGCACGACCGAGGCGACCCACGCGCTGATCCGTCGCCACCTGCACGAGGCGCCGATCTTCTCCGGGCAGATCGCCGCGACCGGCGTGCGCTACTGCCCGTCGATCGAGGACAAGGTGGTGCGGTTCGCCGAGCGCGCCAGCCATCAGATCTTCCTCGAGCCGGAGGGCCTGGAGGATCCGACCGTCTATCCCAACGGCATCTCGACCTCGCTGCCGCGGGCGGTGCAGGAGGCGCTGCTGCGGACCATTCCCGGCCTCGATCGGGCGGTCATGACACAGTTCGGCTACGCCATCGAGTACGACCATGTGGATCCGCGCGAGCTCGATCCGACACTCGAGCTGCGCGCGCTTCGGGGCCTCTTCCTCGCCGGGCAGATCAACGGCACGACGGGCTACGAGGAGGCGGCGGCCCAGGGGATCATGGCCGGCGCCAACGCGGCGCTTCGGGCCTCGGGGCGGCGGCCGGACGCGGTGCTCGACCGGGCCGAAGCCTATATCGGGGTGCTGGTCGACGACCTCACCACCCAGGGCATCGGCGAGCCCTACCGCATGTTCACGAGTCGTGCCGAATACCGGTTGATGCTGCGCGCCGACAATGCCGATCGCCGGTTGACCGAGCGCGGCAGGACCCTGGGCCTCGTGGGCGAGGCCCGGCATGCCCGGCTGTGCCACAAGCTCGACCGCTTGGCGCGGGCGGAGGCGCTGCTCGATGGCGTCGCGCTGACCCCCTCCGAGGCGGCGGCGCACGGGCTTCGGGTGAACCAGGACGGGGTCGCCCGCACCGCCCGGCAACTCCTGGCGCTGCCCGAGGCGGACATGGGGCGCTTGTGCCGGATCTGGCCCGAGCTCCGCGAGATCGAGGCGGAAATTGCCGAGCAGATCGAGATCGAGATGCGCTACGCGCCCTATCTGCGGCGGCAGGCGGCGGATGTCGCGGATTTTCGCCGCGAGGAGGCGCTGCATCTGCCGAGCGGCATCGACTATGCCGGGCTCGCCGGGCTCAGTGGCGAGCTCAGAGCCGCCCTCGACCGGGTCCGGCCGACGACGCTCGGTGCCGCCGCCCGCCTTCCGGGCATGACGCCCGCGGCCCTCACCCTCCTCTACCGGCATGCCCGACGCGCGGCGTGAGCCGCCGCTGGACGCGGCGGGCCTCGCCCGGCTGGTGCCTGTTTCACGTGAAACACTGGAGCGCCTGACGCTCTATCTCGCGCTGTTGCGGCAATGGCAGAGGGCGATCAATCTGGTCGGTGCCTCGACCCTCGCCGATCCCTGGCGCCGGCATGTTCTCGACAGCGCCCAGCTCTTCCGCCACCTGCCGCCCGACTGTGTCTCGCTCGCCGATCTCGGCAGCGGCGCCGGCCTGCCCGGGCTCGTGCTGGCGGCGATGGGTGTGAGGGAGGTGCATCTGGTCGAGGCGGACCGGAGGAAGGCGCAGTTCCTGCGCGAGGCGGCGCGGCGGATGGAGCTCGGCGGCGTGACGGTGCATGCGGCGCGGATCGAGACCCTGAGCCTCCAGGTGGAGGCGGTGACGGCCCGCGCCCTGGCGCCGCTCGCCGGGCTCGTGCCGCTGGCCCGGCCGCTGTTGCGCTCCTGCGGCCGGCTGGTGCTGCTCAAGGGCCGGCACGTGGACGCCGAATTGACCGCGCTCGGCGAAGTGGGGACAATGCGGGTCGAGCTCCATCCGAGTCTCGCCGACCCCGAGGGTCGGGTTCTCGTCCTCGAGGAGGTGGCGTCATCAGCGCCCTGAGCCAGATGCCTCCCAAGATGGGATCGACGGCGGCAGGACCGGCTTCGGCAGGCCGGTCCTCGGTGCTGTGCGGCCGCATCCTCGCCATCGCCAACCAGAAGGGCGGGGTCGGCAAGACCACGACCGCGATCAATCTCGGCACCGCCCTCGCCGCCGCCGGCAAGCGCATCCTCGTCGTCGATTTCGACCCGCAAGGCAATGCCAGCACCGGTTTCGGCATCGACCGCGAGGCGCGGCGCGTCACCGCCTACGAGGTGGTGCTCGGCCAGGCGCGCCTCGCCGACGCGATCCTGCCGACCAAGGTGCCGGGGCTCGACATCGTCCCGGCGACCGTCGATCTTTCGGCCGCCGAGGTCGAGCTCGTGGGCGACGCACGCCGCAACTTCCGCCTGCGCGACGCCTTCGCCAACTTCATCAAGCCCTACGACCACATCCTGATCGACTGCCCGCCCTCGCTCGGCATCCTCACCGTCAACGCGCTGGCCGCCGCCCATGCCGTCATGGTGCCGCTGCAATGCGAGTTCTTCGCCCTCGAGGGGCTCTCGATGCTGCTGCGGACCATCGAGCGCGTCCGCCAGTCGCTCAATCCCATGCTGCAGATCCACGGCATCGTGCTCACCATGTTCGACCGGCGCAACAACCTCTCCGAGCAGGTCGCGACCGACGTGCGCGGCTTTCTCGGCGACCGCGTCTACCAGACCGTGATCCCGCGCAACGTGCGCATCTCCGAGGCACCCAGCCACGGGCAGCCCGTCCTCTACTATGATGTCAGGTCGAGCGGTGCCAGGGCCTACGCCCATCTCGCCGGCGAGATGCTCAGGCGCGACCAGGCCATCGCCGTTTTCGGCTGACCGATCCCTCCCGGCCACGAAGGAACCGAACCGGATGCAGCAGGACAATCCCAAGAAGCGCGGCCTCGGCATGGGCCTGTCGGCGCTGCTCGGCAACGAGGCACCGGCCCCGGACTTCCGGCCGCTGGCGCAGTCCGTGCCGATCGAGTTCCTGAGCGTCTCGCCGTTGCAGCCGCGCCGCCATTTCGACGAGGACGAGCTCGAGACGCTGGCCACCAGCCTCCGCTCCTACGGCGTGCTGCAGCCCTTGCTGGTCCGCCCGCGCCCCGGCTCGGCGCCGGGCTACGAGATCGTCGCCGGCGAGCGCCGCTGGCGGGCCGCCCAGCGGGCCGGGCTGCACGAGTTGCCGGTGGTGGTGCGCGATCTCGGCGATCGTGACGTGCTCGAGATCGCGCTCGTCGAGAACCTGCAGCGCGAGGACCTGACGCCCATCGAGGAGGCCCGCGCCTACCAGCGCCTGATCGAGGAGTTCGGCCGGACGCAGGAGGAGATCGCGCAGGAGATCGGCCGCAGCCGCCCGCATATCGCCAACACGCTTCGCCTCCTGAAGCTGCCGGAAACGGTCCGCCGCATGCTCGAGGACGGAAGGCTCAGCGCCGGCCACGCGCGGGCGCTGCTCGCCGCCGACGATCCCGTGGCCCTGGCCCAGGCGGTGGTCGAGCGGGGCCTCAACGTCCGCGACACCGAGGCGGTGGTGCAGACCGGCAAGCTCGTCCAGCGCCAGGCGCGCGGGGCGGTGCCGCGCGATCCCGATCTCGAGGCCTTCGAGAACCGCCTCGCCAGCTCCCTCGGCCTCGCCTGCCGCCTCGCGCCGAAGGCGAAAGGCGGCACCCTCACCATCCGCTATTCGAGCCTCGACCAGCTCGACCGGCTGGCTTCCCGCCTGATGGCGGCGGATTGAAAGTTATCCACTAGAATTTGTGGTCCATCGGTTGACCCATCGCAGATATTGTGGTGATGTCGCGTTGGAGTGAAACAAGGAAAGAGTTCATTCTCCGATTTGGTCCTCCAGGGTCCCACCGTCTCTGCCCAGACGGGCTGCAGGCACCGAATCATCAAGAACGTCCCGCTGCCTGACGACCAAGCCGAGCCAATCGGCGCTCGTCACCATCCGATTGACGCCGCCCCGCACCCGGGGCGGCGTTCGTTCTTCCGCGCGATCATCAACGGCCACGCAACCGCATGGCGCATGCTGGACAGCCACGGCGCGGTCTCCTAGGCTCCGGCCTGCCAATTGAGGGGGACGGAGACGATGCGTGAGAACCGGCTGCGGCAGCTCTGGGACGCGGGCGAGAAGACGGTCAATGGCTGGCTCGCCATTCCGAATGGCTTCACCGCCGAGATCATGGCGCAGCAGGGCTTCGCCAGCCTGACCATCGACATGCAGCACGGCCTCGTCGACTACCAGGCCTCGATCGGCATGCTGCAGGCGATCTCCACGACACCGTCCGTGCCGCTCGTCCGGGTCCCCTGGAACGAGCCCGGCATCATCATGAAGTCTCTCGACGCCGGCGCCTATGGCATCATCTGCCCGATGATCAACAGCCGGGCCGAAGCCGAGGCTTTCGTCTCGGCCGTTCGCTATCCGCCCCTCGGCAGCCGCAGCTTCGGGCCGATCCGGGCCACGATGTATGCCGGCCCCGACTACTTCAAGCACGCCAACGAGACCGTCCTCACCCTCGCCATGATCGAGACCAAGGAGGCGATGGAGGCCCTCGAGGACATCCTCGCGGTGCCGGGGCTCGACGGCATCTATGTCGGCCCCGCCGATCTCTCCAACTCCATCGGCTGCACGCCCAAGTTCGACCAGGAGGAGCAGCCCGTGGTCGACGCCATCCAGAAGATCATCGAGACGACCAAGCGCCACGGGAAATACGCCGGCATCCATTGCGGCTCGGTCGGCTACATCAAGCGGATGTGGGACATCGGCTTCGACTACGCCACCCTGCTCTCCGACGCGCGCATGCTGGCGATGAAGGCGGCCGAGCTCCTGCCCGAGCTCAAGCCCTCGAAGGGCTCGGCGAAGGTCGTCGGCTACTGACGCCGTGTCGGACGTTCTCGTCATCGGGACCATCCGGCCGGAGGGGCTGGCGGTGCTCGACGCGCGCCCCGACATTCGCCTGCATTCGCTGGCGGAAACCGATCGTGCCGGCCTCCTCGAGGCGGTCGGCAAGGCCACGGCCATCCTGGTGCGAACCTCCCGCATCGATCGCGGCGTGATCGAGGCGGCACCGGGTCTCCGGGTCGTCTCGCGGCATGGCGTCGGCTACGACAATGTGGATCTCGAGGCGCTGAACGAGCGGCGAATTCCGCTCGCCATCGCCGCCAACGCCAACCGGGTCTCGGTCGCCGAGCACACGCTCTTCATGCTGCTGGCGCTGGCGAAGCAGGCGGTTCCCCACGACGCGGCGGTGCGCGGCGGCAACTGGGCGATCCGCAACCGCGTCGCCGCGTTCGAGCTCGCCGGCCGCACGCTGCTGCTTCTGGGCTTCGGCCGGATCGGCCGCGAGGTGGCGCTCAGGGCCCGGGCCTTCGGCATGAAGGTCGAGGTGCTCGATCCCTTTGTCGACGATGCGGACCTCGCAGCGAGCGGCTGCGTGCGCGCGGCCGGGCTCGAGGCCGCCCTCGCCCACGCCCATGCGGTCAGCCTGCATCTGCCGCTGACCCCGGCGACCCGCCACATCATCGATGCCGAAAAGCTGGCGCTGATGCGGCCGGATGCGCTTTTGATCAACACCGCCCGGGGCGGGCTGATCGACGAGGCGGCGCTGGCCCGCGCCCTCGGCGAGGGACGCCTGGGCGGCGCCGGCATCGACGTCTTCGAGGACGAGCCGCCCGGGACGGGGAACCCGCTTCTCGCCGCGCCCCGCGCCCTCCTCAGCCCGCACAGTGCCGGGGTCACCGACGAATCCATGGTGCGCATGGCGACGGAGGCGGCGGCCAACATCGTCGACGTGCTCGACGGGCGGCTCGATCCGGCGGTCATCGTCAATCACGCCATCGTCACCGAAAGCGCGCCATGAGCCAGGGCTCCGTCATCCGCGTGGGTCTCGTCGGCAGCGGCTTCATGGGTCGCAGCCACGCCATCGCCATGCGCACCGCACAGGCGGTCTTCGAGCTCGAGCGGCCGCTTCTGCCGGTCGTCCTCGCCGATGTCGACGAGGCGACGGCGGCCAAGGCCGGTGCCGCGCTCGGCATCGAGCGGACGACCGGCGACTGGCGCTCGCTCGTCGAGGACAAGGAGGTCGATCTCGTCGACATCACCACGCCGAACGTCTTGCACGAGCCCATGGCGATGGCCGCGATCGCCAGGGGCAAGCCCGTCTATTGCGAGAAGCCGCTCGCCCCCGACGCCGCCACGGCCTGCCGCATGGCCGAGGCCGCCGAGGCGGCGGGTGTCGCCACCTTCGTCGGCTTCAACTATGTGAAGAACCCGCTCGTCCGGACGGCCCGCGCCATGGTCGAGGGCGGCGAGATCGGCGAGGTCTGGAGCTTTCGCGGCATCCATGCCGAGGACTACATGTCCGATCCCGCCTCGCTTTGGACGTGGCGGCTCGATCCGCGCGGCGGCGCCGGTGCGGTGGCCGATCTCGGCAGCCACATCATCTCGCTGGCACGTTTCGTCGTCGGTCCGATCACCGAGCTCACCGCCGATCTCTCGATCAAGGTGGCCGAGCGGGAAACCGCCTCGGGCGAGCGGCGGCGGGTCGAGGTCGACGACGAGGCGCGCGCCCTCGTCCGCTTCGCCAATGGCGCCAACGGCACGCTCGAGGCCTCCTGGATCGCCACCGGCCGCAAGATGTACCTGGCTTTCGAGCTCACCGGCTCGAAGGGCTCGATCCTGCTCAACATGGAGCGGATGAACGAGCTGCGGCTCTACATCCGGGGCGGCAGCGCCGGCCGCGAGGGCTATGTCGAGATTCCGGCGGGGCCGGCCCATCCCGACTACGCTTCCTTCTGCCCGGCGCCCGGCCATCAGCTCGGCTTCAACGAGATCAAGGCGATCGAGGTCAAGGCGATCGCGGAAGCCATGGCGGGGGGGCCGGCGTTCCGGCCGGACTTCCGCGAGGCGGCGATGATCCAGGCGACGGTCGACGCCATTCTGCGCTCGGCCGGCGAGCGGCGCTGGGTGAGGGTGGAGGAGCTCCTGCCCGAAGGCTTCGGCACGGATTGAGCCCGGACCAGCTCTTCGGCCTCGTCGCCCTTCTGGCGATCCTCGCCTGGCTCGCCCGCTTCCACCTTCCGGCCCGTCACCGCCGGTCCATGGAGCGCCTCGCCATGGCGCTGATCGCAGGCGGCATCCTTCTCGCCCTCGTCTTCACCTTCCTGCACTTCGCCGGGTGAACGCGGGCTCCGTCAGCCAATGGCCGGCACGCCGAAGAGCCAGGGATGCAGGGCGATGAGGAGGACGTAGAGCAGGAGGGCGGCGCCGAGGCGGACCCAGCCGATCTCGGCCCAGACGAAGCGCTGTCGTCCCTCGAGGATGGCGGCGAACGGCACGAAGGACGTGCGCTGCACGAAAACGCCCCACCCCGGCGCCATCTCGCGCGATCGCCGCTGGTCCAGGGAGACGGCCCCGCCCAGGGCGAGGACGGCGAAGGCGCCGAAGAAGACGATCGAGGCGAGATCGAGATTGGCCAGGAGATGGCTGAGCGCCCAGAGGGCGATGCCCCACATCAGGGGATGGCGGGTCACCCGGAGCATGCCGCGCGCCGGCTCGGGCGCGTCGGGGTCGGGGGTCTGGCCCACCGCGGTCGGGTTGGGCTGCGAGAGGGCGGTGACGAGGAGCAGGAGGGCGATCGGCATGAGCAGAAGCGGCAGGCCTCTGAGCCAGAGGCCGCCATGCGCCAGGGGCACGGGCGGGGCGTAGCGATAGGCGATGATGAGCCAGACGAGGCCGACGACCGAGACGAGGGAGAAGAGCAGGCGATAGATCCGCTCGCCGACGCGCTCGATGAGCTCGCCGCGCAAGGGCGTGGCGGCGATGCCGATATGCGTTCCGATGAAGAAGAGGGCAGCCACGACGACGTCGTTCATCTATCTGCTCTTTATCTGCTTGCCGGCGGTCGGCGCCCGGCGGGCAGGGCCCTCCGGCGACCGATGCCCCGCGTGTCGGCCGGCATTGATGGGCTACCACTTACGCAGCCAAAGGAAAACCGCATGCGCCCGGTCCCCGCGGTTTGATCCGGCATCCGGCGAGAGCGGGACAGGGGATGAGGGGCGTGCGCCTCGCGCGGCCGGGCTGGCGCAGGATCCGGCTCGGCTCCGGCCTCGTCCTCATGGCCTTCGCCACGACGCACCTCCTCAATCACGCCTTCGGCCTCGTCTCATTCGAGGCCATGGACCCGGCGCGTGCCTGGCTCGGCTTCTGGCATCGGCCCCTGGTCTGGCCGATTCTCCTCGCTGCCTTCGTGCTGCACATCCTGGCAGCGCTCTGGTCGCTCTACGAGCGCCGCAGCCTGAGGCTGGCGCTCTGGCAGTATCTCCAGATCGCCTCGGGCGTCCTGATCCCGCTGTTTCTGGCGCTTCACTACATGGGCAGCCGCGGCGTCTTCCAGGCGCTCGGCATTCCGATCGGCTACGAGTTCGAGCTCTTCGCGCTCTGGCCGGATCACGCCTGGCGGCAGTCGATCCTGCTCGTTCTCGTCTGGCTGCACGGCTGCGTCGGCGTGCATTATTGGCTTCGGCAGCGCGGCTGGTACCGGCGAATGGCGGGGCCGCTTCTGGCGCTGGCCGTGCTCCTGCCGTCCCTGTCGCTCACCGGCTTCATCGGCGCCGGACGCGAGCTTCGCGCCCGGGCGGCGGCGGAGCCCTCCTGGCTCGAGGCGCTGGCCCGGGCCGAGCGCTGGCCGGAGGATCCCGCCGCCCTCGATTTCGTCCATCGGGGCGAGCGGCTGATCCTCGCCGTCTTTCTCGCCCTCGTGCTCTGCACCCTCCTGGCGCGGACCGTCCGTGCCCTCTGGCGGGAAGGGCGCAACAGCTTCGCCGTCACCTATGCCGGCGGGCGGCGGGTGCGGGCCCCGCGCGGCACCAGCCTGCTCGAGGTCAGCCGGCTCGCCAGCATCCCGCACGCCTCGGTCTGCGGCGGCCGCGGCCGCTGCTCGACCTGCCGGGTCAGGATCACCAGCGGCGCCGATGCCCTGCCGCCGCCATCGCCGGCCGAGGCGCGGGTCCTGCAGCGGCTGGGTGCCGCGCCCGACATCCGTCTCGCCTGCCAGACGCGGCCTGCGGGAGATGTCGAGCTGGTCCTGCTGATGCCGGCCGAAACGACGGCGCGGGAAGCGCTTCGGCCCATGAACCCGGGGCAGGGCGTGGAGCGCGAGGTCGCGGTCCTGTTCGCGGATCTTCGGAGCTTCACGCGGCTGAGCGAGGGACGCCTGCCGTTCGACGTGGTGCATCTGCTCAACCGCTACTTCAGGACCATGGGCGCCGCCATCGACGGGACGGGCGGCCATGTCGACAAGTTCATCGGCGACGGCATCATGGCGCTCTTCGGGCTCGACACCGATCCCGGGACCGCCGCCCGCCAGGCGCTTCGGGCGGCGCGGTCGATGGGCGAGGCGCTCCATCGGTTGAACCTCGAGTTCGGGAGCGAGCTGCCGCAGCCGCTGCGCATGGTGATCGGCCTGCATCTCGGCACCGCCATCGTCGGCGAGCTCGGCTACGGCCGCAGCACCACGCTCACCGCCATCGGCGACGCCGTCAACGTCGCGAGCCGCCTCGAGGGGGTGGCCAAGGAGCAGAACGTGCCGTTCGTCGTCTCGACCGTCCTGCTCGAGCGGGCCGGCATTCGCGTCGAGGCGCTGCCGCACCAGGAGGTGGCGCTCCGCGGCCGGCACGAGCTTCTGCCGGTCGTCCCGTTCGCCAGGACCGACGAGCTGCCGACGGTGCCGGAGTCGGCAGCACCCCGCTCGCTCGCGGCACGTCTCTTCAGCCGTCCGCCGCCAACTGCTGTCGGATGAGGCGGGCCAGCGCCTGGAGCTGCTCCGGGCGCGGGAAGGTGCGGCGCCAGACGAGGACGAGGCGGCGCGAGCTGTCGGCGCCGGACAAGGGCTTCGCCACCACGGCACCCGTGCCCTCGCCGGAGCCGGGGAAGGGCGCGCGCAGGGCGAGCTCGGGCAGGACGGCGAGGCCGTAGCCGAGGGCCACCATCTGGCGGAGCGTCTCGACGCTGCTCGCCTGCACCCGGGGCGCGGGCTGCAGGCCGAGGCGGCGGCAGACGAGCACCGTCTGGTCCTTGAGGCAGTGGCCCTCCTCGAGCATCAGGACGGGAGCGCCGGCGAGGGAGGTGGCGCTGTCGGGCCCGAGCAGCGCCGCCTGCTCCGGCGGCGCGGCCAGCATGAAGCGCTCGCGCAGGAGCTCGGCGCGCTGGAGACCGGGGTCGTCGATGGGCTCGGAGACGATTGCGGCGTCGAGCGCGTTGTCCTTCAGAAGCGCCAGGAGGCGGACGGTCATCGCCTCGCGCAGATGGGTCTCGAGGCGGGGATAGGTTCTCTGGATCACCGGCAGGATGCGCGGCAGGAGGTAGGGGCCGGCGGTCGGGATGACACCGAGCCTGAAGAGGCCGACGAAGGCCTCCGCACCTCGAGCGGCGAGGTCGCGCATCTGCCGCACCTGCTCCTGCACCTGGCGGGCGCGGGCGACGATCTCGGCGCCGATGGTCGTGGTCAGGGCACCGCGCGGGCTGCGCTCGAAAAGGGTGGCGCCGAGCTCGGCCTCGAGCTTTCTCACCTGCATGCTCAAGGTCGGCTGGCTGATCCGGCAGCGATCGGCGGCGAGGCCGAAATGGCCGGTGTCGGCCACCGCGACGAGGTAGTCCAGGTCCCGGAGGTTCATCGCGTCCCATGGGTTTCATCTATCGTGACCATCAATACTATCGATTGGCTCTATTGCCTACCCTATGCTAGAGAGGTTCCAGCATGGCCGGGGCGCATGCCGCCGCGGCCGGGGAGACCTCGCGTCCGGTCGGCGCCCGACCGATCAGCGAGCGCCACAACGGAAAACGAGGGGGAGCCGATGAGCGACCGTCCGATTCTCACGACCACCGCCGGCAATCCGATCGCCGACAACCAGAACAGCGCCACCGCGGGGCCTCGCGGCCCAGTGCTGTTGCAGGACTACCAGTTGATCGAGAAGTTGGCGCACCAGAACCGCGAGCGCATTCCGGAGCGCCCGGTGCACGCCAAGGGCTGGGGTGCGCACGGCACGCTGACCATCACCCACGACATCACCAAGTACACGCGTGCCGCGCCCTTCGCCAAGGTCGGCAAGGCGACGCCGATGATCGCCCGCTTCTCGACCGTGGCCGGCGAGCTCGGCGCCGCCGATGCCGAGCGCGACGTGCGCGGCTTCGCCCTCAAGTTCTACACCGAGGAGGGCAACTGGGATCTGGTCGGCAACAACACGCCGGTCTTCTTCGTGCGTGATCCCTACAAGTTCCCGGACTTCATCCACACGCAGAAGCGCCACCCGCGCACCAACCTGCGCTCGCCCAAGGCGATGTGGGATTTCTGGTCGCTGAGCTCGGAGAGCCTGCATCAGGTGACCATCCTGATGTCCGATCGCGGCCTGCCGACCGATGTCCGGCACATGAACGGCTACGGCTCGCACACCTACAGCTTCATCAACGCGCAGAACGAGCGGTTCTGGGTGAAGTTCCATTTCAAGACGATGCAGGGCCACCGGCACTGGACCAATGCCGAGGCGGCCGAGGTCATCGGCCGGACGCGCGAATCGACCCAGGAGGATCTCTTCGGCGCCATCGAGCGGGGCGACTTCCCGAAGTGGAAGATGCAGGTCCAAGTGATGCCCGAGACCGACGCGGAGAAGACGCCCTACAACCCCTTCGATCTCACCAAGGTCTGGCCGCACGCCGACTATCCGCCGATCGACGTGGGTGTGCTCGAGCTCAACCGAAATCCGGACAACTACTTCGCCGAGATCGAGCAGCTCGCGTTCGCGCCCTCGAACATCATTCCCGGCATCGGCTTCTCGCCGGACAAGATGCTGCAGGGCCGTATCTTCTCCTATGCCGACGCGCATCGCTACCGGCTCGGCACGCATTACGAGGCGCTGCCGGTCAACCGGCCGAAATGCCCCGTCCACCACTACCACAAGGACGGGCCGATGCGCTTCTTCGACAACGGCACCAAGCACCCGGACGCCTATTATGAGCCCAACTCGTTCGGCGGTCCGGCGCAGGCGCCGAGCTATGCCGAGCCGCCCTTGCGCATCTCGGGCGATGCCGATCGCCACGATCACCGCGCCGGCAATGACGACTACACGCAGCCGGGCAATCTCTTCCGGCTGATGAGCGCCGAGCAGCAGGGCCGGCTCTGCCAGAACATCGCGGCTGCCATGGGCGGCGTGCCGGAGAACATCGTCCAGCGCCAGCTCGCCCACTTCTACAAGGCCGATCCGGCCTACGGCGAAGGTGTGGCGAAGGCGCTCGGCGTCACCTTCAATCCCTCCGCCATGGCCGCCGAGTAGGCGGGGCCGGCGCGGCGGCGGAAGCCCCCGGCACCTCGGGTGCCGGGGGCTTTCTCATGCGTGCCGAAGCGGGCTCAGAGGGTGCCCTGCCCCATCTGCTCCGCCAGGTGGTCGGCCTGACGGATGGCGAGGGCGACGATCGTCAGGGTCGGGTTCTCGGCGGCGCTGGTGGTGAAGACGCTGCCGTCCGAGACGAAGAGGTTCGCGATGTCGTGGCTCTGGCCGAAGCCGTTGACCACCCCGTCGCGCGCTTTCTCGCTCATCCGGTTGGTGCCGAGATTGTGGGTCGAGGGATAGGGCGGCACCTCGATGACCTCGGCGGCGCCGACCGCCTCGTAGATCGCCCGCCCCTGGCGGAAGGCGTGCTCGCGCATGGCCACGTCGTTGACGTGGTCGTCGTAATGCACCTTCGCCACCGGCATGCCGTGCTGGTCCTCGAGGGTGGGATCGAGGGTCACGGCATTGGTCGATTGCGGCATGTCCTCGCCGACGATCCACATGCCGGCCATGTTCGTGTAGCGGTCCATCCTTCGGGTGAAGGAGCGGCCCCAGGCGCCGGGATCGAGGAAGGCCGCCATGAAGGGCACGCCGAGCGAGATGGTCTCGAGCTCGTAGCCGCCGGCGAAGCCGCGCTCCGGCCGGTGCTCGACCTCGTCCTGGACGATGCCGGCCATGGTGGTGCCGCGATACATGTGGACCGGCTGGTCGAAGACGCCGTAGACCGAGCCCGTGGTGTGCCGCATGTAGTTGCGACCGACCTCGCCCGAGCTGTTGGCGAGCCCGTCCGGGTATTTCGCCGAGGCGGAGTTCAGGAGCAGCCTCGGGCTCTCGATCGAGTTGCCGGCGACGCAGACCACCCGTGCCGCCTGGTGCTGCTGGTTGCCGTCGGCGTCGACATAGACGACCCCGCTGACCTTGCCGCCCGCATCGTGCTCGATCCTGAGGACGTGCGCCTGGCTCCTGAGCTCGCAATGGCCGGTCTCGACGGCGGCCGGGATCTCCGTGTAGAGCGTCGACCACTTCGCACCCATCTTGCAGCCCTGAAAGCAGAAGCCGAGCTGCTGGCAGGCATTGCGGCCGCCGCGCGGTGCGCTGTTGATGGCCATCCGGCCGGTGTGCACCTTCCGGTAGCCGATGCGCGTGGCGCCGTTCCACATCACCTTGAAGTTGTTGTTGCCCGGCAGGCCCGGAATGCCGTTGGTGCGGGTGACGCCCATCTTGTCCTCGGCCCTGGCGTAGTAGGGCTCGAGGTCGGCGAGCCGGATCGGCCAGTCGAGCAGGGCGGCACCGGCAATGTCGCCGTAGCGGCTCCGCGCCTCGAGCTCGTGCTCCTGCAGACGCAGCGAGGCGCCGGCCCAATGGGTGGTCGTGCCGCCGACGGTCTTGCAGGTCCAGGCGGGCAGGTTGGGGAAGTCGCGGGCCACCCGCCAGGAGCCGGAGGTGGTTCTGGGATCGAGCCAGGCGAGCTGGCCGAAGCTCGCCCATTCGTCGTTGACGAAGCTCTCGATGCTCTGCTCCGCGCCCGCCTCGAGCAGCACGACGTCGATGCCCTTCTGCGCCAGCTCGTTGGCGAGCGTGCCGCCGCCGGCACCGGAGCCGATGATGACGACGACGCCGTCGTCGTCGAGATCGTAGGTGGTCATGGCTGGACTCCCTCCCCGTAAGCGACCGGCGGGCTCGCCTCACGGTCAGGCTCGATCAGCCAGCCGGCATCCTGAAAGCCGCGCCAGACGTAGCCGCCATACTCGTAGGAGGGGCCCTCATAGCCGAAATGCCGCCAGACGAGCGGGTTGTTGTAGAAGTGGAGGACGACCGCACCCCGCACCTTCTGGAAGAAGGGATCGGCCTGCATCGCCTCCAGGACCTCGGTCTGGCTGCCCGGCGAAAGTGCGGTGAAGGGCAGGCCGAGCGCCGCGTCCAGGCGGTCGCAGCCTCGGGCGAGCAGGGTGGCGATCGCGGGATCGTCGCCGGCATCGCCGTCCAGCGCCTCGACCACGACGGCGTAGTACATGTCGCCCAAGGCGTCGTGCGGGTAGAGCGCTCGGCTCATGGCGAGGAGCGTCTCGGCCATGCGCGCGTCCAGATGGTCCAGGGTCATGGCCCAGGACCGCTCCGCGTCGGTGAACATGACGGTGCCGGCGGTCCCGGCCACCAGCACCGCCTGGCCGGTTCGCTCGAGAAACCGCCGGCGGTCGAGAATCATCTTGGTCATTGGCTGCTTGCTCCCTGGGTGACGAAACCGGCCCGGCTCAACGGTAGCGCCCGTGCCGCTCGAGGACCTCGATCCGATAGCCGTCGGGATCGGTGAGGAAGAAGAAGCGGGCCATCAGGGCGCCATCGCGCTCGAACGCGACGATCTTGCCGGGCTCGAGGCCGAGGCCGGCGCAGCGCTCGTGCTCGGCCTCGAGGTCGGCGACGCAGAAGGCGACATGGCCGTAGCCGTCGCCGAGCGTGTAGGGCTCGGTCCGATCCTTGTTCAGGGTCAGCTCGACCTCGAAGTCGGCCTCGGGGTTGCGCAAATAGACGAGGGTGAAGGTCTCGAAGTCGAAGCGGTCGGCGACCGCGAGCCCGAGCGCCTTCTCGTAGAACGCGATCGAGCGGTCGAGCTCGAGCACGCGCACCATGACGTGAATGGCCTTGGCCATCTTTTCCTCCCCAGCACGGCTGGCGCCAGTCTACAGCGCTCGCTGGAGAGGGGGTATTATCCGGCTACTACGAGCTCCGGGGTCGCGCCGGTCTCGGCGGCGAGGTGCACGGTGCAGACGACCCGGAGAAGCGAGGTGAAGTTGCCGACCTCGCCGCGCAGCTCCAGAACCTCGTCGTGCAGCGTCGTCACGAAGCGCGGCGTGCTCATGCCCTGGGCCGCCGCCAGGCCGTCGATGATCTCCCAGAACCGCGCCTCGAGCCGGATCGAGGTCACCTGGCCGTGCAGCCGCACCGAGCGGGTGACCGGCTCGTACGCCTCCGGCGGAATGCTTGCAAAGATCTCGCACATCCGGCACCTCCTCCCCGTCCTTCCCCGTCGGACGGGCGCTGAAGCCTCGAGGAAAGTTGCAGCCTAGGCGCGGATCGCGGCAACGCGCAATCGGCAGGCCTTCCGGCCGCGTCCCGATCTTGCCCGCCCGGGCCGATGCCCCCATGCTCGAAGGTCGATCGGGAACCCGAGGATGCCGTCCATCGCGGCAAGAGACAACGTTGCGGCCCGGCGGATCGTCATTCGCCTGCTGCGGGCCTGCCTGCTGCAGGTCCTGCTGCTTCTGCCGCTCGCCCCACCGGCCTTCTCGCAAGAGACGGCCGACGGCGCCGCCGTGGCGGCAGCGCTCGAGGCGCCGGCCGGCGACCTCTCGCCCCAGGCGGCGGCCGCACTGGTCGCCCGGCTCAGCGACCAGGAGGTGCGCTCACTGCTGCTCGAGCGGCTGACGCCGGGGACCGCGGCCGATGACGAGGCACCGGTCGACACGGCCCGCATGATCGGCTCCTTGACCAGTCGCTCGGCTCTGGTGCGGGCACGCCTGGGCGAGCTGGCCGCGGCCGTCGACGACGTGCCGCACGCCTTCGCCTCCGCCTGGCAGCGCTTTCGCGACGGACGTCCTGTCCCGGCCCTTCTTCTCGTCGCCGCCGGCTTCGCGCTGGCGCTGCTCCTCGCCTTTTTCGCCGAGATCCTGACCCGTCGCCGGCTGGCCGGCACGCGCGCCGGGCTGATCGGGGCGGAGGCCGCAACGCAGGATCTGCTCAATCGCAGCCTCCATCTCTTCGGCATGCTGGCGCTCGATTGGGTGGCTCTCGCCGTCTTCGCCGGCGCGGCGTTCGTGGCGCTCCTCGTCCTCGTCCCCTCGCACGGTCCGACCCGCACCGTGGCGCTCGGCCTTCTCGGGGCGCTGGTCGCCTTTCGGCTGATCGTCGCGTTCTCGCATTTCCTCCTCAATCCGGGCACCCGACGGCACCGGATGAACGACATGTCCGATGCCGAGGCGGCCTTCCTGCATCGCTGGATGAAGGTGATCGCGGCGATCGGCACGTTCGGTTTCGTCGGCTGCGCGCTCCTTGCGCTCCTCGGTGCGCCGGGTGCCGAGCACGACCTGCTCCTGAACGCGACCGGTGCCGCTCTCGTCGCCGCGGTGATCTACGCGGCGCTCAGAAGCCGGCGGGCGCTTGCGGCGGCGATCCACGTCTTCGACGTCTCGAGCCCGGTGCGCCGGGTGATGGCCGGGCTGACGCCCGTGCTGACCGCGGTCACGGCCTTTCTGGTCTTCGTCCTCTACACCGTCTCCAGCCTGCTCGGCGCCATGCTGCCGCCGGTGGCCGGCCTCGTCACCATCGCCATGCTGGTGCTGGTTCCCTATGTCGACGCGGTGCTCGAGCGGAGTGCCGTGTACCGTCGTCGCTACGGCGGCGAGGCGGCCGAGGCCGGCGGCACGGTCGCCACCGTGGTGATCCGCGCCGCACGCCTCCTGCTCTGGATCGCCAGCTTTCTGGTGCTCGCCCGGGTCTGGTCGGTCGACCTGCGCGCCGCCGCCACGGCCGGCGTCGGCGACCGGATCAGCGACGCGCTCGTCGATATCGGCTTCGCCTGGTTCGCCGCCTATCTGGGCTGGGAGTTCGCCCGCATCGCCATCGACCGGCGGATCTCGGGCGAGGCGGCGCCGGCCGCCGCCGAGCATGGCGACATGGGTGGCGCCGGTGCCAGTCGCCTCGCCACGCTCCTGCCGCTGGTCAAGCGCGCCATCCAGATCACCATCGGCGTCATCACGGTGATGATCACGCTCTCGGCGCTCGGCGTCGATATCGGCCCCTTGCTCGCCGGTGCGGGGGTCGTCGGCATCGCCGTCGGCTTCGGTGCCCAGACGCTGGTGCGCGATGTGGTCTCTGGCGCCTTCTTCCTGCTCGACGACGCCTTTCGGGTCGGCGAGTACGTCGATGTCGGCAGCGTCAAGGGCACGGTCGAGAAGATCTCGGTGCGGTCCTTCCGCCTGCGCCATCACCGGGGGCCTCTGCACACCGTGCCCTTCGGCGAGATCCGCCAGCTCACCAACTACAGTCGCGACTGGGTGATCATGAAGCTGGAGTTCCGCGTGCCGTTCGACACCGATCCCGATCAGGTGCGCCGCATCTTCAAGCAGATCGGCAAGGAGCTGATGGCCGATCCCGAGCTCGGCCAGGATTTCATCGAGCCCTTCAAGTCGCAGGGAGTGTTCACCCTGGACGACAGCGCCCTCGTGATCCGCGGCAAGTTCATGGCGAAGCCGGGCAAGCAGTTCGTGGCGCGCCGCGAGATCTACAGGGCCGTGCAGCGGGCGTTCGCCGAGGCGGGGATCCGCTTCGCGGATCGGCGGGTCACGGTGCAGGTGGCCGACGGCGAGGGGCTGACGGCGCCCGAGCGCGACCGCATCGCCAAGGCCGCGGCCAGCGCCCTGCCACCGCCGGCCGCCGCCGCCCCCGCGGACGGGCGCTGAAGGTCAGCCGTGCCCGGCGCTCGGCACGCTGCCGCCGCGCCGGATGCGCCGGGCGACCGGCGCCGAGACGCCGCCGTCGCTGCCGCTGGCGCTCCCGCCCGTGCTCATGGCGAGGAGCCGTCGCACCCGCTCCTCGGTCGAGGGATGGGTGCGGAAGAGGCTGTCGATGCCGCCCTTCATCAAGGGGTTGACGATGAAGAGATGGGCGCTCGCGGGGTTGCGCTCGGCCGTCGGCATGACCCGGCCCCGGGCGAGCTGCTCGATCTTCGTGAGGGCGCTCGCGAGCCAGCGGGGATGGCCGCAGATGATCGCCCCGTCGCGGTCGGCCGAGTACTCGCGCGTGCGCGAGATGGCCATCTGCACGAGCGCGGCGGCGAGCGGGGCCAGCAGCATGACCAGGATCATCGCGATCGGGTTGGGCCGGTTCTCGCCCCGGCCGCCGAAGAGGAAGGCGAAATTGGCGAGAAAGCCGATGGCGCCGGCGATGGTCGCGGCCACCGTCATGGTCAGCGTGTCGCGGTTCTTGATGTGCGCGAGCTCGTGCGCCAGGACGCCGGCGAGCTCCTCCCGGCTCAGGCTGCGCAGGAGGCCCGTGGTCGCCGCCACCGCCGCGTGGTCGGGGCTGCGGCCGGTGGCGAAGGCGTTGGGCTGGTCGGTCTCGATGACGTAGACCTGCGGCATGGGCAGCCCCGCCCGCCGTGCCAGATCCTCGACCAGCCGGTAATAGTCGGGCGCCGAGGCGCGCGTGACCCCCCGGGCATTGTGCATTCGCAGCACCATGCTGGCCGAGTTCCAGTAGGCGAAGAAATTCATGCCCAGCGCCAGGAGAAGCGCGAGCAGAAGCCCGCCCTCGCCGCCCAGGACGAAGCCCACGGCGAGGAAGAGGCCGGTCATCGCGGCGAGCAGAATGCCGGTGCGCACTGCGTTCATCGAAGGTCATCCGAGCCGATCCGAACCGTCATTGAAATGGTGCCGCCCGCCCACCCTGCAAGCTCGCCCGGTGCGCCGGCACTTGTGAGAGGCGGTGGAAGCGCGTTAATTGGCACGAGGTGACGTGCCGGCGGGGGCGGCACGAGCAACCCCGAGGGGGCGAATCGCATGACAGCAACGAGCCAACCGCAGCGCTACACGGCGACACCGGCCGATGATCCGCTCGACGATCGCATGGACGTCGACGAGCCCCAGATCCCGCGGACCTTCGTGGATTCGCACGAGCCGGTGACGAGCGAGGAGGCGCTCGAGCTGCACCGGCGCGGGCGGCCGGGCAAGGTCGAGGTCACGCCAACGAAGCCGCTCGCCACCTCGCGCGACCTCTCCCTCGCCTACAGCCCGGGGGTGGCCGCACCCTGCCTCGCCATCCAGGCCGATCCGGCGCTGGCCTACGAATACACCGCCAAGGGCAATCTGGTGGCCGTGATCTCGAATGGCACGGCGGTGCTCGGGCTCGGCAATCTGGGTGCCTTGGGCGCCAAGCCGGTGATGGAGGGCAAGGCCGTCCTCTTCAAGCGCTTCGCCGATATCGACGGCATCGACCTCGAGGTCGACACGGAGGAGGTCGACGCCTTCGTCGACTGCGTCAAGCTTCTCGGACCCTCCTTCGGCGGCATCAATCTCGAGGATCTGAAGGCGCCGGAGTGCTTCGTCATCGAGCAGCGCCTGCGCGAGCTCATGGACATCCCGGTCTTTCACGACGACCAGCACGGCACGGCGATCATCGCCGCCGCCGGGCTGATCAACGCGCTCGAGCTGACCGGCCGCTCGATCGCCACCGCCCGCATGGTGGTGAATGGCGCCGGCTCCGCCGGGATCGCCTGCGCCGAGCTCATCAAGGCGATGGGCATGCCGCACGAGAACGTCGTGATCTGCGACACCAAGGGCGTGATCTACCAGGGGCGCACGGAAGGCATGAACCAGTGGAAGTCGGCGCATGCGGTGCCGACCGAGCTCCGCACGCTGGCCGAGGCGATGGAGGGGGCGGACGTCGTCATGGGCCTCTCGGCCAAAGGCGCCTTCACCAACGAGATGATCGCCTCGATGGCGCCGAACCCGATCATCTTCGCCATGGCCAACCCCGATCCCGAGATCACGCCCGAGGACGCGAAGGCGATCCGCTCCGACGTCATCATCGCGACCGGCCGGAGCGATTATCCGAACCAGGTCAACAACGTCCTGGGCTTTCCCTACATCTTCAGGGGCGCTCTCGATGTCCGGGCGTCGACCATCAATGACGCCATGAAGATCGCCGCGGCCTACGCCATCGCCCAGCTCGCCCGCGAGGAGGTGCCGGAGGAGGTGACCGCCGCCTATCGCGGCCGGCGGCTGCGCTACGGCCCGGACTACATGATTCCGACACCGTTCGATCCGCGGCTGATCACCCACGTGCCGGCGGCGGTCGCCAAGGCGGCGGTGGAGAGCGGTGTGGCCATGAAGCCGATCGTCGATTTCGATCGCTACCGGCAGGAGCTGCGCTCGCGCCTCGATCCGACGGCGAGCCGCATGCAGCTCATCATCGACCGGGTGCGGGCGCATCCCAAGCGCATGGTCTTCGCCGAGGGCGAGGAGCAGAAGGCGATCAGCGCCGCCCTCGCCTGGCGCAACAGCGGGCTCGGCCAGGCGATCCTGGTCGGCCGCGAGGAGCGCATCCGGGAGACTGCCAAGAGCATGGGCCAAGCCAGCCTCGACGATGTCGAGATCCACAATGCGCGGCTGAGCCCGCACAACCGGCTCTATGCGGAGTTCCTCTACGAGCGCAACCAGCGCAACGGGCTCCTGTTCCGCGATTGCCAGCGGCTGGTCAACCAGGACCGCAACGTCTTCGGCGCCTGCCTCGTCGCCTGCGGCCACGCCGACGCCATGGTGACCGGTCTCACCCGCCGCTACAACACGGTGATCAAGGATATCCGCCTCGTCATCAATCCCCTGCCGAGAAAGCGGATGTTCGGGCTGTCGATCATCATCGCCCGCGGCCGGACCGTGTTCATCGCCGACACCACGGTGCACGAGCTGCCGGATGCCGAGATCTGCGCCGACATCGCCATCCAGACGGCCGAGGTGGCGAAGAAGATGGGCTTCACGCCCCGGGTCGCCTTCCTCTCCTTCGCCACCTTCGGCAATCCCCGGATCAGCAAGGCGGCCAGGGTGCGCGATTCGGTCCGCGCCCTCGACGCGCGGCAGGTCGACTTCGAGTACGATGGGGAGATGACGGCCGACGTCGCCCTGGACCCGGAGCTCATGGCGCTCTACCCCTTCTGCCGCCTGAGCGGCCCGGCCAACGTGCTGATCATGCCGGCCCTGCACACCGCGCACATCTCGGCCAAGCTCCTGCAGCAGCTCGGCGGCGGCACGGTGATCGGCCCGCTCTTGATCGGGCTCGAGAAGCCCGTGCAGATCGTGCCGATGAACGCCAGCGTCTCCGACATCCTCAACGTCGCCGCCCTCGCCGCCCACGACGCCCAGGCGATCGAGGCCGAGACGGCGGAAGCGGCGGCCGGCTGATGCCTGAGATCGTCGCCGTCACGCCCGGGCACTACCGCATCCCCTTGCCGGTCGTGCTCACCGACAGCACCCACGGCGAGATGAGCGCCTTCGAGCTGGTCACCCTTCGCCTGACCGACGCGGAGGGGGCGGAGGGCGTCGGCTACACCTACACGGTCGGCCGCAATGGCGGTGCGGTCATGGCGACGCTGGTGCGCGAGATCGTCGAGCTCGCCATGGGCGAGGATGCCGATCGCATCGAGGCGCTCTGGCAGAAGCTCTGGTGGGCGCTGCATTACGGCGGCCGGGGCGGGCCCACCGTCCTCGCCCTTTCCGCCTTCGACATGGCACTCTGGGACCTGAAGGCCCGACGCGCCGGCCTGCCCTTGTGGAAGCTGCTCGGCGGGCATGACCCGCGCGTCACCTGCTATGCCGGCGGCATCGATCTCGAGCTGCCGCTCGAGGCGCTCCTGAAGCAGACGGACGGCAATCTCGCCCGCGGCTTTCGCGCCATCAAGATGAAGGTCGGCCGGCCGAAGCTCTCGGAGGACGTGGCGCGAGTGGCGGCCATGCGCGAGCATCTGGGCGACGGCTTTCCGCTCATGGTCGACGCCAACATGAAGTGGTCCGCCGACCAGGCGATCCGCGCCGCCCGCGCCTTCCGCGCCTACGATCTCACCTGGCTCGAGGAGCCGCTCCAGCCCGACGACTTGGCCGGCCACGCCCGCGTCGTCCGCGAGGGCGGCGTGCCCATCGCCACGGGCGAGAACCTGCGCACACTCTGGGACTTCCGCCACCTCATCGCGACCGGCGGCGTCACCTTCCCCGAGCCCGACGTCACCAATTGCGGCGGCATCACGCCCTTCATGAAGATCGCCCACCTCGCCGAGGCCTTCAACCTGCCGGTCACCAGCCACGGCGCCCACGACGTCACGGTCCATCTGCTGGCCGCCTGCCCCAACGGCCAGTTCCTCGAAGCCCACGGCTTCGGCCTCGAGCGCTACATCGAGCACCCGCTGGTCCTCGAGGAGGGCCGGGCGGTGGCCCCCGACCGGCCGGGCCACGGCATCGTCTTCGACTGGGCGGGGCTGGAGTCGCTTGCCGCCTGAGCGGCGCCGCTTCCTGCTCGTTGCGCTAGCCGCGGCACCCCTTGCCGCCTGCACCGGTGACCCCGCCCCTCCCGAGCTGCCGCCCGACGCCATCGTTGGCCCGGCCTTCCCAATCAACCGGGCAAGTGCCCTCGCCATCGCGAAGGCGGCGCTCGAGACCCGCATCCGCCCCGACCTGATCGAGAAGATCGAGCACCCCTGGCCCGGCTGGCGCGGCTGGCTCCGCTTCGTCATCGGCCTCGACTCCCTCACCCTCTTCGTCGTGCCGGGAGAGGGCCTGGACAGCGCCGGCGACACCGTCCGGGGCAACGCCTTCGCCGCCTGGTACGACGGCAGCTACGACCCCGGCGGCCGGGAGGTGGCGCGGGAGGTGCTGGCGCATGCGGTGACGGCGGCGGGGCGCATGGCGATGCCGCTCAAGCCACTGCCGCAGCATTGAGGGTTCTTGCCCATGAGTGGGGTAGCGATGGCGACAGCACCTGGAACCTGTTATCCTGTAGCCATGAGCAAGACGCAGAATGACAGCGAGGCCCTGACGCGAGACGTGCCGTCGCGGGCCGAGTCGGGCTATGCCGAATGGCTGCGTACGCAGTTGGAGCAGGCCGTGGCAGACCTCGACGATCCTGACCGCGTGGAGATCGAGCACGATAGGGTTTTCGCCGAACTGGACAGGTTGATCGCCGAGCACGAGAAGCGTTGAAGCTTGTCTATCTGCCACGGGCCGTGGCCGACCTGCGCGCTATCGTCGATTACATCGCCAATGACAACCCGATTGCTGCCGGGGACGTTCGCGTGCGGATCGAGCAGTCGATAATGGTGCTGCAGGCGCACCCGTTGATCGGACAACTTACCGAACTGCGGGGTCTGCACAAATGGCCCATCCCCGGTCTGCCCTATTCAGCTTATTATCGAATTGAGAAATCAAGAATTGTCATTGCCCGAGTGCTGCACGGCAAGCGCAAGTGGCCGGACTCCTTTACAGGATGACAGTCTCGGCACTTAGTTGGTAGCAGGTCTATCAGCCTCAGGCTTGAGCTGAAGCGCGGTTTACTGGCCGCTCACCAACCCCTCGCCGCCCTGATCATCGCCCGCACCAGCGCCTCGTCGGTCACCGTGTTCGTGTACTCCCGCTCGAAATCCGTGCCGCCCATGCCGATCCCGGGATTGCGGAATGTCATGGCACTCGGTTCCTTGCGGGGGGCGGCGAAGTGCATCTCGTCGGGCTGGACGGCTTGGCGCACGCGGGCGATGTTCGAGGCCGTGAGCTCGCCGCAGGCCATGATGCCGATGCGGCCTGAAGCGGCGGCGACTATCCGCTGCAGGGTCGGGATGCCCTCCTCCGCCGTCGCGCGCTGGCCGCTGGTCAGGACGCGGTGGACGCCCACGCGCACCAGGGCCTCGATGGCGGCGATCGGGTCGGCGGTCATGTCGAAGGCGCGGTGGCAGGTGACGGCGAGCGGGCCGGCGTCCTCGACCAGCTTCGCCATGCGCGTCTCGTCGATCGCACCCTTCGCCGTCAGGCAGCCGATGACCACGCCGGCGACGCCGAGCTGGCGGAGATGGCGGACGTCGCTGCGCATCGCCTCGAGCTCGATCGGCGAGTAGAGGAAGTCGCCGCCGCGCGGCCGGACGATGACGTGGAACGGAATGGTGGCGACCCGAAGGGCCGCCTCGATCATGCCGACGCTCGGCGTCAGCCCGCCCTCCTCGAGGGAGGCGCAGAGCTCCACCCGGTCGGCGCCAGCGTTCTGGGCGGCGATCAGCCCGTCGGTGTTCTCGACGCAGACCTCGATCCGGAAGGGCAGTCGTGCGGCCATGGCAAGTCGCTCCAGGGAACCGGCCGGGATCGGCCGGATTGGCAAGGTCCGGGCCGTCCTTGTGGACCAGGTGGCGGCAAAGCGGAACAGGCGTCACCGATTGCGCGAGCCGCCCCTCCGGCCGCACTTCGGGTCGAGATCAGCGGAGATCGAAGCTTCATGCGCGAGCCCCCGGTCCCTGAACGAAGATCGCCGGCGGGCCTCGGCCCCCGGTTCATTGCCCTCGCGCTCCTCTGCCTGCTCGCGGGCACGGGCCAAATCGGCCATGCCCAGCAGACGGCGGAGCCGCCGGTGGCGGAGGCGCCGATCCGGGTCGGCGGCGAGGCGGTCAGCGACGCCGACATCGCCCGGCGGATCGAGGGCATACTCGGCGCCATGGACGGCTTCGGCCATGTGCGCGTCAGGGTCTCCTCGGGTGTCGTGACGCTCGAAGGCGCGGTTCCGGAGGCGAGCGACGTGACGATGCTCGACCGGCTGGTCGGTCGGATCGACGGGGTGGTCACGGTCACCAACCGGGTCGAGGCCACGACCGACGTGGCCGAGCGTTTGAACCCCGTCGTCACCCGTCTCGAGACGCGCCTGCGCGGCCTTCTCGGTGCCCTGCCGCTCCTGCTCGTGGCGCTTCTCGTGCTCGCCCTCTTCATCGGCCTCGGCGTCCTCGCCACCTGGCCGCAGCGGCTCTACGGACGCGTGGCGCCCAATGCCTTCATCGCGGAGATCTACCGCCAGATCGTGCGGATCGTCTTCGTCTTCGCCGGCGTGGTCGCCGCCCTCGAGATCATGGGCGCCACCTCGCTCCTCGGCACGCTGCTCGGGGCGGCCGGCATCATCGGCCTCGCCATCGGCTTCGGCGTGCGCGACACTATCGAGAACTTCGTCGCCAGCCTGATGTTCAGCATCCGCCAGCCCTTTGCACCCAACGATCTCGTCGAGCTCGAGGGCGAGGTCGGCCATGTCATTCGCCTGACCTCGCGTGCCACCGTGCTGCTCTCGCTCGACGGCAACCACATCCGCCTGCCGAACGCGGCCGTCTTCAAGAGCAAGATCGTCAACTACACCCGCAACCCGGAACGGCGGTTCAGCTTCGATCTCGGGGTCGACCCGGCCGAGGATCTGGCCGTGGCGATCGAGACCGGCCTCCTGGCCATGCGCAAGCTGCCCTTCGTGCTGGACGATCCGGTGGCGGCCGCCTGGATCGAGGAGGTCGGGGAATCGACCGTGGCGCTGCGCTTCACCGGCTGGATCGATCAGCGTCGCACCGACTTCTCCATGGCCCGTGGCGAGGCCATTCGCGTGGCCAAGAACGCGCTCGAGGGGGGCGGCTTCACCCTGCCGGAGCCCCTCTACCGCCTGCGGCTGGAGACCGGCGCCGCCGCGCTGCCGGCCACCGCGCCCTCGGCGACGCCACGTCCGGCGCCGACCGGGAGGCCGGCGGATGCCGCCATCGATCCGGCCCGGACCGATGTGATCGACCAGAAGGTCGAGGCGGAGCGGCGTGCCGCCGCCGACGAGGACCTCCTCTCGCCCTCGACCCCGCTCGAGTAGCCGTTCGCTCAGATCGCGGTGAAGCCGCCGTCGATCAGGATCGCCTGGCCGTTGATCAGGTCCGAGGCCGGGCTCGCGAGGAAGAGGACGAGGTCGGCGACCTCGATCGGCTTGCCGAAGCGGGCGGCCGGGATCTTCGCCTTCATGGGATCGCCCTTGGCGGGATCGCCCCAGACCTGCTCGCCCATGGGCGTCAGGATGACGGTCGGGCAGACGGCGTTGACCTGGATGTTGTGCTTCGCCCATTCCGAGGTCAGCGTCATGGTGAGCGAGTTGAGCCCGCCCTTCGAGGCCGAGTAGGCCGAATGGTCGTCGAGCCCGACCACGCCGGTCTGGCTGCTGATGTTGATGATCTTGCCCGAGCCCTGCTCGATCATCCGGGGTGCCAGGGCCTTGGCCAGGATGAAGGGGGCTCTGAGATTGACCGCCATGACGAGGTCCCAGTCCTCGACCGAGGTGGAGAGCGCCGGGCCGACGATGGCGATGCCGGCATTGTTGACCAGGATGTCGACGGTTTCGAAGGCGGCGAGCGCTTCGGCCGCCGCGCGTTCGGTCTCCGCCGCCGAGGCGAGGTCGGCCCGGATCGGCACGCAGCGCCGGCCGAGCGACTCGACCGCACGCTGGACCTCCTCGAGCCCGGCAGCATCGCGTCCGACGGCGGCGATATCCGCTCCGGCGGAGGCGAGCACCCGGCAGATCTCCAGCCCGATGCCCTTGGTGCCGCCGGTCACCAGCGCCCGCTTGCCGGCCACGCTGAACCGGTTGGTGTAGTCGCTCATTCCTCTCCCCTTCCTCGTTGGATGGCAGGTTGCTGGGCCGGCATCAGATACGGCAGAGATAGCGGACGACGCGCACCCGCCGTTCGGCGAGGTTGCGGCCGAGATTGGCCGCCATGACCCTGAAAGCGTCGCCGAGAATGATGTGGAAGCCGACCGGCGGCGGACCCGATCGGGCCAGCCGCTCGTTCATCGTCCGAAAGAAAGCCTCGCCCCGCTCGGTCGAATCCTCGCATTCGACGATCCGGAAGCCGGCGCCTTCGAGGAGCGTCACCATCGCTTCGGGTGTGGCGAGGTGGCTCTGGGCGCGCTCCGTGGCCCAGGGCACGGGCCAGGCCGGCTCGCCGCCCTCGCCCTGCAGCACGTCGTAGATGCCGAGCATGCCGCCCGGCCGAAGCACGCGCGCCGCCTCGGCGTAGAGCCGATCCTTGGCCTCGATGTTCATCGCCGCATGCAGGGTCATGACGGCATCGAAGGTGGCATCGGCGAAGGCGAGGTCGGTGGCGTCGCCGACCTCGAAGCGCACCCGATCGGCGAGGCCGACCCACTTGCTGAACACGGTTGCGGCGTCGCAGAAGGCCGGCGTGAGGTCGACCCCGGCAACCCGGCAGCCATAGGTCTCGGCAACGGTCCGGGCCGGGCCGCCGAGGCCGCTTCCGAGGTCGAGCACGTGGCTCCGCGGCGTGAGGTTCATGAGGCGGGCGAGCTCCAGCGTCGCCTCGCGGCCGCGGACGTGGAACTCGTCGACCGGCGCCAGATCGGCGGTGGTCAGCTTTCCGGGCGTCTTGCCCGCCTCGATCAGCCGCCGGCGGACGACCGAGGCCAAGTCATCGGTTCGGGCGTAGTGGGCGTCCAGCGGATCGGGCATCATGCGGGCTGCCGTCAGACGCAGCGGCCGCCGTCGACCTCGAGCACCACGCCGGTGATGAAGCCCGCCTCGTCGGAGGCGAGCCAGAGCGCCGCGTTGGCGATGTCCCGGGGCTGGCTCATCCGGCCGAGCGGGATGGTGGCGACGAACTTCGCCCGGTTCTCCGGCGTGTCGGGCATGCCCATGAAAGTCTCGAGCAGCGCGGTCTCGCCCATCACCGGGGCGAGGGCGCAGACGCGGATGCGATCCGGGGCGAGCTCCACCGCCATCGACTTGCTCAGCATGTTGGCGGCGCCCTTGGAGGCGTTGTACCAGGTGAGCCCCGGCCGCGGCCGGAGCCCGGCGGTCGAGCCGACATTGATGATCACGCCGCCGCCGCTGGCGCGGAAATGCGGCACCACGGCATGCGCCATGTGGAAGATGCCCTTGACGTTGACGGCGAAGACCCGGTCGAACTCGGCCTCGTCGACCTCGAGCATGGGCCGGTTCCGGTGGCTCACGCCGGCGTTGTTGACGACGATCTCGAGCCCGCCCAATGCCTTGATCGTGCGCTCGACCGCCGCCTTCACCGCGTCGCCGCTGGTCACGTCGCAGGCGATTGGAAGCGCGTGGTCGCCGATCTGCGAGGCCACCCGCTCGGCGGCGTCGCCATTGATGTCGAGGACGGCGACCTTCGCCCCCTCGCGCACATAGGTCTCGGCGATCGCCCGCCCGAACCCCGATCCGGCACCCGTGACGAGCGCCCGCTTTCCCTTGAGCCGCATGGCCTGCTTCCTCTCTGTTGCCGGTCGATGATTCACGTTCTTGATGTCGAGGCCCGACCGCGTGCTATCAACGTCTCGACGGCTTGGCGCGCGCGGTCGTGCTGGTCCTTCAGCGCTGCCCGGCGACTCGCCGCCCGTCCCGCGTCCTCGGCCCGGCGGTAGACCTCCTCGGCGGACTGGATGCGCCGCGCCGCCTCCAGGCCGTCGAGAAAATCCCGCGTCGTGATCGGGATCATGCGCGTTGTGAGCTCTGCCTCGAGCA
Organism: uncultured Geminicoccaceae bacterium; assembly: GCA_964402505.1. Lineage (GTDB taxonomy): Bacteria > Pseudomonadota > Alphaproteobacteria > Geminicoccales > Geminicoccaceae > SLRI01. The sequence continues at coordinate 110,581 of CAYOCP010000003.1, forward strand.
CGAGCACCCGCCGCAGCGCCCGGTCGTCCTCGGTGATCAGTACGGCCCGCTCGCCGGCAGCGAGATGAATGGCATCATGAATCGCCTCGATGGCCGCGCGCTCGCCGAGATCCCGCTCCCGCCAGCCGGGCTCCGCATCGAGACGACGCAGATAATTGAAGAAAGTCTCCGTGCTCAAGGTCCGGACCTGCTCCGCGTTGCACTGGGCCCAATCGAGGATCGCCACGGCGCCGAGCGCTTCGGCGTCGCGCGTCGCCTCGTAGAGCACCGCATCCGGGATCGCCACGGGAACGCCGGGGTAGAGAAGGAAATCCAGGCTGTCGGCGACCGCCAGCGTGATCAGCGGTGCGGTGTCCATGACGATCAGCCGCGCCGATAGCTCATCCGGCACGCGCGAGCTCCCGCTCGACCAGTCGCTTGATGAGCTGCACGCCTTCCGAACGGGGGTCGGTCCGGATCCGCGGCAGCGGAAGATCCTCCTGATGCAGATGAAGAAGCAGCTGGCCGAAGCTCAGCGGCCTGCCGATCCGATCCTGGATCTCGTTGCGGGTCAACTCGCCGCGGCTGTACGCCTCGAGGAGATGTCGGTCGACAGGCGTGTCCATGGACGTGCACCTCGTGTGACGGGCGACAGACTGTCGGACTCCTAGCGTTGCGGCCGCGACGTGGCAACGTGAGCACGGTACACTACTGCTCACCCGTGATTGAACGCGATCGTCTTGAGCTGGCTGAACTCGTAGAGCGCCTCGAAGCCCTTCTCGCGGCCGTGGCCGGAGCGCTTGACGCCGCCGAAGGGCAGCTCGATGCCGCCGCCGGCACCGTAGCCGTTGACGAAGACCTGTCCGGCCTTCAGCCGTCGCGCGACGCGCATCTGCCGGCCGCCGTCGCTGGTCCAGAGGCCCGCGACGAGACCGAAGGCCGTGTCGTTGGCGAGGCGGACGGCCTCCTGCTCGTCGGCGAAGGGCATCGCCACCAGGATCGGGCCGAAAACCTCCTCCTGGGCCAGCACATGGTCCGCCGGCACCGGCCCGTAGAGCCTGGGTGCCGCATAGAACCCCTCCGGCGGCAGGTCCGGCGCGAGCCGGCCCTCGGCCAGCAGCGGCAGGTCTTGCGCCCGTTCGAGGAAGCGTTGCACGCGTTCCTGCTGCTGGCGGTTGATCAGGGGGCCGAGGTCGAGGTCCATGTCGTGGCGGCCGACACGAAGGGCGCGGAACCGGTCGGCGAGCCGCTCGGCCGCCGCCTCGAAAATGGCGCGCTCGATCAGCACGCGGCTGCCGGCCGAGCAGGTCTGGCCGGCATTCTGGATGATGGCGTTGACGATGGTCGGCAGGGCCTTCTCGAGATCGGCGTCGGCGAAGACGAGCTGCGCCGACTTGCCGCCGAGCTCGAGCGTGCAGCCGATGGTGCGCCGGGCGGCCGCGGCCTGGATCGCCGTGCCGACCTCGGGGCTGCCGGTGAACGAGATGAAGTCGATATCGCCGTGCCGGCTCAGCGCCGCCCCCGCCTCTTCGCCGAGGCCGGTGACGACGTTGAGGGCACCCGGCGGCAGGCCGCATTCGAGCGCGAGGCGCGCCACCTCGAGGCAGGTGAGCCCTGCATCCTCGGCCGGCTTCAGGACAGCGGCATTGCCCATGGCGAGCGCCGCACCCACAGACCGGCCGAAGATCTGCGCCGGATAGTTCCAGGGGATGATGTGCGCGGTGACGCCGTGCGGCTCGCGCAGGCCGGTGACCAGCCAGCCCTCGAGGAAGGGGATCTGCAGCCCGTGCACCTTGTCGGCGGCGCCGCCGTAGAATTCGAGATAGCGGGCGAGGCAGGTGATGTCGGTCCGCGCCTGGGCCAGCGGCTTGCCGCAATCCCTGGCCTCGAGCGCGGCGAGCTCGGCGTGGCGGGCGGTCACCGCCGCCGCCATGCGGCTCAGGATGCGCCCGCGCTCGACCGCGGCGAGCCGGCCGTAAGCGCCGTCGTCGAGCGCCCGCCGGGCGGCCGCGACGGCGGCGTCGACCTCCGTCGGCCCGCCGCGCGCCACGGTGGCGATGGTCTTGCCGTCCGACGGGCACAGCATCTCGAGCATGCGGCCATCGGCGGCCGGCTGCTCCAGGCCGTCGATCAGGCAGTCGTAGTGGCGCATCCCCGCTTCCCTCCGCCTCGCTTGCGCGATTGAGCCTGTTGTGGCTCCAAGGCGGCCTCCGGGCAAGGAGTGGGCGATGACCAGGGATCTCGAGGGCCTCCTTGTGGTGAGCATGGAGTAGGCGGTGGCCGTGGGGTCGGTGCCGGCGCTCGACGAGCAGGGGGCGGTCATTCGCGCGGGGTTTGCGGCTTGAGACTAAACACGCGCAATGGCTGATCTTATCGCGCTGATCGACACGTATCGTCTCGCCGACATGGCGAGCCTGCTCGGCCTGATTGGTCTGGCGCTGACCATCTGGGCGGCGTGGCGCTCGAAATCTGCGGCTGAAGCGGCCGCCGAAGCGGCACGGCAGGCACGTGAGGAGATCCTGACCTTTCACTCCACGACCAGCCTGGCTGGTGTCATCTCTCGCATGGATGCGCTCAAGGTCCTGCATCGCTCCGGGCGCATCGACCATATGCCGGAGCGCTACAGCGCATTGGCGGGTGACCTGATGGCGATACGTTCGCGGAACCCGTCGCTAACGCCCGAGGAGCGGGCTATCATTCCACGGGCGGTCTTGTTGTTTCGGGGCATGGAATACGAGATCGATCTATCGGCGCAGGATGGAGAGAGACGTGTCGATATCGCGCACCTCAATCGTGCCATCTCGCTCGCTTTTGACGAGCTGACCGTCCTGCTGCACGATCTGGAGAAGCGGACACAGGAGGTGAAGCCAGGATGACCGAGTTGACCAGGTCGCTTGTCGAACGGCTTCTCGCGAAGACCAAGGCCGGCGAGATCAGTTGGCGCGAATCCGTCCGGCCCGGCGAATATACTGCCAGCTTTCCCAGCTCATCCGTCGGAATCGTTTTCGACAATGCTGGATACAGGCTGCGACTTTACAATGATGCCGGGATTCTGATCGATGAAACACCAATCAAGAGAGTTCCTGCATTATCCCAAATGATGGAGTTGTTGGGTCTGGCTAGGCGCCAGGCTCTGCGTGTGGACGAGACACTCCAGGAGCTTCTCAAAGAGCTCGCCTGAACCAAACCTCGATCGCAGAAAGGAATCTGACGAAGTGCGTTTTTCCGGCAGAACCGTGATCGTCACCGGCGCCGGCCGTGGCATTGGCCGGGCCTCGGCCGAGGCCTTCGCGGCCGAGGGGGCAGCCGTCGTGGTCGCCGACATCGACGCCGAGGCCGGCAACGGGGTCGTGGCCGCGATCACCGCCGCCGGCGGCACGGCGCAGTTCGTGGCCTGTGACGTGGGCGATGCCGTGCTGTGCGGCTCGCTCGTCGATGCCACGCTCGAATGGGCCGGCCGGCTCGACGTGCTCGTCAACAACGCGGCGGTGCTCGAGGCGGCGGACTTTCTCGAGCTCGACGAGGCCGCGTTCGACCGGGTGCTCAGGGTCAATCTCAAGGGCGCCTTCCTGATGGGCCAGGCGGCGGCGCGCGCCATGGTGCTCCGCAAGTCGCCCGGTGCGATCGTCAACATGTCGTCGATCAACGGCACCGTCGCCATTCCGACCCAGGTGCCCTACGTCGTCAGCAAGGGCGGTATCAACCAGCTCACCCGTGTCATGGCGCTCGCCCTCGCCGACAAGGGCATTCGGGTCAACGCGGTGGCGCCGGGCTCGATCATGACCGACATGCTGCGCCAGGTGATGACCGACGAGGCGGCGCGGCGCACCATCCTCTCACGCACGCCGCTCGGCCGGGCCGGCGAGCCGGCCGAAATCGCCCGCGTCGTCCTTTTCCTCGCCAGCGACGAGGCGAGCTACATCTCGGGCGAGATCGTGACCGCGGATGGCGGGCGGATGGCGCTCAACTACACGGTGCCGGTCGCCGAATGACCGGCTGCCAGTGACCGCAGGGCGGTTGACGGGCGGCGGCTAACGCCGTACCGGCAGGCGTTCAGCGCATTCGCATATTTTTGAGGAGACTGGCATGGACAAGCCGCTCATGCCGAAGGCCACGGCCGTCTGGCTCATCGACAACACCGGCCTGACCTTCGACCAGATCGCCGATTTCTGCGGCCTGCATCCGCTCGAGGTGAAGGGCATCGCCGATGGCGAGGTCGGCGCGGGCATTCGGGGCCTCGACCCGATCGGCCAGGGCATGGTGACGCGCGCGGAGATCGAGCGGTGCCAGAAGGACCCCAAGCTGCGCCTCAAGATCGCGCGGTCGGTGGCGGCCGACATCAAGCCGCCCAAGCGGCGCGAGCCTCGCTACACCCCGCTTTCCAAGCGCCAGGACCGGCCGGACGCCATTGCCTGGCTCCTTCGCCACCATCCGGAGCTGGCGGATCAGCAGATCTGCAAGCTGCTCGGCACCACCAAGAACACGGTCGAGGCGGTGCGCGAGCGCACCCACTGGAAGAGCCAGGAAATCCGCCCGCGCGATCCGGTGCTGCTCGGGCTGTGCCAGCAGATCGAGCTCGACGATGCCGTGGCCCGCGCCAAGGCCGACGCCGAGAAGGCGGCGAGCAAGGCAGCCGCGAAGTCGGCCGGGGCGGGCGAGGCGCCGGTGGAGGCCGGCGAGGCCGAGTAGGGGAGCGGCTCAGCCGCTTTCGACGCTGTCGCAGTCCTCGCCGGTGACCACCCGCATCCGGGCGGCGCGCCAGTAGCGCGCCGAGAGCAGCCGGCGGTCGCGGTCGATCAGATCGGCGATCTCGCGCAGCCGGCGGGCCACGCCCGAAGGCAGCGAGCCCGGCCGCACCAGCACCCGAAGCGCCACGTCGTCCAGAAGCTCGTGACGCAGGCCGATCTGCGGCGCCGGCGAGCTGTGCCGGCCGATCTCGCTGTCGATGGCGATGAAGGGCTGCGGCTCCCGCCGGCCGTAGGTGTCGAGCAGCCGCTCGCGCTTGGGAGCCGGCTCCGGCGCCGCGACGATGCCGGATTGCAGCCTTTGCCTGAGGTCGCGGCCGAGACTGTTGAAGAGTCCCCTCGCGTGCCGCAGATGCGCCAGCCGGCCGGTCGCCAGCGCCCGGCGGATCGCGTGATGCAGCAGACTATCCGGACCGAGCTCGCGAGCCACGACGGGCTGCAGCTCCTCCAGGAAGAGGCCGAGGCCATGCTGCTCGCCGGGATAGCGTTCTTGCGTCATGAGGCTGCCATTCCAGTCGCTCCCGAGCGGCCCCGGTCGCGATTGGCGACGACCCGGGAGGTGCTCAGACCTTGCTTAGCGGAGTTTAACGTATGCGACCGGGCGCTCAATCGTCAAACATGGTTGCCGAACGTCTCATGGGGTGCATTACGGGCGGGTGTTTTCGCGCTTAGGGTTAAATCTGCTGATCTTCACCCGGCGCGCGGCAATCGGCTCTCCACGAGCTTCGCCCAATAGCTCACGCCGAGCGGCAGGGCCTCGTCGTTGAAGTCGTAATGCGCGCTGTGCAGCGGCGGCGCGTCCGCCCCGGCACCGCTGCCCATCCAGATGTAGCTGCCGGGCACGGCCTCCAGCATGAAGGCGAAGTCCTCGGCGCCCATGACCGGTCGGGGTGCTCGGTCGACCCGCTCCCCGCCCACCACGAGGGCCGCCGCGTCGGCCCCGAACGCGGCTTCGCGCGCATGATTGACGGTGGGCGGGTAGCCGAGGCGGTAGCCGATCTCGGCCTCGAGCCCGAAGCTTCGGGCGATGCCGCGGGCCACCTCGTCGATCCGCCGCTCGATCCGCTTTCGGGTCGCGGAGGCGAAGGTCCTGACCGTGCCGACGAGCTCCGCCGTCTCGGGCACGACGTTGAAGGCCTGGCCCGCCCTGAACCGCGTGACCGAGAGCACGGCATTGTCCAGAGGATCGGTCTCGCGGCTGACGATGCCCTGCAGGCCCAGGACGATCTGCGCGCCGACGAGGACCGGATCGAGCCCGATATGCGGCATGGCCGCATGGCAGCCCTTGCCCTTGATGGTGATGCGGAACTCGTCGGAGGCCGCCATCGCCGGCCCGACGCACATGGCGAACCGGCCGACCGGCAGGGATGGCCAGTTGTGCAGGCCGTAGATCTCCTCCATCGGGAACCGCTCGAGCAGGCCGTCCTCGAGCATGGCCCGGGCCCCTGCCCGCCCCTCCTCGGCCGGCTGGAAGACGAGATAGACGGTGCCGTCGAAATGGCGCGTCTCGGCGAGGTATCTCGCGGCGCCGAGCAGCATGGTGGTGTGCCCGTCATGGCCACAGGCGTGCATCCTGCCCGGTCTCGTGGAGGCATGGGGCAGGCCCGTCGCCTCGTCGATCGGCAGCGCGTCCATGTCGGCCCGGAGCCCGATGCGCCGGTCGCCCGTGCCGTTCCGCACCACGCCGACGACACCGGTCCGGCCGACCCCCTCGTGCACCTCGTCGACGCCCATCTCCCTGAGCCGCGCCGCGACGAAGGCGGCGGTCTCGACCTCCTCGTAGCCGAGCTCCGGGTTCTGGTGCAGATGCCGGCGCCACGCGGTCAGCGTCTCGCTGTATTCGGCGATGCGATTGATGATCGGCATGACGGCTCCCAGTTGCGCTGGTCGGGGCGAGTTCCTAAGACATAGGCGGAATGTGCGGCGGTGGCGGCGGGCTGGCAAGCCGCGGCGGGCCGGCGCCGGCATGGCTCGGAGAACGGCTCATGGAGGAGTTCGCAATGGCCAAATCGGTTGGGCGGGTCGCGGCGCTGGCGGCGCTCGGCAGTCTGCTCATGGCGGGCACGGCGCTCGCCGCGGGTGCCAAGATCGGTGCCTTGATCCCGCTGACGGGCGGGTTGCAGTCCTACGGCGAGGCCTCGCTCGACGGCATGATGCTGGCCATCGACGAGGTGAATGCCGCCGGCGGTGTGCTCGACGGACCGGTCGAGGTGATCGTCGGCGACACCCAGACCAAGGCGCAGGCGGCGATCGACGCGGCGAAGAAGATGGTCTCGGTCGACGGCGTCTGCTGCATCCTGGGCGCCCTCTCCTCGGGCAACACCATTCCGGTCGCGACCAGCGTCGCCGCGGTCGACAAGGTCCCGCAGATCTCCAACGCCTCGACCGCGCCGGCGATCACCACGCTCGAGGACAACGACTTCCTCTTCCGCACCGTGCCCTCCGACGCCTACCAGGGCAAGGTGCTGGCCGACCTCGCCGATGCCGCCGGCATCGGGAGCGTTGCCGTCCTCTACATCAACAACGACTACGGCGTCGGCCTCGCCGAGAGCTTCGCCGACAACTACAAGGGCAAGATCACCTCGCAGGCGGCGTTCGAGCCCAACAAGGCCTCCTATCGCGGCGAGCTGCAGGCGGCGACCGCGGGCGATCCAGAGGCGCTCCTGCTCGTCGCCTATCCGGACGACGGCGGTCTCCTCATCGTCCGACAGTCGCTCGAGGAAGGCTTCTTCGACCGCTTCATCTTCACCGACGGGCTGAAGACGAACCAGCTCGTCGAGGATATCGGCGCGGACTACATGGAGGGCGTCTTCGGCACCGCCGCCGGCAGCCAGGACAACGACGCGAGCGCCCGCTTCGCCAAGGCCTACGAGGCCAAGCACGGCGAGATGCCGCCCTTGCCCTATATCGACAGCGGCTTCGACGCGGCCATGATCATGGCGCTGGCGATCGAGAAGGCCGGCAGCACCGACGGTTCCGCCATCCGCGACGCGCTTCGGGAGGTCACCAATGCCCCGGGCGAGCCGGTCGGCCCGGGCGACTTCGCCAAGGCCAAGGAGCTGATCGCCGCCGGCACCGACATCGACTACCAGGGAGCCGCCGGCAACCACGAGTTCGACGAGAACGGCGATGTGGCCGGGGTCTTCGAGCACTGGGCCGTCAAGGACGGCGCCATCGTCACGGTCGAAATGATCGAGTAGCGCTCCCGGCCGCCCTTCGGATTGCGATCACGGGCGGCGGCCGTCACCACCGCGTTCAGCCGGCGAGGCCACCCTCCTCGCCGTGCTCGGTGAGGCAGAGATCGTGGTCGCCGAGCGATTCGATGACGCGACAATCGGCGATGTGACCGCCCGAGCACTGCGCGATCATCCGCTCCAGCTCCTTCTTCAGGGCCATGAGACGGCCGATCCGCTGCTCGACCTCCTCGAGCTGCTCGCGGGCAATCGCATCCGCCGCAGCGCAAGGCTGCTCCGGACGGTCGGCGAGGCTCAGGAGATCGCGGATCGCGTCGAGCGGAAAGGCGAGGGCGCGCGCATGCCGGATGAAGCGCAGGCGTTCGACCGTTGCCGGACCGTAAAGGCGCTGATTGCCCGATGAGCGGACCGGTTCGGGCAGGAGGCCGATCGATTCGTAGTAGCGGACGGTCTGGACCTTGCACGAAGCGGCGGCGGCAATCCGGCCGATGGTCTGTCCGGCCACGAGTTTTCTCCCTTGCAGCTACAGTCGCTGAAGGTTCCAGAATAGGCGGATCGGCAGGCAACGAGCGACTGGCAGGACGATTCAATGGCCCAAGGCTGCTGCGGCCACAACGCAAAATTCGACGGCACCTCGCGCGGCTTCCGCACCGCGCTCTGGGTCGTCATCGCCATCAACGGGTTGATGTTCGCCATCGAGATGGCCGCCGGTGCCTTCGCCGGCTCGCAGGCGCTCAAGGCCGACGCGCTCGACTTCCTCGGCGACACGCTGACCTACGGCATCAGCCTCTATGTCATCGGCATGGCGATCCGCGTCCGGGCGACCGCAGCCCTGCTCAAGGGCCTCAGTCTCGCCGGCATGGGGCTCTGGGTGCTCGGCTCGACCCTCTACCACGTCCTGATCCTGGGCGTGCCGAACGCCCCGGTGATGAGCGCCATCGGCCTGCTGGCGCTCGCCGCCAATCTCGCCAGCGTCTTCATCCTGATGCGCTACAAGGACGGGGATGCCAATGTCCGCTCGGTCTGGCTGTGCAGCCGCAACGACGCCGTCGGCAACATCGCTGTCATGGCCGCCGCGGCCGGCGTCTGGATCACCGGCAGCGCCTGGCCCGACCTCTTCGTCGCCGGCCTGATGTCAGCGCTCTTCCTCTGGTCGTCGCTGCAGATCATCCGCCAGGCCCTGGCCGAGCGCCAGGAGCCGATCGCGGCCGCGGCGGAGTAGGGGGCGTCGTGCCGGTGCGGCACGACGAGGAGCCGAGGGGAGCGACCCGGCAGCCACGATCGACACCGCCAGGGGCGCGTTGGACCCGCCGGTCAACAATGCCGGGCTCGTGCCCTGTGTGGCCGCCGGGCACGGCGCGGTCGGCTTCAGCCAAGCGCTGCGCCCCGAGCCGCGTCCCCAGCGCGTCAAGGTCGGCATCATCCTCCCCGGCCGCCGTCACCGCCGTGGTCCCCATGCTGAGCCACCCACCACCCGGATCGACGAGCTCACCCTCCGCCCGATAACCCAGGACGCCCGAGATTCGGCTCAGGCGAGGGCCGCGTCGGTCAGCGGGAAGTCGCCGCCTTTGCATAGCAGCTCGACTCCCAGCACGGTCGCGCAGGCGTAGGCGAAGCAATCGCCCATATTGAGCGCGGCCGGATGCCGCCCCTTGCCGAACCGGGCGAAGGCCGCGATTGCCAAAGCGCCGACGGCGTCGTTGATGATCGCGTTCTCCGCGTCGGCGGCATCAATGAAGCGTTCGACCGCCATGCGCGCGACCTCGATCGAGCATTGCCGGATCCGCGCCAGCGCCATCGTTGCTTCCCAGACGGCAATCGGCGAAACGAAAACCCGGCTCGATCTCTCGAGCTTGGCGATCATCAGATCGCCATCAGCCTCTGGAACGAGCATCGCGACAATTGCCGACGCATCGACGAACATCAGTCGTTGCCGGACAGCTCGTCGAAGAATGCCTTATCCGCCTGTAGGCCGGTGAACGGATGGCGACGATAGTCCTCGGCCAGCTCGGCGATCCGTTCCTTGAGGGGTCGCCGGTCGCGCGCCAGCTCCTTCTCGACAGCCTCGCGCACGGCCGCGGTCAAACTGATGCCGCGCCGCCTTGCCAGCTCGCGCACGGCAGCATCGGTTGCCGGGTCCTTGATGTGGAAAGCCATGAGCGCGAGTTCCAGTCTAGACGAAACTGCGGTTGAGTATACACGCTCCACCGCCGCCAGCGCAATGCGCCGCCGCCCTACTTCTCGCGCCAGATCGGCGCCGGCGGTTTTTCCGGGAGCAGGCCCTCGGGGCGGAAGATCAGGATCACCTGCAGGAGCACGCCGATCATCAGGACGCGGAGGGCTCCGGCCTGGGTCTGGTACTCGGCGGGAAAGTGGCCGGTCAGGAACTGGGTGCCGGACCAGACGCCCCAGATCACCACGGCGCCCAGGATGGCACCCTTGTTGTTGCCGCTGCCGCCGGCGATCAGCATCACCCAGACGATGAAGGTGGCGAAGACGGGATCGAACGCCTCGGGGCTGATGAAGCCGACGAAATGGGCGTAGACGGCGCCGGAGAGACCCATGACGGCGCAGCCGAGGACGAAGGCCTGCATGCGGTGGACGAGGCTGTTCTTGCCCATGGCGCGGGCCGCCGTCTCGTTGTCGCGGATGCCGCGCAGCACGCGCCCCCAGGGTGCACGATGCGCCCGCTCGAGCGCCCAGTGCACGACGAGGATCAGGCCGACGACCAGGGCCAGCAGCAAAAGCGCGTCCTGCCCCGCGATCAGCCCGTCGAGAGGTCGCGGAACGGCGGTGATGCCGCGCACGCCGCCGGTGAGCCAAGCCTCGTTCTTGAGCACGAGACGGATGATCTCGGCGATGCCGATCGAGGCGATGGCGAGGTAGTCGGAGCGCAGGTTGAGCGTGACGATGCCGATGGCGAGCCCGAGCAGCGCCGCCACCGCCATGGCGGCGACGAAGCCCAGGGCCCAGTGCAGGCCGAAGCCGCCGAGATGCCCGGCCGACGGTCCGGTGGTGACGATGGCGCTCGTGTAGGCGCCGATCGCGAAGAAGGCGGCGACGCCGACATTGAGCATGCCGGCATAGCCCCACTGCACATTGAGGCCCTGCGCCATGAGCACGTAGACGCCGGCGAGCGTCAGGAAGAAGACGAGGTAGCTCGCGAGACCGACGAGGGTCATCTCAGGTGCTCCGTCCGGAGAAGAGCCCGGTCGGGCGGAAGAGCAGGAGGAGGACCATGATGGCGAACGGCACGACGGGCGAGTACTCGGTCGGCAGCACCAGCGTGCTCAGCTCCATGAGCACGCCGATGATGTAGCCGCCGGCGATGGCCCCCATGGGCTTGCCGATGCCGCCGAGGATGGCGGCGGCGAAGCAGGCGAGGAGCAAAAACCAGCCCATCTCCGGCTGCAGCCGCGTGTCCATGCCGAGAAAGACGCCGGCCAAGGCTGCGAGACCGCCGCCGATGACCCAGGTCCACAGGATCACCCGCTCGGTGTCGATGCCGGAGAGCCGGGCCAGCGTCGCATTGTCGGCCATCGCCCGCATCGCCTTGCCGACCCGGGTGCGCTGCAGGAAGAGGTGGAGAGCGATGACGAGGGCCAAGGTGGCGGCGATGATCATGAGCTGGTCCGGCTTGTAGCGGATGCCCGAGAGGCGTTGCGCCATGACGAGCTTGCTCGAGTAGAGCCAGGTGTCCGGGCCCCAGATGATCTGGATGGCGGAGCGGATGATCAGCGCGGCACCGAAGGACGAGATCAGGCTGATGATCGGCCGGCTCGCCCGAAAGCGCCGAAACAGCACCCGATCGACCACCACCGCGAGCAGGATGGTGGCCGGCACGGCGGCCAGAAGCCCGAGCCAGAACGGCAGGGCGAGCTGCGTGTAGAAGAGAAAGCAGACATAGGCGCCGAACGCCATGAGATCGCCATGCGCGAAATTGGCGAAGCCGAGAATGCCGAAGGTCAGCGTCACGCCCACCGCACCGAGCGCGATGATCGAGCCCAGGAGCGTGCCGTAGAGCAGGAGCTGGAGGATTTCGATCATGCCCGCATCCGTCCCGCCTCCTCACCCGCCGAGAAACATGGCGGCCACCGCGGGGTCGCCGAGCAGCTCCGCGCCGGTGCCCTCGTGGCGGTTCTCGCCCATGGCCAGCACGTAGGCGCGATCGGCGATGCCGAGCGCCTGCCTGGCGTTCTGCTCGACCATCAAAATGGCGACGCCGGTCCTGTTGATGTCGACCAGGATCTCGAAGATCTGGTTCATGAAGAGCGGCGAGAGCCCGGCCGTAGGCTCGTCGACCAGCAGGAGCTTGGGGTCGAGCATCAGCGCCCGGCCCATCGCCACCATCTGCCGCTGGCCGCCCGAGAGGGTGCCGGCCGCCTGCCGCCGCTTCTCGCGCAGGGGCGGGAAGAGCTCGTAGACGCGCTCCTTCTGCGGGCGGATGTCGTCCTTCCGGAGATAGGCCCCCATGTCGAGATTCTCCTCGACGGTGAGCGTCGGAAAGACGTTCTCGGTCTGCGGCACGAAGGAGATGCCGGATTCGACGATTCGGTCGGGGCGGCGGCCGGTGAGGTCTCGGCCCTCGAAGACGATCCTGCCGCCGCGGATCCGGACGAGGCCGAAGACCGCCTTGAGCGCCGTCGACTTGCCGGCACCGTTGGGGCCGACGATCACCACGATCTCGCCCGGCTCGACGGTCATCGAGACGCCGTGGAGAATGTCGACGTCGCCATAGCCGCCTCTGAGCGCGGCGACCTCGAGCAGGCTCAAGCCGCCTCTCCGGCGGCCCCGGTGGCGCCGAGATAGGCCTCGAGAACCCTTTGATCGCGGCGCACCTCGGCCATGGTGCCCTCGCAGAGGACGGTGCCCTCGGCCATGCAGATCACCGGATCGCAGAGCTCGGCGATGAAGCCCATGTCGTGCTCGATGATGCAGAAGGTGTAGCCGCGCTCCTCGTTGAGCGTGCGGATGGCATGGGCGATCTCGCCCAGAAGCGTGCGGTTGACCCCGGCCCCGGGCTCGTCGAGGAGCACGAGCGTCGCGTCGGTCATCATGGTCCGGCCGAGCTCCAAAAGCTTCTTCTGCCCGCCCGAGACGTCGCTCGCGAGCTTGTCCGCGAGATGCGACATCTTGAGGAAGTCCAGAACCTCGAGCGCCTTCCTGCGGATCGCGGTCTCCTCGTCGCGCACCCGGCCCCAGCCGAGCCAGGTGCTCCAGAGCCGCTCGCCGCTCTGCCCGGGCGGCACCAGCATCAGGTTCTCGAGGCAGGTCATCCGGCCGAACTCGTGCGGGATCTGGAAGGTGCGCACGATGCCCTTGTGGAAGAGCCGGTGCGCCGGCAGGCCGGTCACGTCCTCGCCGTCGAAATGGATACCGCCGGCGGTCGGCGGGAAGGCGCCGGCGATCATGTTGAAGAGCGTGGTCTTGCCGGCGCCGTTCGGGCCGATCAGCCCGGTGACGCGGCCGCGACGGAGGCCGAAGGTGCAGCCCTGCACGGCGCGCACGCCGCCGAACGTCTTGTGGACGTCGACGACGTCGAGAAGGATGTCATGGGCTTCGCCACCTGCCGCCATGCCCCGCCCGCCATGCGTGGCCCGCCCGGAAGGGGCGGGATGTGGGCGTTTAGCCGCGATCGATCCCCGTCGCAACCCGGGCCCGGTCGAAAGGGTCAGGCGATGGTGCCGCCCCGGCCTCTGGGCGCGGTCGCGGCCGCGCGCTCGCGGGCCTGGCGAAACGTCAGCTTCTGGCGCGCCAGAAGCTCGATCGAGCGACGGTCCGCCTGGAGCGGCGCCTGGAAGACGACCTCGATCAGGCTCCGGGGATCGAGTGCCGCGACGCGCTGGCTCCCGCCCATGATCGTGATCTCGAGAAGGATCTCGTCGGGCTCCGGCTGCATGCGCCGATCCTATCGCATCGGCGGCACCCGGCGACAGGGCGGATTCGCGATTGCCCATCGACAGTGGCCGATCGGCGAACTAAGTGATGCCGCGGGACATATATCGAATCGATAGAGGTGGCCGCGCCGGCAAGTCCGGCGGGGGGGGTGCGTGCGATGAAGCATGGCTTGTCCGGGTTGTGCGGCGGGGCTTTCCGTCCGGCGTTGCCGCTGGTCCTCGGCCTGGCGCTGGGGCTGGGCGGTCTCGCCGGCGAGCCTGCCCTGGCGCAGCAGGGGCAGCAGGCCGCAATGGTGCAGGTGGACGAGGTGATCACCGAGCCCCTGGTGCGGACCGTGCCGGTGCTCGGGCGGATCGTCACGCGCCAGGAGGGTCCGGTGGCCGCCCGGGTCGAGGGTCCGGTGGCCGAGGTCGATGTCGAGGTGGGCGAACGTCTCGCCACGGGCGATCCGATCGCCGTGCTCGACAAGAAGCGCCTGCAGCTCGACTCCGCCCTCGCCGCCGCCGAGCTCGCCGCCGCCGGGGCCGATCTCGCGGCCGCGCGCCGCGAGGCCGAGCTGCTCGAGCAGGAGCGCGACCGGCTGGTGGCGCTGCAGGGCTCGGCCGCCTTCTCGCGCGCCCGGCTCGACGACAAGACCAAGGAGCTCAACGTCGCCAACAGCCGGATCGAGGCGGCGGCGGCACGTCTCGAGCAGGCGCGGGTGGCGCTCGACTACCGCAACGCCGACCTCGCGGACGCCGAGATCAGAGCACCCTATCCGGGCGTGGTGGTGCAGAAGCACGTCAGCGCCGGCGCTCATGTCCGGGTCGGCGATCCGGTGGTGACGCTGGTCGACGACACCGCTCTCGAGGTCGAGGCGGACGTGCCGGCGGTCAGGCTCTTCGAGCTCGAGCCGGGCACGCCCGTCACCTTCGAGATCGCGGGCGGCGGCCACGAACAGAAGCGGCACGAGGCGGTGCTCCGGGCGATCGTGCCGATGGAGAATCCGTTGACCCGCACGCGGGCCGTGCGCTTCACCTCCGTCGATGGCGGGCTCGATGCCGCCCGGGCGATCGGCCAGAGCGTCACGGTCGAGATCCCCATCGGCGCCCCCCGCGACGTGGTCAGCGTCCACAAGGACGCCGTCACGATCAATCTCGGCACGCGCCAGGTCTACGTCGTCGGCGAGAACGATGTCGTTCAGCCGCGGCCGGTGGTGCTCGGTGCCGCCATCGGCAATCGCTTCGAGGTGCTGGACGGCCTGGCGCCCGGCGAGCTGGTCGTGACCCGCGGCAACGAGCGCCTCAGGCCCGGCCAGACGGTCGCCTACGGTGCCCCGGCGAACGGCGCCGCCGGGGATCAGAAGGGCTAGCCCGCTTGAACCTGATCCGTCTCGCCATCGACCGGCCGATCGCGGTCATCGCGGCCGTGCTCATGGCGGTGATGTTCGGCTACGTGGCGCTCACCACCATTCCGATCCAGCTCGCCCCGGACGTGGCGAAGCCGGTGATCTCGATCACCACGAACTGGCCGGGTGCGGCGCCGGCCGAGGTCGAGCGCGAGATCGTCAACGAGCAGGAGGAGGTGTTCAAGGGTCTCGAGGGGCTCGAGCGGATCGAGAGCAAGTCGGAGGACGGTCAGGCGACGGTGACGCTCGAGTTCACGCTCGACACCGACATGGACCGCGCTTTGCTCCTCGTCGCCAACCGGCTGCAGCGGGTGCCGAGCTATCCGGCCGAGGCCGACGAGCCCTCCATCTCGACCTCGAGCGACGACGACAGCGCCATCGCCTGGTTCGTCATCACGCGCGCCCCGGGCAACGAGCAGCCGATCGAATCCTTCGGCCCCTTCGCCGAGGACACCGTGCAGGACCGCCTGCAGCGGGTGGCCGGCGTCGCCCGGGTCGACATCTTCGGCGGTGCCGAGCGCGAGCTGCAGGTCATCATCCGGCCGGAGGAGCTCGCCCGCTACGGTCTCACCGTGCCCGACGTCGTCGACACGCTCCGCGGCGCCGGCATCTCGCTCAGCGCCGGCGACGTGGCCGAGGGCAAGCGGCGCTACGTGGTCCGCACGGAGGGCGAACTGACCACGCCCGAGGCGGTCGAGAGCGTCGTGCTGCGGTCGATGGAGGACCCGCTGACCGGCCGGCTCGCGCGCATCACCGTGGCGGACATAGCGCTCGTGCGCTTCGGCTACAGCGAGACGGTGGCGAGCATTCGCGTGCTCGGCGAGCCGGCTCTCGTCGGCCGGGCGATCCGCGAGACGGGCTCCAACGTCATCGAGACCATGAAGGGCATCCACGCCGCCGTCGACGAGCTCAACGCCGCGGCCCTGCCCAATGCCGGCCTGCAATTGCGGCAGGTCTACGACGAGACCATCTACATCAACAGCGCGATCGACCTCGTCACGCAGAACATCTATGTCGGCGGCACGCTCGCCGCCCTCGTGCTCCTGCTGTTCCTGCGCTCGTTCGGCGCCACCCTGATCGTCTCGGTCGCCATTCCCGTCTCGGTCATCGCCAGCTTCGTCGCCATGGCCGCCATGGGCCGGTCGATCAACGTCGTCTCGCTCGCCGGCATCGCCTTCGCCGTCGGCATGGTGGTCGACGCGGCCATCGTCGTGCTCGAGAACATCTACCGCCTGCGCCAGGAGGGCCGGTCGCCTGCCGAGGCGGCCTACGAGGGTGCCGCCCAGGTCTGGGGGGCGATCCTCGTCTCGGCGCTCACCACCGTCATGGTGTTCATCCCCATCCTCACGATGAAGCTCGAGGTGGGCCAGCTCTTCCGCGACATCGCCGTCGCCATCTCGGTCGCCGTGCTGCTCTCGCTTCTGGTCGCCATCACGCTCATTCCGGCCATGTCGAAGCGCCTGCTCGGCGGCACCGACGGCAGCCTCGTCATGCGCCGCATACCGGTCGTCGACGATCTGGCCGGCCTCTTCGTGAAGGCGGTGCTCTGGACCACCCGGCGCGTCTGCGCCTCCGTGCCGCTCTCGCTCGCGGTGGTCGCCAGCGTCACGTTCGTCGCCGGCTATCTCGCCTGGGCCAACCTGCCGAAGCTCGAATATCTGCCGCAGGGCAACCAGAACCTCGTCTTCGGCATCGTGCTGCCGCCGCCCGGCTACAATCTCCGGACGATGACCGACATCGCCACCGACGTCGAGGGTGCCACCCGCCATCTCTGGGCCAGCGAGACCGGCCCCGAGCCCACGGCGGACGGTGTTCCCAAGCTCGACGAGTTCTTCTTCGTCGCCTTTCGCGGCAACATGTTCGTGGGCGGCAGCTCGGCCGACATGGAGCGCGCCGGGGCGCTGATCGAGCCCCTGACCGCTCCGGTGTATCGCGAGCCCGGCACCTTCGGCTTCTTCAGCCAGCCCTCGATCTTCGGCGGCGGCATCGGCGGCGGGCGGACCATCGACTTCGACATCTCCGGCCCCGACCTCGAGACGGTGCTCGCCATCGCCCAGCGCGCCACCGGCATGATCGCCGGGCTCCTGCCGCGCGAGGAGGGCCACCAGTTCCGCCCCGATCCCGGCCTGGAGCTGGGTGCCCCGGAGATCCGCCTCTTTCCCGATCGTCTCCGGCTCGCCGATGCCGGTGTTTCGGCGCGCAACTTCGCGCTCAGCGTCGATGCCTTCAACGACGGCCTTCGGGTCGACGAGATCTCGGTGGACGGCAAGCAGATCGACCTGACGCTCAAGGGACCCGAGGGCAATGCCGAGGCGACGCAGGGCATCGAGGCCCTGCCGATCGTCACGGCCCAGGGCCACATCCTGCCGGCCGGCTCGCTCTCGCGTGTCGAGGTCACGGCGGGACCCACCGAGATCCGTCATGTCGAGCGGCAGCGCACGGTGACGCTCAAGGTGAGCCCGGCGCCGTCCCTGCCGCTCGAGGTGGCGCTCGACATTCTCCAGGATCAGGTGGTGACGCCGCTGAGCCAGGAAGGCCTGCCGCCCGGCGTGCATCTGCGGCTATCCGGCACGGCCGACCAGCTCACCCAGACCTTTGACGCCATGGTGCTCGACCTGGCGCTCGCCGTGGTCATCGTCTATCTGGTCATGGCGGTGCTCTTCGAGAGCTTCGTCTACCCGCTCGTGATCCTCTTCTCGGTGCCGCTCGCCGCCGCGGGTGGCGTCGCCGGACTCTTCGTCCTCAACCTCCACACCTTCCAGCCGCTCGACATGCTGACGCTTCTGGGCTTCGTGATCCTGGTCGGCATCGTCGTCAACAACGCCATCCTGCTGGTTCACCAGACCCTGTTCGAGCTGCGCGAGAACGGGCGCGGGCCGATCGACGCCATCACCTCGGCGGTGCGCAACCGCCTTCGGCCGATCTTCATGTCGACCATGACCTCGGTCTTCGGCATGCTGCCCCTGGTGCTCTTTCCGGGGCCCGGCTCCGAGCTCTATCGCGGCCTGGGGTCGGTCGTCGTCGGCGGCCTGTCGCTCTCGGCGGTCCTGACCCTCCTCCTGATTCCGCCCTTGATGGCGCTCGTGCTGGTGCGCCGGCGGCACCGGGTGGCCGCATCCCGCATGGCGAGGGGGGCTGCCCCGGCACCCGCCGAGTAGCCAGCCTTAATGGCCGGTGTGACCCCGGTATGCTGAACACAGGCTTAACCAAGAGGCTTAGGCTTCGGCCTCTCCATCTGCCCTAGTCTTCGAGCGCAGGTCGCCCGACCCACGTTCGAGGAGTGCAGACCATGGCCGATCCCGTCCAGCCCGTGCCCTTCCCCCAGCCCGTGCCCGTTCCGGTGCCGGCTCCGGTCGTGAGCAGCGCGGCACCTGCTGCGGTGCCCGGCGGCGACGATCGCGCCCCGCCGCTGTCGCTGGACGCCGCCACGCCTCCGGACCAGGCCGGAGCCGATGCGCCGGCCGGCGACGCCATCCCGCCCGTCGCAGCGGTCGAGCCCGGCGCCGGCCCGGCCGATGGCGGCACCCGGCCGCCCGGCGGCGGTGGGGCCGATTTCACCGCCTATGACCAGGGCGAGCTCGGTCCCGGCCTCGATCCGACCGGCGCACTCGGACCCACGTCGCTCGCCCATGCGGCGCCGATGACCGAGCCCGAGCGCGGCGTTCCCGGCGATGGCGGGCGCGGCCTCCTTGCGGGCGATCCCGGCGGCGGCTCCGGTGGCGGCGGGCCGAGCGGCCCGCAGGCGAACCGCGCGCCTTTGGCCTGCGACGATCACGTCACGGCCGGCGAGAACCAGGTGCGCAGGATCGCGCTCGATGAGCTTCTCGCCAACGACCGCGACCCCGACGGCGATCCGCTCGACCTCGTCTCCGTTCAGGACGCGGAGAACGGCACGGTGCGGCTGGGTGGTGACGGCTTTCTCTATTTCCAGCCGACCCGGGACCACCACGGTGACGCCGGCTTCACCTACACGATCGGCGACGGCAAGGGCGGCTTCTCGACCGCCGAGGTCCGCCTCGACGTGCGCGCCAACACCGACCCGCACGCCACCGACGACAATGTGAGCACCACCGTCGACAAGCTGAAGGTCATCGAGCCCTCGAACCTCGTCAACGACGACTTCGACGCCGATGGCGACGCCCTTCGCCTCGTCTCGGTGCAGAACGCGCAGCACGGCCAGGTCTGGATCGGCCAGGACGGCAAGCTCTACTTCCAGCCCGACCCGGGCTTCGTCGGCGAGGCGCGCTTCAGCTACACCATCACCGACGACCGGGGCGGCATCGACACGGCGCGCGTCGATGTCCACGTCCACGAGACGGGCTGGCAGAAGGGCGAGCCCGGCAACCATGCGCCGATCGCGACCGACGACCACCTGACCGCGAGAGTGGACACGCTCAAGGTGGTCGAGCAGTCCAACCTGACGAATGACGACTTCGACGCCGATGGCGACGCGCTGCGCATCGTCTCGGTGCAGCAGGCGGAGAACGGCACGGTCTGGCTGGGCCAGGAGGGCGAGCTCTATTTCCGGCCGGATGCGGGCTTCGTCGGCGAGGCGGGCTTCAGCTACACGGTCACCGATGACCGGGGCGGGCTGGACACGGCGCGCGTCACGGTCGAGGTCGCCGGCTCCGGGAGCGGAGCACCGGGGCCGGAGCATTGCGGCTGCGGCGGCGATGCCATCGCCAGCCTCGTGCCACCGGCGGACCTCGTCGTCTGAGCCGGCGCCGTTGCCGAGACGGCCCGCACGGGCCCGTCTCGCCTCGCCCGCGTTCGCCTGCTAGGCTCGGCCACAGCAACAGCCAGTGGCGCGAGGCCAACCCGTGATCGAGACGCCCTATCTCCTCTTCCTCGGCGACGTGGCGGACCAGCTCGCCGCCAAGACCGCACAAGGTGTCGTCCACTGGCGCCCGGATTCCTGCCTCGGCCAGCTTCGCCTGCCGGGCTGCAAGGCCGATCTCGGCCTGCCCGAGCTTTCGATCGAGGCTGCCGTCGAGGCGGGTGCCCGCACCTTTCTGGTCGGTGTCGCCAATGCCGGGGGCGTGCTGCCGCCGCACTGGGTCGCCAACATCGTCGACGCGATCGAGGCGGGCATGGATGTCGCTTCCGGCCTGCACGTGCGTCTCGGCGACGTGCCCGAGATCGCCGCCGCGGCCAGCCGGCACAACGCCCGCCTGCACGATGTCCGCCATCCGACCCGCACCTTCGCGACCGGCAAGGGCACGAAGCGGACCGGCAAGCGCCTGCTCGCCGTCGGCACCGACTGCTCCTGCGGCAAGATGTACACCACCCTCGCTCTCGAGCGGGAGATGCGCGAGCGCGGGCTGAAGGCCGATTTCCGCGCCACCGGCCAGACCGGCATCCTCATCACCGGCGAGGGCGTCTCGATCGATGCGGTGATCGCCGATTTCATCTCGGGGGCGGTCGAGTGGCTCTGTCCGGCCGGCGAGCCGGACCACTGGGACCTCGTCGAGGGTCAGGGCTCCCTCTTCCACCCCTCCTTCGCCGGCGTCAGCCTGGGCCTGCTGCACGGTGCGCAGCCCGATCTCCTCGTCCTCTGCCACGAGCCGACCCGCACCCATATGCGTGGCCTGCCGCACCAGAAGCTGCCGGGGCTCGAGGAATGTCTCGAGCGCAATCTCGAGGCGGCGCGGCTGACCAACCCGGACGTGCGGGCGCTCGGCCTCAGCATCAACACGGCGGCGCTCAACGAGGCCGCGGCGCGCGACTACATGGCCGAGGTCGAGGACAAGCTCGGCCTGCCCACGGTCGATGCGTTCCGCCTCGGCGTCGGTCGGCTGGTGGACGCGCTGCCGTGACCGCTCGCCGGCTCGAGGTCGCCGTCGAGCGCTTCCCCCTGGCCAAGCCCTTCACCATCTCGCGGAGCAGCATAGACGAGCTCGAGCTGGTGACGGCGACCGTCACCGAAGGCGATTGCGCCGGGCGAGGCGAATGCCGGCCCTATTCCCGCTATGGCGAGACCACCCGAGGTGTCGTCGAGACGATCCTCGGGCAGGCGGCGCTGATCGAGGCCGGGGAGGGGCGGGAGGCGCTGCTGCGGGCGATGCCGGCCGGGGCGGCCCGGAACGCCATCGACTGCGCGCTCTGGGACCTCGAGGCGAAGACAGCCGGCCGGCCGGTCCACGCCCTTCTCGGCCTCCCCGAGCCCGTGCCGGTGCTCGTCACCTACACGATCGGCCTCGACACGCCCGCCGCCATGGCGGCCGAGGCGCGAACGGTGGGCCGACCGCTCCTCAAGCTCAAGCTCGGCGGCGAGGGTGATTTGGAGCGCGTGCGGGCGGTGCGCGAGGCCGTGCCCGAGGCGCGGCTGATCGTCGACGCCAACGAGGCCTGGACGCCCGGGATGGTGCTGGAATGGAGCGCCGGGCTGGCGAGCCTCGGGGTCGAGCTGATCGAGCAGCCGCTGCATGCCGGTCGCGACCGGGCGCTCGAGGGCCTGCCCCGGCCGGTGCCGCTCTGCGCCGACGAGAGCGCGCACGGCATCGAGGATCTCGAGGCGCTGGCGTCGCTCTACGACTGCATCAACATCAAGCTCGACAAGACCGGCGGGCTGACCGCGGCCCTGGCCCTGGCCGACGCCGCCGAGGAGCGGGGTTTCGGGCTGATGCTCGGCTGCATGATGGCCACCTCGCTCGCCATGGCGCCGGCCTTCGTGCTCGCCGGCCGCGCCCGGTTCGTCGATCTCGACGCGCCGTTGCTGTTGGCCCGGGACCGCGAGCACGCGATCGGCTACGAGGGCGCGATGATGCAGCCGCCGCCCCGGGACCTCTGGGGCTGAGTCGGATCAGGCGCCGGCGACGCTGTAGAGGTCCGGATCGTAGACGTAGCCGGCCTCGTCGAGCGCCTTGATCAGGGCCTTGCCTTTGGTCTCGTCGAGCTCGACCAGAGGCGGGCGGACGGTGCGCCAGACCTCGTCGTGCTGGCCGTGGGCGATCACGTGCTTGATCGCCGGGATCAGGGGATAGCTCGTCAGGATGGTGCGGACGGCGCCGACCAGCTTCATGCCGGCCTCGGCGGCCGCCTTGTCGCCGCGCTCGAAAGCGGTGAAGACGTCGTTGCTGTGCTCCGCCGCGAGGTTGCCGGCGGCCGAGAAGGTCCCGGCACCGCCGGCCTCGAGGTTCCGCACGAGATGGCCGTCGGCGCCGGAGTAGATGGCGAGGTCGGGAAAAGCCTTGATCAGGCTCGCCGTGTGATCCCAGTCGCCGGAGCTGTCCTTGATGCCCTTGAGCGTCCTCGGATAGGCCTTGAGCAGGCGCTCGATCACCGGATGCGTCACCGGCACGCCGGACATCTGCGGGAAGTGATAGAGGAGCAGGGAGAGACGCGGCTCCGCCAGCGCGTCGATCACCTCGGCGAACGCCCGATAGAGCCCCTCGTCGCTGTTGTTCTTGTAGAAGAAGGGCGGCAGCATGAGGAGATCGGTGACACCCTGCCCGAGCGCGTGCCGCGCGAGCGCCAGGGTATCGCTGCGGGCGCAGCAGCCGATGCCGAGGATCATCTTCTCGACCGGCAAGCCGGCGGCGATATAGGCCTCGAGCCCGGCCTGCCGCTCGGCGACGGAGAAGGCCTGGGTCTCGGAGGTCGTGCCGAAGATGCCGAGCCCGGTGCAGCCCTGCCGCAGGAGCCAGCGCGCGTGACGGCAATAGCGCTCGACGCTGATCTCCCCGCCCGGCTCGACCGGCGTGACGACGGCGGCGTGGATTCCCCTGGCTGGCATGCCTCAACTCCCCTCGGGACGGTCTTCCGGTCCTTGCTACGGCAGCGAGGCGGGTGACGGCAAGGCTCCTAGCCGACCTTCTCGTCCTCGGCCACGCCGAAGAACTGGCCGCGCTCGAGCCAGCCGCGCCGGCCGTCGATCTCGACGAGGCACCAGGCCCCCTCGCAGCTCAGAAGCGAGCCGATCACCATGGGCTCGGCCAGGAGCACCACCCGCGCGTCGCCGCGCGGCGTGCGGCGCAAGGGGCGGACGTCGCCCGTGATCAGGATCGTGCGCCGGCTCGAGAGCAGGCTCGCGTGGATCCAGCCCGTGGCACCCTCGTAGTCGACGATGCGCCGCCAGTCCTGCGATTCCTCGACGATCTGCACCGGGATGCCGCGCCGGGTGAAGACCCAGCGTATGGGGAAGGTTTCGCCCGGCCCGGTGCGCACGTTGGTCTCGCTCGCAGCCAGCGAGACGAAGCGCGGCAGCGGCAGTCCCGTCGATTGCGCCCCTGCGGCCGCGGCATTCAGGATCAAGAGCAGCGCCAGGAGCGCGGCGAGGAGCGGGCGGCGGGCGGAACGAGAGAGCAAGGCGGCGCACCACTTCGGGCAAAAATCGCGCAGCCGGCGATATTCCGCAAGCGCGCACGCGCACCGGCCGCGCTCCCTCTATAGAAAGCTCGGGGCCACCACACCAAGACCAAAGTGAAACGCCGGGGCAGGACGGGCGTTTGTGAGCGGCCGGGCTTTCTGTTAGGAGCGGCGATGCGCCGAGCCGGTCCCGCATTTCGGGCCGGCGTCAGGACAGGAGATCGAGGCATGCCCCGCAAGCGGCCCCTGGTGGTGGTCACCCGCAAGCTGCCGGACGTCGTCGAGACGCGCATGATGGAGCTGTTCGACACCCGCCTCAACGACAGCGACACGCCGATGACGCGGGCCGAGCTGGTGGAGGCGGTCAAGGTCTGTGACGTGCTGGTGCCGACGGTGACCGACCGGATCGATGCGGCGCTGCTCGCCCATGCCGGCGAGCAGCTCGAGCTGATCGCCAATTACGGCACGGGCGTCGACCGGATCGATGTCGAGGCGGCCTACAAGCGCGGCATCACCGTCACCAACACGCCGGGCGTGCTGACCGAGGACACCGCCGACATGACCATGGCGCTGATCCTCGCCGTGTCGCGCCGGCTGGTCGAGGGCGAGCGTCTCGCCCGCTCCGGCGAGTGGGGCGGCTGGTCGCCCACCTCGATGCTCGGCCACCGCATCCACGGCAAGCGCATCGGCATCCTGGGCATGGGCCGCATCGGCTCGGCCGTGGCGCGACGGGCCAGAGGCTTCGGCCTCGCGGTCCACTACCACAACCGTCGCCGTGTCCACGAGAGCCTCGAGGGCGAGCTCGAGGCCACCTACTGGGAGAGCCTCGACCAGATGCTGGCGCGGGTCGACATCGTCTCGATCAACTGCCCGCACACTCCGGCCACCTTCCATCTGCTCAATGCCCGCAGGCTGAAGCTGCTGCGCCGGGACGCCATCGTCGTGAACACCAGCCGCGGCGAGGTGATCGACGAGGCGGCTTTGACCCGGATGCTGCGCGACGGCGAGATCGCCGGGGCCGGGCTCGACGTCTTCGAGCACGAGCCGGCCATCAACCCCAAGCTGCGCCAGCTCGAGAACGTCGTCTTGCTGCCGCACATGGGCTCGGCCACGCTCGAGGGGCGGCGCGACATGGGCGAGAAGGTCATCATCAACATCAAGACCTTCGCGGACGGTCACCGCCCCCCCGACCGCGTCCTGCCGAGCATGCTCTGATCTGATCGGCGGCGGCCGCGCGGGCGGTCGTTAACAGATTGAAACTGGCTTTCTCGTCGGTCGCGCCTAGAGATCGGCGCACGCGGTTCGCTTCACGCAGCCCGAAAGGCCCGCCCGCTTGTTCCAGTCCTTCTTTCCCCGGCCCAAGCTGTTCTTTCTTTCGGTCGTCGTCTGGTCGGCCCTGGCCACGGCACTCTGGTATAGTGGGGCCGATGGCTGGGGTGCCGCCCTGGGCCTCGGCGCCACGCCCGAGGGCACGCCCCCGCCGCTCGGACTCGCCTATTTCGTCTCGCCCGAGTTCCTCTGGTTCTACGTCTACTACGGCGCCACGGTGGCCCTCTTCGCCGCCTTCTGGTTCCGCTTCGACCCGCATCCCTGGCAGCACTGGTCGATCCTCGGCTCCGCCCTGATCCTCTTCGTCACCTATTTCGGCGTGCAGATCTCGGTCGCCATCAACAACTGGCGCCGGCCGTTCTTCGACGACGTCCAGGAGGCGCTGAGCGCCGGCTCGACGGTCACCCAGGGCGACCTCTTCGCGCTGCTCCTGATCTTCGCCCAGATCGCCTTCGTCTCGATCTTCATCTTCGTCCTCTCGCGCTTCTTCGTCAGCCACTGGATCTTCCGCTGGCGGACCGCGATGAACGATTTCTACATGGCGCGCTGGCAGCGCCTGCGGCACATCGAGGGCGCCTCGCAGCGCGTCCAGGAGGACACCATGCGCTTCGCCGGCATCATGGAGGGCCTGGGCGTCTCGGCGATCGACGCGGTGATGACGCTGATCGCCTTCCTGCCGGTGCTCTGGGAGCTCTCCAGGTACGTCGAGGAGCTGCCGCTGGTCGGCGCCATCCCGGCCCCGCTCTTCGTCGCCGCCCTCGTCTGGTCGCTCTTCGGCACCGGCCTGCTGGCCCTCGTCGGCATCCGCCTGCCGGGCCTCGAGTTCAGGAACCAGCGGGTCGAGGCCGCCTACCGCAAGGAATTGGTGCACGGCGAGGACCACGCCGAACGCGCCCAGCCGATGACCGTGAAGGAGCTCTTCAGCCATGTGCGGCACAATTACTTCCGCCTTTACTTCCACTACATGTATTTCAATGTCTTCCGCTCGCTCTACCTCCAGGCGGACAACATCTTCGTCTACATCCTGCTGATCCCGACCATCATCGCCGGTGCCTCGGTCGGCTTCACCTTCGGCGTGCTGCAGCAGATCCTGACCGCGTTCAACCAGGTCTCGAGCTCGTTCCAGTACCTCGTCAATTCCTGGACGACGATCGTCGAGCTGCTCTCGATCCACAAGCGCCTGATGGCCTTCGAGGCGGCGATCGAGGACAAGGACCTTCCCGACATCGACCGGGAATGGCTGGAGTTCCACGGCGCCGGCGACCGTGCGGGTGCGCAGACGGTGGGCTCGGAGATCTGAAGCCTCGGCCTCCTTGATCCTGGGTATCAGCTCCGGGCTTTGGTCGGCGTCCCGCCGCTATCCGGCGCATCCCCACCTTTGGGCCCCTCGTGCCGGAGAGCGATGCGGCGGTGGTAGAACGGGTCATGGACGGGCGGCCCGAGGGCGAGGACGGTGGTGGCTTCGAGCTCGTTGGCGAAGAGATCGGCCAGGAGCTGGCGGCGGTCGGGATCGAGGGCGTTCATGGGCTCGTCCATGACCACGGCCGCGGGCCGCCGGAGGAGGAGTCGAGCCGCTGCGAGCCGCTGCTGCTCGTCGGCGGTGATCTCCCTCTCCCAGCGGCGCTCGGCGTCGAGAAGCGGGACGAGGTGGGCGAGGCCGGTGCGAACGAGGGCTGCCCCGCAATCGGTGGCGCCGGGTTCGTCCGCATCGTCAGGCGAGAAGGGGTAGGCGAGGGCGGCGCGGAGCGTGCCGAGCGGCAGATAGGGTCGACGTGGCAGGAAGACGACGCGGTCCGGTGGCGGCAGGCCGATGGTGCCCGACCCCCACGGCCAGAGGCCGGCGAGGGCGCGAAAGACGGTGCCGAGGCCCGCGCCTCTCGGGCTCGTGAGCAGGACGCGCTCGCCCGGCGCCAGCTCGACCGGCGATTGCTCGAGGAGCAGGCTGCCGTCGGGGAGGTCGACGCGAAGATCGATGAGAGCGATGCGCTGCCCTCCGGTCTCGACGCGGGCGATGCGGCCGGCGCCCGCGACGAGCGTGTCGAGCCCCTCGAGGGTCTCGCGGAAGCTGCCGACGCGGAAGAGGGTGGCGCGCCAGTCGGCGATCGTCGGAAAATTGTCGACGAACCAGCGAAGCGCACCCTGGACCTGGTTGAAGGCGCCGACGGCCATCATCAGCCCGCCGAAGGAGAGCTGGCCCTGGAAGTAGCTCGGTGCCGCGGCGAGGATGGGGACGATGTTGCCGAGCCAGCCATAGCCCGAGGTGATCCAGGTGAGACGCGCCAGGGCGTAGGCGAGGCGGCGGGTGATGGCGACCACGGCGTCGACCGGCCGGTCGAGGAAGCCGCGCTCCTGCGATGCGCCGCCGTCGAGGGCGATCGATTCCGCGTTCTCGCTGACGCGGACCAGGGCGAAGCGGAGCTCGGCCTCGCGGGCGTAGCGCTCGGCGTTGAGGCCGATCATCGGCCGGCCGACGCGCCAGGTGAGCCAGGAGCCGCCTATGGCATAGGCGAGGGCGCACCAGACGAGGTAGCCGGGGAGCAGGAGGTTCCTGCCGCCGAGGTGGAAGACGGTGTCGGCGGAGAGCGTCCAGAGCACCCCGAGAAAGCCGACGAGCAGGAGAGACGAGCGCAAGAGGCCGATGGCGAGCCCGATGCTGAGCTCCGTCAGGTGGCGGGCATCGGCCTGCAGGCGCTGGTCGGGGTTCTGCGCGATGTCGCCGCGAAAACCCAGAAGCCAGGGACGACGACCGGTGACCCACTGGTCGAGCAGGTCCCTCGTCAGCCATTCCCGCAGGCGCACGATGAGCAGCTCGCGGAAGAAGGTCTCGCCGACGACGAGGAGGAGCAGTGCGGCGACGATGACGAGGAAGACGAGGGTCTGGTGGAGAAGCTCGCTCGCCTGGCGCTGGTCGATGGCGTTGTAGAAGTCGCCCTGCCAGGTGTTGAGGCGGACCTGGGCCACCATGTTGAGGGCGATGACGGCGACGACGCCGACCGCCAGGAGAAGGCAGACGCGCCGGCAGGGCGAACGCCAGAGCGCGCCGAGCAGGGTGCGGAGCTGGCGCAGGGCGCCCTCGATGCCGATCTTGGGCGGCGGGCCCTCGTCTGCTCCATCGGGGACCGGGGCGGCGGGCTGCGGCGGCAATCGGGCTCCTTCGACCGGTTCTTGGGAAAGCGTTGCGCCCGCGGCTGCATAGGCGGCGGACCCGCGACTGTCGATGGCGGGCGAGGGCTGCGCCAACGGCACGGCGGTGGTATCGACCGGGAAGAGGTAAGCGTCGGCAAGCGGGAGACGAGGATGGCCGAGGATCGCTGGGAAGTTTTCGCGGTGCGCTACGGATCGGTGCCGGCGCGCACGAGGCGCGAGAACTTCATGGGGCTGGACCCGCACGACACCGCACCCATGCCGCTCGCCTATTATGTCTGGCTGATCAGGAACGCCGAGGCGGCCATCGTCGTGGACACCGGCTTCGAGCACGCGGAGGCGGCGCGGCGCGGGCGGCGGCTCGAGCGCCTGCCGCGGGACGGGTTGGCGATGCTGGGCCTCGACGTGGCGAGCGTCGAGAACGTGATCGTCACCCATCTGCACCACGACCATGCCGGCACGCTCGGCGACTTCCCGAATGCCCGCTTCCACCTGCAGGAGGCGGAGATGGCCTACGTGACGGGTGCCTGCATGTGCTATCCGGCACTGCAGATGCCCTACAGCGTCGAGCATGTGTGCGAGATGGTGCGCAACGTCTATTCCGGCCGCGTGATTTTCCATGACGGCGACGCGGAGGTGGCGCCCGGCATCACGGTGCACCGGCTCGGCGGGCACACCAAAGGGATCCAGTGCGTGCGGGTGATGACCGCGCGGGGCGCCGTGGTGCTCGCCTCCGACACGGCGCATTTCTACGAGAACGTGGAGGCGGGTCGGCCCTTCATCATCACCCATGACGCCGAGGCGACGCTGCGCGGCTACGACCGCCTGCGCGCGCTGGCCGCGAGCCCCGCGCACATCGTGCCCGGCCACGACCCCCTCGTGCTGGAGCGCTATCCGGCGCCGGACGAGCGCAAGGCCGGCATCGTCTGCCGGCTCGACGTGCCGCCCTCGAGCTGAGATGGCGGCGGCCGGCGAGGGCGGCTCCGCGCCGGCCGCCCGGCGGTGGCACCTGCCGCATCTGGCCCCTCTGGCCGGCGTCGTGGTCGTCGTCCTCGCCGCCTATGTGATCCACAGGATCGCCGGCGAGGTTCATCTCGACGACATCGAGGCGGCGCTCCGGGCGACACCGCTCCCTCCGCTGCTCCTCGCTCTGCTCTTCACCGTCCTGAGCTTTCTGGCCATGTCGGTCTACGACGTGCTGGGTGCGGAGCAGGTGGCGCCCGGCCGGGTGCCCTGGCGGATCGCCGCTTTCGCCGGGGCCACGAGCTTCGCGATCGCCAACGCGGTCGGCTTCCACGTCCTGACCGGCGTGCCGGTCCGCTACAGGCTCTACGCCCGGGCGGGGCTCGACATGGCCCAGGTCGGTCACATCGTCGGCAACTCGCTCGTCGCCTTCTGGCTCGGTGTGCTGGGGCTCCTGGGCGGCACGCTGCTGGTCGATCCGGTGGGCGTGCCGCTCCTCGCCCGCCTCACTCCGGCCCTCGACCGGATGCTCGGCGCGCTGATCGTCATCGTGCTCGCCGGGATCACGATCTGGCTGGCGCGGCGGGCCCGGGCGCTGATCCTCTTCGGCTGGCGACTGGTCCTGCCGGGCGGCGCGGGCATGCTGGCCCGGATCGGGCTCGGCGTGATCGACGTGGGCTGTGCTTCGGCCGCGCTCTACGTGCTCCTGCCGGCCGATGTCGCACCCGGCTTCGCCGTCTTCCTGCTCGTCTTCCTCACGGCCATCGTGGCAGGGGCGGCGAGCCATGTGCCGGGCGGGCTCGGCGTGCTCGAGGCGACCGTGCTCATCGGCCTCGGCGCCGGTGGCCGCGCCGACGTCATCGCCGCCCTCGTCGTCTATCGCGTCGTCTACTACCTCCTGCCGCTGGGTGTCGCCGGGATCGCTCTCACGCTCTTCGAGGCGCGGCGCGGGCTGATGGGCCCGGCGGCGGCGGTGGCCGGCAGGCTCGCGCGCGTCGGCCGCCCGGCGGTGCCGCCGCTCGCCGCCGCCCTCGTCTTCATGGGCGGGGTGGTGCTGCTCCTGACCGGCAACCTGCCGGCGGCGGGCGACCGGCTCGCCATGCTGGCCCGCCTGCTGCCGCTGCCCTTCGCCGAGGCCTCGCATATGGCGGCGAGCCTCGCGGGCCTTCTCCTGATCGTGCTGGCGCGAGGGCTACTGGCCCGGATGGCGCTGGCCCGGACCGCCTGCATCGTCCTCCTTTGCGCCGGTGCCGCGTTCGCGCTGCTGCGCGGGCTCGACTGGGAGGAGGCGTTGCTGCTCAGCCTGATCGCCGGCCTGCTCGCCCTCTATCGCGACGCCTTCTATCGGGGCGGTGGCTGGCGGCACTGCCGCCCCACGCCCGGCTGGCTGGCGCTGGTGCTGGTGACGCTCACCGCCCTGACGCTGGTGGGCTTTCTCGCCTTTCGCCATGTCGCCTATCGGGACGATCTCTGGTGGGACTTCGCCTGGCGGGGCGACGCGCCGCGCTTTCTTCGGGTGTCGCTGGCGCTGGCCGTGGCGGCGGCAGCACTGGCGCTGGACGCCCTGCTCCGCCGCCCGGCCCCGCGGCCTGCCGGAGCCGAGCCCGTGCCGGAGGCGGTGCGTCGTCTGCTCGACCTTTGCCCGTCGACCCAGCCGCAGCTCGCCCTGCTCGGCGACAAGCGCTTTCTCGTCGCGGAGGG
This sequence comes from uncultured Geminicoccaceae bacterium, assembly GCA_964402505.1. Lineage (GTDB taxonomy): Bacteria > Pseudomonadota > Alphaproteobacteria > Geminicoccales > Geminicoccaceae > SLRI01. The sequence continues at coordinate 141,228 of CAYOCP010000003.1, forward strand.
CGGGGATGCCTTTCTCATGTATGCGGTGGCCGGGCGGAGCTGGGTCGCGCTCGGCGATCCCGTGGGCGACCCCGAGGCCGGGCGCGAGCTCGTCTGGCGTCTCGCCGAGCGCGCCGACCGCGCGGCCGGCCGCCCCGTCTTCTACGCCCTCACGCCCGACCTCCTGCCGCTCTATCTCGACCTCGGCCTCGCCATCCTCAAGACCGGCGAGGTGGCCAGCGTCGACCTCCGCCGATTCTCGCTGGCCGGCAAGCGGCGGCAGCCCTTTCGCCAGGCGCTGCGCCGGGCCGAGCGCGAGCGCATCGTCTTCGAGATCGTGCCGAAGGCCGCCGTGCCGGGCCTTCTGCCAGAGCTGAGGACCGTCTCCGACGCCTGGCTCGCCACCAGGGCCGGGCATGAGAAGGGCTTCTCGCTCGGCCGCTTCGACGAGCGCTACATGGCCGAGTTCGACTGCGCCGTGCTCCGCCGGGAAGACGAGGTCGTCGCCTTCGCCAACCTCCTCTACGGCGCCGGCCGCCACGAGCTCTCGATCGACCTCATGCGCTACCGCCCGAACGTCGCCAGGGGCCTCATGGACATGCTCTTCGCCCTGATCATGCTCCACGGCCAGAAGGCCGGCTACCGATGGTTCAACCTCGGCGCCGCCCCCCTGGCCGGCCTCGCCGACCATCCGCTCGCCTCGACCTGGAACCGTGTCGGCACCCTCGTCTACCGCCACGGCGACGAGTTCTACAACTTCGCCGGCCTCAGGACCTTCAAGGAAAAGTTCGACCCCGTCTGGACCCCCCAATACCTCGCCTGCCACGGCGGCCTCGAGCTCCCCGCCGTGCTGATGGACATCGCCACCCTGATCGCCGGCAGCCGGGCGGGGCTCATCCGGCGGTGAGGGGGCATTCGAAAATCTCCGTCTCGGTTCAAATGGGTCGCGCGCCGCCTGACGAGGGACCGGACGGTTGCGACCACGAGAAGGCCTTGCCGGTTTCGATCAGCCGCTCGAAATCCCTGGCTAAGGGCCGCTTGCGGCTCACGCTCTTCTTGTCCGCGTCGAAGGCCCTGACTCGAAATGGAGGAAACGGGGTCAGGACGAATTAAATTGGGAAGGCTGGCTGCATGGCCGGCGCTTGTTCCCGCGGCCACATGCAGCTACATTGAGACGATGTACGCCGTCGGCATCCGCGAGCTGAAGAACCGCCTCTCCGAGTACGTCCGACTCGCGGCGTCGGGCGAGCGCGTCCTCGTCACCGACCGCGACCGCGTCGTGGCCGAGCTCACCGCCCCGCGCGGCGGCACGGCCGAGACCGTCCCCGATGCCGTGATCGCCGACCTCGTGCGCAAGGGCCTCGCCACACCACCCCTGACACGCGAGCGCCGGCCGCCGCCGACCCAGGCCGATCGGAAGCTCGCCGACATCCTGGCCGACCTCGACGCCGACCGCGCCGACCGTTGAACTATGTCGACAGCTCCGTCCTCCTCGCCGCCGTCCTCGCCGAGGACCGCGCGCCGCCCGACGTGTTCTGGCAGGAGGACGGCATCGCCAGCCGCCTGCTGCAATACGAGGTGATGAACCGCCTCAACGCCTACAAGGCGGATGCCGGATGCTTCGCCGCCGCCCGGGATCTCATCGCCGGCCTGACCCTGGTCGAGCTCTCGCCGCTTGTTCTCGAACGTGCCCTCGAGCCCTGGCCTGTGCCGCTCCGGACGCTCGACGCCCTCCACCTCGCGACTGCCCTCTACCTCGCCGGGCAACGCGTTGCCGTCACCCTCGCCACCTACGACCGGCGGATGGCGGAAGCCGCGCGGGCCGTTGCGCTGCGGGTGGTCGAGCCGGGGTAGAGGGCGGAATAGCGGGTTGGGGGATTCGTCTCCCCACCGGCTCCTCCTTTATTTTCGGGATAAGGTGGGGTGGCATGGAAGCGTAAAAACGGAAACGTCGCCCGGAGTATAGTGGAAAAGGAAAGGAATCTCGAAACATTTGATGAATTTTTAAGTTCAGAAACAATTTGTTATAACATTATTTCCACGCAGTTGCGAACGGCAATGTGTGGGCGCGCGTACCTGTGGCGACGTTTGAGCCGGCGCCGACTGTAAAGAAGGCCTATTCAGGCCATTCACGAAAGCTGCGTAGCCCGACGGTATAGGGCCGGCGCCCGATCCATACATCATTCAAATTATGTTTAGACCACATTGCATGTTTTCTGCGGTACCTTGTGGGAAGCCGTTTGCCTCGCAGTATTGGCCTATCAACTTGGCAGTTCGCTGACTCTCGGCCTCGCGTTCAGCCTGCTCCGCCCGCATTTGCTCGAAATACGAATCGCAGGAAGTCAGTGTGATAGCTGCTATGAGTGCGAAAGACGCCTTCTTGTTCACGGCGTACCCTCAAAAATGGTACACATTCGTTTCACACAACTGAATAAAGCATGACTCCGCCGGACACTCAAAGGTACCGAAATGATACAGCGCTTTAATTTCAATGCCCACTACCGTTTTTTGCTTTTCCCGCCAGTCCCAGTCACCACCAACGCGAAAATGCCGGTGGGGCCGGCGGGGAGGCGTGCCTTCCCGCCATCTTGGAGACGTCCGTCCGCATCGAAGCCGGGATTCTACGCCGCCAGCCCCCGCTTCACCAGCAACGCCTGCGCCGTGGGGTCCCGGCCGCGGAATGCCCGATACGCCTCCGCCGGGTCCATCCGGTTGCCGGCGGCCAGCACGAACTCCCTGAGCCGCTGCGCCACTTTCGGGTCGAAGGCGTCGCCGGCTTCGCGGAAGGCGTCGAAGCCGTCGGCGTCGAGGACCTCGGACCAGAGATAGCTGTAATAGCCCGCGGCGTAGCCGCCGCCGGAGAAGACGTGCGCGAACTGGGGCGGGCGGTGGCGCATGGCGATGGCTTCGGGCATGCCGAGGGCGGCCAGGCGCTCCTGCTCGAAGGCGCCGATGTCGAGCGCTTCGGCGTCCTCCAGCAAATGCAGCTCGAGGTCGATGATGGCGCAGGCGGCGTATTCGAGCGTGGCGAAGCCCTGGTCGAAATTGCGCGCGGCGGCGAGGCGGCCGGCCAGGTCCGCGGGCATCGGCTCGCCGGTCGCGTGATGGCGGGCGAACTCGGCGAGGATCGCCGGCTCCTCCAGCCAGTGCTCGAGGAGCTGCGAGGGGAACTCGACGAAGTCGCGGTCGACATGCGTGCCGGCGAGGAGCGGGTAGGTGACGTCCGAGAGCAGGCCGTGCAGCGCGTGGCCGAACTCGTGGAAGAGCGTGCGGGCATCGTCGAAGCCGAGGAGCGCCGGCGCACCCTTGGCGGGCTTCGAGAAGTTCATGACGTTGACGATGATCGGGCGGATGTCGCCCGCCAGCTTCTCCTGGCCGCGCAGGGCACTCATCCAGGCGCCGCTGCGCTTGGTGGGCCGCGCGAAATAGTCGCCGAAGAAGAGCCCGAGATGCCGGCCGTCCCTGTCGCGCACGTCCCAGGCGCGGACGTCCGGGTGGTAGAGCTGGAGCCCCTGCTGCTCTTCGAAGGTGATGCCGAAGAGGCGGTTGGCGGCGGCGAAGGCCGCCTCGATCAGCCGGTCGAGCTGGAGGTAGGGCTCGGCGGCACCGGGCGGGATGGCGAACTCGGCCTGCCGCCGCTTCTCGGCGTAGTGGCGCCAGTCCCAGGCGGCGAGGTCGAAGTTGCCGCCCTCGGCGGCGATCATCGCCTGCAGGGCCAGGGCATCGGCCTCGGCCTTCCGCCGCGCCCGTGGCCAGACCGTGTGGAGCAGGTCGAGGGCCGCCTCCGGCGTCTTCGCCATGCTGTCGGCGAGGCGGTAATGGGCGAAGCTCTCGAAGCCCAGGAGCCGCGCCCGCTCGGCCCTGAGCGCAATGGTCTCCTTGATGATCGCCCGGTTGTCCGTCTCGCCGCCGTTCTCGCCGCGCGCGAGCCAGGCCCGAAAGGCCGTCTCGCGGAGATCGCGGCGGGTGGAGAAGACGAGGAAGGGCTCGATGCTCGAGCGCGCCAGGGTGACGACATGCCTGCCCTCGAGCCCGCGCGCCGCGGCAGCGCTGGCGGCGGCGGCGCGGGCGAAGTCGGGCAGGCCCGCCAGGTCCGCCTCGCCGTCGAGGACGAGCGTGAAGGCCTGCTCGTCGGCGAGCAGGTTCTGCGCGAAGCTGGTGCCGAGCGTCGCCAGCCGCTCGGCGATGGCGGCGAGCCGCTGCCGTGCCGCCTCGCCCAGATGGGCACCGCTCCGCACGAAGGCCGTGTGGTAGCGCTCGAGCACGCGCGCCTCCTCGCTGCCGGGCTTCGGTGCCGCCGTCGCCCGGATGGCGTCGAGGCGGGCGAAGAGGCGGGGGTCCTGGTGGAGGTCGTTCCAGTGCCGGGCGAGCACCGGCGCCAGCTCGCGCTCGATCTCCTGCAGCGTGACGTTGGTATCGGTGGCGCAGAGGTTGAAGAAGAGGGCGCTCATCCGCCGCAGGTCGTGGCCGCTGCGCTCGAGGGCGGCGACGGTGTTGGCGAAGCCGGGAGTGGCCGGATCGGTGGCAATGGCTTCGAGCTCGGCCCGATGGCTCGTGAGCGCTTGCTCGAAGGCTTGGCGGAAATCGCCTGGCTCGAAGTTACCGCCGGGCGGCAGGCCGAAGGGTGCGGTCCATTCGTCGAGCAGGGATGTCGTGGTCATGGAAAGTGATACCAGCTTGCCGATCGGGTCATGGGGCAGAGAGGCGGTGCCGTCGCGCACCTTGCCGGTCGTCTGTCACAACCTCTATTACCAACTCCCGCAACATTGCCACGCAGGAAGTCATGCTGCGCCGAATGCGCTCGATTCTCTTCTGGATCCTGATCCGCGGGCTCCTGCTCGTGGTTTTCGGTCTCGTGATCCTGCTCGGCACGCGGGTCTGGGAGGCCGAGACCGGGGCACCGCTCGAGATCTGGCACACCTTCGTCCCCGAGGAGCTCGACGCGACGGCGATCGACGAAGCGGACTGGCGCACCTGGCTTCTGGCCGAGGACCGGGTCATGGCGGAGGTCCGAAGCGGGGTCACGGACCGGCTCGAGCCCGGGGACCGGATCGCCGCCAACCGCTATTACGAGGGCAGCCCGGTCTATCCGCCGGGCCTCGCCCGGGACTGGAACCGCTCCTACGTGCTCCTGCCGGAGGGGCCCGCCAAAGGTGCCGCCGTGTTCCTCCACGGGCTCACCGATTCGCCCTACAGCCTCCGGCACATCGCCAAGCGCTACCGCGATTTGGGCTGGGTCACCGTCGCCATCCGCCTGCCCGGTCACGGCACGGTGCCGGCCGGGCTCTACGACGTCGAGTGGCCGGACTGGGCGGCGGCCGTGCGGCTCGCGGTGCGCGAGGCCAGGGAGCTCGCCGGGGACGGGGTGCCCCTGCACATCGTGGGCTTCTCCAATGGCGGCGCCCTGGCGCTCAAATATGCGCTCGAGGCGCTCGACGATCCGGCCCTCGACCGGCCCGACCGGCTGATCCTCGTCTCGCCCATGATCGGCGTCACCGAGTTCGCCCGCTTCGCCGGGCTCGCTGGCCTGCCCGCCTACTTCCCGCGCTTCGCCCGGGCCGCCTGGATCGCCGTCCTGCCCGAGTTCAACCCCTTCAAGTACAACTCCTTTCCGATCAACGGCGCCCGCCAGTCGCATCTGGTCACGGCAGCACTCAGGAGCGAGCTCGCGCGCCGGGCCGGCAATGGCGGGCTCGACGCGCTGCCGCCGATCCTCACCTTTCAGTCGGTGATCGACTTCACCGTCAGCACGCCGGCGGTGATCGACACGCTCTACAATCGGCTCCCGGCGAACGGCAGCGAGCTCGTGCTCTTCGATCTCAACCGGAGCGCCCGCTTCGGGCCGCTGCTGCGGCCGTCGGCCGCCACCGCGATCGACCGGCTGCTGCCGGACCCGCCCCGCCGCTACACCGCGACCACTGTAGTCGATCCGCCCCCGTTCGGCGGCTCCATGATGGCGCTGACCGTGCCGGCGGGTGCGGTGGAGGCCACGGAAGAGTCCCTGGGGCTCGCCTATCCCGAGGACGTCTTCTCGCTCTCGCACGTGGCCCTGCCCTTTCCCTTGAGCGACCCGCTCTACGGGCTCGAACCCGAGGGCAGCGAGGACTACGGCGTGAATCTCGGCGCCACGGCGGTGCGCGGCGAGCGGGGGGCGCTCATCATCAGCATCGATGCGGTCTCGCGCATGGCCTCCAATCCCTTCTTCCCCTACATGCTGGAGCGGATCGACGAAGCGATCGCCGCACCGGCGTCGGGGCGGTGAGGCCGGCATGCTCCGGCTCTACCGGGCGATCTGGCAGGTCAGCCGCAAGGAGCAGCTGCTGCTGATCCTGCTCTCGCTTCTGGTCGCGAGCCTCGCCGCGGTCCCGCTCAAGTTCCAGCAGCTCGTCATCAACACCCTGGTGGAGGCCGGCACGCTCGCCCGCCTCGCCTGGCTCTGCGCCGGGTTCCTCGGCGTGGTGCTGCTCAGCGCCGGCCTCAAGTTCCTCCTCAACCTGCGCATCTCGGTCCTGGGCGAGCGCATCGTGCTTCTGATGCGCGAGCGGCTCTACGGCAACGCCGTGCACGACACGCGCGAGGCCGGGGCGGCGGCGCCCAAGCGCGGCACGCTGGTGACCATGCTCACCGCCGAGGCCGAGGGCGTGGGTTCCTTCGCCGGCTCGGCCGTCGCCGCTCCGCTTCTGCAGATCGGCACGCTTTTGAGCGTGCTCGCCTTCGTCTTCGTGCAGCAGCCGGGGCTCGGCATCGTCGTCGCCGCCGTCGTCGTGCCGCAGGCGGTCATCGTGGTGGCGCTGCAGAACCGCATCAATCTCGAGGTGCGGGTCCGCGTTCAGGTGCTGCGGGACGCCTCGGACCGCATCTCGCAGAGCGATCTCGAGGCAGTGGATGCGGCCGTGGCCGAGGACTTCCACCTCGCTTTCGAGATCAGACGGCGGATCTTCGCGCTCAAGCTCGGCGTCAAGCTGGTTCTCGGTGCCATCACCGGCCTGGGTGCGGTGACGATCCTCTTTCTCGGCGGCTGGTTCGTCTTGCAGGGCCGGACCGATGTCGGCACGGTGGTGGCCAGCCTCTCCGGCCTCGCGCGCATCGACGGCCCCTGGCGCGAGCTGATCCGCTTCTTTCGTCAGGCGAGCACGGTCAGGGTCAAGTACGAGATGCTGGTCGAGGCGCTGGCGCGGCGCGGTTGAGCGCGCTGCCGGCTTGCCGCCCGACCTCGCCCCGCCTATTGACGTGAGGGCGAGCGCAACCGAGAGAGGGGCCCGAGGCTCATGCATGCGACACGCGAGGCCGGCAATTCGCCGGCGGGTTGGGCCGTGGCGGCCCTTGTCCTCGCCACCATTCTCGCTTCGGCCCCGCCGGCCGCCGCACAGCGCAGCGGCATGTCCCAGGCCCTCGAGCAGGAGCGCATGGCCTTCGAGATCGCCGACACCGACGGCGACATGCTGATCAGCGAGGGCGAGTTCGCCCGCGACGCGGCGGCCGGCTTCAGCTCCCTCGACACCGACGGCAGCGGAACGCTGACGCCGGCCGAGCTCGGCCCGCACGATCCGGCCCTCTTCGCCCGGATCGACACGAATCGCGACGGTCTGCTCACCTTCGACGAGGTCATGGCCTACAAGATGAAGGCGTTCAAGGCGGCCGACTCGAACGGCGACGACCAGCTCTCCTTCGACGAGATGGTGAAGGCGGCCGAGGCCCAGGCGGGAGCAGGCGGATGAGCAGGATCACGGGCGTGCGTGGCACCTCCCTGGCGATGGCCGCATTGGCGGGCCTCCTGACCCTCTCGCTCGCCGCCTGCGAAGGCGGCGGTGGTGGCACGAGCTCCGCGGGCATGGGCACGGTCGGCGGTGCCGCCGTCGGCGCCGGTGCGGGCCGGCTGCTCTTCGGCAACAGCACGACCGGCATGCTGATCGGCGCCGGCGTCGGCGGCCTCGCCGGCAACATGACCCTCGACCGGCAGGCCGAGGAGCGCCGGGCGCAGGAGCAGCAGGCCGCGCAGGACGCGGCGATGCGCCGCCAGCTCGACTTCGAGCGGCAGCAGGCGCTGCAGGCCGAGGAGACGCGGCGCCAGATCGAGGAGCAGCGGCTGTTCGACGAGTGGCGGCGCCAGCAGGGCATCTCCTCACCGTAGGAGCCCGTCCGCAAGCGCCTCTCGGCAAAAACGCATTGCCCAGCCTCGCGCGCGGTGTCACCTTTTGCGCCGCAAGGTCGGGGATGCGAAAACGGGCATGCCACGGGCGGTGAGGCTCTACGTGCGCTGGGTCGAGGCGGTGAACCGCGTCGTCGGCCGCATCGCCATGCTGCTCGTCATCCTGATGATCGCCATCCTGCTCTATTCGTCGATCGCGCGCACGGTCTTCAACCTGCCGCCCGCCTGGGTCGTCGAGATGGCCCAGTTCCTGCTCGTCGCCTACTATCTCCTCGGCGGCGGCTACTCCATGCAGCTCGACGCCCACGTCCGCATGGATCTCTTCTACTCGCGCTGGCTGCCCGAGAAGCGCGCCTTCATCGATACCCTCACCGCCTTCTGCCTGATCTTCTATCTGGTCGTCCTGCTCTGGGGCGGGATTTCGAGCACCGAGTACGCCATCCAGTACGGGCAGAAGAACTACTCCGCCTGGGCGCCGCCTCTGGCCCCGATCAAGATCCTCATGGTGATCGGCATCGTCCTCATGCTGCTGCAGGCGGTGGCCGTCTTCTTTCGTGACCTGGCGAGGGTGCGGGGCGAGGAATTGCCTTGAGCTACCAGCTCATCGCGATCCTGATGTTCGCCGGCATGATGCTCCTGCTGCTGACCGGGCAGCGGGTCTTCGGCGCCATCGGCTTCGTCGCCGCCCTGGCCTCGCTCCTGCTCTGGGGCGACGGGGCGGCGGAGATGCCGTTCAACGCCGCCATGCAGGTGATGAACTGGTACCCGCTCCTGACCCTGCCGCTCTTCGTCTACATGGGCTACATGCTCTCGGAGAGCGGCATCGCCAACGACCTCTACGACATGTTCCACATCTGGTCGGGCGGGGTCGCGGGCGGGCTCGCCATCGGCACCGTGCTGCTCATGGTCGTGATCTCGGCAATGAACGGGCTTTCGGTCGCCGGCCTCGCCATCGGCGCCACCATAGCGCTCCCCGAGATGCTGCGTCGCGGCTACGACAAGGTCATGGTGACCGGCGTCATCCAGGCCGGAAGCTCGCTCGGCATCCTGGTGCCGCCCTCGGTCGTGCTCGTGCTCTACGGCATGATCGCCCGCCAGCCGATCGACCAGCTCTGGCTGGCCGGCGCCTTTCCCGGGCTGCTCATGGCCGGCTTCTTCATCGGCTACGTGGCGCTCCGCTGCGGGTTGCGGCCGGGTCTCGGCCCGGCCCTGCCGGCGGCCGAGCGGCAGATCGGCTGGCTTGCCCGGCTGCGCCTGCTGCGGGCCGGCATCCTGCCGCTTCTCATCTTCTTCCTGATGACCGGCCTCTTCCTCATGGGCGTCACCAGCCTCGTCGAGAGCTCGGCTGTGGGCGCCACCGCGGCGACCATGGCGGCCCTGATCCGCCGCCGGCTGACCCTCCACGTGCTCGAGGAGACGATCAGGAAGACGCTCGCCGTCTCCTGCATGTTCCTCTGGATCATCATGGCGGCCCTGTGCTTCGGCGCCGTCTTCGACGGGCTCGGGGCGCAGCGGGCGCTCAAGGGGCTCTTCCTCGACGAATGGGGGCTCAGTCCCTGGATGGTCCTCGTCCTGATGCAGCTCTCGTTCATCGTCATGGGGATGTTCCTCGACGACACCGCCATGCTGGTGATCGTGGCACCGCTCTACGTGCCGCTCAGCGTGGCCCTCGGCTTCGATGCCATCTGGTACGGCGTGCTCTACACCATCACCTGCCAGATCGCCTACATGACGCCACCCTTCGGCTACAATCTGTTCCTGATGCGGGCCATGGCGCCGCCGGAGGTGACGCTCGCCGACATCTACCGCTCGATCGTGCCGTTCGTCCTGATCATGGTGCTCACCCTCGTCACCGTCATGATCTTTCCCGATATCGCGCTCTGGCTGCCGACGTGGTACGCCGGACGCTGAACGTGGCCGGCAGGTGACCGGCCCGCGCAACCAGGGAGACCGGAGCCATGACCAATCGACGCCAGATGCTCGGCAAGGCCGGCATCGCGACGGCCGCGGCGGTCGGTGCCGCGAGCTTTCCGGCACCCTACGTCAAGGCGCAAGGGCCCATCCGCTGGCGGCTGCAGACCTATGCCGGCGCTGCCTTGGCCGAGCACGTCATCAAGCCCTCCATCGACCAGTTCAACAAGATCGCCAATGGCGAGATGGAGATCGAGCTCTACTTCGCCGACCAGCTCGTGCCGACGCCCGAGCTCTTCCGCGCCGTCCAGCAGGGCACCATCGACGCGGTGCAGAGCGACGACGATTCGATCGGCGCTCCCGTCGACGTCTCGGTCTTCGGCGGCTACTTCCCCTTCGCGTCCCGCTATTCCCTCGATGTTCCCGTGCTCTTCAAGTATTACGGGCTGCAGGAGATCTGGGAGGAGGCGTACGGCGAGATCGAGGGCGTCACCTGGCTCTCGGCGGGATCATGGGATCCCTGCAACTTCATCACCCGCGAGCCGATCCGCAGCATCGACGATCTGCAGGGCAAGCGCGTCTACACCTTTCCGACCGCCGGCCGTTTCCTGACGCAGTTCGGCGTCATCCCGGTCACCGTGCCGTACGAGGACGTGCAGGTGGCGCTGCAGACCCGCGAGCTCGACGGCGTCGCTTGGTGCGGCATCACCGAAGCCTACACCGTGGGTTGGGCCGACGTCACCAGCTACTACCTCACCAACAACATCTCCGGCGCCTGGATCGGCTCCTACTTCGCCAACACCGAGCGCTGGAACGAGCTGCCCGACCACCTCAAGGAGCTGTTCCGGGCCAGCATGCAATCCTCGCACTACTACCGCCAGTACTGGTACTGGTGGGGCGAGGCCTACTACCGCACCACCGGCGGCAAGCTGGAGCTGACCACCATCCCCGAAGCCGAATGGACGCGGATCGAGGAGGCGGCCCAGACCTTCTGGGACGAGATCGCCGCCGAGAGCGACCGCAACGCCCGCGTCATCGCCATCATCAAGGACTATCGCGCCAAGATGATCGCCGCCGGACCGCCCTATCGTTATGGCTGAGAGAGGTCAGGAAACCGGGCGGGGCGGCTTCCTCTCCACGCCCCACTGGATGTCGGGAGGCGTGCCCACAGGTGCGGGAAGATCGACCCGCCGGCCGAGCCCGAAGCTTTCACCCGAGATTGCGTGAGCAGCGGCCGCTGCAGCGACACGAATGACGTCGTCCGCGTCGCCCTCCGCCGGCTGCAGGACGCCGCGCGGTGCCGCAACAGCTTCAATGCCACGCTGGCTGAAACACGCGACGAAGCCGATCGCGACGGAACCTTCGACCTCGAGAGCATGCTCGCGGAAGCTGACGCGATCTTCGTGCTCCGATCAGGCGATCACCAGAGCTTGACGAAGGCGCAGCTCGACCCGCGCGCCCGTCGCGACTTGCCGCAGTCGCCCGGCTCGTCCGCGACGATCCAGCCGCGGCGCGGGCACTGCGAGATGCCGTGACCCGCGCTCGGCGCGGCTTCCTCGCATCGCCCCGAGACGTGGTCGGTCGCGCGTGGTCTTGAGGGTCGTGTCGGGGCGGCGTAACTGTGGTCGTGCAGGCCGGTCCCGCCTCGGGCGGCTGGATGGACAGGGCGTGGAGCGGGACGGGCGATGGAGTTCAAGGACTATTACAAGATCATCGGCGTCGCCGAGGACGCGTCGACCGACGAGATCAAGAAGGCCTATCGCAAGCTCGCCCGCGAGCATCACCCGGACCTGAACAAGGGCGACGGCTCGGCCGAGCGCTTCAAGGAGGTGGGCGAGGCCTACGAGGTGCTCAAGGACCCGGCGAAGCGGGCGGAATACGACGAGATCCGCAAGTTCGGCGCACGCCAGGGCGGGCAGTTCCGGCCGCCGCCGGGCTGGCAGCCGAAGGCCGGGTTCGGCGATGGCGGCCATGGAGATGCCGGCTCCGCCGACTTCAGCGAGTTCTTCCACTCGATGTTCGGCGAGGGCACGGCCGGCCCGAATCGTCGGCACGCCGGCGGCCGGGCGCGGTCCGGCGGCGTCCGGTTCGCCATTCCGGGCGAGGACATCCACTACCGGATCAGGGTGGGGCTCGAGGATTCGTTCCATGGCGCCAGCCGCACCTTGACGCTGCAGACGCACCGCTTCGACGAGGAGGGCCACGTCCTGCCCGAGACGAGGACGCTCAACGTGAAGATCCCCAAAGGTGTCACGGACGGGCAGATGATCCGGCTGAGGGGGCAGGGGGGTGCCGGCTTCGGCGACGCGCCGAACGGCGACCTCTATCTCGAGGTCGAGCTCGAGCCGCACCCGCTCTTCACGGTCGAGGGCAAGGATGTGAGCCTGGTCCTGCCGGTCGCCCCATGGGAGGCCGGGCTCGGCGCCACGGTGAAGGTGCCCACCCTGGGCGGGCCCGTCAGCCTCGCCATCAAGCCGGGGGCGCAGGCCGGACAGCGGTTGCGCCTCGCCGGCCGCGGCCTGCCCGGCAAGCCGCCCGGCGACCAGTACGTGGTCCTCAAGATCGTGATGCCGAAGGTCGGGGGCGGCGAGGACGAGGCGCTTCTGCATAAGATGCGCGAGCAAATGGGCTTCAACCCGCGCGAAACCCTCGGAGTCTGAGAGATGGCAGGCGACGACGAAGTGTTGATCGGCGAGCTCGTGGACGAGACCGCCAGGATCAGCCTCGACGAGCTCGGCGCACTCTGCGGCGTGCGCGCCGAGAGCCTTGTCGAGATGGTCGAGGCGGGGGTCATCCGCGCGGAAGGGGACGAACCTCGGATCTGGCGCTTCTCCGCGGTCGCCGTCATGCGCTCGAGGAAGGCGCTGCGGCTGCGGCGCGACCTCGATATCAACCTGCCCGGCCTCGCCGTGACCCTCGACCTGCTCGACCGGGTCGAAGCCCTGCAGGGCGAGCTGAAGGCGCTGCGGCAGCGCCTCGCGAGGCTGCAGGACGACTGAAGGCGCCGAGCGGCCGAAGGGTGCTTCGGGATCAGTACCAGAAGCCGGGCCAGCGATAGCGGGGCGCGCCGCCGATCGCCAGATCGGGCGGCAGACGATGCGCGAAGTGGCCGGTCGGCCGCACCGCCCCCGCATCGGTGCCGCGGAGCTCGAGCAGACGCTCGATACGCTGCGCGGTCGGCGGGTGGCTGCGGAGCAGGGAGGGCTCGGGCATGCGCCGGCCGGGCAGCAGGATCTCCTCCCAATAGGCGCCCTGGTAGCGATCGAGCTTGCGAAGTGCCGAGGCGAGACCGGCCGGATCCCCGGTCAGGGTCACGGCCTCGAGATCGGCGTCGAACTCGCGCGCCCGCGAGAGGGCGAGCTGCAAAAGGCTGCCCACGGTGGGCGCCAGGATCAGCACGACGAGGGTCAGGAGCGGCACGGGCGCGATGCCGAGCAGCAGCAGGGGCAGGCTGAAGAGGGCCAGCAGGATGCCCATGGTGGCGAGCAGGCTGGTCAGCCGGCTCATCATGTCGGCGAGCGCCATGAGCCAGAGGTCGTTGTTCCGCACATGGCTGATCTCGTGCGCCAGCACGCCCTGGAGCTCGCGGGCGTCGAGGGCGCGCATGAGGCCGGCGGTGACGCCGATCGCGGCATCGCGGCTGCTGCCGACGGCAAAGGCGTTCAGGGTCGATGACGGCAGGAGATGGAGCCGGGGCACGTGCTCGAGGCCGGCCCGGGCCGCGAGCGCCTCGACCAGCGCCACGCCTTCGGGAAAGCTCCGGCGGTCGAGTGGCCGCGCCCGGTAGGCCCGCATCACCCAGTCCGGCGCCACGCCCGGCGAGAGAAGAAAGCCCAAGAGCCCGCCGCCCATCGCCCAGAAGGCCACCTCGGTGCCCCAGAGGCTCCAGGCCGAGAGCCAGAGAATGCCGGCCATGCCGGCGAGGAGGAGGACCGAATGCAGCCAGTTGCGCAGCTTGTGCCGACGCCTCGCGGCGGTGTCGAAAGGGGGCCGGCGTGGCGGTGGCGGGCGAAGGATCCTCTGCATGGCGGAGATTTAGGCCATCGGCCATTCATGACCAACGGCGGATTGATCCGGGCCTTTGGACCTGCGACAACATCCGGCGGAGCGGGGAGAAAGGCCGTGTCGAAGCCGCGGATCGTCGGGGTGGACTGGGGGACTTCGAGCCTGCGCGCGGCGCTGCTCGGCCCGGATGGCACCATCGAGGCCGAGCGGCGCTCGGCCGAGGGCATCCTGGGCGTGAGGAACGGGGCGTTCGCGACCGTGCTCCGGCGCGAGCTCACGGCACTCGACGCCCCGCCCGACCTGCCGATCGTCCTTTCCGGCATGATCACCAGCCGGCAGGGCTGGCACGAATGCCCCTATCTCGCCTGCCCCGCGGATGCCGCGGCCCTGGCCGGCGCCCTCCGCCCCGCAAGCGAGCCCGGCCTCGGCCCGCTCCATTTCGTGACCGGCCTCGAGCACGAGGGACCGGACGGCCTGCCCGATGTGATGCGCGGCGAGGAGACCCAGATCATCGGCCAGGACGATCTCGCGCCGGGCGAGCTGGTCGTCCTGCCCGGCACCCACAGCAAATGGGTCGCGGTGGAGGGGGGACGGATCATGCGCTTTCGCACCTGGATGACGGGCGAGGTCTTCGCCGTGCTCAAGGCCCATTCCATCCTCGGCCGGCTGATGCGGGAGGGACCGCCGGACGAGTCCGGCTTCGCCAGAGGGGTCAGGTCCGGGCTCGACGGGCCCGGTCTGCTCGGCCGCCTCTTCAGCGCCCGCACCCTGCCGCTCACCGGCCGCCTCGCCGAGGGGGCCGTCGCCGACTACCTCTCGGGGCTCCTGATCGGCACGGAGATCGCCGAGGCGGTGGCGGCCGAGCGGCCGCGAGGTGTCGTCATCGTCGGCAGCGACGAGCTGACCGAGCGCTACGGCAAGGCGCTCGACATCGCCGGTCTCGACCACCGGCCGGGCCGGCCACAGGCCGCCGCCCGCGGCCAATGGCGCATCGCCAGGGCGGCGGGGCTCGTGTCATGAAGGGATCGCCGACCGAACGACTGGCCGCCGCCATGGCGCATCTGCCGCTCGTCGCCATCCTCCGCGGCCTGCGGCCGGATGACGCCGAGGCGGTGGGCGAGGTGCTGATCGAGGCCGGATTCCGTCTGATCGAGGTGCCGCTGAACTCGCCCGAGCCCTTCCTCAGCATCGGGCGGCTCGCCCGCCGCTTCGAAGATGCCGCCCTGATCGGCGCCGGCACCGTTCTCGAGCCCGCCGCGGTCGGCAGACTTGAGGACGCCGGCGGCGAGCTCGTGGTCATGCCGCATGCCGACACCCGCGTCATCGCCGAGGCCAAGACCCGTGGCCTCGCCTGCGTGCCGGGCATCGCCACCCCGACCGAGGCCTTCGCCGCGCTTGCCGCCGGCGCCGACGCGCTCAAGCTCTTCCCGGCCGAGATCCTGCCGCCCAGGGCCGTGAAGGCGCTCCTCGCCGTGCTGCCCGGGGGCACCCGCCTCCTGCCCGTGGGCGGCATCGAGCCCGCCTCCATGGCGGCCTATGTCGCCGCCGGGGCCGCCGGCTTCGGCCTCGGCTCGGCCCTCTTCAAGCCGGACCTCGACCCGGCCGGGATCGGCGCCCGCGCCCGCGCCTTCGTCGAAGCCTGGGAAGCGCTCAAACCCTGAGGCTCAGGGCGGCGACCGGCCCCTCGAGCACCACCCGCCCGGCGAGCCGGGCCGCGTAGGCCGCGAACGCCGAAGGCCGGCCCGCGCGCTCCGGCCCCTCCGGCATGAAGGCGTGCACCTCGAAGCCCGCGGCACGCCCCGGCCGCGGCCGCCGGTCGACCGCGCGCCCCGCACCGCTCCGCCGCTCCTCCAGCGCCCGCGCGAACCCGTCATCCGCCGCCGCCTGGCCGGCGAGCTCGGCCAAAAGAAGCGCGGCCTCGCGCACGAAGACGGGACGAACCTGGAGCATGGCCCGGTTATCGCGCATCAAGGTTAACGGGGGGTGAAGAGGCGGCGGCGCGGGTGGGAGAGGGGTCGGGACCCTAAAAGGGGTCAGGACTCTTTTAGGCTCCTAAAAGAGTCCTGACCCCTTTAGCTCTCCACCGCCGCTCCCATCCTCACCACCCCCAAGGACCGGAGGGGCCGGCGGGGAGGCGTCGCCTTCCCGCCATCTTCTTCCTCCTCACCTCAGCTCGAGAAACGCGCCCGGTCAGCCCTTGACGGCGCCCAGGGTCAGGCCGCGGACGATGTAGCGTTGGGCGAGGAGGGCGAGGAGGACGGGGGGGATCATGGCGATGAGGGCGCGGGTGGCCATGAACCAGAACTGGATGCCGCGGGTGTCGACGGCACCGGCCATGTGGGCCGGCATCATCTTGGTCTGGGTGACGCCGAGCGAGGAGGAGAAGAGGAACTCGTTCCAGGTGAAGGCGAAGATGATCATGGCGGTGGCGGCGGCGGCCGGGGCTGCGAGGGGGAGGGCGATGCGCAGGAAGGCGCCGAAATAGCTCGCACCGTCGACCATCGCCGATTCCTCGAGCTCGACCGGCAGGTCGAGGAAGGTCTGGCGCATGATGACGACGACGAAGGGCAGGACGAAGGTCGTGTTGATGAGGATCAGCGCGTAGGGCGTGTCGAGAAGCCCGATATTGCGAAAGACGATGTAGAAGGGGATCAGCGTCGCCACCGGCGGCAGCACGCGCTGCGACAGGAACCAGACGGTGATGTCGGCGTTCGACCAGTAGCGGAAGCGGGCGAGGGCGTAGGCCGCGGGCATGCCGAGGACCAGCGCCATGACGGTCGCGGTGATGGAGACGAAAAGGCTGGTGCGCAGCGCCCGGAAACCCTCGGGCGTGCTGAGCTCGGTGCGGAAATTGTCGAGCGTCGGCGTGAAGTTGACGAAGGGGATGCCGATGCCGGTCACCGTGAAGGTGTCCGCCGGGTTGCGCAGGCTCGTGGAGATCGCCCAGTAGAGCGGGAAGAAGAAGAGGAGGGTCGCGGCGATGGCGGCGAGCCAGCAGAGGCTGTCCGTCAGCGTCATTCCATTGCGGGTCGAGGGCACCGCGGCGGCTCGGGCGTCAGGCATAGATCGTCCGGATGCGCTTGAAGAGGATGGTCACGACCACCATGACCAGGGCCAGAAGCGTGTAGGCGATGGCCGAGGCGTAGCCGACATCGAAGAAGCGGAGCCCCGTCCGGAAGGCCAGATAGGAGAGCGACTGCGTGGCGTTGCCGGGGCCGCCCACGGTGAGCGAGGCCACGATGTCGAAGACCTTCATCGCCTCGGCGAAGCGCAGCAGGAGCACGATGATGACGGTCGGCATCAAAAGCGGCAGGAGGACCTCCTTGAAGGTGGTCCAGGACGAGTTGGTATCGAGCTTCACGGCTTCCAGAAGCTCATCGGGGATGCCCTGCAGCGCCGCCAAGAATACGAGGAAGCAGAAGGGGGTCCACTGCCAGACGTCGACGACGATGACCGAGAAGAGGGCCCAGTTGGGGTTGGAGAGCCAGGGGATGCCGGTCCAGCCCAAGGGACCGCCCTCCTCGTAGAAGATCGTGAAGAAGAGGTAGCCGGCGGCGACCGGGGTGGTGAAGATCGGCAGGATCATGACGGTGCGCAGGAGCGAGCGCCCCGGCATGTCGCGGTTGAAGAGCAGGGCCAGTGCGAGGCCGAGCGACATCTGGATGGCGAGCCCGACGCCGACGAAGATGGCGGTGACCTCGACCGCCTCGTGCAGCACGTTGTCGGTCAAGAGGCGCCTGAAGTTGTCGAGGCCGACGAACTCCCACTTGGTCACCGTCTCGCGGACCACCTCGGTCTTCATGCGCGGCGTGCCGTCCGGCCGGAGCACGGGATTGCCGGACTTGTCGAGGCGCGGCACCTCCATGCGGTTGACCACGGTCTCGTTGGTGACGTTGTGGAAGGCCGCGTAGAGCGAGTAGCCGAGCGGGACGATGGTGAACACCAGGACCCAGATGACGGCCGGCATCAGGAAGAAGTGGCGGACTGAGCTGGTCCAGCGCATCGGCGAGCATCGCTTTGTGTCGGGTGCTGGCCCCGGGAAGGGGGGAGGGAGGCGCCGCCCGGCGGGGGCCGGGCGGTCCTCGTCGCAGGGTGTGGCTCAGCCCTTCCAGCCGATCGCCTTCTGGTAGGCCTCGAGCTGCTTCTCGCGGCCGAGCCGGTCGGTCACCTGCTCCCAGCCCGCGGCCGTGTCGTCGAGCGCCTGCTGCGGCGTCTTGGAGCCGCTCATGGCGGCGGAGAGGTTGGAATCCAGAATGTCGTAATATTCCTGGGTTCCGGTGATGCGGAGGTAGGGCAACATGGTGTCGGCGTTGAAGTTCTCGTAATAGGCCTCGAGATACTCCTGCACGTCGGTCGGATCCCACCCCGCCGCCACGTAGTCCTCGAGCTTGGCCTCGCCGACCGGCTCCAGGAACTGGTAGCTGTAGCCCGGATCGACGCCGTCCCAGCCATAGGTGGCGAGCCACTTGGAGATCGGCTTGATCGCCATCAAGGACCAGAACGCGTAGGTCGTCTCGGGCGAATCGGAGAGCGACGAGACCACGCCGTGCCACGAGCCGCCGGTGACGTTGCCGACCTTGCGCGGCTCGTCGGTGGTGACGAACTCCTTCTTGTTCATGTCCCAGTAGGTGTCGGAGGCGGGCAGGATGGCCGAGCCGATCTTGCCGCGAATGTTGGATCGCGTCTCGTCCTGGGCGAGCGGGGCGACGTCGCCGTAGGAGAAGTTGAAGATCGCCTTGCCGCGCAGGAAATAGTCCCAGGCCTCGCCGAGGCTCCAGCTCACCTGCGCGTCGGGCCCGTACTGCGCCAGGTCCTTCAGGTACTCGAGCGCCTTGACGTGGCCCGGACTGTTGATCAGCGGGGTCATGTCGGTCGGGTCGAACCAGTAGACGCCCTGGGTCTCGCTGAGCTCGCCCGGGGTCATGGCGAAGGACGTGGCGAGGGTCATGAAGTGGTAGAGGCCCTGCTCGCGCACCTTGAGGTGCAGGACGACGCCGGAATCGGGCTCGGGGTCGTTGTCGTCGAAGTTCTTGCCGTCGAAATAGGCGGCGATGTCCTCGAGCTGCTGCAGGGTCACCGGCGGCACCGGCATGGCGTAGCCGTATTCGGCCTCGAAGGCGGCCTGGTGCTCCGGGTCGTTGAGCAGGTCGCGGCGGTAGTAGAGGATCTGGCCGTCGGCGTCGCTCAGGATGCCGTAGCCGACGCCGTCCCAGGTGTAGATCGTCCGCAGTGCGTCCGGCATCACGTCGTAGGACCAGGCCGGGAAGTCGCCGCTCTCCCGCCAGTCGTCGACGGGCAGCATGTAGTTGCCGTCGATCAGATCGCCATACATGAAGGCGCCGACGATCATGCCGTCATATTCGCCGGTGCCGTTTCTGAGATCGAGGAAGATCTTGGTGTAGAGCTCGCTGATCGGCACGAGGGCGATGTTGACCTTGGCCCCGGTCAGCTCCTCGAACACCGGGCGAAAGGCGTAGATCGGGCCGGAGATGCCGCCCTTGGGACCGGAATCCAGGGTCAGCACGGTGATCTCGTCGCCGGCGAAGGGCTGCTCGTCCGGCCCGAAGAGAGCACCCAGATCCTCGGCCCGGGCCTCGATCACCGCCGAATCGTATTCGGGCGAGAGCTTGATGAGCACGCGGCCGTCGTCCAGCCATTCGACGTATTCGCCGGCCAGGGCCGGGCCGGCCAGAAGGGCCAGAGCGGACGCGCCGAAGAGCAGCGCCTTGTGCCTGTTCATGAGTCGAGCCTCCCTTTTTTCCTAGCAGCAGCGTTGGTTGCCATCGCCTCGCCAGTGTTAGCGGTTTTTCCCCGACGTTCAATCGGGATGATGGCGCGGCGCCTTTCCTTCAGCCGATGATGGAGAACCGGCTGCCGCCGCCGGGGCTGGAATCGAGCTCGAGGCGCAGGCCCTGCCGCTCGGCGATCTTGCGCGCGATGGTGAGGCCCATGCCGGTGCCGGGTATGGAATCGCGGGTGTGCAGGCGCTGGAAGGGCTCGAAGATGCGCTCGTGGAACTCGGGGGCGATGCCGATGCCGTTGTCGGCGACGGTGGTTCGGGTGGCATCGCCATGGATGCGGATGTGGGGCGGGCTGGCGCTCCGATAGGTCAGCGCGTTCTCGAGGAGGATGTCGAGGAGTCGTTGCCAGAGCCCGGGATCGCCCGTTCGGGGCGGCAGCGGGCCGATCTCGAGCCGGCCGCCGGCCGCGGCGATCTCGCCCCTGTAGCGGGCGGCCACCGTCTCGGCGGCGGCGGCGAGATCGAAGGCGACATTTGCCGGCTCCTGCCTGGCGGTCCGTCCGAGCTCGAGCAGGCCCTGGAGCATGCGCTCGAGCCGTTCCGCCGCGTCGACGGCGAAGCCGATGAACTCCCTGGCGTCGGCGTCGAGTGCCTCGGCGTGCCGCCGCCGCAGGAGGTCGAGAAACCCGCGGATGGTGCGGGCAGGCTCGGCGAGGTCGTGGCCGGCGGCGTGGAGGAGCACGTCGAGCTCCGCGCGCAGGCGGGCGATCTCCTCGGCGTCGGATGGCGTGCTCATCGGCTCGCGAGGGGCTCTCAGGGCTCGAGCTCCGTATCCCAGTAGAGATAGTCGCGCCAGCTCACGTGGAGGTAGTTGGGCGGGAAGGCCCGGCCGTTGCGCTGCAGCTGGTAGGTGGAGGGCACCAGGGGCTTCTGCATCGGGTGCATGCTGCACTCCTTCGGCAGGCGGCTGCCCTTGCGCAGGTTGCAGCGGTTGCAGGCGGTGACGATGTTGATCCAGGTCGTGACACCGCCGCGCGAGCGCGGCACCACATGGTCGAAGGTGAGCTCCTGTGCCGGGTGCGCGGTCTGGCAGTACTGGCAGGTGAAGCGGTCGCGCAGAAAGACGTTGAAGCGGGTGAAGGGCGGTCGTCGGCTCTGCGGGATGTATTCCTTGAGCGCCACCACGCTCGGCAGCCGCATCTCGAAGGCGGGCGAGCGCACCGAGCGGTCGTAGTGCTGGACCACGGCGACGCGGTCGAGGAAGATCGCCTTGACCGTTTCCTGCCAGTTCCAGAGCGAGAGCGGGAAGTAGCTCAGCGGCTGGTAGTCGGCGTTCAGCACCAGTGCCGGGCAGGCGGAGAGCGACAGGGTCGACGTGCCCGGGCCGCGCATCAGGCGCGCCTGCTCCTGGATTGCCGTCGTTTCCTTGTCGACATCTCGACGTTCCCGGATCGCGAGATCAAGAGGCTGCTTTGACCGTCACCTTGCTAGACCAGCCCGGGCAGGCTTTCAAGGCGGGACGCGGGATTCCGCACGCCGCCGGCTTGCCCGGCGATGCGGAACGGGTAGTTTGAGAGTTGGGGGACACGGAAGCTGCACGGGTGACGCATGCCTGCTCGCACCACGGTCGACGGCCGTCCGCCGCCCCGGCCGGCCCCCGCCCGCACCATCCTCCCGGCGCCTTTGGCGATCTGGGCGCTTCGGCGGAACGCCCTCACCACCTGGGGTGCGCCGGCCTACGAGCTGGCGATGATCAGCCGGCCCTTTCTCGGCCGGCAGAGCGTGCTGGTCAACGATCCGGACGCCATCCGCCATGTGCTGGTCGACAATCACGAGGGCTACGGGCGGGCGCCGGCGGGCGTGCGCATCCTCGAGCCGGTCACCGGCCGGGGTCTCTTCCTCGCCGAGGGCGAGCGCTGGAAGCGCCAAAGGCGGCTCTCGGCACCGGCTTTCGGGCCGCGCAATCTCGGGCGCGTGGCGGAGGTGGCGCTGGCCCTGACCGAGCGGCATCTCGAGGCCCTGCCGGCGCCGCGGCGGGCGGCGGTCGATCTCTTGCGCTGGTTTCAGGAATTGGCCCTCGAGATCGCCTGCCGGGTGCTGCTCAGCCAGTCGATGGAGCGCCACGGGCCGGCGCTCCGCGCCCTCATCGTCCGTTACGGAAGGCGCCACGCGCGGCCGACGGCGCTCGATCTCCTGCTGCCGGCCGGCTGGCGCTCGCCGGCCGATCTGGGCCGCCAGCGCTTCGCCCGGGAATGGCGGGGGCTGATCGAGGCGATCGTGGCGGAGCGGTCGGCGCAGCCGGTCGGCGAGGTGCCGGCGGACCTCTTCGATGCCCTGCGCATGGCGACCGTCGACGGGCAAGGCTTCGATGCCGGGGAGCTGCGCGACCAGATCGGCACGCTGATCCTGGCCGGCCACGAGACCACGGCCCTGGCCCTTTTCTGGTCGGCCTATCTTCTCGCGACGCATCCGGAGGTGCAGGAGCGGCTGGCGCACGAGGCCCGGGCGGCGGCGCTCACGCCGGAGGGGGTGGGGAGGGCGGCGGCGCTGCCCTTCGCCCGCGCCGTGGCGCAGGAGGCGCTCAGGCTCTACCCGCCCGCCTTCACCATCGTCCGCGCGGCCAAGGCAGCGGACCGGCTCCTGGACATCGAGGTGGAGAAGGGTGCGCTCGTGGTCATGGCACCCTGGGTCCTGCACCGCCACCGCCTCCACTGGAGCGACCCCGACCACTTCCTTCCGGAGCGCTTCCTCGAGGGGGCTCCGCCGCCGGCGCGGTTCACCTATCTGCCGTTCGGCGCGGGCCCGAGGGTCTGCATCGGCGCGCAGTTCGCGCTCACCGAGGCGGCGGTGGTGCTCTCGAGGCTGGTCCGGGCCTTCCGGCTCGAGCTGGTCGGGCGGCGCCGGCCGCAGCCCGTGGGCGTCGTGACGATCTATCCCGAGCGATCGCCGCCCTTCCGGCTGCGGCCGCGCGATGGGTGAGCGGGATCCGGCGGCACCCGGTCGAACCAGGGATGGGCGCGCTCGAGCTGGCCCGCGACGGCGAGCAGCAGATCCTCGCGGCCGAGCGCGGCGCCGAGCATGACGCCGATCGGCAGGCCCTCCGCCGACCGCTCGAGCGGCAGGCTGATCGCCGGGCAGCCGGTCAGGTTGTAGAGCGGCGTGAACGGAATGAAGGTGGCGTTCAGCTCGAGGAACCGGTCGAGATCGGCCATGTCCTGGTCGATGAGGCCGAGCGGCGGCGGCGGCGTGCCGAGGGTCGGGCTCAGGATCAGGTCGCGGCTGGCGAAGAGCCGGCCGAGCTCGCGCGACATCCGCTGCGCCATGCCGATGGCCCCGGCATAGTCGGTCGCGGCGATGCGCCGGCCGCGCTCGGCGAGAAGCCGGGTGCAGGTCTCGACGGTCGTGGGATCCAGCGGCCGGCCGAGCGTTCGTGACCAGTCGTCGAGGTCGCGCGCGAGATTGACGGCGACGATGGTCCCCATCGTCCGGCCGAGAGGCTCCGCCTCGAGCGGCAGCGTCAGCGGCTCGATGACGTGCCCCAAAGCCTCGAGCTTGCGGGCCGCGGCCTCGGCCGCCGCGATGCAGGTGGCATCGACCGGAGCACCGCCCGGAAGCGAGGTCAAGAGGCCGACGCGCAAGCGTGCGGGTTCCTGCCCGGCTGCCTCGGCGAAGCTGCCGGTGATGCCCGGGCAGGCATAGGGATCGCCCGGCTCGGGGCCGGCTGTGGCGTCGAGGGCGATCGCCGTGTCGCGCACGCTCCGGCTGAGGACGTGGCCCGCCACCAGCCCGTTCCACCCTTCGCCCACCATGGGCCCGATGGGGTTGCGGGCCCGGCTCGGCTTGAGCCCGACGAGGCCGCAGGCCGACGCCGGAATGCGGATCGAGCCGCCGCCGTCGCTGCCGTGCGCCATCGGCACGATTCCCGAGGCCACCGCCACCGCCGCCCCGCCCGAGCTGCCCCCGGCGCTCCGGCCCGGATCCCAGGGATTGCGCGTCGGCCCGTGCCGCACCGGCTCGGTCGTCACGTTGACGCCGAATTCCGGTGACGCGGTCTTGCCGAAGACGACGAGCCCGGCGTCGCGCAGACGCCTCACATGCGTCGATTCGAAGGGGCAGTCGAACCGCTCGAAGAGACGGCTGCCATTGGTGAGGCGCGTGCCCGGCAGGAAAGCGAAGAGATCCTTGAGCAGGAAGGGCACGCCGGTGAAGGGTCCGGCCGGCAGGCCTTTTGCGATCTCGGCCCGGGCGAACGTCTCCTCGAGGAGGCTGAGCGGCCGCAGGGCCGGCTGCACGTCCGAAGCCCGGGCGAGGGCGAGCTCGAGAAGCGCCGAAGGCGTGATCTCGCCCTTGCGGACGAGGTCGGCGAGGGCCGTGGCGTCGTGCCGGCGATACGCGGCGAAATCCATGCTTCCTCCACTTCCCCTTGTCCGTTCATCGGGCGTTAACCTCGATGATCCAGTCTCGCGCGATCCGGTGCCCCTTGCCATGGGCCCCTTCCCGCAACAGCTTCGGAGGGCCGCTTTCCGATGCCCCACTTCACGACGATGAAGGCCCGCGGCGTGGGCCTTGTCGAGGTTTTTCAGGATCCGTCGTCACGGGAATGGCGCGATCTCCTGCGCATTGCCGATCCGGTCGACGGCATCAGGGCCTATGTGGTGCAGGACCACCTCTACGCCTGGGGCTCCCTGCCCCTGCACCGGGATCTCAGGCCCTGGCTCGTGCCGGCGATCGCCGCCGCCCCAACTGCCCTTTGGATGGGCGTGCAGATCGCCCCCCGCCTCGCCACCGTGACGCTGACCGAAGCGACCGATGCCACGGGCGTGCCCTGCGACATGGAGGATGCGGGGCTCGCCCTCGAGCGCTCGCTGCCCTTGCGCCGGCTCCTCGGAAGCGCCTTCATCGTTCGCCGCATCGCGCGGGGCGAGCTCATGGCCTCGACCTGAGGCGCAAAATGCCCGAGACTGGGGGCGATCGGACGCCGGCGGCGCGGCCCTGACCCGTCCCGGGAGGCGAGGCAATGGATTCCGTTCCCCTCGAGGACTATCGGCCGCTGCCGGAAGCGGAGATGGTGGCGCGTGCCGAACGTTTCGCGGCCCGGCTCGGGCAGCGGCGCACGGTGCGCGACTTCGCCGTGGAGCCCGTCCCGGAGGCGGTGCCGCTGGCCGCGATCCGGGCGGCGGCCACGGCACCCTCGGGCGCCAACCAGCAACCCTGGCATTTCTGCCTGATCGGGCGGGGGCCGTTGCGCGCCGAGCTGCGCGCCGCGGCGGAGGCGGAGGAGCGCGCCTTCTACGCGGAGCGCGCCGGGTCGGAATGGCTCGAGGCGCTGGCCCCGCTCGGCACGGACTGGCGAAAGCCCTTCCTCGAGACGGCACCCTGGCTGATCGCCGTCTTCGCCGAGCGCCACGGGATCGCCGCCGACGGCCGGCGACGCAAGCACTACTATGTCGGCGAATCGGTGGGCATCGCCACCGGCTTCCTGCTGGCGACGCTGCACGAGGCGGGCCTCGTCACCCTCACCCACACGCCCTCGCCCATGGGCTTTCTCAACCGCCTGTGCGGCCGGCCGGAGCAAGAGAAGCCGTTCGTCCTGATCGTTCTGGGCTACCCGTCCCCGGATGCGCGGACACCGGCGGCGGCGCGGATCAAGAGGCCGCTCGAGCGGGTGGTCAGCCGCAAGTGAGCGGTCGAGGCTTGCTCCTTCGGCCGATTGCCGGTTTCATGGCGGCATGAAGGATGCGCCGCCTGAGGCCAACGCCGTCCTCGTCGATGCGCGCGGCCTGAACTGCCCGCTGCCGCTGCTCGAGGCCCGGCGCGCGCTCGCCCTGCTGCCGGGCGGTGCCACCATCGTGGTGCTCGCCACGGACCCGGCGGCACCCAATGATTTCATCGAGTTCGCCGAGGCCACCGGCCACGAGCTCGCCGAGGTCGTGGAGCAGGCCGGGACGTTTCGATTGACCGTGGTCAAGCGCGCGTCCCGAGACGGTTAGCCCGGGCCACTCGCGACGCTATATGGTAGAAGGGATGGGCATCATCCGGTCGGCCGGGAGAGCGGTCGACCGGGCAGGAGGAGCGAGCGATGACGAAGACCATCGACTTCGAGGCGGCCTTGCGCGATCCGGCGGCGCATTTCAGCGATCCGGAATCGGTCACATCGGCGCCCGGCCTCGACAAGGAGCAGAAGATCGCGATCCTGCGGCAATGGGCGTATGACGAGAACGAGATCGCGGTGGCCCAGGAGGAGGGCATGGCGGGCACGGGCGAGCCGCTCCTGCGCCGCATCGCCGTGGTGCTGGCCGAGCTCGACCCCACCGGCGAAAGCCTGGGCTCGACCAAGCACAAGGTGCGGCCGACGCATTGAGACGCGGCTTCAAGACGCCGGCCGGCTTCGGGGTCCGGGACGGCATCATGCGCCCGCCAGGGTCGTCGTGACCACCGGCGGGGTCGCGGTTCCGGTGCGGCAGGGGGCGGTGCCGGAGCCCGCTGAGCGAGGCCGGCCCCGGCGCGGGCCCGGCCACCACGCCATCCGATCCGGGCGCGAGGGCCGGAGCTGATCCGGCAGGCGGGCTTGCTGCCGATCAAGGATCTCAACCCGGCGGCGCGCACGCCCGTCGTGGCGCACCTCATCCTGGCGCTCTGCATCCTGGCCTATCTCTGGCAGATCGGAAAGGGGGGCGGTGTCGATCGCTCCGCCTTCAGCCTCGGCCTGATCCCGGCCGTTGTCACCGGCCGCGCCGTCCTGGCGCCGGAGCTCCACCTGGTGCAGCCCTGGGCCACCCTCGTCACCTCCATGTTCCTGCATGGCGGCCTGCTCCATCTCGCCTCCAACCTGCTCTACCTCTGGATTTTCGCGGGCAATGTCGAGGATCGCCTCGGCCACGTCCGCTTCGCCCTCCTCTACCTCGCCGCCGGCCTCGCCGCGGCGGGCCTGCAGATCCTGCCCGACCCCCGCTCGACCCTGCCGATGATCGGTGCATCGGGCGCCATCTCGGGCGTGCTCGGCGCCTATTTCATGCTCTTCCCGAGAGCCAGGGTCGTCGTCTTCATTCCCATCAGCTTCATGCTGCTGCACGAGATCCGCGCCGCCTGGCTGCTCGCGATCTGGTTCGTCTTCCAGCTGTGGAGCGCCTTCACGGCACCGGCCGGCGCCGGCGTGGCGTGGTGGGCGCATGTCGGCGGCTTCGTCGCCGGTGCTTTGCTGGTGATGCCGCTCAGCCACCGCCGCCTCTGGCGCGGACGCGGCCCCTGGGGGTGACGGAGAACGGCTCGCGCGACAACGCCTAAAATCCCGCACAATTTACTTCTAAAATACTCTTCGAAAAAAACTAAAAAAAACGAAAAGAAAGAAATTGTTTAGACTAGAAACGAAATGAATCCGAAACGATACTTCTTGCCTCGCGATGGTAACGTTAATATTTCTGGCACCGCCAAGAGCGATAGTTCGCAATTCAACAGGCTTCCGTGATCTCCGTGAATGCAGCGTGAGATTCGGGTCGCAGGAGGGTGAGACCATGGCTTTATCGCATCAGTTCGTTCGTGGGCTGCAGGATGCGGTCAACGACAATTTCGACCTCTTGCCGTCCGAGCTGCGCCGTTCGGCGGCACCGGTGGTGGCGTTGCGCCGCCCCTCGCTCGAGGTCGAGCTGCCGACGCTGACCACCCGGCTCGAAGCCGAATCCGGCATTCTCTGGGCGCGCATGAAGCACCAGGACCGTGCCTGCTACACCCCGTCCCTGGTCGCCGATTCGCGCAGCTTCCAGGTCTACCTGCGCGAGCAGTGCGCCCATCTCAGCCCGGCCGAGATGCCGTTTCGCTATCTCGTCTGGACCTCGGAGGCGAAGGGGGCCTTCAGCCTCGGCGGCGATCTCGCCTTTTTCACGGCGTGCGTGCGCGGCGGCGACGAGCGCGCCTTGCGCGAGTACGCGCATCGCTGCATCGACGTGCTGCACGACAACTACAACGCCCTGGACCTGCCGGTCCTCACCGTGGCGCTGGTCACGGGTGACGCCATCGGCGGCGGCCTCGAATCGATGATCACCAACGACATCGTGGTGGCCGAGCGGGGGGCCAAGTTCGGCCTGCCGGAGATCCTCTTCAATCTCTTTCCCGGCATGGGCGGGTACTCCTACCTCGTTCGCAAGATCGGCGAGAAGGCGGCGCGCGCCTTCATCGAGGACGGCCGGTCCAGGAGCGCCGAGGAGATGCTGGAGCAGGGCCTGGTCGACGTGCTGGCCGAGCCCGGCCAGGGCGAGGCGGCGCTGCGCGCGCATCTCGGCAGCCACAGCGGCCGCTTCACCATGCTGCGCACCATCCGCCGCGCCTGCAAGCGGGTCGATCCGGTGCAGAAGGCGGAGCTCATGGACATCGTCGACCTCTGGGTCGAGCTCGCCATGCAGCTCGGCGCCGACGATCTCAGGCGCATGGATTGCCTCGCCCGCGTGCAGGAGAAGAAGCGGGTCCGCCTCTGAGCGGAGGGCGGACCTGCCCGAGCCGTGCCTATGCCGGCACCGCCGGCACCACAGCAGCCTTGATGGAGGCCGGTCATGCCGGCACAGACCTTCGCCATCGCGTCGGAACGCCTCTTCGGGATGGGCCTGGACCTGGCCCTCGGGCAACTGGTGAACGCGGTGCTGCCGGGTGCTAGCCGCTTCCTCGACGCGCCGACGGCGCTTCACGGGCTCGCTCTTTACATTGCAGCAGCGCTTCTCGGGCCCGCTCGATCTCTTCTCGAAGCAGCGCCAGGTCGCCGTTCGCCCGCATCAGGAGCGCATGGTCGTCGAGGTGCCGCAGGCCGACGCAGAACTCGAACACCGCCTGCGCGCCGATATGCGCCGAGCTGCTCTTCAGGGCATGAGCGGCATCCCGGAACGCCCGGGCGTCGCCGCGACCCACGGCCTCGTGCAGCTCCTTCTCCAGTTGCGTCACATCGAGCAGATAGTCGTCGACCACCTGCGCGAAGAAGCCGTCCCCCGCATCGAGCTCGAGGAGCGTTTCGACCTTGCGCCGATCGAGCACACCCGATTCCACCTTCGGTGCGGGCTGCGGGAACAGCTCGGGCGCCACGTCGACCGGCGATCGCCCCGCCGCCCGGGCCAGGGCCGCGCGTTCGCCGGCCGCGGCGATCGGTATGACCGTGGGAGGCGGGGCATCGGTCGGGGTGGGCGGCTCGATCCGCTGCCTCGGCCGGCCGCCCAGCCTGTCGATCGTCGCGAGCATCCGGCCCGTGTCGATCGGCTTGGTGAGGTAGGCGGAGAAGCCCAGCGTCATGGCTTCCTCCCGCGTTTCGGCCGTGGCATCGGCGGTGAGGGCCACGATGGGGGGCAGATCGGCGATCGGCAGCATGAAGCGCAGCATCTTCAGCGTGTCGAAGCCGCTCATGCCCGGCATGTTGAGGTCGAGCAGCACGATGTCGAAGGCACCCGCCTCCATCAGCTCGACGCATTCCTCGCCGCTGTCGGCGAAGCTCACCCTGTGGCCGGCATGCTCGAGGATCTTGCCGATCACATGCTGGTTGGTGCGGTTGTCCTCGACCAGCAGCACGTTCGCCGATGCGCGTGCCCGCAGGCTCTCCGACCCGCTGCTGGGCTGCGGCTGGCCGTCGTCGACGAGAGCCGCGCGCAAGGCGCGGGCCAGCACCGTTTCGCCATCGCCCACCGCGAGGTCGGCCAGGCTGGCCGCGAGGTGCTGGTGCCGCTGCTCCAGGAGGGTGAGGATGTCGACCGGCTCGTTCGGATGGCGGAGGTCGAGCGCTTCGGCGAGCGCTTCGACGTCGATCGGCGGATCGGCGTCGACCACGAGCATGGCCGTCCTGGCACCGCTCGAGACGGCCTGATCGAGGGCGCTCTGGATGTCCGGCTCGGCAAGGGCGGTGATGGCGAGGCTTTCGAGCCTCGTCATGGCCCGGTCGATGGCGGCGTCGTCGCCGATGGCGACGACGAGGGCACCCGGGCCCGGCTCGCCGCCTTTCGCCCCGGCCTCTCCGGCGGCCGGGTCGCGGCGCATCGCCATCTCGACCCAGAAGCTGGATCCCTGGCCGGGTGCGCTGACCACGCCGATCCTGCCCTGCATGAGCTCGGTCAGCTCCCGGGCGATGGAGAGCCCGAGCCCGGTGCCGCCGAACCTTCGGGCGGTGTCGCCCTCGGCCTGGCCGAAGCTCTGGAAGATCCGATCCTGGGCCTCGGCGGCGATGCCGATGCCGGTGTCGTGCACCTCGAAGCGCAGGCGCGGCCTCTCCGGCTCGCCGCCGAGCAGGCGGACATCGAGCAGCACGCCGCCCTCGGAGGTGAACTTGATCGCGTTGGCGGTGAGGTTGACGAGAATCTGGTGGAGGGGCCCGCGGCCGCCGATCAGCCCCGGCGGAATGTGCGGGTCGATGCGCAGCCGCAGGTAGAGCCCCTTCGCCTGGGCCTCGCGAAAGAGCATGCGGCGCAGGGCGCGGAGCTGGCGGTGCAGGTCGAACGGCTCCTCGTCGATGACGAAGCGGCCGGCCTCGATCTTGGCGATGTCGAGCACGTCGTTGACGAGCGCGAGCAGGCTGTGCGCGGCGCTGCGCGTGGTCGCCACCATGTCCTGCTGCTCCGCGTCGAGCGGGGTGGTGCGCAAAAGGTCGGTCATGCCGATCACCGCATTGAGCGGGGTGCGGAACTCGTGGCTCATCGTGGCGAGGAAGCGGCTCTTCGCCCGGCTCGCATCCTCGGCCCGGTGCACGGCACCCTCGAGCTTGCCGAGGAGGACGGCGAAGTAGGCCGGCAGCAGGACGAGCGAGAGCACGAGGCCGATGTCGAGCACGGCGAGGCCGCGCCAGGCCGGCGAGAGGACGATGACGACGATGAAGAGCGCCGTGCTCAGCACCGCCGAGATCGCGAGGTAGAGCCGGCCGTAGCGGAAGCCGTGGCCGAGGATCGACCAGAGCAGCAGCGGGAAGAACAGCATGGCCGCCTCGCCGCCGGCGAGCATGGCGCCGTTTACGCCGATCGCATCGGTGACGATGCCGCAGAGCCGCCGGCCCGGGCTTCTTCGCGGCCGGGCCAGGAGATGGGCGAGCAAGGCGAGGGAGGCGGTCGCCGCGAAGCCGTAGATCAGGGCGCTGTCACGGATGATCCGGGCCGCGTTCTCGCCGCCGTGATCGGCCGAGACGATGTAGAGGAACATGACGGCGGTGATGACGATGCGGATCACGATCTGCTCGTGCTCGCTGTCGACGCGCTCCACGAGCCGGCGATGCAGCCGCCGCCAGGCTTCGCGCAACTCGCTGGCCAGACTCATGCCTCGCTCATCCGCAGCAGGTCGGACGCCGTTCCGAAGCGACGGTCGCCGCGCTCAAGAACGGTCGGGCGGTGCCGAGGACCGTCCCATGCGAACGGCACCGCTCAGGGCCACGACCGACAGGCCGCTTCGGCCGTCATTCGATGCCGGCCAGCGAATCGGCGACCTCGCCGTCGATCGCGACGTTGAGCTGGCGCAGGGCGAGGCGGCGCTCGAACTCGGCGACGCTCAGGGCCGGGCAGATGAAATCGCCCTGCACCTCGTCGCAGCCGAGGCGCCGCAGCCTGCGGTGCTGGCCCTCGGTCTCGACGCCCTCGCCGATGACCCGAAGGCCCAGGCTGTGGCCGAGATTGACGATGGCCCTGACGATCACCTCGTCGGACGAGCCCTTCTCGAGGTTCTGCACGAAGCTCTGGTCGATCTTCAGGCGCTGCACCGGCAGGCGCTTGACGTAGGAGAGGGACGAGTAGCCCGTGCCGAAGTCGTCGATGGACAGGGTCACGCCGAGCTCGTTGAGGTAGCGCAGCGACGCCGTGGCGGTCTGGCTGTTCTCGATCACCGCGTTCTCGGTGAGCTCGATGTCCAGCATCGACGGCGTCATGCCGGTCTCTTTCAGGATCCGCTCGATCATCAGCTCGACCCCGCGCTCGCGGAACTGGATGGGCGAGAGGTTGACCGAGAGCTGCATGCCGAGCAGGCCCTTGTCGCACCAGGCGCGGTGCTGCAGGCAGGCAGTCTTCAGGACCCAGGCGGTGAGCGGCGCGATGAGCCCGATATCCTCGGCGATGCCGATGAACTCGCCCGGGCGGACGATGCCGCGATGCGGGTGGTTCCAGCGGACCAGGGCCTCCATGCCGACGATGCGGCCGCTCGCGAGGTCGATCTGCGGCTGGTAGTAGACGAGGAACTGGTCGCCGGCGAGGGCCTGGCGCAGCTCGCGCTCCAGCGTCACGGCGCGGCGTGCGGCGAGGTTCATCTCGGCGGCGAAGAAGCGGTAGGCGTCGCGGCCCGAGGCCTTCGCCCGATACATCGCGAGATCGGCGTTCTTGAGCAGCGAGCCGACCGTCTTGCCGTCCGCCGGGAAGAGGGTGATGCCGACGCTGGCGCTGACGTGCACCTCCTCCTTCTCGATGACGAAGGGCTCGGCGAAGGCGTCGCCCAGGCGGCGGGCGAGCTCGGCCGAATCGTCCGGGCGCTTGAGGTCCGGCTGCAGGATGGCGAACTCGTCCGAGCGCAGCCGGGCGATGCAGTCGGTCTCGCGCAGGCGGCCGGCGAGGCGGCCCGCCACCGCGCGCATCAGCCGGTCGCCGAAGCTCTTGCCGAAGGCCTCGTTGATGGTCTTGAAGCGGTCCATGTCGAGAACGAGGATCGCCAGCGTCTCGTCCTGCCGGCGGGCGCGGGCGAGCTCCTGCTCGGCGCGCTCCTCGAAGGCCGAGGCCGAGATCAGGCCGGTCAGCCGGTCGGTGCGCACGGCGAGGTCGGCCGCG
This sequence comes from uncultured Geminicoccaceae bacterium, assembly GCA_964402505.1. Lineage (GTDB taxonomy): Bacteria > Pseudomonadota > Alphaproteobacteria > Geminicoccales > Geminicoccaceae > SLRI01. Next base: position 173,764 of record CAYOCP010000003.1, read on the forward strand.
GTCCGGTCGAGGCGCAGGTCGCTCACGTCGAGGGCGAAGGTGATGACCCCGTCGACCTCGCCGGCCTCGTCGAGCACCGGCGCCTTGACGCTCACGAGGTCGCGCTCGCGGCCGCCGGTGGTCACGACCTCCTGGCGCGGCGAGCCGAGCGGCTTGCCGCTCTCGAGGACCTTCTCGTCGAGCACCGCATGGCGCGTGGCGTAGGCCTCGCCGAAGGCCTCGATCAGGCTCTTGCCGATCAGGTCCTCGCGGCGTGCCGCGAAGAGGTCCTCGTGCGCCGCGTTGACCATGGCGAGGCGGCCGTAGCGGTCGACGGCCGAGATCGCGAGCGGCATCCGGTCGAGGAAGACCTGGAGGCGGGCCGCCGGATTGTCGAAGTTCGGTCCCTGCTGCTCCTGCAGGGCCTGCTCGAGGTCGGCGGCGCGCCGTGCCAGCATCTTCTGCTGCCGGCGCATGGTGAGGAGGTTGCGCGCCCGGGCCCGGAACTCCAGATGGTCGACGGGGCTCAAAAGGAAATCGGTGGCGCCGGCATCGAGAGCCCGATAGCAGAAGTCGCGATCCTCGTAGACGGTGACGACGACGATCGGTACATCGGCGAAGGCGCGTTGCTCGCGGAGCGTCTCGATGAAGGTGGCGCCGTCCATTTCCGGCATGTTGTAGTCGGTGATGATGAGGTCGGGCGGATTGGTGGCCTGCAGCCGTGTCAGCGCCTCGACCGGGCTCGCGAACGACTGCACCTGCAGCCCTTCCTCGACCGAAAGGGCGAGCCGCGTAAGTATGTTGCGGTTCGTTACCCGGTCGTCGATGACGACAACTTTGGCCATGGATTATCGCTTGTCACATATCGCCGGTCGCCCGAGACCACGCCGGATCCGCCCGATTTGGGGACCAAATCTTCGCCACCGCCAGACTAGGCAATGTCGGTGAATGCAGCAAGTTTTAGGTGAACGCAAATCAAGATCAATCAACTTCTGCGGTTCTCCTGTGCCCTCGCAGCCGCAAACCGCCGGCTGACGTTCATGAGGCTCGAGCGAAACAGCGGCTTCGGGCACGGCAATTCGCGCCCGTGGTGCTGTCGAGGGAGGCCCGCGTGAGGACCGTCGACGGCATCTTCGCGATCCTGGCCCTGCCCTGGCTGCCCTGGCTGCTCGCCTTTGGCATCGTGCTCCTCGCCTTCCTGCTCTGGCAAGACTTTCGCCTGCGAATGCGTCCCCTGCGCCTGGCGCTCGCCCGGGCGATCGACCTCGTCGACCGGGGGGAGGGAGCGGTCGCCTTCCGCCAGCGCTTTCCCTCGGTCTTCGAGGCGCTGGCGGAGGATCCCGTGCTGGGCGAGGCCTGGCGCTCCTATGCCGCGACGCTGACGCCGGTGCCCGGCAACGAGCGGACGCTGGGCTCGGCGCGGCCGCCGGACAGCGTCTTCGACGATACGCTGTTCGCCCGGGTCGGCATCAATCTCCGCCTCTACCAGGCCGTGCCGAATATTCTGGTCGGGCTCGGCCTGCTCTTCACCTTTCTCGGTCTCGTCGCCGCCCTGCATTTCGCCAGCGGTGGCGTCACCGCCGCCGACATCCGCGAGGCGCAAGCGGCGCTGCGCGAGCTGCTCGGTGCCGCGACCTTCAAGTTCGTGACCTCGATCGCCGGGCTCGCCGCCTCGATCATCTTCTCGTGGCGGGAGAAGGTTCACCTGCACGCGGCGCAGGCCGAGATCGGCAGGTTCTGCCGGCTGCTCGAGGCGCGCGTCGTGCCGCTGACCCCGGAGGCGCTGCTCGCCGACCAGATCAGGGAGACGCAGCAGATCGGCCGCCTTCTGGGCCGCATGGGACGGTCGCTGATCGTTCGCGCACCCGAGGCGATCGAGGACCGGCTCGCGGAGGAGCTCACGCTCGCCACCCGGCCGCTGAAGGCGGCGCTCGAGCGCGTGGCGCGGCGCTTCGAGACGCTGGACGAGCGGGTCGCGGGCGAGCTCGCCGCCGCCGGCGGTGCCATCGCCGACCTCGCCGCCCGCGAGCTGCCGCGCGCCGGTCCGCCGTCGGAGCCCGAGCCGCGCCGGAACCCAGAGGCGAAGGGCGACCGCGAGCCTCCAGCACTCCGGCAGTTGCTCCACCGCCTCGACCAGGCGGCGCTCGCGGTGCAGGACGGCCTCGACCGGATGCGCGGCCGCCGGCCCCCCGACCGGGTGGCCATCGAGGCCATTCTGGTCGCCACCCACGACCGCGTGCGCGAGGCCCGACATGCGCTGACGAGCGTTGCCGACCTCATTGTCGACGGGATCGGCGAGCCCGAGGCGGCGGCTGCCGCGGAGGCGCTCCTGAGCGATATCGATGCCGGGCTCAAGAAGTCGCGCCGGGCGTTGCAGGAGGCGGTCGAGGGGCTGGATGCCGGCCGCCGGACGGGTGGCTGAGCCATGAGGGCGACGGGCGGCCGGACGGGAGGCTGGACCGCCGCCGCGAGGACGGCCGGCCGCGCCGGCGAGGACGAGAGCTACCTCGTCTCGGTCAGCGACCTGATGGTCGGCCTGCTCTTCCTCTTCATCATCATCCTCATGGCCTTCGCGCTCAATTTCCGCAGTGCCGAGGATGCGGCGTCATCCACGCTCGAGGCGCTGACCGAGCAGCGCAACGTCCTCGAGCAGGAGCGCGACGCGCTCGCCAGCGGCCGGGCGGCGCTGGCGCTCGAGCGCGACCGCTTGCGCGTCGAGCGCGACCGGCTCGCCACCATCACCGGCCAGCTCATGGCGCGCGATGCGCTTCGGGCGGAGCTCTTGACCCTGATCCGCAAGGCGCTCGCCGCTCGCGGCCTCGAGGTCGAGGTCGACGTCGGGAACGGCGTCCTTCGCCTGCCGGAATCGATGCTCTTCGCCACCAACGAGGCCGAGCTCAGCGAGGCGGGAAGGGCGGCCATTCAGGTGCTGGCCGAGGTTCTCTGGCGCTATCTGCCCTGCTACGCCGCGGTCGCCGAAGCACCTGACTGCCCGACCGGCGTGCACGACGTCCTCGAGACCGTGCTGATCGAGGGGCATACCGACGACCGGCCGATCCGCAGCGGCCCGTATCCGGACAACTGGGCGCTCTCCGCCGCCCGCAGCCGCTCCACCTATCGCGCACTGATCGCGGCCGAGCCGCGGCTCGACGACCTGCGCAACGGCAGTGCCGCGGCCCTGCTCGGGGTCAGCGGCTACGAGGCGCGCCGGCCGGTCAGGGATGGCCCCACCGAGGAGGCGAGGCGGGTGAACCGGCGCATCGACCTGCGCTTTTTGAGCCGTGGCCCCGACGCCGCGGCGCTCGCCGACCTTCTCGCGGCGCTCGAGGCCAGCCTGGCGCCGAAATGAGATGCAAGCGGAGGCGAAGACCCGCGCGGGCGGCGCATGCGGGCCGCCCGACGCCGATGACGGGGAACTGACGACGGGAAGGGACTGTTCTTGCGAACAGTCCCCCCAGGGTCCCATCTCGTCAGTCGAGCACGCCGGCCACCGGTGGTTCCACTCGACCGATGACCGAACGCCGATGTGTATTGCCAAAAAGTTGAAAGCAGGTCAAGATGATTCTCTTATGATTGAAATCTTTCGGTGCACGAGAGCGGCATGAACGGCCTGGTCTATGCGGCGGGGCGTCCGTGGCCGCAGCTTCTGCGCAGCGTTCTCGACCAGCTCGACGAGACCCGGCCGCCGGCCCTCTTGGGCCTCGTCTTCCTCGCCGATCCGACGACCGAGATGGCCGATGTCATGCTCGACGGGCTGCGCCAGCGGACCGGCATCCAGACCTGGCTCGGTGCCGCCAGCACCGCCGTTTTCGCCGGCGGCCGCGAGTTGCGTGGCGAGGGGGCCATTGCTGCGCTGCCCCTGCCGCTCGGCGATGCCGTCCTGCACCCCTTCGCGGGCTCGCCGCCCGCCGGAGCCGACGAGGCCGGCTGCGGCATCCTGCACATGCCGGACACGGTGGATGCGACGGCCTGGATCGCTAGCCTCGCCGCCCGCACGCCCGCCGTGCTGGCCGGTGCCCAGGGGGCTTCGAGCTTCGATCACGCGCAGATCGCGGGCTCGCCATCGGCCGGTGCCGCGACCGGCGTGCTGATCTCGGGCAGTGTCACGATGGTCGCCGGCATCACCCATGGCTGCCGCCCGCTCGGCCCGGTGCATCGGGTCACATCCGGCAGCGGTGCCGTGCTCGGGACCCTCGACGGGCGGCCGGCCACCGACTGGCTCGCCGAGGAGGCGGGCGAGCTCGTGCTGCGCGATCAGCGGCAGGTCCGCCGACAGCTCCTCCTGGCCCGCGTGGCCGCGGGCGAGGGGCCCGAGGACGCCTCGCCCGCCGCGGCGGAAGCGCTTTTCGGCGTCGTGCATGCCGATCCGCTCCGCGGGGCACTGGAGCTCAAGGATATCGCAACGGGGGGCGGCCTGCCGGGGCGGGTCCGCCTCTTCCGCCGGGATCCGGCGCTGGCGCTGGACGATCTGCAGGCGCTGGCGGCCGAGCTCGTGCGCGAGCTCGGCGGGCGGCCGGCGAAGGTCGCCCTTTTCTACAGCTCGATCGAGCGCGGCACCGGATTCTTCGGTCCCGGCGTCGACGAGGCTGCCGTTCTCGGGCGGGTGCTCGGCCCGGTGCCGGTGATCGGCATGCGCAGCGCCGCCGAGGTCGCCGGATCGAAGCTCACGCGCTACGCTGCGGCGCTGGCGCTGATCGCTTGAGAGCAGCGCCGGGTGCAAGGCGGGGCCGTTCGGAGGGACGACGTTGCGACGTGATTTTCCGGATCGGCCGATCGTCGGCGTCGGCGTCGTGGTCTGGCGGGAGGATCGGGTTCTTCTGATCCGCCGCAGCCGGCCGCCGCGCGCCGGGCAATGGTCGTTGCCGGGCGGTGCGCAGGAGCTGGGCGAGACCGTGGCGGAGACGGCACGGCGCGAGGTCAGGGAGGAGACGGGGCTCGAGCTCGCCCGACTGGATCTTCTGACCGTCGTCGATCTGGTGGAGCGCACGGCCGAGGGTGACCGCGTGCTCTACCACTACACCCTGATCGACTTCACCGCCGAGGCGGCGCCGGGGACCGCGATGGCGGGTGACGACGCCGCGGCCGTCGCATGGTTCCCCGAAACCGGGCTCGAGGCGCTCGGCCTCTGGGCCGAGACCATGCGGATCATCCGTCTCGCGGCGAAACGACGCGGATGAGCCCGAGGAAGACCGGTCAGCTTTCGGCGCGTTCGCCCGAGGCGAGCACGCGCGCGAGGTTGCAGATCGCATCCTGGTGCTTGCGGTTGCCGATCGCCGCGAAGTTGCGGGCGAGCTCGAGCAGCATGCGCTGCTGCGGCATCATCTCGGTCGATTTCGGCCGGCTCTGCTTTTCCGGGTCGAGATCGTCGAAGAAGTAGCCGATGTCGACGCCGAGCGCCTGGGCGATCTGGTAGAGCCGGCCGGCGGAGATGCGGTTGATGCCGGTCTCGTACTTGTGCGCCTGCTGGTAGGTGACGCCGATCAGCTCCGCCATCTGCTGCTGCGTCAGGCCGAGCATGATGCGGCGCTGGCGGATGCGCAGGCTGACGTAATGATCGACGTCGAGGGCGCGGCTGCGTCCGCCGACACCCTTTCCGACGGCCTTCGTGGCGACCTGGTTCATTGCGAGACGACCCCTTCTGCGGCGCACGCCGGGGTTGCATGAGCCCCGAGCCGGTCGCCGTCCAAACCCGATTTAGTTAAAATACCCGCGATATTTTAAACTTCCAGATAAAAAGCGAATTTCTCATCAACCTGAAGGGCCTTTCTCTTGGAGGTGCGGAGCCAAGGCTTCAACTTCGAGTTGGCCGAGCACCGGCCGCGCGGCAACCGGCCGCAAGGGGCCGATCGGCGGCGCATTGTAGGCCTGCAACAGGTGGCTCCCGGCCTCGGCGGCCGCTGCGAGGCGGCGCAGGAAGAGGCGGCCGTCGTCGAGCTCGGCGAGCACGTGGCGCCCGACCAGGGCGTCCAGCTCCGTCGTCGCCAGCCGCGCGACCAGCACGATCCGGCCGGGCCGGAACACCGGCAGCATGGCCTCGTCCTCCAGCGTCAGCGCCGCCAGCCGGTCGTCGGCGAGCGCCAGCGGGCCGATGCGAATGGCCCGCATGAGCTGCCCGGACGGGCCGAGCCGGCCGAGCTGCGGCAGGCTGCTGCGGTAGGGCATCCGCCCGAACTGCAGGTATTCCGGGCTGGTTTCGAGCGCCGCCGCGAGCTTCTCGACGACGTCGCGGCCCGGCATGTACTCGTCGCGCTCATAAGGGCCGATCGCCGTCTGGTGGCGGCCGATGCGGCGCGCCAGCGCCGCCTGGGAGAGATCCAGCCCGAGGCGCAGGGACCGGAGCCGCTGGCCGAAGCTGCGAAGCTCGCTCGAGTGCATGACCGTTTCCCGCAACCGGAGTGATGAGAGACGTGCTCATAGCGTCAAATAGGGAATTGCGACAGCATTTTGCGTCGTCCTCAGGGCCGGAGGACGAGCTTCGAGCGGATGCCGCCCGACGTCTCCATCACATGCAGCTCGCCCTTCCGCCAGCTTTCGGTCTGGTCGCTGAAATGCGACGAGAGGGGATGCCCGGACTGCCCGGTCGGCAGGATGGCGTGCAGCGTTCCGGGCTCGCCGAGGTCGGCGACGATGCGCAGGCTGGCGGCGGCAATGGTGGCGTAGGGGGCATGGGCGGCGTAGCGCGCCACGTCCACGCTGCCGGCATCGCCGCCGCCATCCGTCCCGATCGAGAAGAGCCGGCCGAGGCCGGGCACGCCGTCGAAGGGGCGATGCGCCATCCTGACCCGGCTGGCCGTGCCCCATCGCCAGCTTCGCCAGTCGGGGCCGAACGCAGCCCGCAGCTCCCGAAGCGCGCTCGCCAGCGCCAGGGCGGCCATGTCGCCGCAGGTCTCGACCCGTTCCTGCGTCGCCGCATCGTCGCACCAGCCGGGCGCCTCTTCCAGGATGTGCCGCATGGCCCGGGCCCGGATGCCCGCAAAGCGGGCGAAGCCCGCCCCGAGCTCGTCGGCGAGGACGTGACGGACCAGGGCGCGGTACCAGGCCTGAAAGATCAGGGGCTCCGGCCCGTCCGCCGTCGAGAAGCCCTTCCAGGCCGCCAGCCGGGCGAGCACGGCGGCGGTCCCGGCATCCTCGGGCGCCACCGCCAGGAGATGCGGCAGGAAGTCCAGGGCCAGGATCGAGAGCCGATCGTCCTGCAGCCGGCGCATGGCTTCCGCGTCGAGCGGTGTTCGGGCCGCGATTTCCGCCTCCAGCACCTCGACGATGCGTCGGGCGCGCAGGTCGTCGTTCCAGTCGGCGGTGACGAGATGGGGATAGCGGCCGTCGACGAGGCGGTTGTTGGCGTTCTGCAGGAAGCCTCTGGCCTTCGTGCCCGGTGTTTTCGGGTTCTGGCTGGCCGGGAGGAGGCCCAGCCAGTCGTGGCTGCCGTCCGAGCCCGCTGCAGGCAGGCTGCCGTCGCCGGCACGGCGGAGCGGCAGGCGGCCGGCCATGGCCATGCCGATCCGCCCGTCGCGATCGGCATAGAAGGCGTTCTGCACGGGGCTGTGGAAAAGGTCGATGGCAGCCTCGAACCCGTCCCAGCCGGTCGCCCGCGCGAGCGCGATGCCGGCCTCGAGCGTACGGTCCTCCTCCCCAAGCGCCGTCCACGCCAGGGCCAGGACGCGGCCCTTGCCGGCGAGGGCGGCCGCCCCCGGCAGGATGTCGGAGAGCACCGGCCCGTGCCGTGTCCGCCGCACCCGAAGATGCAGGGCCTTCCCGCCCTTGATCCCGATCGTCTCCTCGCGATGCTCGAAGGGCAGGCTGCCGTCCGGCGTCAGGTAGCGGTCGGGATCGGCGGGATCGACCTCCTCGATGAAGAGGTCGTCGGTGTCGGCGGCGGTATTGGTGAAGCCCCAGGCGATATGCTCGTTGCGGCCGATGACGACGACCGGCAGGGCCGGCAGGGTGGCGCCCATCACGAGGCCCCCGGGCGTGCGGATGGCCGCGAGATACCAGGGCGCGGGTGTGACGAGGCCGAGATGCGGGTCGTTGGCGAGCAGGGCCGCACCGCTCGCCGTGTGCGCGCCGGCCACGGTCCAGATGTTGGAGCCGAGCCCCGCGGGATCGGCGGGCGGCAGCGCCGAGGCGAGCGCTTCGGCGAGCCCGGCCGTCCCGGCGGCAGCTGCCGCGTCCCCCGGCTTCGCCATGGGAAGGGAGCGGCTCGCCGCCGCCGCCGGACCTTCGAGCGTCGTCACCTCGTCCGCGCGGACCGGCGGCCAGAGGTCGTCGAGTGCCGCGGGCGGCAGGCGGTCGAGCAGGCCGGCCCGGATGAGCTCGCTTCGCCAGCTCGCCACGAGGTCGAGCGCCATCAGCTTGATCAGGACCAGGCTGTCGGCCGGTCGCCAGGGCTCCGGCCGATGGTGCAGGATCAGGAATTCCGGCGGCAGCGGTCCGTTGCGTCCGGCGAGAAGGGCGTTCACACCCCGGGCGTAGGCGGCGAGGCGGTCCTGCGCCTCATCCGAGAGATGGGCGAGGCTCGCCTCGGCGGCACGATAGAGGCCGAGGGTGCGCATGAACCGGTCGACCGCGAGGCCCTCTCCACCCACCACCTCGGCGAGCCGCCCGGCGCCGATGCGCCGGCTCATCTCCATCTGCCAGAGCCTGTCCTGGGCATGCACGAAACCGAGCGCCATGGCGGCGTCGTGCTCCGTCTCCGCCTCGATCAGCGGCACGCCGAGCGCGTCTCGAAGAACCCTGACCGGCGCCTCTAGCCCCGGCAGGCGAAGCTCGCCCTCGACCACCGGCAGCGAGCCCAGGGCCAGAAGGAGGAGCAGGGCCGAAGCACCCAGGGCGAGGCCGGCCGCGACGGCCGCGAGTGCGGCGCAAAGCCGGCCCAAGTCGGTCAGCCGAGGAGCTGGAGGTCGCGCAACCGCCGCTCGAGCTCGGCAGCGCCGGCAAAGTGGTGGGTGAGGAAGCCCAGCCGCCGGGCGGCCTCGATGTTGGCCGCGGAATCGTCGATGAACAGCACCGATCCGGCATCGAGGCCGGTATCGTCGAGCACGTGCTCGAAGATGTCGTCATCGGGCTTGATCATGCCGAGCGAGCCCGAGACGTAGATATGGGCGAAGCGGCCGAGAAAGGCATAGGCCGGATCGTCGTGGACGAGCGCGAAGGTCTCGGCCGACCAGTTGGTGAGGGCGCGAAGCGGCGTCCTTCGGGCGGCAAGCTCCTCGAGGAGCGCTACCGTCGCCTCGATCGGTCCGCCGATCATCTCGAGCCAGCGCTGGTGATAGGCCTCGATCAGAGGCCGCTTCTCGGGGTGCGCCGCCACGAGCTCGGCGACCGCCTCGGCAAAGGGCCGCCCCCGATCCAGCTCGAGGTTCCAGGCGGGCGTGCAGACGGTGCCGAGAAAGGCCTCCATCGCCGCCTCGTCGGCGATCAGCTTGCGGTAGAGCCGGCGCGGATCCCATTCGATCAGCACCCCGCCCAGATCGAAGAGGACGAGGTCGGGACGTGGGCGGCGATCCGGCATCGGCGGTTCCATCCTTCCTGGGGGTCGGCCGGAGCATGGACGCCCGGCGCCCGGCGGTCGAGCCCTTCCGGCTTACGAGCCCGCCCGCCGCCTGAGCTCGGCGATCACGCGATCGGCGAGGCGGGCACAGCGCGCGCCGGCGAACGGGAAGACGGCGAGGAAGCCGCCCTTCAGGCGGGCCTCGAGGAGCGAGCGGAGCCGCCGCCGGGCGCGGAAGAGGCGGGTCTTCACGGTGAGCGGGTTGAGCTCGAGGTCGCGGGCAATCTCCATGATGCTGCGGCCCTCGGCCTCGCGCAGGAGAAAGACCAGGCGCAAGTGGTCCGGCAACGCCGCCACCGCCTGCTCGAGCATCACCCGAACCTCCTCCCGACCGAAGGTGGCCTCGGCGGTCTCGCGGGTCCGGCCGGGAAAGGCGAGAACATCGGCCTCGCCGGTCTCTCTTTCGTCCACGGTGTCGTACCCCTCGTGCGGTCGGGCGGCGCGGCGGCGCATCCGGGCGGCGTTCAGCGCGATCCGCGTGACCCAGGTCGAGAAGCGGGCATCGCCGCGAAACTCGGCGAGGCCGGTGAAGGCGGCGATGTGCGCCTCCTGCACCACCTCCTCCGCCTCGGCGTCGCTCTCGACGATGCCGCGCGCCACCCGGAAGAGCCGCGGATTGAGGCGGTGGATCAGCTCGCGCATGGCGGCCTCGTCGGACCGGCGTGCCGCCTCCACCAGCCTCTCCTCGGAAAGATTGCGCAAGTCGGCGCCGGCCTCGATGGCGCGCTGCGTCCTCATGACGACTCCTTCGCGGGCACGCGGCCCTTCGCCAATATCTCCTCGACGGGCGGAAAGGCGGCGAGCGCCACCTCCGGCAGGTCGTCCGACGGGCCGGCGGCACCCTGCCAGCCGGCATCACCCGGCCGGCCGACCACGATGCGTCCGACCATGCCGGCGTGCTCGTGCGGCTGGCAGTAGTAATCATAGACGCCGGGAGCGGTCAGGGTCACCTCGAACGATTCGCCGGGCAGGAGATAGCCGCTGTCGAAGGGCGTGGCCGCATCGGGAATGCGCTGCTGGCGGTCCAGGATGCTCGGGTGATAGGCGGTCGCGGTGTGGCTGTTGCTCCGGTCCTCGTTGACGAAGCGGAGCGTGGTGCCGGGTGCGACGGCGAGGCCCGTGGGCTCGAACCAGACATGCTCGCCGCGCGGCGTGCCCTCCATCCCGATCGTCTGCACGGTTGCGGCGCGCACCAAACGCGGGATGGAAAGGGCGGCGATGCCGCCGCCCCCCAGCACGAGAAAACGTCGTCGGCTGGCGATCATTCCGCCAGTCTCGCCTTGGCGCCGTCGTCGTGGAACAGCACGACGTGGACATGCGGCTCCTCGACGCCCGGATGGCCGGCATTGTAGTAGATGTCGACCGACTCGACCTCGTGCGAGCCCAGAGCCAGATCATCGTAAGAGGTGCCGTCCTGCAGCGCCGCGATCGGCGTCATGTAGATCGTGGCGCTCAGCTTGCCGTCGTGGTCGTAGCCGAGGAAAGGCCCGGCAGGCAGGGTCGCCGGATCGACGTAGAGCGTGCCGAGCCCCGGCAGGAAGTCCGGCAGCTTCACGAGCTCGCTGACCTTGGCATAGGGTGCGGGCGGCGGTGCCTTCGCCAGCGCCTCCGCATCTTGCGCGCTCGCGGGCGAGGCGAGACCGGCCACGGCCAGAGCTGCCGAGCCGAGGAGCGCCATGGGTAGCTTGGACACGGGTGTCCTCCTTTTGAAACACCGGCCGTCATGCACGGCCTCGCCCCCTTGGATGCAGCGCAGGACAAAAGGTTCCCCGGTCATCTCGCCGGGGCCGGCGCGAAAGGAATTGTCGGATACCGCGCGTCTGGTAGGTTTGCGCCGGTTGCAAGACGAACGACGAAGCCAGAGGGAGGGGAGGCACCATGAGGGCGATATCGAACGGCCGCCTTGAGCGCGGCGGTCTCGCGGGATTGAGGAGGCTCGTCGCCGGCGTTCTCCTGGCCGTGCTCGCCGCCACCGCGCCGGCGCTGGCCCAGGAGAAGAAGGTGCTCGTGCTGGGCGTCGACATCAGCGACGCCAGGAACTTCGACCCGGCGCGCATGTCCGACTACTCGTCGCCGATCACCAATGGGGCCGTCTACGACACGCTGGTCACGCAGCAGCCCGGCGATTACGAGCAAGTCGTGCCGGCGCTCGCCACCGAGTGGCAGCGCCTCGACGACGGCAAGCGCATCCGCTTCACGCTGCGTGAGGACGTGAAGTTCTGGGACGGCTCGCCGCTCACCGCCGAGGATGTCAAGTTCTCCCTCGACCGGCTTTTGAACGTGAAGGACCAGCCGGCCGTCTACGCCCAGAACCTCGAGAGGACGGAGGTCGTCGACCCGCACAGCGTCGATCTCTACATCGTGAACCCGGCCGAGCCGATCATGATCAATCTCGCGGCACCGGCCTTCGCCATCTATTCGAAGGCGATGGTCGAGGCGCATGGCGGCGTCAGCACGCCGGGCGCCGATCAGGAGGACAAGGCGACCCAGTGGCTCAACCAGAACTCGGCCGGCACCGGCCCCTACCACATGACCCAGTGGGAGCGGAACGCACAGATCCTGATGGAGAAGAACCCGCATTACTGGGGCGGCGACGTCCCGTTCGAGCGGGTGGTGATCCGCCATATCGGCGACAGCGCCGCCCAGCTTCTGGCGCTCGAGAACGGCGACATCGACGCCGCCTTCAACCTCACGACCGAGCAGCTCGCGACGCTCGAGGGCAGCGACGACATCAATATCGCGCGCGGGCTCAGCCTCGACTACGTCTACATGACGCTGACGAGCGGTGCGGAGCTGAACGAGGCGCTGGCCAAGACCGATAACCGGCTCGCGGTCGCCCATGCCATCGACTTCGACGGGATCATCGAGCACCTGATGGGCGGCAACGCGGTGCGGCCGGTCAATTTCCTGCCGATCGGGGTCGGGGGCTCGACGAAGGAGTTGACCGACGAGATCGGCTATCACGAGGATCTCGACAAGGCCCGCGAGCTTCTGGCCGAGGCCGGCAATCCGGACGGCTTCAGCTTCCAGCTCTCCTACGCCAACGCCGCGATCGTCGGCACGAGCTACCAGTTGCTGGCGCAGAAGATCCAGTCGGACCTCGGGCGGGTCGGGATCGAGGCCGAGCTCAACCCGATGGACCAGGTCAAGCTGCGCACGCAGTACACCGGCGGCGATTCGCAGTCGGTGATCACCTTCTGGAACCCGCCCTCGCCCGAGCCGCAGCTCTGGGCCTCGGCCTCGATCGAGCGGGTCGCGAAGCGCGTGCGCTGGGACGTGCCGCAAGAAGTCAAGGATGTCGTGGCGGCGGCCGGGGCCGAGCAGGATCCGGCGAAGCGCGCCGAGCTCTACACCGAGTACACGAGGATGCTGCAGGACCAGGCCAACTACATCATCCTGTTCCAGCCCATCTACCGGATCGCGACCAGCAAGGCGATCAAGGACTTCCACCTGACCGCCGCCGGCTGGCAGGTGCAGATGGTCGACATCAAGCCGGCGCAGTGACGGAGTCCCTTCCGCCCGGGCCACGCGGGTTCGGGGCTTGACGCGCTATCTGCTCCTGAGGCTGGCCAGCATGGTCGTCATGATCGTGCTGGCCACCCTCGTCGTGTTCCTGATCTCGCATCTGGTGCCCGCCGATCCGATCCTGGCGCAGCTCGGCGACATGCAGGCGGCCGATCCGAACCTGGTGGCGGCCTACCGCGCCCGCTGGGGTCTCGATCTGCCGATCTGGCGGCAGTACCTGATCTTCCTGGGCGGCCTCGTCCAGGGCGATCTCGGCGTCTCCATCTCGACCCAGCGGCCGGTCCTCGACGACATCCTGCAATATGCGCCGGCGACCATCGAGCTCTCGACCATCGCCTTCCTCCTCTCGGTGATCGTGGGCGTGCCGCTCGGGGTGATCGCGGCGGTGCGGCGCGACAGCTGGATCGACCATCTGGCCCGGCTGATCTCCCTCGTCGGGGTCTCGGCGCCGACCTTCTGGCTCGCCTTCGTCGTGCTCGCCCTCTTCTATGGGGGGCTGCAGATCGCACCCGGTCCGGGCCGGCTCGACGTCGTCTACCTGCCGCCGCCGACGGTCACCGGCCTCTTCCTCGTCGACAGCGCCCTCGCCGGCGAGTGGGACGTCTTCCGCAACGCCGCGGCCCATCTGGTGCTGCCGGCGACGGTGCTGGCGGCGACCACGCTCGGCCTGATCACCCGCACCACCCGTGCCGCCATGCTCGAATCCCTGGGCCAGGACTACATCCGGGTCGGCCGCGCCAAGGGCCTGAGAGAGCGGACCATCGTCACGCGCCACGCCTTGCCGAATGCCCTCATCCCCGTGGTCACGCTCGGCGGCCTCGCCTACGCGGTGCTGCTGAGCGGCACCGTATTGACCGAGACCATCTTCTCCTGGCCCGGGCTCGGCCGCTACACCTTCAGGAGTGCGGTCTCGCTCGATTTCCCGGCGATCATGGGGATCACCTTCCTGGTCGCCGTGGTCTATCTGGTGATCAACCTGATCGTCGACCTCTCCTACGCGCTGCTCGATCCGAGGGTCGTCCGGCAATGAGCGAGCCTTTGCAGGTCGGGCCGCACACCGTGGCGCGTGCCGCGGCCGAAGCGCCGGCACAGGCACCGGCGCCTGGACGGCGGCTCAGGCGCGGGCTGCGCCGCTACTGGCTCGCGGTCCTGGGTGCCGTGATCGTCCTCGGATGGATCGTGATCGCCCTCCTCGCACCGCACATCGTCCTCTATCCCTACGACCAGCTCGACCTCACCAAGCGGCTGCTGCCGCCCTCGGCCGAGAACTGGCTCGGCACCGACCTGCTGGGCCGCGACGTCTTCTCGCGGCTCCTGGTGGGAGCGCGCATCTCCCTCCTGACCGGCTTCTCCGTCGTCTTGATCGGCGCCGCCGTCGGCACGCTGATCGGCGGGATCGCGGCCTTCGCCGGCGGCCGGATCGAGGAATTGATGATGCGGCTCACCGACCTCGTCCTCTGCTTTCCGCCGATCATCCTCGCCATGGCGATCGCGGCGGCGCTCGGCATCGGCGCCACCAACACGGTGATCGCCATGCTGGTGGTGTGGTGGCCGAAATTCGCGCGCCTCGCGCGCAGCCTCGTGATCGTGCAGCGCAACCAGGAATACGTGGAGGCCGCGGTGACCATCGGCTACGGCCCGGGCCGCATCCTTCTCCGCCACATCATGCCCAATGCCGTGGGGCCTTTGGTCGTGCTGCTGACGCTCGATGTCGGGCAGGCGATCCTGACGTTCTCCGGCTTGAGCTTTCTCGGCCTCGGCGTGATCCCGCCGACCCCGGAATGGGGGGCCATGGTGTCGGAGGGCCGCGAGCTCATCCAGCAATGGTGGGTCGCGGCCTTTCCGGGCTTCGCCATCCTCTCCGTCGTCATGGGCTTCAACTTCCTCGGCGACGGCGTCCGCGACTGGCTCGATCCGAGATCGCGCTCGCGATGATTGCATCCCCGAGCCAGGTGACGGCACCGCTTCTCCGGGTCCAGGATCTCCGGGTCCAGTTCGACACCGATCGCGGGACCGTCAGGGCGGTCGACGGGGTGAGCTTCCATGTCGCCCCGGGCGAGACGGTCGGCATCGTCGGCGAATCGGGCTCGGGCAAGAGTGTGACGGCCCTTTCGATCATGCGGCTCCTGGAGGAGCCCTCGCGCATCGCCGGCGGCGAGATCGCATTCAGCGGCGACGACGTGCTGGCGATGGATGGCGAGCGGATTCGCAGCCTGCGCGGCGGCCGCGTCTCGATGGTCTTCCAGGATCCGATGACCTCGCTCAATCCCGTCATCAGGATCGCCCGGCAGCTCGTCGAGGCGCTCCTGGTGCACCGCCGCATCACGGCCAAGGCGGCGCGCGGGCGGGCCGTGGGCCTGCTCGGCCGGATGGGCATCACCTCGCCCGACCGCGCCATCGACAACTACCCGCACGAATTCTCGGGCGGCATGCGGCAGCGCGTCATGCTCGCCATGGGCTTCGGCAACGAGCCGTCGCTCCTGATCGCCGACGAGCCCACGACCGCCCTCGACGTCACCATCCAGGCGCAGATCCTGGACCTCCTCAAGGAGCTCAACAGCGACTTCGGCACCGCCATCTTGATGATCAGCCACGATCTCGGCGTCATCGCCAATGTCTGCTCCAGGATCATCGTCATGTACGGCGGCGAGGTGGTCGAGGAGGGGTCGATCGGCGAGCTTCTGGCGGATCCCCGCCACCCCTACACCTGGGCGCTGATCAACGCGGTGCCGCGCCTCGACCGCGATCCGGGCCCGGAACGGCGGCTGACGACGATCGAGGGCGCGCCACCCGATCCGCTCGACCTGCCCTCGGGCTGCCGCTTCGCGCCGCGCTGCCCGTTCCGCATCGCCAAATGCGACGAGCATCCGGCCCTGGAGCCCATCGGCCCGAACCGCAGCACGCGCTGCTGGGTGACGCAGGCGGGCGAGCGGCTGCCGGCGCGCGCCGACCCGAAGCCGCCCATCGGGCCCGAGCCGAGGACCGGCCGGGCGTCCGTGGAGAAAGGGGCCGGCGAACCCTCGCCGATCCTCGAGCTGCGCGGGCTGGTCAAGCATTTTCCCCTGCGGCGCACCGGCTTCTTCGGCCCGCTCGAGGTCGTCCACGCGGTCGACGGCGTGGACCTCGTGGTCGGGCGGGGCGAGACGGTCGGGCTCGTCGGGGAATCGGGCTGCGGCAAGTCCACCCTGGCCCGTCTGATCACCCGCATCCACGATCCGAC
This sequence comes from uncultured Geminicoccaceae bacterium, assembly GCA_964402505.1. GTDB lineage: Bacteria > Pseudomonadota > Alphaproteobacteria > Geminicoccales > Geminicoccaceae > SLRI01. The sequence continues at coordinate 190,035 of CAYOCP010000003.1, forward strand.
CGCCGGCGAGATCCTCTTCGAGGGCACCGACATCGCGCGCCAGAGCCGAGCCGCGATCCGGCCGCTCAGGCGCCGGATGCAGATGATCTTCCAGGACCCCTTCGCCTCGCTCAACCCGCGAATGACCGTGGGCGAGACTTTGGCCGAGCCGATCCGCTTCCACGGCTTGGCCGAAGGCCGCAAGGCGGTCGACGAGCGGGTCCGGGAGCTGCTGGCGCTGGTCGGCCTCAGCCCGCGCGCCGCCGGCAGCTACCCGCACGAGTTCTCGGGCGGCCAGCGCCAGCGCATCGGCACGGCCCGGGCCCTCGCGGTCGATCCGCGGCTGATCGTGGCGGACGAGCCGATCTCGTCCCTGGACGTGAACATCCAGGCGCAGATCATCAACCTCTTCCTCGACCTGCAGGAGCGGCTCGGGCTCACCTTCCTCTTCATCGCCCATGATCTCGCCGTGGTGCGCCACATCTCGGACCGGATCGTCGTCCTCTATCTCGGCAAGGTGATGGAGACCGCACCCGCTCGCGCGCTTTTCGAGAGTCCCCTTCATCCCTATACGGTGTCGCTGATCTCGGCGGTGCCGATCCCGGATGTCGAGGTCGAGAGGTCGCGCCGGCGGATCCTGCTCGAGGGCGATCCGCCGAGCGCCATCCACCCGCCGAGCGGCTGCCGGTTCCGCACGCGCTGCCCGATCGCGCGCGAGATCTGCGCCATCGAGGTGCCGCCGCTCGCGGAGCACCGCCCCGGACATCTCGCCGCCTGCCATTTCGCCGGCGAGATGGAGGCCGGAAAGACGGGGTGAGGCCGGTGACGGCCGGCCCCTCAGCGCACCTCCATCGCCTTCTGGCGGCGGGCGGTGGCCCTGGCGCGGTCGGCGGCGGAGGCGGGGGAGAGGCGGCGCTCGGTGTAGGCGATGGCCTGGGTGGCGACGAAGTTGATGGCGAGATAGAGGGCGCCGGCGACGACGAAGACCTCCACCGGGCGGAAGGTCTGCGCGATGATGGTCTTGGCGATGCCGGTGATCTCGAGGATGGTGATGGTGGAGGCGAGGGAGCTCGCCTTGACCATGAGGATGACCTCGTTGCCGTAGGCCGGCAGGGCCTGGCGGATGGCGATCGGGAAGGTGATGCGGCGGAAGACCTGGCTCGGGCTCATGCCGATCGCCCGACCCGCCTCGATCTGGCCGTGCGGCACCGATTCGATGCCGCCCCTTATGATCTCGCTGGTGTAGGCGCCGGTGTTGAGCGTCAGCGCCAGGATGGCGCAGAACCAGGCGTCGCGGAAAAGGAACCAGACGCCCAGATCCTGGAGGAAGGGACGGAACTGGCCGGAGCCGTAATAGATGAGGAAGAGCTGAACCAGAAGCGGCGTGCTGCGGAAGACGTAGATGAAGCCGTAGGCCGGGCGGCTGAGGAGCGGATTCTGGCTCAGCCGCATCAGCGCCACGAGCACGGCGAGCGCGAAGCCGATCACCAGCGACTGGCCGACCAGCAGGAGCGTGGTCGGCAGGCCGCGCGCGAGGCGGATCGCGATGTCGGCGAGGAGGGGCCAGTCCATCAGGCGCGCCGCACGCCGCGATTGGCCCAGCTCTCGGCCGCGAGAAAGCCGCGATTGGAGAGCGAGGTGAGGCCCAGATAGAGGAGAGCCGCCACCACGTAGAAGGTGAAGGGCTCCTTGGTCGAGCCGGCCGCCACCGCCGCCTCGCGCATGATCTCGACGAGGCCGATGACCGAGATCAAGGACGTGTCCTTCAGCGCGAGCTGCCAGACATTGCCGAGGCCGGGGAGCGCGTAGCGGGCGACCTGCGGCACCAGCACGCGCCAGAGGCGCTGCCGCCGGTTCATGCCGATGGCGACGGCCGCCTCGATCTGGCCTCTGGGCACGACCAGCACCGCACCCCGGATCACCTCGGCCGAGTAGGCGCCGGCGCTGGCGCCGATGCAGATCGTGCCGGTGACGAAGACCGGCAGATCGATATAGCCCTCGTAGCCGAACATGCCGCTCGCGATCGCCCGCAGCGCCGCCCCGCCGCCGAAGAAGACGAGGTAGATCACGAGAAGCTCGGGAATGCCCCGGATGACCGTCGTGTAGGCCAGGGCGATCCAGCGGAGCGGCGCCAGATGCGAGAGCTTCATGGCGGCGAGGACGGCACCCAGGACGATGCCGAGCGCATAGGCGCAGATCGCCACGGCCAGGGTGACGACGGCACCCATGGCCATCTGGTCACCCCAGCCGGCATCCCCCCAGGCGAGGAGCGTCAGGTCCATACCCGCACGGCCGGCCGGGCCGTCAGCTCTCGGGTGCGCTGTCGAAGCCGAACCACTCGACCGAGAGCTCGCTCAGCGTGCCGTCGTCGCGGGCCGACTGGATCGCCGCGTCGAACTTCTCCTTTAGCGCCGTATCCTTCTTGCGCAGGCCGACGCCGATGCCCTCGCCGAAGATGCCGCGGGTGAAGGCGGGCCCGACCCGCTCGAACTCCCCGCCGAGATCGCTCTCGAGCAGGGGCTGCCATGCGCTCTGGTCGGCCAGCGCCACGTCGATCCGTCCCGATTCGAGGTCGAGGTCGAGATTCTCCTGGCTGTCATAGGTGCGGATCTCGATGTCGCCCATGTACTCGCGCAGGAAGTTCTCGTGGATGGTGGCGGTCTGCACGCCGACGGTGAGCCCTTCGAGCAGCTCCTTCACCTGGTCGATCAGCGCCTGCTCCTCGGGCGAGATCTCCTCCATGTCGATGCGGGTCTCGGGCAGGCCGGCGGCGGCGAAGTCGCTGTCCTTGGGTGCGACGAAGACCGCGGGCGTGGTCGCGTAGGGGACCGAGAAGGCGATCACCTCCTTGCGCTCGTCGGTGATCGACATGCCGGCCATGATGGCGTCGTAGCGGCCGGCCTCGAGCGCCGGGATGATGCCGTCCCAGGCCTGCGCCACGATCTCGCACTTCGCCTCCATGCGCGCGCAGAGATCATGGGCGAGGTCGATCTCGAAGCCCACGAGCTCGCCCGACGCATCGGTGAAGTTCCAGGGCGCGTAGGCGCCTTCGGTGGCGATGCGGATGGTGCTCCAGTCCTGGGCAGCGGCCGGGCCCGCGAGGAGGAGGCCGGCGGCCAGTGCGAACGGCAGGGAGGCTTTCATGGTGACGTTTCTCCATTTGCGACGGGGTCTAGAGGACACTGGCGAGGAAGCGGCGGCAGCGCTCGGAGCGCGGGCTGCCGAAGAGCTCGGCGGGCGGGCTTTCCTCCTCGACCCGGCCGTCGGCGAGGAACATCACGTGGCTCGAGACCTCGCGGGCGAAGCCCATCTCGTGGGTGACGACGACCATCGTCCGCCCCTCCGTGGCGAGATCGCGCATCACCTTCAGAACCTCGCCCACCAGCTCTGGGTCGAGGGCCGAGGTCGGCTCGTCGAAGAGCAGCACCTGCGGTTGCATGCACAAGGCGCGCGCGATCGCCACACGCTGCTGCTGGCCGCCCGAGAGCTCGACCGGATAGGCATCGTGCTTCTCGGCGATGCCGACCTTGGCGAGAAGCGTCATCGCCCGTTCCCTGACCTCGGCTTTGGGCTCGCGCAGCACCGTGACCGGACCCTCCATCACGTTTTGCAGAACCGTCATGTGCGACCAGAGATTGAAGCCCTGGAACACCATGCCGAGCCGGGCGCGGATGCGGCCGAGCGCTGCCGGGTCGCTCACCACGGGCACGCCCAGCCGGTTGGCGCGAACCCTGATCTCCTCGCCGCCGACGACGATCCGGCCGCTGTCCGGCGTCTCGAGGAAGTTGATGCAGCGCAGGAAGGTGCTCTTGCCGGAGCCCGAGGCGCCGATGATCGAGATCACGTCCCTGGAGCGGGCGGTGAGCGAGATTCCCTTCAGCACCTCGAGACGGCCGAAGCGCTTGTGCACGTTCTCCGCAAGGAGGGCGACGGTGTCGTTCGGGACGGCCGGGCTCATCTCGTGAGGTGCCTGATGCTGCTCGCTCGACGGTAGTCAGGGACGGCGGGCGCGGCAAGCCTGCGCTGGACCCCGACGCCGGCCGGCACCGGTTGATGTCGATGCGCCGATGGTGTATAAAACGCCATTGCCCTGCACATCAGGTTACGACATGCGCACCAATATCGACATCGACGAGAAGCTGATCGAGGAGGCCCGGCGGGTCACCGGCCTCGCCAGCAAGAAGGCGATCGTCGAGGCGGCCCTCGAGGAGATGATCCGCCGTGCCCGAAGGCGGGAGGTAGCCGACTACTTCGGCAGGCTGCCGTCCTGGGAAGGGGATCTCGACGAGTCGCGCCAGGGCCGGCGCTTCGGGTGATCCTGGTCGACAGCAGCGTCTGGATCGACTTCTTTCGCGGCATCGACACGTCCGGAGCCTTGCAGCTCAGGGAGATCCTGCGTCACGAGGACGTTCTGGTGGGCGATCTGATCCTGGTCGAGGTCCTCCAGGGCTTCAGGGACGAGCGCGAGGCGGTGACCGCGGCCGAGCTCCTCGATCGCTTCGATCAGGTGGCGATCCTCGATACCGCCATCGCCAGAAAGGCCGCAGCCCACTACCGTCAACTCCGGCGCCAGGGCATCACCATCCGCAGGACCATCGACCTCCTGATCGCCACCCGCTGCATCGACAAGGGCTGGTGGCTGCTGCACAACGACCGGGATTTCGACCCGCTGCAGGAGCATCTGGGCCTGCGGGTCGTCGGCCACTAGCAAGAGGTGACGACGGTGATGGATCTGGACGAGCTTCTCGACATGGCGCTCGCCGTCAGCGAGGCGGCGCGGCCGGTGCCGCTCGGCTATTTCAGGAAGCCGCTTGAGGTCATCGCCAAGGCCGACGAATCGCCGGTCACGGTGGCCGACCGGGAGACCGAGCGGGTGATGCGCGAGGTTTTGGCCGGGCGTGTGCCGGACCACGGCATCCTCGGCGAGGAGCACGGCCAAGCGCGGCTCGACCACCGCTTCGTCTGGGTGCTCGACCCCATCGACGGCACCAAGTCCTTCATCACCGGCTTTCCGCTCTTCAACAACCTGATCGCCGTTCTCGACCATGGGCGCCCGGTGATCGGCGTCGTCGACACCCCGGCCATCGGCGAGCGCTACCATGCGGCCAAGGGCCGGGGCGCCTGGTTCAACGGCGAGAGAATCCGCACGAGCGGCTGCACCGACCTCGCCCGAGCCGCCGTCTACCTCGCCGGCCACGCACCCGCCAATGCGGCGCAAGCCGAGCGCTTCGCACGGTTCGAGACCCGTGGCCGCCTCCAGCGGCGCGGCTACGACGCCTATGTCTACGCGCTGCTCGCCGCCGGCCATCTGGACCTGATGATCGAGACGGACCTCCAGCCCTACGACCATCTGGCGCTGGTCACGCTGATCGAGGAGGCGGGCGGTGCGATCACCGACTGGTCCGGCCGGCCGCTCGGCCTCGATTCCGAGGGCGACGTGCTCGCCGCCGCCACGCCCGAGCTGCACGCCGAGGCGCTGGCCCTGCTCGGTGGCTGAGGCGGCGCGTGGCCAAGGGCACGCCCGCCATTCAGGCGCTCGCGCGGGCGAAGGTCGCCTTCACCCTGCACGAGTACGACTTCGTCGCGACCCCCGGCGCCATCGGGCTCGAGGCCGCGCGCGCCATGGGTGTGGCACCCGAGCGCGTCCTCAAGACGCTCATGGCGGTGGTCGACGAGCGGGAATTGGTTTCAGCCGTGATCGCCGTCGACCGGGAGCTCGACCTCAAGGCCCTCGCCCGGGCCGCCGGCGGCAAGCGGGCGGCCATGGCCGAGGTCGGGGCGGCCGAGCGGGCGACCGGCTACGTCAAGGGCGGCATCAGCCCCATGGGCCAGAAAAAGCGCCATCGCACCTTCGTCGACGAGGCGGCGATGGAGCAGTCGACGATCATCGTCAATGGCGGCCGTCGCGGGTTGCAGATCGAGCTTCGGCCCGCCGATCTGCTGGCCGCCACGGGCGGCGCCACCGCGGCGCTCGCCCGCGTCATCTAGCGACCTCGCTTTTTGCCGCGAGCCATGGTCTCACCCATATGTCATGGGTCCAGGCTCTGAGACGATGCGTGCGGGGGTGCGTGGATGAGTGATCCGAGGCTCGCTCTTGCCGCCGATTTTCCGCCGGCCGATCCGGCGGCGTGGCGATCATTGGTCGAGAAGGCGCTGAAGGGGGCGGATTTCGAGGCGACCCTGGTCTTTCGGACCGAGGACGGCATCGAGGTCCGGCCACTCTACACCCCGGACGGCTTCGAAGCGGGCCTGCCCGGACAGCCGCCTTTCCTGCGGGGTGCCGGCGCCGGCGGCCGCGTGGCGGGCGGCTGGGACATCCGCCAGCTCCACGAGCACCCCGATCCGGCCGCCGCCAACCGGGCGATCCTCGAGGATCTCGAGCGCGGCGTGACCTCGATCGTGCTGCGCCTGGATACCGCCTTCGCGCAAGGCGAGGACGAGCCGGACGGCATCCTCTGCGTGGATACGGACGGGCTCGATCGGGTGCTGGACGGGGTCCGTCTCGACCTCGCTCCCGTCCAGCTCATGGCACCGGGCCGCGAGGTCGAGACGGCCGTGGCCTTCTTGGAGCTGCTGCGCCGGCGCGGCCACGACGCCGCCACCATCGCGGGCGGTCTCGGGCTCGATCCCGCAGGCGCCGTGGCGCTCGGCCGCGCCGATCCCATGACCGCGCTCGCACCCGCCTTCGACCTCGCCCGGCCGGTCGCCGGCGACTGGCCGGGGCTCGACCTTCTCGGGGTCGACGGCGAGCTCTACCACGCGGCGGGGGCGAGCGAGGCGCAGGAGCTGGCCGCGGCCATCGCCACCGGCATCCAGTATTTGCGCGAGGGCGAGGCGGTCGGCCTCGACCCGGCCGTCCTGGCGGGGCGCATGGTCTTCACCCTCGCCGCGGACGCCGATCTCTTCCTCACCATCGCCAAGCTCCGGGCGGCGCGGCGGCTCTGGGCGCAGGTGATGGCGGCCTGCGGCGCCGGCGAGGTGCCGATGCGGCTCGCGTCCCGCACCGCGAGCCGGATGCTGGCCGGGCGCGACCCCTGGGTGAACATGCTCAGGACCACGGTCGCCTGCCTCGCCGCCGCGGTCGGCGGGGCCGAGACGATCACCACGGCCCCATTCGATGCGGCCCTGGGCCAGGCGGGCCGGCTCGGCCGGCGCATCGCCCGCAACGTGCAGCTCATCCTGATGGAGGAGAGCAACGTCCACCGCATCGTCGACCCGGCGGGCGGCAGCCCCTATGTCGAGGCGCTCAGCCGGGAACTGGCCGCGAAGGCCTGGCCCCTGGTCCAGGCGATCGAGGGCGAGGGCGGCATGCTGGCGGCGCTGCGCCAGGGCCTCGTGCAGGACATGATCGCCCCGACCTGTCTCGCCAGGCTCGACGATCTCGCCCACCGGCGCCGGGCGATCACCGGGGTGAGCACGTTTCCGGACCTGGAGGAGGCGCCGCTGCCGGCCGGCTCCCTGGAGTCGGACCTTCGGCCACTCCTGGACGCGGCCCGAAGGTCCAGGCCCGACCGCCGGCCGCCGGCGCGGACCGTGCCGGCGCTCCGGCCGATGCGGCTCGCCGAGGGCTTCGAGCGGCTGCGCGACCTGAGCGACTTGGCGCTGGCCGAGAGAGGTGCCAGGCCGAGCGTCTTCGTTGCCGCCTTGGGACCGCTCGCCGCCCACGCGACCGAGGCGGGCTTCGTCCGCAACGCCCTCGCCGCCGGCGGCATCCGGACCGTGCTGAGCCCGCCACTCCTGGATCCGGCGGCGATGGCGGCGGCCTTCGCCCTGAGCGGGACCAGGATCGCCTGCCTCTCTGGCATCGACCGTACGGAGCCGGCGGCGGCGGGCCCGTTCGCCCGGGCGCTCCTCGAGGCTGGTGCCATAGCGCTCCACGCCGCCGGCCGCCCCGATCCGGCGCTGCGGGCGCTCGGCATCGACGGCTTCCTCCACGAGGGCGCCAACATCCTGGGGATGCTCGAGGACCTCCAGTCGCTGGCCATGGGAGAGGTGCGATGAGCCGCGTGCCGAGCTTCGCCCGCCTGCCGCTCGAGGACGGGCCGCCGATGCCGGAGGAGAGCTGGGCCGAGGCGTTCGAGCGGGAGACCGGCCACACCCCCGATTCCCTCGCCTGGACCACGCCCGAGACCATCGCGGTCCGGCCGCTCTACCGTGCGGAGGACCTGGCACCGGTCGATTTCCTGGAGAGCCTGCCCGGCCTGCCGCCCTTCGTCCGCGGCCCCTACCCCACCATGTATGTCGGCCAGCCCTGGACCATCCGCCAATATGCCGGGTTCTCCACGGCCGAGGAATCCAACGCCTTCTACCGGCGCAATCTCGAGGCGGGCCAGAAGGGGCTCTCCATCGCCTTCGATCTCGCCACCCACCGAGGCTACGACAGCGACCACGAGCGGGTCGCGGGCGATGTCGGCATGGCCGGGGTGGCGATCGATTCGATCCTCGACATGCGCCAGCTCTTCGAGGGCATCCCGCTCGACCGGATGAGCGTGTCGATGACCATGAACGGTGCCGTGCTGCCGGTCCTGGCCCTCTACATCCTCGCCGGCGAGGAGCAGGGCGTGGCGCCGGAGAAGCTCACCGGGACCATCCAGAACGACATCCTCAAGGAGTTCATGGTCCGCAACACCTACATCTTCCCGCCCGAGCCCTCGATGCGGATCATCTCCGACATCTTCCGCTTCACCGCCGAGCGCATGCCGAGGTTCAACTCGATCAGCATCTCCGGCTACCACATGCAGGAGGCCGGGGCGACGGCCGACCTCGAGCTCGCCTACACGCTCGCCGACGGGGTGGAATACCTGCGAACCGGTGCCGCCGCCGGGCTCGACATCGACCGCTTCGCGCCCAGGCTCAGCTTCTTCTGGGCCATCGGCATGAGCTACTTCATGGAGGTGGCGAAGCTCCGCGCCGCGCGCCTGCTCTGGGCCAAGCTGGTCCGCCCGTTCGAGCCCCGGGATCCGCGCTCGCTTTCGCTGCGCACCCATTGCCAGACCTCGGGCTGGTCGCTGACCGCGCAGGACGTCATGAACAATGTCGTGCGCACCTGCATCGAGGCCCTGGCCGCCACGCATGGCGGCACCCAGTCGCTGCACACCAACGCCTTCGACGAGGCGCTGGCGCTGCCGTCCGAGTTCTCGGCGCGGATCGCCCGCAACACCCAGCTCTTCATCCAGGACGAGACCGGCATTCGCAGGACGGTCGATCCCTGGGGCGGCAGCTATTTCATCGAGCGGCTGACCTTCGACCTCGCGGCACGCGCCTGGCGCCACATCGAGGAGGTCGAGGAGGCGGGCGGCATGGCGCGGGCCATCGAGCAGGGCATTCCCAAGCTCAGGATCGAGGAGGCGGCGGCGCGCACCCAGGCCCGGATCGACAGCGGCCGGCAGACCGTGGTCGGCGTCAACCGGTACCGGCCGGACGAGCCGGAGCATGTCGAGGTGCTCAAGGTCGACAATCGCGCCGTGCGCGCCCGGCAGATCGAGAAGCTGGAGCAGCTCCGCTCCGGACGTGACGAGCTGGCGCTGCGCCGCGCGCTCGACGCCCTGACCCGCTCGGCCGGGACGGGCGAGGGCAATCTTCTGGCGCTGGCCGTCGACGCCGCCCGCGCCAAGGCGACGGTCGGCGAGATCACGGCTGCCCTCGAGAAGGTCTGGGGCCGCCACGTCGCCGAGATCCGCTCGCTCACCGGCGTTTACGGCAGGGAGGTCGGGGCCTTGGACAGTGTCGCCGCATGCCGCGAGCGGGTCAGGGCCTTCGCCGAGGCGGAGGGTCGCCGGCCGCGCATCCTGATCGCGAAGATGGGCCAGGACGGCCACGACCGGGGGCAGAAGGTGATCGCCTCGGCCTTCGCCGATCTCGGCTTCGACGTCGATATCGGCCCGCTCTTCCAGACCCCGGCCGAGGCGGCGCGCCAGGCGGTGGAGAACGACGTGCACGTCATCGGTGCGAGCTCGCTCGCCGCCGGCCACCTGACCCTCGTGCCCGAGCTTCGGGCGGAGCTGGAGAAGCAGGGCCGGGGCGACATCATGATCGTCGTCGGCGGGGTGATCCCGCCGCAGGACCACGCCGCCCTGAAGGAGGCGGGGGCGAAGGCGATCTTCCCGCCCGGCACGGTGATCGCCGAGGCGGCCATCGACCTGCTCGACAAGCTGGCCGCGGCGCTCGGCCACGCCTCGGCCGCCGAGTAGCCGCCGACCTTGGCCGGCCCGGCGCTCGCCGACTACCTCGCCGGCATCGAGGCGGGTGACCGGGCCATGCTGGCCCGCGCCATCACCCTCGTCGAAAGCCGCCGCCCGGCGCACCGCGCGCTGGCGCGCGATCTGCTCGCCGCCGTGCTGGAACGTGCCGATCCGGTGCGCTCCGGGGCGCGGCGGATCGGCATCACGGGCGTTCCCGGCGCCGGCAAGAGCACCTTCATCGACGCCTTCGGCACCATGCTCACGCGCCAGGGGCACCGCGTGGCGGTGCTCGCGGTCGATCCCTCCTCGTCGCGCAGCGGCGGCTCGATCCTGGGCGACAAGACGCGCATGGCGCGGCTCGCCGTCGATCCTTCGAGCTTCATCCGCCCCTCGCCCTCCTCGGGTGCGCTCGGCGGGGTGGCGCGCATGACCCGCGAGACCATGCTGCTCTGCGAGGCCGCCGGCTTCGACGTGGTGCTGGTCGAGACGGTCGGGGTCGGCCAGTCCGAGATCGTCGTCGCCGGCATGGTCGATTTCTTCCTCGTCCTGATGCTGCCCGGCGCCGGCGACGAGCTGCAGGGCATCAAGAAGGGCGTGCTCGAGCTCGCCGACCTGATCGCCGTCAACAAGGCCGACGGCGACAACCGGCTGCGCGCCCGGCAGGCCGCCGCCCACTACCGTCGCGCCCTCTCCATCCTCGAGCCGGCGGACCCCGACTGGCGTCCGCCGGTGCGCCTGGTGAGCGCCCTCGAAGGCACCGGGCTCGAGGCCCTCTGGGCGGAGATCGAGGCGCATCGCCAGGTGCTCGGCGACCGGCTCGAAGCGAAACGCGGCGAGCAGCAGGTGCGCTGGCTCTGGTCCCTGCTCGAGGCGCGGATCGAGGATCGGCTGCGCCAGGAGCTGGCGGACGAGCTGCCGGCCCTCGAGCAGGCGGTCGGCCGGGGCGAGATGGCGCCCGGCGACGCCGTCGACCGGCTGATGACGCGGCTGTTCGAGGTTCGCTAGCGGGCCGCTAGAACCCGACCCCGACGCCACCGCCGACCCCGACCCCACCCCCGCTGCCGGCGCCCACGCCGATGCTGAACGTGTTGCCGAGCCAGCCGAAGCCATAAGTGTTCTCGTAGTCGTCGGGCACGAGGCGCCCGGTCAGCCGCCAGATCAGCCGCTCGGGCTCGACATCCGGCGAGTCCGCGATGCTGGCGACCGAGACGGCGCGGTCACCGTCGCAGAAGGCGGCCTCGATCCGGCCCGGCGCGTTCGGGGCGAAGGCGGGATCGCCGCAGACGGAGGCGCCGGCCGCATCGAAGCGGAAGTCGAAGCGCCGCTCGGCCGTGCCCTTGTCCGTGGCCTGGATCCGCATCGCGCTGATGCCACGCTCGACCGCGGCGAGGAGCGAGGGCGGGCTCAAGGGTGGCTGGCCGGTCCAGGTGACCAGCACGGGCCCCTGGGCCGCCGTCTCGGCCAGGAGCCGACGGGCCTCGAGCGCGCTCGAGCCCGCCTCGAGCGACGCCCGGGGGCCGGTGGCGCAGCCGGCGACCAGCAGTGCCGCGGCCACGAGCGCCGGCTTGGAGGGGAAGAAGGCGAGGAGGTCCCGCCTGTCGTGGTGCATCGTCGATCCACCTTTCGCATGCATGATTCCCGGCCGCGTTAACTTCCGGCTAGGAGATTTGGGCTAACCTGATACGTGGAAGAGGCGTCGGCAATGGTGATCGCCGCAAGGGCGTGCCCATGGCCGATGTCTCGCATGCTCACGAGAGGAAGGTCCGAGCGCATGTTCGACACCCCGGCCGTCCGCATCGGCGTCGTCGGCACCGGTTTCGTCGCCCGCCATTTCTGCCTCGAGCTGCAGAGGCGAAAGCCCTTCCGGCTGGCCAGGGTGCTGAGCCGAAGGCCTCTGGCCTCGATCGCCGACTTCCCCTTCCGGGAGGCGCTGACGAGCTCGCTCGCCGAGCTGATCGATCACTCGGACATCGTCTTCGAGTGCACGGGCGACGTGCCGCACGCCACAAGAACGATCGAGGCGGCGCTCGCCGCCGGCAAGCCGGTCCTGACCCTCAATCCGGAGTTCCACGTCACCACGGGCTCCTGGTTCGCCGACAAGGGCTATCTGACCGAGGCCGAGGGCGATCAGCCGGGCTGCCAGGCCTCGCTCTTCGAGGAGGCCGTCGCCATGGGCTTCGAGCCCCTCGTGCTCGGCAACATGAAGGGCTTTCTCAACCGCTTCCCCTCGCCTGAGGAGATGGCCTTCTGGGCCGGGAAGCAGGGCATCAGCACGACCATGGTGACCTCCTTCACCGACGGCACAAAGCTGCAGGTCGAGCAGGCGCTGGTCGCCAATTTCTTCGGCGCCACGATCGCCAGGGACGAGCTGATGGGGCCCGAGACCGACGATCTGAGGGAGGCCGCGACCCTCCTCGGCGACGCGGCGCGGCAGGCGGGCCGGCCGATCGCCGACTACGTGCTGAGCCGCAAGCTGCCACACGGCGTCTTCATCGTGGCGGCGCACGATGGGCGGCAGCAGGACGCGCTGCGCTACCTGAAGATGGGCGAGGGACCCTACTACACGATCATCCGCAACAACATCTTCGTCCATCTCGAGGTCTTCCGCACGCTCGAGCGCATGACGCGGGGCGACCGCCCCCTGCTGCACAACACGTCCAAGCCGACGATCGGCGTCGCCGCCGTCGCCAAGCGCGATCTTATGCCGGGCGAGGCGATCGCGCGCGGCTGCGGCAGCTTCGACATGCGCGGCATCTGCGTGCGGCTGGCCGAGCATGAGCGCCACCTGCCGATCGGCCTCGCCGAGGGGGTCAGGGTCGTCCGCTCGATCCAGAAGGATCAGGTCATCAGCCTCGACGACGTCGAGCTCCCGCCATCGCGCGCCCTCGACATCTGGCGGAAGATCGAGGACCGGGTGCTGCATGCCCCGCCGCCCGCCGGGGCGATGTGCGCCGCCTGACCAGGGTTGACGCCTTGCCACTCCCCGGTGCGTCAACGTTGAGACCCGTTAACCGCCGCCGCCCCGTGTCGTCTACCCTTTGCCGGGCTCGAACGATGCGGGACGGCGATGCGGCTCCTCTGGACGATGACGCTGGTGCTCGGCACGCTCGCCGCCTGCAGCGGCGAGCCCGACACCCTCGAGGTCTACTGCTACGAGACGCTCGCCGATTCCGCCTGCTATCTCACGCCCGACCCCGGCCGCGCCAACCGCCTCCTCGCCGTCATGGAGGTGCCGCTGACGCCGGAGATCAAGCTTCGCGCCGGCGCCGCGCCCGAACGCTAGTCGTGATCCGGCCGATCTGTTCGGGCAGTGGGGGTGCATGGACGGCGAAGGCGCAGGTCATCACGGACGAGTCGTCGCGCTTGCCTCCCGCCACGCGCCGGGATTCGTCGGCACTCGATATGTCAGCAGCCGGCCCGAGCTTCCCATCCGCTCGACAGCAGGCTCGCTTCGCTTGCCCGGCATCGAGGAGAGGCGTTGCTCCGACTCGCTCAGGAACAGAAGCCTTTCACGATCACCTTGCTGCCGAGCTCGTCGCGCCGGCCAGTCGCGCAAATCGCAAGCTCTGATCTGCACAGCGTATGGTCCTCTTCGGGAGGGTCATCGTCCGCATAGCCATCGTCCGCATAGGCGTCGAGGGCCTGTTCCAGGCGACGAATGCGCCAAGCCAGCTTCCGGGACAGAACCAGTCATCCGACGCTGATTCCGCCACCATTCATGCTCCACAGGGCAGGCTCGCACCAGCCCGGTTCGAGCCCGATACCTTCCTTTCAAATACGATCGGTGAAGGCTCTTCGGCGGGTGGATCCGGGTGGACCATCGTTCGAGCGCGTCGTTCACGAAATCACCCAGATCACCAGAGAGCGGGGAGGGGACAGCTCGTCCGTTCTCGTCGAAACAGCGCACATCCAATCCGGGCCGAATGGCCAGCACGGTGCTTGCGGCGCAGGACCAAGCACCGGTCGCCGCCTCGTAACCGTCCGGCCCCTCGGTGCTTTTGAACCAGACCGCCCGGGTCGCACCAGGAAGGAAGGCCGGATCGATGCCCAGCGAAATCCGGAGACCTGGCACGTTCTCGTCCCGGCATTTTTCCGGCTTCTCGCCGAGCACGGCATCGCCTAGCGGCCAAGCATATTCGCGACGCCTGGTCGACAGCCGCGTTCCCCCAACCAGGAGCGCCATGCACAGGCAGCGGCGACCGCGACTTTCCCTGATGACTGAACAAACGGTCCTGACGCATTCGCGACTGGTCGCGAAGACGATCGTCGTTCGATCGCAGGTGGCCTCGATCCGCTCGAAGGCCGTGCCACGGGTCGAGATCGCACGGCGCGGCGAAAGCTAAAGGGGTCAGGACTCTTTTAGGAGAGTAAAAGAGTCCTCGTATCTATGCAACGTGGCGGAATGCGGCGACTGTTGGGGCGAGATGGGCTTGGCGCGGCAGCCACACCATGCACGAGCGCGCCGGCGAAATCGACGTGAAGCCCTGCGAGCCCGCCTGAAGCGTCGCAAACGGCCGAAAATCACGCAGCCCAAGCTCTCTCGGTCATGACCATGAACAAAGGAAGATGGCGGGGAGGCGACACCTCCCCGCCGGGTGACTTCGGTTCCATGAGACTCAAGTAACCCTTCGCTCTCCGCCGGCCGTGGTTGCATCCGATACAACATCGAGAGCTAAAGGGATCCTTTGCTTAAAAAGTGGGAAACGTCACAGCACGTCAGCCCGGCTTCGTGCTTCAATGAAAATGCCTGAGCTCGAAACCCTTCTTTTATCGGTTTTGTGTTGGTTCGGGTTCCGGTCGGCTCGCAATGGTCCAGTACCCAGTGCATCTCGATTGTTCGGGTCGTCGTCTCCAAGTTCATTAAATGGAGGATTGTGGGATGAACAGGACAAGTCTGCTCACGAGCCTGCTGCTCGGAACGCTGTTGACGATACCTGCCGCCGCTGAGCCATACTCCGGCGACTTTCGGCTGACGCCGCCCGAGGCAAGTGACCGGGCGAGCAGTGGCTCCGCCCGACTGCTCGCCGTCGGAAGGCTCGCGCACGGCATGACCGGTGCGCCCCAGGCGGTCTGCCCGGAGGCGGGGAACCCGACCGACGCCGATTGGGTCTCCTGGTTCAAGATCTGGAGCGTCAGCCAAGTCAGCGGCTACGTGATGGCACAGAACCCCGCCAGCTATGTGCCGCTCCTCACCCCGAAACCCGAGTTGACCGATGGTCAGAGTGCCACCTTCTCGATCGGTGCCGCGCCTGTGAAAAAGGTAGCCATGTGCATCTACCCGACGGCGGGCGAGTTTTCGGCCTCGGATGTCGAGGTGACAATCACCCGGCGTGGCCTCACTGCAGGCGCCTGTGGCGGCGTCTCCGCGCCGCCCTGTGAGGTCACCAATCCCATCGCCAAGCCACTGAACCACCTGATCGTGATCGAACAGATCAACGACGTCGACGTCGAGTACGAGATTGCCGTCACGGCTCCCAAGGCCGGCAGCGTCGGCGTTCACCTGGGTGGCCGCCTCGGCACCTATCCGTCGCTGGTGCTCAACACCAACTAGCGGTTTGTCGGGTCCGGTCCATGGACTGCACCCCGTTGGTGAGACAGAGAAATCAGACACAGGTTTTGTTCGCGGAGTTTCGGATCCACGACACTCAATCAACATCCGGAAACCGGGGCGAATCGGACTGCCGCGAAAAATCGGAGGGGCCCAGGGGATGATCATCATCCCCTTGGCTTCTTCCCCGCCTCTTCCTCCCGAATTTCGGGTCCACGAGACTCAAGCAACCCTTCGCTCTCCGCCGGCCGTGGTTGCATGGAATGCGACATCGGCCTTGGGGATGTTGCATCTGGTGCAACCTGATCGGGTGCGATGTTGCAGGGGATGCGACATGGGCGGCTCGGGATGTTGCGGGGGATGCGACATGGGGGCTGCGATGTTGCGGAAGATGCAACATCCGGCGGCGAGCGAACCCGGCGGCTCGACGAGCGAACCCGAGAAAGGGCGGTTCGGCGGGCCGGCTCGACGATCGAACCCGAGTTTCTGCAAGCGAACCCACGGTGATCCAGGCGCTTGATCCGCAAGCGATTTTTTGCGTTCTCGGGGCGCCGGCGTCGGGCGGGCGAACCCGGGGCCGGATCTGCCGGACGAACCGAGGCCGGGCTTGCCTCTGCGGCCGCCTTGTGTTAGGATCATTATCCTTCCCCCTTCGCCGCCGGACGGCGCGGACCTCGCCGACATGCTCGTCACCGACCCCTCTCCCACCCGCGCCGCCGCAAAACGAACGGAGGGGTCCAGGGGATGATCATCATCCCCTGGGTGGTGCCACATGGGTCCACGAGATTCGATCAACCAGTCGCCATGCCCGGTGGCGCGCTCATGGGGGACGGTTTCTTTGATTGCTCTCGCCTTTCGACCAGGGGAAGCGGCATTGGCGCACGGCTCGAGGGCGTGCGCCGTCCGTCCTCGAGCCTCGCGGACCCGAATTGACTAACGCGGATTGCGCGGCAGGACTTGGTTGCCGATCCGGATGGCGTTCTCGGTCTCGTCGATGCGCATTGGCCCGGTGGGCGGGAGGTGCGGCTCCGGGTCGGGTGGCGGGGGGTCGAGGGGACCGGACGGGGAGGGGATCGGATTCGTCTTTGGATCGAAGCCGGCGTAGCTGGTGAAGAGGTCGTTCGGGCGAAAGGCGATGAGGGCGTGTTCGAGGCGGTCGCGCAGGGTGTCGAAGCCGGTGACGAGCGCCTCGGGGATGAGGTGGCGGGCGCGGTTCAGCCATTCCGCCTGGCTCAGGGCATAGCTCAGGGTCTCGGCGGTGACGGGCAGGCCGTGCTCGTTCAGGCGAACGAGCCGGTGCACCGCCCCGGCCGCGGCGGCCGCGCGATCGGACTCCCGGCGCAGGATCCATTCGGCCGTGAGGACGGCGCCGTCGGGGCGATCGGGGAACCGTTCGGCGAGCTTGGGCAGCCAGTTCTCGAGGAGATCGAGCCGCCCGGCGCGCAGCAGCACGAGGGCGGCGATGGTGGCGGCGAGCGGGGATTCGAGCTCGCCGCGCGCCAGCTTTCGGAGGCTGCCGGCCTCGAGGACGGCGACGGCCGCCTCGGCATCGGCGGTGGCGTAGGTGCGCCACAAGCGCGCCGCCTCGCCGGCCGGCCCCTCGGTCGAGGGGGCGAGCCGGGCGTCGAGGCGGAGCAGGCGGCGGCCGTGGAGGTCGGGGCCGTCCAGACGCTCGATCTCGGCCTCGATCCGGTAGGTGAGGGGGCCGGCGGGATCGGTCGGCAGGACGACGCCGTGCCGCTCCTCGCCCGCCATGCCGCCGCCGGCCTCGCACCAGTAGCCGAGCGGATCGGGCAGGGCGATCCGGACGTCCAGCCGAAAGACCCGGGCCGCCTCGTCGTGGGCGACGCTCAGGAGCTCGATGGCGTCGGCATCGAGGCGGCGAAGGCCGGTGAGCGCGGTGACGCGGGTGTCGTTCTGCCAGAGATCGGTGACCCGCTCGCTGCCGAAGAGCGTGTGGCCGAGATCGACGTCGCGCGCCCAGGTGCCGCGGGCGATGGCGGGCTCGAGCGCCGTCGTGTGGACCAGCGCCTCGGCGCGCATGCGGCGCAGGTCGAGGCCGCGGGTGGCGGCCGGGCGCGCCGGCGGCCCGACCGCGGCCGGCGGCGGACCGGGTATGCCGGCGGCCGGCGGTGGCGGTGGGCGAAGGGTGGCGATCGCCGCCGGATCGAGCTCGGTGACGGTGGACTCCTCGCCGCGCGGGCCGTCGAGCATCACCGACTGCAGCGCCAGCGACCCGTGCTCCCGCATCAGCTCCAGGACCCGGGCACGGGTGAAGCCGTGCAGCTTGGTCAGCACCACGGCGAGCCGGCCGTCCCTGGGCAGGAGCTCGATGTCGGGCCGGCCGGCGAGGCCGTCGAGCACGGCCTGGCCGAAGAGCGAGACGCCGTCCTCGGGAGCGGTCGGCTGCCAAGCCCGAAGCGCCGCGTTGGTGGCGTAGAGAAGGGCACCGGTGCGCAAGCCGACGAAGGCCAGTGCCGCCTCGTCCTCGGAGAGGATGCGCTGTCCTTCGGGGCGCTTGGCCCTGAGCTTCGGAAGGTCGTTGCGGCAGGCGTCGAGGAAGTAGTAGCGGTCGGGAATCTCCAGCGATTCGAGGCCGTAGAGCAGGTTGCTGGTGCCGATCGCCTCGTCCCAGCTCGGCTCGTCCCCGCCGAGATAGCTCGACGGCAGGAGCAGGTGCCTGCCGTGGTGGACCTGCAGGCCGTGGCCGCTGAAGAAGAAGAAGGCGCGGCTCTCGTGCTGGGCGGCGGCCGGCAGGGCGCGGATCGCCTTGCGCCAGGCCTTGAGCGCCATGGCGCAGTTTTCGAGCGTGGGCGGGGCCAGGTGGTCGCCGAGCGCCGGCTCGAAGCGCAGCTCCGCCTCGGTCGGCGAGAGCAGGAGCCAGCATCGGGCGATGGGGGCGCTGCCATAGCTGTAATCCGTGGCGAGCCAGTCGAAGAAGCGCCGCGCGGTCAGCGCCGAGACGTAGAGCTGGCCGAGCGTGCGGATCTCGGCGATCCATTCCTGGCCCTGGTCCAGGGCCGGCTCGTCACCGCCGTCGAGATGCGGGTAGCGGCTGGCGCCGATGACCACGGCGAAGCTGCCGGGCATGCCCTCCTGCCAGGCGGAATCGACCCAGAGCCCGGGCGTCGCCGGGTCGGGCCGGAGGCTCACGGCCGGCTCCAGCCCTCGGCCCTGGCCGCCTTCAGCTTCTCGGCGAAGCGGCGAAAGAAGCTCGGCCGCTCGAGATAGCCGCCATGGGCGGAGACCAGCGACATGCCGCTCGAGTAGGCCTCGTCGTCGACGCCGTCGACGATGCCCTTCGCGGTGAAGCTGATGAAGTCGTTGTGGTCCCAGACGTTCCACCAGTGGCCGAGCTGGGCTCTCGGGAAGGGCACGGGGTGGCCGGTCCGGTAGGCGGGGTTCCGCTCGATGAAGAGCTTCGCGTCC
This sequence comes from uncultured Geminicoccaceae bacterium, assembly GCA_964402505.1. Taxonomy (GTDB): domain Bacteria; phylum Pseudomonadota; class Alphaproteobacteria; order Geminicoccales; family Geminicoccaceae; genus SLRI01. The sequence goes on from CAYOCP010000003.1 coordinate 209,172, forward strand.
TCGAAGAAGCCGACCTGGCTCGCCGTGGCGCACCAGAAGTCGATGCGCACGTCGCGCAGGGAGGGGGTGCGCGGCATGAAGTGCGAGACGGCATCCCAGACGAGCTGGCCGCCCATGCTGTGGGTGAGGACCACGAGCGGCTCGTCGTTCCGGCTTCGCGCGTTGGCCGCCGCCGTCGCCAGCTTGTCCAGAAGCAGGCGCTGGATCGGGCCGGGCTCCGGCACGGCGCCGCGACCCTGGAGGTAGATCATGACGTCGCCGAGAAAGACGCTGACGAGATCGTTGAGCGGCTTCCTGAGCTCCGCCGCGACCACCGAGGCGGCGTAGGTGGGCAGGCCCAGGGCACGGCGGGTGGCTTCCGAGATCCGGTCGCCGAGCTCGGCCCAGAAGCCGCCGGCACCCATGCCGGCGAGGCCGGCCTCGGTCGGCAGGCGCTCCTGGAGCAGCGCCATCGCCATGCGCACCTCGTTGGCCGGCGTCTTGGCGCGGGCGAGGGCGGCGCCGGTGGCCGGATCCATGGCGACGCTGTCGGCGACGAGGATGCGGGCGGTGCGCTCCGGCGAGGGCTCGGGATCGGCGGCGATAATGGCGGCGGTGAGGAAGTCGGAGAGGTCCTCGCGCGAGAGCTCGCTCAGGCGCAGCTCCCGCGGCGGTGGTGTCGCGGGCGGCTGGCCGGTGCCGCTGGCGGCGAGGCCGCCACTGGCGGGCGCCGCCGGTGGTGGCGGCGGTTCCGGCACGCGGTTGAGTGCCGCGGCGAAGGCGGTGGCGGCGAGAGCACCCTCGACCGGCGCGAGCTCGCGCGCCCCGGCCCCCATGCCGATGAGCTGCGAGCGCGGGCGGGAATGGCCGCCCCAGGCGAACGTCACGCCCTTGTCGCCCCAGAAGACGTCATCGATCATCACGTTCTCCGGGTCCGGCGCCAGGACCGGCGCCAGGTAGCGGCGGAGATAGTCGGTGAGCGCTCGAAACCCGTCGCGCGAGCGCACGTTGACGCCGTGGACGTAGACGATCGGCATGACCCGCCCTCCCCTGGCCGGCTCGCGAACGTGGCCGAGTATCGACCCGGCTCACGCCGGGATCAAGACGCGGCTGGCGATGGCACAGCTTGGCCGTGGACCGCCGCGGCGCGACCGGAACGCGTCTCGATGCCCTTTCAGCGAAATTTGTCCTGACCCCTTTTTAGCTCCGGCGCGCTAGCCTAGCCTGGGGTAGAGCGGCTTCAGGCGTTCGTAGGTCTCCCGATAGAGGCCGTAGAGGTGGTCGTAGGCCTGGGCCCTGGCCGGATCGGGCTCGAACGTGTGGGCCGGGCGGGTGAAGCGGGCGATGCCGGCCCAGTCGTCGGCCGCACCGGTGCCCATGGCGGCGACCCAGGCGGCACCGAGGCAGGAGCCCGGATGTCCCTCGAGTGTCATCACCGGCAATTGCAGCGCATCGGCGGCGATCTGCATCCAAAGGGCACTCCTGGAGCCGCCGTCGCTGGCGACGAGGCGAGCGACCGGATGGCCGATCTCACGCGCCACCTCGACATGATGGCGAAAGCCCATGACCACGGCCTCGAGGGCGGCCCGCCAGACATGGTCGATGCGGTGGTGCAGGCCGAGCCCGACGAGGGTGCCGCGGGCGGCGGGGTCGTGGATCGGGGTCTTCTCGCCGAGCACATAGGGCAGGAGGAGCAGCCCGTCGGCGCCGGGCGGAACACATTGGGCCAACCGGTCGAGGGTGGCGTGGTCGCGGCCGGGGGCGAGCTCGCGCACGATCCAGTTGAGCAGAGAGCCCGAAGCCGCCATGCAACCATTGGGCATGAATCGGCCCGGCACGATGTGGTAGTCGAGAAAGAGACGGGGATCGGGCCGGGGCTTTCCGGCGGCGAGCATGATGTCGCCCGCACCGCCGAACTTGAGCAGCACGTCGCCCGGCTCGACGATGCCGGCGACGAAGGCGGAGGCGATGTGATCGGCGGCACCGGCGACCACCGGCGTCCCCCGAGCGAGGCCGGTTGCGGCCGCGGCTTCGGCGGTGACGGCGCCGATCACCGCCTCGCCCGGGACCACGCGCGGCAGTCGGTCCGCCTCCAGATGCGCGAAGGCGAGGAGGTCGAAGGCCGCCTCGCCCGTCTCGAGATCGACAAAGCCGGCCTCGAGCGCCCAGTTGCGCTCGACCACCCGCTCGCCGGTGAGCCGGAGATTGATGAAGTCGTAGGCGCCCATGACGGTCGCTGCCCGGGCCAGGACCTCGGGCTCGTGGCGCTCGAGCCAGCGGAGCTTGGCACCGATGAGCTGCTGATTGATGCCGTTGCCGGTGCGGCGGGTGAAGGCGGCCTCGTCCATGTCCCGGCGCATGGCCTCGACCTCGGCGCCGGTCCGGCCGTCGCTCTGCTGGATCGAGGGGCGGAGCACCCGGCCCTCGCTGTCGAGCAGGACCAGGGCCGGCAGCATGCCGGCCACACCGATGCCGGCGATGGCGCCGGCCTCGATGCCGGCCTGGGCGAGCAGCGCCGGTGCCAGCGCCTGGACGTTCCGCCACCAGCTCTCCGGATCGGCCTCCGCCCAGCCCGGTCGGGGCGAGTCCAGCGCCGCGGCGCGGGAGGCGGTCGCGAGGATGCGACCGTCGGCCCGCGCCAGCACGCCGATGGTCGAGGTGGTGCCGATGTCGAGCCCGAGGGTGACCCTCCCTTGCATGGCCGGGTCAGCGGAGCTGGCGCACGCGATCCATGAAACGGGCGGCGCGGTCGGGGTCGACCGCGTTCCAGGTGTTGCCGTCCTTCTTGAAATGGCTGCCGATGACCACGCCGTCGGCGACGGCGAGGATGTCCGTCACGTTGTCGATATTGACGCCGGTATTGGCGAAGACGGGGGTGTCGGGCACGGCCGCCTTGACCGATTGCAGCTCGGACTGGTCGAGCGCCTGGCCGGTGAGCGGCCCGGAGACGCAGATGATGTCGGCCTTGGACGAGAAGACAGCACTCTTGGCCTTCAGGGCCGCGGGCCTCGTGTCGAGCGGTGCCGCGAACTCGGCATTGATGTTGAAGAGAAGCTTGAGGTCGGGACGGCCCAGATTGTCGCGCAGGCGAAGCGCCTCGGCGCAGCGGGGCTGCCAGAACCCCATGTCGGAGGCGTAGACGCCGGTGAAGATCTCGCGGGCGAAGAGGGCACCCGTGGCGACGGCGAGCGCCACGGTGGCGACCGGGTCCCAGAGATAGTTGACGCCCAGGGGCACGTGGATCGAGGGCTTCAGCGCGGCGACGACGGCCGCCATGGCGGCGAGGCCTTCGGGCGGCGCCTGCAGCACGTAGGGCCTATCGCCCTCGTTGCCGAACATGATGGCGTCGACACCGGCCTCTTGCAGGTTCTCGATATCGCGGGCGACGTCGTCGATCAGCTTCTGCATGCCGCCTCCCCGGTCATGGCCGGGAGCACCCGGCAGGGGTCCCAGATGGGCCATGGCGATGATCGGCTTCCTCGTCTCGAACGGCGGCAGCATGTCGTCTCCCCTGATCGGATCGCGCTGATCCTGCCGAAGAATCGTCTCGAGCGGTAGCCCCGCGATCGCTTCCCCGAGAGGCCGATTTGCCTTTTCCGAGAGCCGGTTGGCGGTTCTTCCCGTAACCAGCCATAGACGGCCGGCGCGCATCGGGGAAAGATGCACCCGCCGGTTGCGCCGACTGCCGGTCGATCAGGTCGAGCCTGCCATTTGCTATTGGGGAGAGACGCCATGGCCGCTGTCAACGACCGAGCCCAGACCAACGAGGACACCCCGGTCACGACCAACGTCCTGGCCAATGACCGGGATCCCGCCGGCGGGGTCGGCCGGCTCCAGGATATCGAGACCGCACCCGAGAACGGCCTCGCCCGCGTCGACCGGGCCCAGGGCACCATCACCTACACGCCCAACCAGGACTTCAACGGCACGGACAGCCTCGTCTATCGCGCGATCGATTCCAGCGGCACGACCTCGACCGCCACCCTCGACATCACCGTCAAGCCCGTCAACGATCCGCCGGTCGCCCTGAACGATGCCGCGACCACGGCGGAGGATACGCCCTTCAAGGTCGACGTGCTCGCCAACGACACCGATGTGGACGGCGATTCGCTGCGCATCCAGAGTGTCAGCGCCGGCGCCAACGGCACCGCCCGCATCTCCGGCAGCGAGATCAGCTACACGCCGAACGCCGATTTCTCGGGCCGCGAGGATATCTCCTACACGATCAGCGACGGCAAGGGCGGCACGGCCTCGGCGATCCTGCGGATCGATGTGACGCCCTCCAACGACGCGCCCGAGGCCGCGGCCGACACGGCGACGACGGCGGAGGACACGCCGGTCACCATCGACGTCGTGGCCAACGACACCGATGTCGACGGCGACGCGCTCAAGGTCGCCGGTGTCACCGCCGCCCCGGCCAACGGCACCGCCGCGGTGAGCGGCAGCGGATCGATCACCTACACGCCGAACGAGAATTTCAACGGCACCGACAAGTTCACCTATCAGGTGACGGACGGCAATGGCGGCCTCGACACGGCCGAGGTGACGGTGCGCGTGGAGCCGGCGAACGACGCGCCGGTGGCCGTCGACGACACGGCCACCATGGTCGAGGACGGCAAGCCGCTCAACCTCGCGGTCCTCGCCAACGACACCGATCTCGACGGCGACCGGCTCGTGGTCTCGGCCATCGGCGACGAGGCGACGCTCGGCACGGCCGCCATCGCCAGGAACGGCCAGGGCATCACCTACACGCCCTTCAAGGACGCGACCGGCACGGACAGCTTCACCTACACGGCGAGCGATCCGAGCGGAGCCACCTCGACGGCCAGGGTGACGGTCGAGATCACGCCGGTCAACGACGCGCCGGTGGCCCTCGAGGACAGCGCCACCACGGCCGAGGACACGGCCGTCACGATCTCGCCCCTGGCCAACGACACCGATGTGGACGGCGACGAGCTCGCCGTGACCGCGGTCGGCGCGGCCAAGCTCGGCACGGTCGAGATCGGCAAGGATGGCGCGACCCTCACCTACACGCCGAACGAGAATGCGCATGGCACCGACAGGTTCACCTACACGGTGAGCGACGGCGAGCTGACCAGCAGCTCGACCGTGACCGTGACCATCGATTCGGTGAACGACGTGCCGGTCGCCACTGACGACACGGCGACTGCCACCGAGGACCGCACGCTCGCCATCAATGTGCTGGCCAACGACACCGACGCCGACGGCGATCGGCTGACGCTCGCCGCGATCAGCAACGGGCCCGCGAACGGCACGGCCGAGATCGTCAACAACCAGATCCGCTACACGCCCAACGCCGATTTCAACGGCGAGGACAAGCTGACCTACAGCGTCGACGACGGCCAGGGCGGGACCGCCGAGGCCGAGCTGACCATCCAGGTGGCACCGGTCAACGACGCGCCGGTGGCAGTGGCGGACGAGGCCTCGACCGACGAGGACGAGGCGGTCACGATCGACGTGCTCGCCAACGACACGGACGTGGACGGCGATGCGCTCGCCGTGACCGGTGTCGGCGGTGCGAGGCTCGGCACGGTGACCGTGGCCGAGGACGGCAGCACGATCACCTACACGCCCAAGGCCGACGCCAACGGCACGGACAGCTTCACCTACACGGTGAGCGACGGGGCGCTCAAGGCGACCTCGACCGTCACGGTCACGGTCAACCCGGTCAACGACGCGCCGGTCGCCGCCGACGACAAGGCGACGACCGCCGAGGACCAGACCGTTCTCGTCGACGTGCTGCGCAACGACAGCGACATCGACAGCCCGGCCCTGCAGCTCAGCCGGATCGTCGACAGCCCGTCCAACGGCACCGCCGAGATCGACGGCGGGACCGGGCAGATCCGCTACACGCCGAACGAGAACTTCAATGGCGCGGACAGCCTCACCTACGAGGTGAGCGACGGCGAGCTGACGTCGACGGCGAGGCTCGACCTCACGGTGACGCCGGTCAACGACGCGCCCCTGGCGGAAGCCGACACGGCGACCACCAACGAGGACACGCCGGTGCTTGTCGACGTGCTCGCCAACGACACGGATATCGACGGCGACACGCTCAGGATCGCCTCGGTCGCCCGGCCCGGCAACGGCACGGCGGTGGTCGACAACGAGACCGGCCAGATCCGCTACACGCCCAACGCCGACTTCAATGGCGAGGACACCTTCACCTACACGGTGAGCGACGGGGCCGGCGGCACGGCGCTCGGCAGCGTCGCGGTGACGGTCGAGCCGGTCAACGACGTGCCGGTGGCGGAGGCCGACAAGGCGGCGACGGCCGAGGAGACGGCGGTGCTCATCGACGTGCTCGGCAACGACTCGGACATCGATGGCGACTCGCTCGGCGTCGACTCGGTCGGCAAGGCCGCCAACGGCACGGTCGAGATCGTGGGCAACCAGGTCCGCTACACGCCGAACGAGAACTTCAACGGCGAGGACAGCTTCACCTACAAGGTCGGCGACGGGGCCGGCGGCACCGCCGAATCCACGGTCACGGTGCAGGTGACGCCGGTCAACGACGCGCCCGTCGCCGCGGACGATGCGGTGACGACGCGGGAGGACACGCCGGCGACGTTCGACGTGCTCGCCAATGACAGCGATGTGGACGGCGATCCCCTGAAGGTGACGGCCGTCGGCGATGCCGACAACGGCACGGTCACGATCACCGGCAAGGGAATAGCCTATACGCCCAACGAGAACTTCAACGGCGAGGACAGCTTCACCTACACGATCGCCGACCCCGCGGGCGCCACCTCCGAGGCGACCGTGACGGTCGACGTGAGATCGGTGAACGACGCGCCGGTGGCGGCCGACGACAGCTTCGACGTCGAGGCCGGCACGCGCCGGGTCGTGCTCGACATCCTCTCCAACGACAGCGATATCGACAACGGCCTCAACCCGCGCTCGGTGCAGATCAGCGACCTGCCCGACCACGGCGATGCCTACGTGCGCAAGGACGGCGGCATCGACTACCGGCCTGAGCCGGGCTTCGTCGGCAAGGACACGCTCGTCTACACGGTCGGCGACGAGGACGGGTTCGCGTCCAACCCGGCCCGCGTCACCATCAATGTGCTGGGGGCGCCGAGCGAGGGCGAGGCGATCGCCATGGACGACGTGCTCGGCGGCGACGAGGTCGCGGTCGGCGATGCATCGGCGGCGATGATGGCGGACGCCGCTGCGGCCGGCGGCGGCAGCGTCGGACCCGACCTCTCGAGCATCGTCGTCACCGACACGGTCGTCTGAGGATCGGGCAAGGCCGGCGGGGGGTCAGCCCGCCGCCGGCGCCGGTGCCGCGGTGAACGCCCGGGCGAGCTGGCGGATGCGCTCGACCATGGAGTAGAGGCCGTTGGCGCGGCCGGGTGTCAGGAGCCGGCCGAGCCCGACCCGCTCGAAGAGCTCGGGCGGATTGGCGAGGATGGTCTCGGGCGTGCGGCCGGAATAGAGCCTGAGCACGAGGCTGATCAGGCCTTTGACGATGACGGCGTCGCTGTCGGCGCGGAACGACACGCGGCGTGTCTCGGGATCGAGCTCGGCCACGAGCCAGACCTGGCTCTGGCAGCCGCGCACCCGGTTGCCCTCCGTCTTGAGCGACTCCTCGAGCGGCGGCAGATCCTTTCCCAGATCGATGACGTACTCGATCTTCTCGCGCGGCTCGTCGAAGAGCGCGAACTCCTCCTCGATGGTCCTCGCCGTCGTGGCAAAATCGGGCTGTTGCTGCTCGGTCATGCTCACCATATGCGTGGCCTGCCCGGCCGGGTCAATGCGGGGCCGGTGCATGCGGCTTGCCTGCCGGTGTCGCCGGCGACTACTGTTCCCCCGTCCGAACAGATGCAAGGGGGGACCGCCAGCCATGCCGACCATTCCAAGAGCGCGCCCGAAGAGCGCTTGCGCCGGGGCTCTCGCGACGCTCGCCGCCGGTGCGGCGCTGCTCGCTCTCGGCAGCGGTGCCGCGCAGGCGGCCGAGTACACCATGGCCATAGCGCACCTGTTGCCCGAGGAGATCACCAGCAACGAGGTGCAACCCTCGCTCAAGCATTTCGAATCCCTGGTGGAATCGGCGACGGACGGCGCCATCGACGTGCAGATCTTCGGCGGCGGCCAGCTCGGCTCGGAGGTCGAGACGGCGCAGCAGGCCCAGGATGGCCAGCTCCTGCAGTCGACCGTGATCTCGTCGGGGGCCATGTCGTCCTTCTACCCGAAATACCAGGTCATCACCGCACCCTTCCTCTTTCCGAACTACCGCACCGCCTGGGCCTTCCTCGACGGAAAATGGAACGCGGACTTCATGCGCGGCACGATCGAGGAGGCAGGGCTCCGCTATCTCGGCACGTTCGACGATGGCGGCGGCTTCGTCGCCTTCACCAACAACCAGCACCTGATCAAGACGGTCGACGACCTCGAGGGCCTGAAGATCCGCGTCGAGGAGAACCCGGCCCATGTGGCGGTCATGAAGGCGCTCGGCGCCTCGGCGACGCCCTTGCCCTGGGGCGAGGTGGTGACCGCGCTCGGCACCGGGCTCGCCGACGGCCAGTTCAACGCGCCGGGGGTCAGCAAGTATTTCAAGCTCTGGGAGGTCAACGACTACACGACGCTCAGCGGCCACATCTACAACACGCAGCCCTGGCTGGTGAGCGAGGCGTGGTTCCAGTCGCTGCCGGAGGAATATCGGGACATCATCGTCGAGGCGGCGCGCGAGTCGATCGCCATCGGCCACGGCGTGGCGGCGCTGCAGGCGATCGACGGCTGGGAGGCCTCCTGCAAGAACTTCAAGGAATGCTACGTCCTGCCGCAGGCGGAGCGCGACAAGATGGCGGCGATCGCTCGCCCCGCCTGGAAGGAGTGGATCACCACGGATTTCGGCATGGATCCGGAGCTCGTCGACGGCCTTCTGGCGGAGGTCGATCGGACCTCGAAGGAGACCAGCGAGCACGATATCGAGCTCTATGGCCGCTGACGCGGCGGGGGCGCTCCCGGGGCGCCTCGCGAAGGTGAGTGCCGGGCTCGATCAGGTCGTCATGGTCGTCTGCATCGGCTGCATCCTGGTGATGCTCGGCATCTCCTTCGTCGGCGCCTTCTACATGGCGGTGACAGGCGATGCGCTGAGCTGGACCTATTCGCTCGCCCGGCTCTTCATCCCCTGGCTGGCGCTGCTCAGCATCACCATCGCCTACCGGGCGGGCGAGCACATCGCCATGGCCTCGCTCCTGCAGGTCCTGCCGGCGGGGCTGCGGGCGGCGCTTCGCGTCGTCAATCTCGGTGTGGCGGCCCTCTTCGCCGGGCTTCTGGTCTGGTACGGCTGGGCCTACGCCATCCGCTCGCGGCAGCTCTACATGGTCTCGGACCAGATCCAGATCGACGGCCGCTGGGTGGCGGCGGCCGTGCCGGTGACGGGTGCCATCCTCATCGTCCACATGCTGTGCGGCCGGCTGATGACCGAGGCGGCGCCGGGGCTGCACGAGCCCCTGGCCGGCGACGACTTGGACGGGCAGCGGGCATGACCTCGGCGATCGCGGTCTTTCTGGCGCTTCTCCTGATCGGCACGCCGATCGCCGTGGTCATGACCATGTCGGGGCTCGCCGGGGCGGTCGAGCTCGGCGGCACGGGCTTCTTGGGAATCATCGCCGAGCGCATGTTCTCGGGCGTCTCCGGCTACCTCCTGATGGCCATTCCCTACTTCATCTTCACCGCCGAGCTGATGAACGAGGCGGGGCTCACCCGCCGCCTGATCGATTTCAGCAACGCCCTGCTCGGCCGCATCCGGGGGGCTCTGAGCCACGTCAACATCACGGTGAGCCTCTTCTTCGCGGGGCTCACCGGTGCCGCCATCACCGACACGGTGGCGATCGGCAAGATCCTGATCCCGGCCATGAAGAAGGAGGGCTACAGCGCCGAGTACAGCGCCGCCGTCACCGCCTGCTCCTCCATCATCGGGCCGATCATCCCGCCCAGCATCGTCATGGTCGTCTACGCCTCGATCCTGCGCGACGTCTCGGTGATCCAGCTCTTCGTCGCCGGCATCGTGCCGGGACTTCTGATGACCGCCATGCTGCTCCTGACCAGCGGGACGATGGCCTGGATCTACGGCTTTCCGCGCCACGCCGACACCAATCTCCGGGTGGCGGCCAGAGCCTTCCTGCCGACCATCCCGGCGCTGCTCGTGCCGCTCATCATCCTGGGCGGCATCGTCGGCGGTCTCACCACCGTCACCGAGGCCTCGGCCTTCGCCGCCGTCTACACGATCGCCATCGGCTTTCTCGTCCACCGCACGCTCAGCCTCGCCCGCATCTGGCGCGCCCTCAAGGCGACGGTCGTCTTCAGCGGCGTCGTCTTCTTCCTTCTCGCCGCCTCGACCGTGCTCGGCTGGTTCGTCACCCGCTCGGGCATCGCCCGCGAGGCGGCCTCGCTCATCGCCGACATCAGCACGAACTGGGTGATCCAGATCATGCTGGTGAACCTCCTCCTGATCCTGCTCGGCACCGTGCTCGACGTGCTGCCGGCGCTCGTGGTGGTGGCGCCGGTGCTGGTGCCGGCGATGACCCAGCTCGGCTTCGACCCGCTGCATTTCGCGATCGTCATGATCCTCACGCTCAACGTCGCCAACATCACCCCGCCGGTCGGCATGACACTGATGACGGCAGCCCAGATCGCCGGGGTCTCCTACGAACGCGCGATTCTCGCCTCCCTGCCCTTCCTCTGCACCCATCTCCTCGTCGTCGTCATCGTCTCGCTCTGGCCGGCTCTCATTCTCTGGCTGCCGTCGTTTCTGGGATAGGGAGGCCGGTCGCTCAGAGGCTGCCAATGAATGGGCTTGTGGTCGTGGTGTCGAGGGATTCGTGGGCGATCTCGAGCCTTTCCGCGAGCGAGGTCGCGAGGGGCGGCCTCGACCGTCGAGCGGCGCCGGAAGGACTCCGCGCTCGCCCGCGCCCGCCTGCCGTCCTGCGCCACCCGCTCCAAAAGCGCCTCATGGTTCGTCCGGAAGTCCGAGCGCTTATGGGGTCAGGACTCTTTTAGGCCACCCAAAAGAGTCCTGACCCCTTTAGCTCGCGATGGGGCGTCGATGCAGCGATGCGACGGCCCTCGGCCCATTCATTGACAACCGCTCAGGCGATGCGGTGGCGGCGCCAGTCGCAGGGGTCGGGGGCGAGGCGGACGTGGACGACGGGGAAGACGCGGGTCTCGCCGAGGAGGAAGGCGCTGAAGCCCCTGGCGAAGTGGCGGGCGATGGCGGCATCGAGGACGTTGAGCCCGCCCGTGTAGGCGCCGAAGGCGGGGAGCAGCAGGAGGTCGGGGTCGCCGGCGAAGCAGGGGCGCGTGGCACTGCCGCGGGCCTGGGCGAGCCGTGCCTTGGGATGCAGGTGGCCGGCGATGGCGGCGGTGCCTTCGGGTGCCGCCTCGGGAATGTGGGTCAGATGGAGCCGGCCAAGGGCGACCCGGTCGACCGCCTCGCCGCCCAGGCGGGCCGGCGGGTCGGGATCGTGGTTGCCGCGCACCCAGAGCCAGCTTCGGCCCGAGGCGAGGGCGGCGAGCGTGCGGCGGGCTTCGGCATCGAGGGTCGAGGGACCGGCCTTGTCGTGGAAGGCGTCGCCGAGGCTCACGACCAGGCGCGGCCGATGGCGCTGGATCGCCCAGTCGAGACGGCGGAGCGTGCGGGCGGTGTCGTAGGGCGGCAAGAGCGTGCCGCGCCGCGCGAAGGCGCTGCCCTTCTCGAGATGGAGGTCGGCGACGACGAGGCAGCGATGCCCGGGCAGGTGCAGAACGCCGAGCGGATCGAGCTCGAGCGTCTCGCCGCCGTGCTCGAGGGCGAAGGGGCTCCGGGCGCTCATGCTTCCCCGCCCGTGGCCTCGGCCACGAGCTCGGCCGTGAGCTCCTCCAGGGTCTGGTCGAGATCGCCGGCATCGACCCGCTCCCTGCCGATGCTGGCGATGATCGAGACGGCGAAGGGCGAGATGCGCTCGAGCTTCCGGTGGCGGATGCGGCCCCCGACCGATGTCAGGAGGTCGGCGAGGCGGCGGACATCGGTGAGCCCGGCGGCGGCCTCGCCGCGCGCCGCCTTCAGGAGCACGTGGTCCGGCTCGTGCTTGCGCAGCACGTCGTAGATCAAATCGGCATTGAAGGTGACCTGGCGGCCGGTCTTCTCCTGGCCCGGATGGCGGCGCTCGATCAGCCCGGCGACGACGGCGCAGTTCCTGAAGATGCGCTTGATCATGCTGCTCTCGGCGATCCACTCCTCGAGGTCGTCGCCGAGCATGTCGACAGCGAAGAGCGCTTCCACGTCCTCGCATTCGCCCTGGCTCCAGGTGGCGATGCAGTAGTCGGAAGCGACGAAGCCGATGGGCCGCGCCCCCATCCGCTGCAGGCGGCGGGTGAGCAGCATGCCCAGGGTCTGGTGCGCGTTGCGGCCGACGAAGCTGTAGGCGACGAGGTAGTGCCGGCCGCCCCGCCAGAAGCTCTCGACCAGGAGCTCGTCGGCGCTGACGAGCACGGAATGGCGCCGCTGCAGCTCGAGCCATTCGCGCACCGGGGTCGGCAGGCGGTGCCACTCCGCGGGCTCGGCGAGAAGCCGGCGGACGCGATGCGCGAGCTGGCTCGTGAGCGGCAGCCGGCCGCCGGCATAGGCCGGAACCTTCGGCTCCCTGGCACCCCTGGCGATGGAGGCGATCACCTCGTTCTGGCGGATGCCCTCGAAGGCGAGCACGCGGCCGGCGAAGAGGAAGCTGTCGCCCGGGGTCAGCATCGAGACGAAATACTCCTCGATCTCGCCGAGCGATCGGCCACGGCCGATCCGGACGCGCATCACCGGCGCTTCGACGATGGTGCCGATGTTCATCCGATAGCCGCGCACCAGCCGGCGGTCGGTCAGGTGCCAGAGCCCGTCCGGCCCCTGCGCCAGGCGGCGGTAGCGCTCGTACTGGCGAAGGGCGTAGCCGCCGGTCGCGACGAAGTCGAGCACGGCATCGAAGTCCTCCCGCGAAAGGCCGGCATAGGGCTGGGCCCTGCGCACCTCCAGGAAGAGCGCATCGGCATCGAAGGGGCCGCTGCAGGCGACGCCCGTCAGATGCTGGGCGAGCACATCGAGGGCGGCGTGGAGCGGTGGCGCACCGTCGAGCTCGCCGATCCGGATCGCCTCCATGGCGGCGATGCACTCCAGGACCTCGAAGCGGTTGGCCGGGACCAGCACGGCCCGGGACGCCTCGTCGAGCCGGTGGTTGGCGCGGCCGATACGCTGCAGGAGGCGGCTCGCCCCCTTGGGTGCGCCAATCTGCAGGACGAGATCGACATCGCCCCAGTCGATGCCGAGATCGAGCGAGGAGGTGCAGACCACACCTCGCAAAGCACCCCGGGCCATGGCGGCCTCGACCTTGCGGCGCTGCTCGACGGCGAGGCTGCCGTGATGCAGGGCGATCGGCAGGTTCTCCCTGTTGACGCGCCAGAGGGCCGCGAAGAAGAGCTCGGCGAGGGCTCGCGTGTTGACGAAGACGAGCGCCGTGCGCACGGCCAGAAGGCGCGCGTAGACGGCCTCGACCGAATAGAGGGCGGCGTGGCCCGCCCAGGGCATGGGTGCCTCGGCATCGGCGATGGTGATCAGGGGTGCGGCACCCTTTTCGGCCTCGACGATGCGGGCGCGTTCCGGGTCGGCCGAGAGGAAGCGGAGCAGGGACGGCGGGTCGGCCACGGTGGCCGAGAGGCCGACGAAGCGGGCTTTGGGTGCGAGCGTGCGCAGCCGCGCCATGCCGAGGGAGAGAAGGGCGCCGCGCTTGCTCTCGGCGATGCTGTGCAGCTCGTCCAGGATGACGCAGGCGAGACCCACGAAATATCGGGCGGCGTCCTCGTAGCTGAGCAGGAGCGCCAGGGATTCGGGAGTGGTCAGGAGGATCTGCGGCGGGTGGGTGCGCTGCCGCTTCCTGCGGTTGGCCGGCGTGTCGCCGGTGCGGACCGCGAAGCTGACCCCGAGCCCCATCTCGGCCACCGGTGCCGCGAGGTTTCTGGCGATGTCGGTCGTGAGCGCCTTCAAGGGCGAGACGTAGAGCGTGTGCAGGCTCTTCGCCGGCATCCGGGCCAGGGCCACGAGGCTCGGCAGAAAGCCCGCGAGCGTCTTGCCGCCGCCCGTGGGCGCGATCAGCAGGGTGTCGCGGCCGGCTGCGGCTTCCCTCAGCATGGCGAGCTGGTGCGCGCGCGGCCGCCAGCCCCGGCTCTCGAACCAGGCGGCGAAGGGATGCTGCAAATCGCTGGCGGTCGTGGACATTCGGGTCTTCGGCTCTTACCAACGGGTCGAACCTAGGCTCCGCATCCTGTGTGGCAATCGATGGACGAGGAAACGCTTCGCGCCAGCAAGGCCTGGCCGATCACCGAGGCCCTGGCGCTTCTGCAGCGGATCGAGAGAAAGCCGCCCGCAAAGGGATTCGTGCTCTTCGAGACCGGCTACGGCCCTTCCGGCCTGCCGCATATCGGCACGTTCGCCGAGGTCTTCCGCACGACCCTGATCCGCCGGGCGTTCCACAGGCTCTCGGACATGCCGACCCGGCTCTACGCCTTCTCGGACGACATGGACGGGCTCCGGAAGCTGCCGGACAACATCCCGCATCCCGAGACCATCGAGCCCTTCCTGCGGAGGCCCTTGACCGCCATTCCCGATCCCTTCGGCACGCACGAGAGCTACGGCCTCAACATGAACGCGCGGCTGCGGGCGTTCCTCGACCGCTTCGGCTTCGACTACGAGTTCAAGAGCGCCACGGAGGAATACAGGAAGGGCACGTTCAACGAGGTGCTGCTGCGCGTGCTCGAGCGGCACGAGGCGGTGGCCGAGGTGGTGCGCCCGCATCTCGGGCCCGAGCGGCGGGCGAGCTACAGCCCGATCCTGCCGATCTCGCCGCGGACCGGGCGGATGCTGCAGGTGCGGATCGAGGAGTGCCGGCCGGAGGCGGGCACGGTGGTCTTCCGTGACGAGGACGGCACGCTGACCGAGCTTCCCGTCACCGACGGGCACTGCAAGCTGCAGTGGCGGGCCGACTGGGCGCTTCGGTGGACGGCGCTCGAGGTGGATTACGAGATGTCGGGCAAGGACCTGATCGATTCGGTCAAGCTCGGCAGCCAGATCTGCCGGGTGATGGGCGGCACGCCGCCTCTGGGCTTCACCTACGAGCTCTTCCTCGACGAGCACGGCGAGAAGATCTCGAAGTCGAAGGGCAACGGCATCACCATTGACGAGTGGCTGCGCTACGCCACGCCCGAGAGCCTGATGCTCTTCCTCTACCGCGATCCCAAGAAGGCGAAGAAGCTCTTCTTCGACGTGATTCCGCGCAACGTCGACGATTACGAGAGCTTCGTCGGCGCCTTTCCGACCCAGGCGGACAAGGAGAAGCTCGGCAACCCGGTCTGGCACATCCACGACGGCGCACCGCCCAAAAAGGCGGTGCCCATCGGCTTCTCGATGCTCTTGAACCTGGCCTCGGTGGTCAATGCCGAGGACCCGGAGGTGCTCTGGGGCTTCATCCGCCGCTACAGCCCCGAGCTTTCGCCCGAGAGCGAGCCGCGCCTCGCCCGGCTCGTCGATCACGCCATCGCCTACTATCAGGGCCGGGTGCGGCCGGAGAAGCGCCATCGCCGCCCGCCCGACGCGACCGAGCGGGCGGCGATGGCGGAGCTCGAGCGGCTGCTCGGGAGGCTCCCCGAGAACACGCCCGGCGAGGCCATCCAGAACGAGGTCTACGAGATCGGCAAGCGGCACGATTTCGCGAGCCTTCGGGACTGGTTCAAGGCGCTCTACGAGATCCTGCTCGGCCAGGAGCAGGGGCCGCGCTTCGGCTCGTTCGTCGCCCTCTACGGCGTTGCCAACACGCGGCGGCTGATCCAGGGCGCCCTGGCCGAGCCGGCCGGGGCCGGTCCGGGTGAGTGAGTTCAGCGTCGGCCTCGAGGCGCGCGGCCTGGCGCTTCGGGTGCTCGACGCGGCGCTGAACGAGAAAGCGCCGGCCGAGGCGCGCTTCGCGGCCGAGGCGGCGGCGACCCGGCTCGACCCGCGCGACCGGGCCTTCGCCCGGCTGCTCTACACGACCGTCCTGCGCCAGAAGGTCCTTCTGGACAAAACCCTCCTGCCGCTCTTGCGCCACCCGCCGCCGCACAGGAGCGGCATGAACCTGCTCCGGCTGGGCGCGGCGCAGCTCCTTTGCCTGAACACGCCGCCGCACGCGGCGGTCGGCCAGACGGTCGAGCTCGCGAAGAAGCGGCGGATAGCACCGCCGGCCCTGGTCAACGCGGTGCTGCGCCGGCTGGTCGGCATGCGGCCGCCCGAGATCGCGCCGCTCGACACCCTGCCGGACTGGCTGCGGGCGAGCTGGAGCGCCGCCTACGGCACCGGGACGGCGGCCGCCATCGCCACGGCCATCGGCCGTGAGCCGCCGCTCGACCTCTCGCTCAAGGCGGATGCCGCCGGCTGGGCGGCGCGGCTCGGCGGCGAGGTGGTGGGGCCGGCGACGGTGCGCCTGCGCGATGCCGGGGCGGTCGAGCGGCTGCCGGGCTATCGGGCGGGGGCGTGGTGGGTGCAGGACCTGGCGGCCAGCCTGCCGGCGCGCCTGCTCGACGCGAAGCCCGGCATGGCCGTGCTCGATCTCTGCGCGGCACCCGGCGGCAAGACGGCACAGCTCGCCCTCGCCGGCGCCAGCGTGACCGCGGTCGAACGGGAGCCCGCACGCGCCGAGCGCCTCGCCCAGAACCTCGAGCGGCTCGGGCTCGAAGCCGCGATCGTCGTCGCCGACGCGCTCGATTTTTCGCCTCGCGCACCCGTCGACGCGGTGCTTCTGGATGCGCCCTGCTCGGCGACGGGCACCCTTCGCCGTCATCCGGACATTCTCTGGAGCAAGACGCCGGCCGATGTGGAGCGGCTGGCCCGGCTGCAGGGCCGATTGCTCGATGCGGCGGCAGGGCTCCTCGGACCCGGCGGCACGCTGGTCCACGCCGTCTGCTCGCTCGAGCCCGAGGAGGGGCCGGCCGTGGTCGAGGCGTTCCTCGCCCGCCATCCGGGCTTCGTCCGCAAGCCCATCGCCGAGGCCGAGACGGGCCTTTCGCCCACCCCATCGGGCGATCTCCGCACCCATCCGGCCCTGCTCGCCGAGAAGGGCGGCATGGACGGCTTCTTCATCGCCCGTTTCACCAGGCAGCGCTGAGACCGCCCGATGACTTCGATCATGCCCCGCCGCGCCCTGCTCTCGGTCTTCGACAAGGCCGGGCTCGTCGATCTCGCCCGCACCCTCGCCGGCCACGGCGTCGAGCTGATCTCGACGGGCGGCACGGCGGCGGCGCTGCGCGCGGCCGGGCTCGAGGTCACCGATGTCGCCGCTGTCAGCGGCCGGCCGGAGATCCTGGATGGCCGGGTGAAGACGCTGCAGCCGGAGATCCACGGCGGCATCCTCGCCCGGCGCGCCGATCCCGCCCACATGGCGGTCCTGGCCGAGCACGGGATGGCACCGATCGACCTCGTCGTGGTCAATCTCTACCCCTTCGCCGCCACCCTGGCCTCCGGCGCCGATTTCGCGACCTGCATCGAGAACATCGACATCGGCGGTCCGGCGATGATCCGGGCGGCGGCGAAGAACCACGAGGACGTGGCGGTGCTCACCGATCCCGGCGACTACGCCGCCCTCAAGGCGGCGTTGGAATCGGGGGGCACAAAGGCCGCCATGCGGCGAGAACTGGCCAAAAAGGCCTTCGCGCACACGGCCGCCTATGACGCGGCGATCGCGGGCTGGCTAGCCGATCTCGAGGGACCGGCCCTGCCCGACCCGCTTCTCGTCGTGGCACCGATGCAGCAGAAGCTCCGCTACGGCGAGAATCCGCACCAGGAAGCGGCGCTCTACGCGCGCAGGCAGGGTCGGCCCGGCGTGGCGCAGGCCCGCCAGCTCCAGGGCAAGGCGCTTTCGTACAACAACCTGCAGGACGCCGACGCGGCTATCGAGCTCGCCTCGAGCTTCGACCGGCCGACCGCCGTGATCGTCAAGCACACCAATCCCTGCGGGGTGGCGAGTGCGGCGACGCTCGACGAGGCATGGGAGCGGGCGCTGGCCGCCGATCCGGTGAGCGCCTTCGGCGGCATCGTCGCCACCAACCGGACGGTCGACGCGGCAACGGCGAGGGGCCTCGCCGGACTCTTCCTCGAGGTGGTGGTGGCGCCGGGCTTCACGAACGAGGCGCTGGCCCTCCTCGCCGCCAGGACGAACCTCCGGCTGCTCCGGCTGGACCGCCTGCCGGACCCCGAGGATGCCATGCTCGATATCCGCAGCATCGGCGGCGGGCTTCTGGTGCAGGCGCGGGATGCCGCGACCAGCGATCCCGGGACGTGGCAGACGGTGACGAGGCGCGCACCCACGACCGAGGAGCGGGCGGCCCTGACCTTCGCCTGGAGGGTCTGCCGGCAGGTCCGCTCGAACGCCATCGTGGTGGCGGCGGGCGAGACGACCAGCGGCATCGGCGGCGGCCAGACCAGTCGGGTGCGGGCGGTCGAGCTCGCCTGCCGGGCGCTTCGGGTCGAGCCCGCGGGGGGGCCGCTCGTGCTCGCCAGCGACGCCTTCTTCCCCTTCGCCGACGGCATCGAACGCGCCGCCGAGGCGGGCGTCCGCGCCGTCGTCCAGCCCGGCGGCAGCCTGCGCGACGGCGAGGTGATCGCCGCCTGCGACGCGCACGACATCGCCATGCTCGTGACCGGAAGGCGGCACTTCAGGCACTGAGACAGGATTGCCACAGGCTGCCTTGCGCCGACCCCGGATTAACCCCTCCCTAACGCGTCCGAACGAAACATCCAAACTCCAGGAACCGCTCCCGCCGTGGCGTGCGGGGGCCCAACGGAGTCCGGAGGATGGTCGATCGCGCCGTCGTCTACATCGTCTTCGTGCTGTTCGTCGCCACCTGGCTGCTCCAGTCCCCGGTGCCCATGGCGATCGCTCCCTGAGAGCCGGCCGCTCTGGCGCCTTCCCGGGCCCGATGGTAAGCAGCCCCGGCGGGCCCGGAAGGAGACGCACATGGCCGAGGCGCAGATTCTCGTCGTCGACGTCGGCGGCAACAACATCAAGATCAAGCACGCGGCGCATGTGGAGAAGCGCAAGGCGAAGTCGGGGCCGGACATGACGCCCGAGCGGATGGTCGAGATGGTGCTCGAGCACGCCGGCGACTGGACCTTCGACCACGTCACCATCGGCTATCCGGGTCCCGTGCGCGAGGGCCGGCTGGTGCTGGAGCCGCACAATCTGGGCAAGGGCTGGACCGATTTCGACTTCGCCGCCGCCTTCGGCCGGCCGGTCAAGGTCGTCAACGACGCCGTGATGCAGGCCATCGGCTCCTATGCCGGCGGCAAGATGCTGTTCCTCGGCCTCGGCACCGGCCTCGGCGCCGCCCTCGTCGGCGATCACGTCGCGGTGCCGCTCGAGGTGGCGCACCTGCCCTATCGCAAGAAGCTCACCTTCGAGGACTGCGTCGGCAAGCGCGGGCTCGAGCGGATGGGCAAGAAGGACTGGCAGGTGCTGGTCCACGATGTGGTCGAGAGGTTGCGGCTGGCGCTGGTCGCCGACTACGTCGTGCTCGGCGGCGGCAACGCCAAGCATCTCGAGACGATGCCCCTGCAGTGCCGCCCGGGCGACAACGAGAACGCCTTCATCGGCGGCATCCGCATCTGGCAGGAGCATTTCCGCGTCCTCTGACCGCATCCTCGAGCGCGCGCCCAAAGGCGCCGGCGCTGCCCGCCAGGCGCGGCTGACCCGCGATCCGCTGCCCCGCCTCGTGCGCTCCATCGCCGTGCCGGCGGGCACGGGCCTGCTCTTCCAGACCCTCTTCAACATCGTCGACAGCTTCTGGGCGGGGTTCATCTCGACCGCGGCGCTGACCGCCCTCGGGGCCTCCTTTCCGGTCTTCTTCCTCGTCATCGTGCTCTCGGTCGGCATCGGCGCCGCGGCCACCGCCCTCATCGCCAACCGCCTCGGCCGGGATGATGTCGAGGGCGGCCGCCGCCTGCTCGGCCAGGCGGTCTTTTTGACCCTCGTCGGCAGCCTCGTCGCCGCCGCCTACGGGATGCTCGCGATCCAGCCGCTCCTGCGGTTCCTCGGCACGAGCGGGGCGAGCCTCGAAGCCGGCGTCGACTATCTCCAGCCGATCCTGCTCTTTGCCGTCGTCTTCGTGCTCAACCAGGCGCTCAATGGCTGGCTCACCGCGCAGGGCGACAGCCGCAGCTTCAGGAACGCGCTGATCCTCGGCTGCGCGCTCAACTTCGTGCTCGACCCGCTCCTCATGTTCGGGGCCTTGGGCGTGCCCGGCCTCGGCGTGCTCGGCATCGCCATAGCCACCGTGATGGTCCAGGCGATGCAGCTCGCCTATCTCGTGCATCGGGCGAGACAGAGCCCGCTCGGCCTGCGCCTGCGGCTCGCCCATATCCGCCCCGATCCGCCGATCCTGCGCGATTTCCTGCGCCAGGCGGTGCCGGTGACCATCAGCATCGGCGCCACCGGCTTCGGGCTCTTCTGCATCACCTGGTTCATGGGTCGGCACGGCGAGGCGGCGATCGCCGCCTACGGCATCGGCCTGCGCATCGAGCAGCTCGCCATGCTGCCGATGATCGGCCTGAACACCGCCGCGATGACCCTGGTCGGCCAGAATCACGGCGCCGATCTGCCCGGCCGGGTGCGCGAGACCGCCCGCCTCGTCATGCTCTACGGCATCGCCGTCATGACGCTGGGCGCCATCGTCGTCTGGCCGACCCGCGAGCACCTGATCGGCATCTTCAGCGACGATCCCGACCTCGTCCGGCTCGGCAGCGCCTATCTCGGCTTCGCCGTCCTCAACTTCAACGCCTACGCCATCCTGATCCTCGGCGGCGGCATCCTCCAGGGCATGCGGCAGCCGGTCTTCGCCATGTCGGTCGCCCTCTTCCGCCACGTCTTCGGCCCGCTGGTCGTGCTCTACCTCCTCGACCCGATCCTGGGCTTCGGCCTCCCCGGCATCTACTGGGGCATCGTCACCATCGCCTGGATCGGCGCCGCCGTGACCGTCGTCTACCTCCGCCGGCAATTGCCGCCACCCGAGCCGGCCCGGCCGATCACAGGCGCAAGCGCGCGACCATGAGCGAAAGGGCGTCGAGCCCCGAGGATGCAAGCCAGAACGCGGGGAGGATGATCCTCCCCGCGCCCCACCGGAAATTTAAGGGGTCAGGACTCATACGCGCTAAGATAATGCTTGCGCTGTGACGATTGGCCCTGCTGTGGTCGGCC
>CAYOCP010000004.1:0-200153 GCA_964402505.1 uncultured Geminicoccaceae bacterium
CCGCTCGAGCATCGTCTGGAGTGGGCGTCATGCGCTAGTTGTCGTCGATTGATCGAAACCAGAGGGAGTCAGTCGATGGCGAGGAGACGCCGGCTGTCCATTCTGGCGCTTCTGCTGTCGTCGGCACTGCCTTCCGGGACCGCCGGAGCGAATTCGCCCTGCGACGTGGCGATCGGCGCGTGGCGGTGGCCGGACGGCAGCCATGTCACCCTGCGCGACGACTTCAAGCTCGAGGCCAGGGCGGCGGCCGGAGGCGCGCCGGTGCTCGCCGGCGACTGGTGGTGCAATGCCGAGATCCGCGCGGCGCGCCAGCCGCCACCCGGCGAGCTTATGGGGTCAGGACTCTTTTAGCCGGCCTAAAAGAGTCCTGACCCCATAAGCGCTCCAACAGGCCAAGCCAGGCCGCCTGAACATCCAAACCAACGCCCAGCCGCCCCGCCGAAGCCGCCCCTCGCGACCCCGCTCGCGGAAAGGCGCGAGATCGCCCACGAATCCCTCGACACCACAACCACGAGCCCATTCATTGGCAGCCTCTGAGCCGCCGGCTCAGCCCGCTCCCGGGTGCGCGTCGAACCGCACCCGCTCGCAGCCGGCGAAGCGGGCGAGACGGATGAGCTCGGCCTCGAGCCGGTCGAGCCGGCCGCGGCTCGCACGGATGCCCGGCTCCCACCAGAGGCGGCGGACGGCGAGCGTGCCGGTGCCGGGCGCGCGGCGCATGTCGATGCGGCCGACCAGCCGGTCGCCCTCGAGCAGCGGAAAGACGTAGTAGCCGAAGCGCCGCCTCGCCTCGGGCACGAAGACCTCGATCCGGTAGTCGAAGCCGAAGAGGCGCGAGGCGCGGTTGCGATCGCGGATGAGGGGATCGAAGGGGCTGAGCACGCGGATGCGGGAGGGTGGCTCCAGATCGTCCGCACGAAGGTCGCCGAGCCCCGGCTCGGCCAGCACCTTGCGCGGCGGCGAGCCATCGGCCGATCCGACGAGGGTCGAGAGGGCGCCGTGGCCGGGCCGGGCGCACCAGGCCCTGGCCTCCATCGGGGTGACGATGCCCCAGAAGGCGGCGAGCTCGCCCGGCGTGGCGAAGCCGAGCCGGTTCAGGGCCGACCGGCAGGCCCAGTCGATCAGCGCCTCGTCGTCGACCTCGCCCGTGCGGTGCGCCTCGGGAATCACCCGCTCCACGAGATCGTAGACCTTCTGAAAGCCGAGGCGGCGGGTGACGGCGAGCCGGCCGGTGCGCCAGAGATACTCGAGCGCCTTCTTCGAGGGATGCCATTCCCACCAGCCCGCCGGGCGCCGGCGGTCGGGCAAGGGCTCGTTCAGCTCGCGGGCGAGAACCGGGCCGTTTCGCGCGATGTGGTCGAGCACGCTCTCGGCCTCGGCATCGAAATCGGTCCCGTGCCATTTCTGCCAGCGGCGGTGCAGGGCCGCCGCATCCCGCGCCATCCGGCGCCGCCAGTAGGGGAAAAAGACGGTCGGGATGATCGAGGCGTCGTGCGTCCAGTGCTCGAAGAGCCGGCGGTCTTGCTCGACCAGAGCCTGCAGATGGCGCGGCTGATAGGCCTGGCTTCGTGCGCGAAGGATCATGTGATGGGCGCGCTCGACCGTGTTGATGCTGTCGAGCTGAACGAAGCCCAGCCTCTCGATGGCTTGCAGGAGGCCGGCCTTGTCCTGCCGCCTGCCCGGCGGCTCGAGCAGGCCGTGACGGGCGAGGAAGATGCGGCGTGCGATAAGGTTCGCGATCATCGCGCGGCCGGCCGGACCTCGAGGCGTGGGTCGAGGAGTTCGCTCAACCCTTGACAGCACCAGCGGTCAGCCCCTGGACCAGATAGCGCTGGATGAAGGCGAAGAAGACGCAGGCGGGGACGAGGGCGAGCACGGCGGCGGCCATCATCTGCCCCCAGTCGACCGAGAACTTGGAGACGAAGCTCAAGAGGCCGACCGGGAAGGTCATCTTCTCCTCGCTGTTGATCAACATGAGGCAGAAGAGCAGCTCGGACCAGGCGGCGGTGAAGACGAAGCCGAGCGTGGCGCCCATGCCGGGCAGGGTCAAGGGCAGGATGACGCGGACCAGCGCCTGCGCCCGCGTGCAGCCGTCGATCATGGCGGCCTCCTCGAGCTCCTTGGGAATGCCCTCGAGGAAGGACTGCATGAGGAAGGTGGCAAAGGGCGTGTTGAAGGCGGTGTAGACGATGACGAGGCCGAGCAGCGAATCGGTGAGGCCCAGAGGCGTCATCAGCCGGTAGATCGGGGCGATCAGAAGGACCAGCGGGAACATCTGCGTCAGCAGCATGACGAAGACGACGGCCGCCCGACCCTTGAAGGCGAAGCGCGAGAACGCGTAAGCGGCGGCGCTGGCGACCGCCGTGACGGCGATCGCGGTGCCGAACGAGACCATCATCGAGTTCTCGAGAAAGGCGGGAAAATCGCTCGCCAGCAGCACCTTGGTGAAATTGTCGAAGGTGAAGCTCGAAGGCCAGAGGCGCACCCCCTCGGTGTAGAGGAGGGCCTCGGGCGTCACCGCGATCTTGATCAGCCAGTAGACCGGGAACAGGGCGACGAGGAGGTAGAGGGCGATGCCGAGGCGATGGCCGAGGACCAAGGAGAGGCGGCGGTGCCGGGCCTGGGTGAAGCTCATCATGCCGTGCTCCGGAAGACCTTGCGCATCTGATGGAGCAGCATGGCATAGATGAAGAGCAGGAGCAGCAGCGCCATGGCGATCGCCGAGGCGTAGCCGAAATCGAGCTTCCTGTAGGCCGTCGTGAAAATGTACGAGGGCAGGATCTGCGTGGCGTTGGCGGGACCGCCATTGGTCATGACGATTATGAGATCGGCAAAATTGGCGATCCAGATGGTGCGCAGCAGCACCGTGATGGCGATCATCGGCGCCAGGTAGGGGAGCGTCACCTGGATGAAGCTCTGCCAGGCGGTGGCGCCGTCGATGGCCGCCGATTCGTACATCTCGTTCGGGATCGCCTGCAGGGCGGCGAGCAGCGTGATGGCGAAGAAGGGCACGCCGAACCAGACATTGGCGGCGATGGGCCCCCACATGGCGAGCGCCGGGTCGCCCAGGATGTTGTAGGGCTCGTCCAGGATGCCGAGGGCGAAGAGCCAGTGCGGCAGCGGGCCGATCACCGGGTTGAGCAGCCAGGCGAAGGTCAGGCCCGAAAGGAAGGTCGGCACGGCCCAGGGCAGGAAGACCACCGCCTGGACCAGCCGCTTGCCCCAGAAGGCGCGGTTGAGCAAGAGGGCGAGGCCGAGGCCGAAAAGGAACTGCAGGACCACCGAGCCCACCGTCCACCAGACGGTGTTGACGAGGGCGACATGAAAGTTCTTGTCGCCGATGAGCGTCTCGAAATGCTTCAGCCCGACCCAGCCGCCGGCCATGGGATTGAGCAGGCGGATATCCTGAAACGCGTAAGTGAAGCCGACGATCAGGGGCACGAACATCACGAGCCCCAGCAGCACCAGCGCCGGCGTCAGGTACAGCCAGGGCTCGAGCGCTCGCCCGAGCCGGCCGCTGCGACGACCGGCCCGGGCCATGGTGGCGGTGGCTACTGCGCCGCGAGCCATTTCTGCTGGGCCTGGGTCAGGTAGTCCGCCCACTCGGTCGCCACGTCCTCCGCCGTGCGCTGGCCCAAAAGCGCCTCCTGGCCGCCCTGGATCGAGACGACATCGGCGAAGTAGCCGAACTCCTCGAGATAGGTGGGCATCGAGGTGGGCTCCCAGCGCGGGTCGTTGAGCTCGATGAACCAGCCTTCGAAATTGGGCCCGGTGAAGTAGGGATCCTGCTCGGCGCCGACATAGATCGGCAGGACGCCCACGAACTTCGACCATTCGAGGTTCGATTCGCGCGACGAGAGATGCGCCACGAGCTCCCAGGCGAGATCCTGGTGTTCCGACGCCTCGAAGATCGCCCAGCCGGTGAAGCCGATGGTCGGAAAGGACTTGTCGGCCGGGCCGAGCGGCATGGGTGCGACGGCGAAATCCTCCGCCGGCATCCGCTCCTTGATGGCGATGAGCGCGTCGGGATCCTGGTCGAGCATGGCGCAGGTGCCGGAGTAGAAGCCGGCGACGATCTCGTTGAAGCCCCAATTGACGCTGTCCCGGGGCACGAGGCCGTTCTGGTACATGTCGACGATGAACTGCAGTCCCTCGATCGCCTTGGGATCGTCCAGGGTCGAGGTGCCATCCTCGTTGAAGTATTTGTTCTCCCCCAAAAAGTCGAGCATCATCATGATATAGCCGTTGGTGGCACCCGGCCCGCCGCGCAGGCAGTAGCCGTACTTGCCCGGCAATTCGGCGATCTTGGCCGAGAAATCGCGGAACTCCTCCATGGTCTCGGGTGCCCGATCGAGTCCGGCCTCCGCGAAGAGCTTCTTGTTCCAGAACATGGCCCGGAGATAGAAGCCGTAAGTGATCATGTGGGTCTGGCCGGGTATCACGCTGCCGAACTCCTTGGCGGCGTCGGTCAGCTCGGCCGTTTTGTCCCACGCCGCGAGCCGGGGCGTCAGATCGACGAGCTGGCCGGCATTGGCGTAGAGCGAGAGCCAGCGATCCGGCATCTCCACCACGTCCGGCGTCTGCCCGCCCTGCACCATGGTGGCGAGCCGCTCGAAGGCCTGGCCCCAGGGCAGGGACGTGATCTCGACCGTGACGCCCGGATGGGCCGCCTCGAACTCGTCGACCATGGATCGCAGGAGCTCGGTCCGGGGCGGGCTGGTGATGACCTCGACGAGATTGAGCGTCTGGGCCGCGGCCCCGCCGGCGCTCGCCAGGAGCGCCACCGCCGCGACCATCGTGAGCTTGCGCATGAAATCCTCCCTTGCCCGACTGGTCACCAAAAGATGTGCGCGATTTTCGGCCGGCGGTCCAGCGCGCGATCGATGGCCACCGCCTCTCCGCGGACGGTGCCGCCTTCAGTCGCCGCGGGCGGCGTCGAGCCCCGCTTCCAGATCGGCGATCAGCTCCAGCGGGTCCTCGAGCCCGACATGCAGGCGGACGAGCCGGGGCGAGACCCCGAAATCGACGAGGCTGTTGTGCTCGCCCGCCTGCCGCAGCCCGACGGCGGCGGGAAAGACCAGGCTCTCGTGGCCGCCCCAGCTCACGCCGAGCCGGAAGAGGCCGAGCCTGTCGCAGAAGCGGGTGACGTCGACCCCGTCACGAAGCTCGATGCTGAAGAGGCTCGAGGTTCCGGCGAGATCCTGGCGGTTGCCGAGCCCCGGGTGGTTGACCTTCGTCACCTCCGGCCGCTCCCTGAGCCACCGCGCCACCTCGAGCCCGCTCGCCTCCTGGCGCTTCAGCCGCAGCTCCAGCGTGCGCAGGCCGCGCAAGAGGAGAAAGGCTTCGAAGGGGGCCAGCTTGCCGCCGAGGAAGGGGTAGGTGAGGCGGTTGACGCGCTCCAGATGCTCGCGGCTGCCGCAGACCACGCCGGCCACCGTGTCGCTGTGGCCGGAGAGGTACTTGCTCGCCGAATGCAGCACGAGGTCGACGCCGGCCTCGCGCGGCCGCTGGAAGAGCGGGGTCGCCCAGCTGTTGTCGATGACGCTGACGGCACCGGCCTCGCGCGCGAGACGCGCCTGCGCCGCAACGTCATGGGCCTCGAAGACGACGCTGGTCGGGCTCTCGAGATAGAGGAGCCTCGCCCCCCGGACGGCGCGCGCCACCGCGTCGAGATCGCGGCCGTCGACGAAGTCGACGGTGATCCCGAGACGCGGCAGCAGGCGGCGAAAAAGACGGTAGGCGTCGGGATAGCAGTGGCGGACCGCCACCATGCGATCGCCCGCCTCGAGGAAGGCGAGCACGGTGCCGCTGATCGCCGCCATGCCGGATGCGAAGCCGCGCGCCGCCTCGAAACCCTCGAGCGCTGCCACCTTGGCCTCGAACGCCATGACGGTCGGGTTGTCGCCCCGGCTGTAGATCGCCTGCCGCCGCTCGCCGGCGAACACGGCCTCCATGGCGGCGACGCTCTCGAAGGTGAAGAGCGAGGTCTGAAAGATCGGCGGCACCACCGGCCCCCCGGCGCCGAGGCCGAACGCGGCGAGATCGTCATGGGCGAGAAGGGTGGCGGGGGTTTTCGTCAAGATGGCATTTCCTGTCCGGGGGAGACACCTTCATTAGCAGGCTGGCCGGCAGGGTGCGATCGCCGAAGAGATGCTTCAGGAGCCCGGCCGTCCGGCCAGGACGCCGCTGATGATGCCCATGGCCACCATGTCCCGGGCGGACACGAAATGCATCGAGTCGCCGCCATGCCTCGCCGCCTCCCGCAGCACGGATTCCGGGACGCGGTGGCGGCGGAGGAACTCCAACATGTCGCGATCGAGCAGCTCCAGGGTGTAGCCGGCCATCTCGGAGGTCAACTCCACCGCCGTCGAGACCCGATGAAAGCCGAAGACCGCATCCGGCTCGGCGAAAGAGGCGGACGAGGCCACGGCGATGGGCACGCAGGCGCTCAGGCACTCGCCGCGCACCACGACCGTCAGCCCGTGCCGCTCGACAAATGCCGCAAGCTCCAGGGCGTGGACGACAAAACCGCCAGGGCTGGTGATCTCGATCGTGGCGAAGGGGCCGAAGGCGGCATCGGCGGCGAGAAAATCGCGCATCAGGCTCGGCCCGAGCGGGCCCTCGATCAGCAGGCTGCCGGATGGCAGCGGGCGCATCCGCGCATTCGGGCTGTCGTCGAGCGCCATCGTGATCGCATGGAGATCGCGGAAAGCGAGCAGGTAGGCGCCCGCATTGGCGGCCTGGTAGACGACGAGGCAGGTGGCGAGCAGGAAGAGCAGGCCGGCGGCGCCGCGACCGAGCCGCCGGGCGGGATGACGCCAAAGGAGCAGGGCCGACCGCAGGCCGAGCAGCGCCATGGCGACCATGGCGAGCATGTGCAGCGCCATCGCCGCCATGAGGTCGATCGCCGGGCGGAGCGCTCCCACGATCTCCGGTTGATACCTGTCGAGGAGCCACGAGAGCCAGGCGAGCAGGACCAGCCCGGCGAGGAGGCCGAGGAGGGAGCGCTGTCGTTTCCCGGGCATTGGCCGGCTCCACATGGCGTCCAGACGAAGGCCGTACCGTTCACCACCAAGGTCGTGGCAGGAGCTGCCCTCCGGCCTTCGCGCCGTCAGGTGCCGGCCAGCGCTCGCATCAGCACATTGACGAGGACGATCAGGACGACGCCGACACCGTTGAGCACAGTCTGCAACAGGCTTCCTGGACGGTGCAGCACAAGATGGGTGCCCTCGTCCCAGGCCGTGGCCCGATCCCGCTGCAGTTTCCGGTACGCGACCAGCAGGGTGAAGAAGGCCAGGATGGGAATGCCGAGCGCCAGCCCCGACCACAGGACGTGTAGCTCGCGGACGAGGCCGCGCCTGATGCCGATGGGTTGCAGCGTCTCGTCGAGCACCCTGACACCGAAGATCGCCTTGCCGAGCGAGGTGCCCGTGGCGCCAATGATGAAGCCACCAACGATGGCCGCGATGCAGGTGGTGAGCACGAGATCGAGCAACATCCCGCCGGGCGTTTCGAAGAGCGAGAAGAACCTGTCGGCGGAGCGCGGCGCCAGCGAGTACCAGACATGGGCGAGCAACAGGACTCCGAGCACGCCGTTGACCGGGGTGTCGATGGCCCGGGCACCGTAGCGCCGCCAGGGCGCCACCGGCAGGCTCGTCCAGCCGCGGTCGTCGGTGATGGCGGCCGGCGCCGGACCCTGTGCCGAAGCCGCGCGAGACGGCTTCTCGATCGGCGATTGCCAACCTGCCGCTTCCGCTCGGGCCCCATGTATCGCTTCCGCCATCGCTGTCTCCCGCAATTGGATCGCGACGGGCGATTGTAGCCGACTGCGCCCTCAGGCATGCGCTCGCCGACACGCATGAGGTACCGGCGTGCCGCTTGCCCGCGCCCGCGACGCGGCCTATCCGAAAGACCTCGGCGCCCGGCGCCGTTTCCTTGGAACGAGGACGACATGAACGGATCGGCGAGTGCCATGCCCGCCCCGGCGGCGGCCATGCGGCGTGGCGCGGCCACCTGGTACGGCTACCTGCTGATCGGCTTCTTCACCTTCCTTCTGAACATCCAGGGCAACATCCTGCCGTTCCTCAGGGCCGAGCTCGACCTCAGCTACCGGATGGTGGCGCTCCATTCCTCGGCCATCGCCCTCGGCATGATCCTGGCGGGGCTCCGGGGCGAGCGGATCGTCCAGAAGCTCGGGCGCGGCGGCGGACTGGCGCTGGGTGGCGGCGGCGCGGCGCTGGCCGCCGTCGCGCTCTGCCTCGCACCCTCCGCCCGGGCCAGCATCCCCGCCTGCTTCGCCATGGGCCTCCTCGGCGCCCTGATCCCCTCGGTGGTGCCGGCCATGCTCGCCGACATCCACGGCCGGCATCGCGACCGGGCGATCGCCGAGATGGGGGCCACCTGCTACGCCTTCGCCGTCCTGGCGCCGCTCGCCATGGGCGGCTCGCTGGCGCTCGGGCTGGGCTGGCGCGGCGCCGTCCTGCTGGGCGTGGCGCTCGGCCTTGCAATCCTGCTCGCCGGCCGCTCCGCCCACGTTCCCGAAGGCGCCTTCATTGCCGGCCGGCGGGGCCGCCTCGGCCCGGCCTACTGGGCCTATTGGACACTCCTCGTCCTGGTCGTCGCCATCGAGTTCGGCGTGCTGCTCTGGGCACCCGCCTATCTGGAGCAGGTGGTGGGCCTCGCCCCGGCGACCGCGGCGAGCGCTGCCGCCCTCTTCGCGCTGGCCATGCTGGCCGGAAGGAGCGCCGGCAGCGCCGTGATCGACCGCATCGGCGCACGACCCCTCTACGCGGGCGCGCTCCTGGTGACGCTCGCCGGCTTCGGGCTCTATTGGGCCGGAGGCGGCCCGGCTCCCGCCCTGGCCGGGCTCTTCGTGCTCGGCCTCGGCGTGGCCCTGCTCTATCCCCTGACCCTCGGCCTGGCGCTCGAGGCAGCCGGGCCGGAGGCGGCGGCGGCCAGCGCCCGCTTCATGCTGGCGGTGGGCGTGGCCATCCTCGTCGCACCCTTCCTGCTCGGCGCCCTGGCCGACCGCTTCGGCCTCGAGGCCGCCCATCTCGTCATTCCCGCCCTGGCCCTCCTGGCGCTCGCCGGCCTGGCGCTGGCAGGCCGGCTCGAGCCGCGAAGGTGAGCGGGCCGGCGGGCGACCCGAGGGACGGCCCGCCCGCCGGCCAGGATCAGCAGTCGTAGTAGAGGACGAACTCGTAAGGGTGCGGACGAAGCCGGATGGGGTCGAGCTCGGCGGCGCGCTTGTAGCCGATGTAGGATTCGATGAAGTCCGGGGTGAAGACGTCGCCCTCGAGCAGATAGTCGTGATCGGTCTCGAGCGCCGTGATCGCATCGGCGAGCTGCCCCGGGACCTTCGGGATCTCGGCCGCTTCCTCGGGCGGCAGGTCGTAGATGTTCTTGTCGATGGGCGAGCCCGGGTCGATCCGGTTCCTGATGCCGTCGAGCCCGGCCATCAGCATCGCCGAGAAGGCGAGATAGGGATTGGCCGAGGGATCGGGGCAGCGGAACTCGACACGCTTGGCCCTGGGGCTGTTCGAGTACATCGGGATGCGGCAGGCGGCCGAGCGGTTGCGAAGCGACCAGGCGAGGTTGACCGGCGCCTCGTAGCCCGGCACCAGCCGGCGGTAGGAGTTGGTGGTCGGTGCGGCGAAGGCGAGGATCGAGGGGGCGTGGCGCAGGAGCCCGCCGATATAGTGGCGCGCCATGTCGGAAAGCCCGGCATAGCCGGCCTCGTCGGCGAAGAGCGGCTTCGAGCCCTGCCAGATCGACTGGTGGCAATGCATGCCCGAGCCGTTGTCGCCATGGAGCGGCTTCGGCATGAAGGTCGCGGTCATGCCGTGCGCCCGCGCCACGTTCTTGACCACGTACTTGTACTTCATCTGATGGTCGGCCATGGCCAGGAGCGAATCGAACTTCATGTCGATCTCGCACTGGCCGGCGGTCGCCACCTCGTGATGGTGGCACTCCACCGTGAGCCCGATCGACTGCATGACCAGCGCCATCTCGGCCCTGAGGTCGTTCAGGGAATCGGTCGGCGCGCACGGGAAATAGCCTTCCTTGGCGCGGATCTTGTAGCCGAGATTGGGACACTCGTCGGCGCGCGTGTTCCAGTGCCCCTCCGGCGAATCGATCTCGTAGCTCGAATAGTGGCCGGCCTGCCCGTAACGCACGTCGCTGAAGACGAAGAACTCGGCCTCGGGACCGAAATAGGCGGTGTCGCCGATGCCGGTCGCCCGCAAATGCTCCTCCGCCTTGATCGCCATGCCGCGCGGATCGCGGCTGTAGAGCTCGCCGCTCACCGGATCGGCCACGGCACAGATCATCACCAGCGTCTTGTGGCGGGTGAAGGGATCGAGAAAGGCGGTGGAAACGTCCGGGCGCAGCAGCATGTCCGATTCCTGGATCTGCCGGAAGCCGCGGATCGACGAGCCGTCGAAGCCGAGCCCGTCCTCGATCTGGCCCTCCTCGAAGACCGCGGCAGGGTAGGAAATATGGTGCCAGGTGCCCGGCACGTCGGTCAGGCGGAGATCGATCATCTCCACGCCGTTGTCCCTGACCGCCTTGATCACGTCCGCGGCCGAGTTGCATCCCAGTGTCATGATCGGACCTCTTCCTGCACGTTGCGGGGCACGGATCGGCCCCTGTCTCGAAGAAAACGATCGGCCGGCGAGGCGCCGGCCGAAGGAAAGGCTCAAACGGCGTCGGCGCCGCGCTCACCCGTGCGGATGCGCACCGCGTCCTCGACCGGCAGGACGAAGATCTTGCCGTCGCCGATGCGGTCGGTCCTGGCCGATTGCCGGATCGCCTCGACCGCCCGGTCGACGATCGCGTCGTCGACCACGAGCTCGATCTTCACCTTGGGCAGGAAGTCGACGACGTACTCCGCACCCCGATAGAGCTCGGTGTGACCCTTCTGCCGGCCGAAGCCCTTGACCTCGGTCACCGTCATGCCCTTGAGGCCCACCTCCTGCAGCGCCTCCTTCACCTCGTCGAGCTTGAACGGCTTGATGATCGCCTCGATCTTCTTCATCCTCTCGAATCTCCATCCTCTTGCTGCACGCCGGGGCCGATGGCCGTTCCGGCCGTCCCCGGCCCCGAGCCCTCGGGCAGGCGCCCCGGCCGCATCGCTTGTACGCTGCCCGCAGCCATGCAGGGAACGTGCCAGCCGCCTTTCGACCGCGCCGCGGGCAGCCGTGCCGCAGGTCGAAGGACTGGCTGGTCAGAAAAGAGGCAGATTGCCAAAAAAGCGGGCAATGGGCCGGCGAGGCCGGTGCTTGACGCCTCCTCGCCTTTGCGCCACATACCCCGGCATCCGATGGCGGGCGTAGCTCAGCTGGTTAGAGCGCCAGGTTGTGGCCCTGGAGGCCGCCGGTTCAAGTCCGGTCGCTCGCCCCACCAACCCCCTACGCGCCGCACCGAGCCACCAGGGGCCGCGCGCCCGGCCGTCCCCGGGATCGCCGGCACCTGCCGCCTTTCGATGGCGCCGCCGATGGCCTAAGAAGGGCCTTTCCGCCGCCTCGCCGAGGGCCGACCATGTCCCGCCTTGCGTCGCCGCCGTTCCCGCCGCCCCGCGTGGCGGTGGACGATCCCCTGCTCGAGCTGCGGGCCGTGCGCAAGGTCTTCGCGAACGGCACGGTGGCCCTCGACGGATTCGATCTCAGGGTCGGCCGGCACGAGTTCCTCAGCCTGCTCGGGCCTTCCGGTTGCGGCAAGAGCACGGTGCTCCGGCTCATCGCGGGGCTGGTCGAGCCCGGCCATGGGCGCGTGGTCCGGCCGGACGGTGCCGCGGGCGATATCGGCTTCGTGTTCCAGGAGCCGACGCTCATGCCCTGGGCCACCGTCTTCGACAATGTCCGCCTGCCGCTTCGGCTGCGCGGGCAGGGGCGGCGGCAGGCGAGCGGCGAGGTCGAGGAGGCGCTGGCCCTGGTCGGCCTCTCCGACTTCGCCCGGGCCTATCCGCGCGAGCTCTCGGGCGGCATGCGGATGCGCGTCTCGATCGCCCGGGCACTCGTCACCCGGCCACGGCTCCTGCTCATGGACGAGCCCTTCGCGGCGCTCGACGAGATCACGCGGATCAGGTTGAACCACGACCTGCTCGAGCTCTGGCGCGGGCAGGGCTGGACCGTCGTCTTCGTCACCCACAGCGTCTACGAGGCGGTCTTCCTCGCCTCCAGGATCGTCGTCATGTCGGCAAGGCCGGGCCGAAGCGTGGCCGAGCTCGACATCGCCGAGCCCTACCCGCGCGGCGAGGACTACCGGCTGTCCGAGGCCTATCTCAGGCATTGCCGCGAGGTCTCGAAGGCGCTGGAGCGGGCGATGGGCGAGGCCTGATGGCGGTCTTCGTCGCGCGGAGCCCGAAGGATGCCACAGCGGATCGCGCACCGGTGCCCGGACCCTCCATCGCCCGGTGGCGCCGCCACCTCCTGCGGTGGGTCCTGCCGCTCGGCCTCCTGCTCGCCGTCCTGGCCTTCTGGGAGATCGGTGTGCGATGGACGCGAACGCCGCCCTACATCCTGCCCGGCCCCGTCCTCGTCGCCCGAACGCTGGTCGCCGACTGGCCGACGCTCTTTCCGTCGCTCCTCGTCACGCTGCGGATCACCATGGAAGCTTTGGCCGTCGCCACCATCGGCGGGGCAGGGCTCGCGGTGCTCTTCTCGCTCTCCCGGACGGTCGAGCTCTCGCTCTACCCGTTTGCCGTGATCCTCCAGGTGACCCCGATCGTCGCCATCGCCCCCCTGATCCTGATCTATGTCGAGAGCACGGAGGCCGCCCTTCTCATCTGCGCCTGGATCGTCGCCTTCTTCCCGATCCTCGCCAACACCACGCTCGGCCTGAACAGCGCCGACCGCAACCTCGTCGATCTCTTCCGCCTCCACGGCGCCGGCCGCTGGCAGATGCTCCGCCATCTCCGCCTGCCCACGGCCATGCCCTTCCTTCTCGGCGGGCTCAGGATCGCGGGCGGCCTCGCCCTGATCGGCGCCATCGTCGCCGAGTTCGTCGCCGGCACCGCCGGCACCCGATCGGGTCTCGC
Source organism: uncultured Geminicoccaceae bacterium (assembly GCA_964402505.1). Taxonomy (GTDB): domain Bacteria; phylum Pseudomonadota; class Alphaproteobacteria; order Geminicoccales; family Geminicoccaceae; genus SLRI01. Next base: position 13,034 of record CAYOCP010000004.1, read on the forward strand.
CTATCGCATCCTCGAGGCCGGCTACCGCCTCAACATCCCGCGCATGTTCGCGGCCCTCTTCCTCGTCTCCGCCACCGGCATCCTGATCTTCCTCACCCTCACCCTGATCTCCCACCTCCTGCTGCGCCGCTGGCACGAAAGCGCCCTCCACCCCGACGACTGAACCCCGGCCCCCGGGGAACCCGCATCTCCGGATGCCGTTGCGGAACGCCCCGGAGGAGCGGATCGATGGGCTTTCGCGGGGCCGGACCGGCATCGCCGCCTTCGGCCCGAGCGGATCCCGCCATCAGGCCAAAACCGGCCGGAGGAGATGGAGGCGGCCACGGGAGGGGAGGCCGTCGGCGCTTCCGCCGGGTTGCATATCCTGCAACATGCGGCTCGGGTTGTTGCATGAGATGCAACAGGGAGGCGGCCGATGTTGCAGGAGATGCAACATGCACCCCTCGGGTCGTTGCAGGAGATGCAACCTTCAGGCCCCGATGTTGCATCTTCCGCAACATCGAACGACGAAGGAACCCGGCCGCCCGACGAAGGAACCCGAAGAATCGTGCCGCGGATCCGGCGATTCGACGAACGAACCCAAACTTTTGCGAACGAACCCGGCGTCCCTCAAGTCATTGACGTGAAAGAAGATTTCGCCGCCCGCAGCGGGTCGTCCCGCAACGCGCGAACCCGGGGTGCCAAAGTGCCGGACGAACCGGAGCGGCGCTTGCTTTCGCGGTCGGCCTATGGTAGGAATACTATCCAGAAGACCCTGTCGCGCCGCGGCCGGCGGGGTGTTGACGGGGGTGCCCCGGAAGCGGGGCCTTCGGGCATGGGGCGGCGGGAGGGATGGCCGTCATGGGGCGGATCGGCGGCCGTCGACGCGCGGGCGGAAGCGCTCCTCGTGGCCCTCGATGCCTGCCGCCTCCGGCTCGTCGAGGCTCTCAGGCGAGGACGAGATGGAGGGTCAGGTCGTCGCGGGTCCGGGCGGCGGCCTCGAGGGTGGCGACGATCGCGTCGAAATCCGCGGCGAGGCTGCGCCGGGCGTGCGGCGTCACCCGCCACTCGATAGTGACCGGGCCTTCGAGATCGGTGGTCAGCACGTCGAAGAGCGCGTCGAGATTGGCGCGGAAATGGGCGGGAAAGCCGAGCTTTCGGGCCAGCCTCGCCAGCACCGCCCGCTTGCTCCGCTGCCGGCCGTCGAGGCGGGCGGTGGTCATTCCCCGTCCTTTCCGTCCATGGCCTCGGCCGGAACCTCGTAGAAGGTCTCGTAATGGTCGAGGGTGACGAAGACCAGCCCGTCGTCGGAGTAGACCAGCCGCTCGGGCCCGCGCCGGCCGCAGGCGAAGTCGAGATCCGCCTCGTGCCAGTGGCGGCCCGGCCGGTCGGGAAGGCGTCCCTCGCGGTTGCCGAAGCGATCCCCGCCGATCACCCGCCCGGGTGCCACGCGGCAGAGATCGTCCCCCGGCCGCCAGCCGAGCGCCTTCGCCTCGTCCTTGGTCACGTAGTAGGCCGGAAGGTCGCCTTCCTGGCGCAGCGTCGTGACGGTCTCGGCGAAGCCCTGGCGGTTCTCGAGGCCGAGCAGGAGGGCCAGGCTGCGCAGCGTCTCGCCGTCGGCGAGCGCGGTGCCGAGGCCGAGCCAGGCGAGCATGGCGAGGGCGGCGAGGCGCCGCGGCATCCCGATCCTCCAGCCTCGACGCATGATCAGGGGCATGATCAGGGGAAGCTCACGCCGACGATGGAGCCCAGATCGTCGAAGTCGAAGGGCTGGTCGGGGCGGATCGTGACCTGGGCGAGGCGGCGGCTCGGCGCCGGACCGACGCCGCTGTCGGTGCGCCGCAGGCTCGGCCGGAAATCGATGCTCTCGATCTGGCCGCGCATGGGCTCGGCCCGGCCGGGCACGTCGATCAGGGCGAGGTCGCCGACCGCGAGCCTCGATGCCTGGTCGAACTCGACCTGGGCGCGGACCAGAAGCGGCTGGTTGGCGGCGACCAGCACCGCGACCTCCTCGCCCTGCTGGGCGAACTGGCCCGGATTGACCAGCCATTCGTAGAGGATGCAGTCGCAGGGGCTCTCGAGGTGGATGAAGCGGCCATCGGCGGTCTCGATGCGGGCGACGGGCGTTCCGGGCTTGAGGATGTTGGGCAGCGTCGCCGGGGTGAGGATGCCGGCATCGGGGGCGCGGAGACGCACCACCGGGGTCTCGATCACGGCATTTTCCGCCCGCACGGTGAAGAAGCGGTCCTGCACGCCGGTGAATATCAGGGCGGCGAGGGCGAGGCCGGCGGCGACCAGCAGCACGTAGCCCGCGATCTGCTTGATCCGGCGACCGACGCTGTCCGCCTCCGCGTAAGGGTTGTAGGGCAGGCCGCGCTCTCTCACGGCGGCCGTGCTCTCGCGCCCGGCGATCGCCAGGATGTCGCCGCCGCTGACGATCTCGCCGGAGAGGTAGGCATCGACCAGATAGCGGAAGAGGGCGATCTGCCCCTGGCTCAGGCCCAGAAACCGGCAGCCGAAGCGCGCGCTCTCGTCGAGGATGTAGACCATCTGGCAGTCGAGCCTGAGCGTGACCTCGAAATCCTCGAACGGGAAGACGAGCTTGACAGGAAAGCGCTCGCCCGGCTGGCGCGAGGTCATCTCGGAGGAGATGCCGAAGCCGCCCATCGACCAGTCGTCGACGGTGAAGGTCGCACCGTCGATCTCGACGCTGATCGGGATCTTCAGCCGGACGTGCTGGCGGTGGACTTCGGCCTCATGGACGACCTGTGGCTGCATGAAGGGTTCCAGATTACCGGCGGGTTCAGAAGAGACGGGCCAGGGCCAGGGCGACCGCCTCGGGCGACGGCGCCTGGACGAGCCCGGTGAAGACCGCCACGGCCAGGATCAGGGCGAGCATGGCGAGCGCATGGGTATAGTGGGAGAGTGCGGCCTGCAACCTTCCGTTCGTTCCGGCCGGCGCCGGCGCCACGATGCCCTGGCGCGTCCAGCTCTGGCGGTGCGGATGGAAGAGGACCCAGGTCTTGACCAGGGCCCCGTAGATCTGACTGTAGAGGATGAGCGGCGGAAAAAGCGTGCCGATCCGGTCGCGAACCCCCAAGAGGAGGAGCGACTGCAAAAGGCGCGTGGTCATGACCCAGATGGCGTAGGCGTAGAGCACGACCGGCCCGGCGGCCAGGGTGAGCGCCAGGGCCGAGAGCGGCAGCAGGAGGGGCGTCCACATCGAGACCCGCTGATCGATCAGGCACCACCAGGGAAAGAGGCCGACCCGCCTTGGCCCGAGGGCGATGGCGCGGGTGCTGGCGCGCAGCATGTTGCCGAACCAGCGGCGCATCAGCCGCGTGGTGGCGACGGGAAAGCGCGGGTCCGGCGGGTCCTCCAGGGTGAGGATGCGCACATCCGGCACGTAGAGCATGTCCCAGTTGCGCTGCAGCAGCCAGAACCAGGTCGACTTGTCGTCGCCCGTCAGGAGCGGGATGCGGCCCAGGCGCCAGTGCTCGATGCTGTCGTCGCGCAGCGTGGCGATGAAGGTGGGGTCGGTGGCGATCCGCACCCGGAAGAGCGACATCCGGCCGGTCAGCGTCAGGAGCCTGCGCGAGAGGCCCAGGGAGCACATCAGGAGCTGCCGCTGGGCGAAACGCAGCCGGTACCACTGGCGCAAGAGCACGCCGCTCTGGATGACCGGCTCCTCGTCGGTGGTCAGGGCGCCGATCTCGGGCAGGAGCCGGAAGAAGGGCAGGCAGCGCTCGAGCGTGCCCGGCACCATGACGGTGTCGCCGTCGACGAGGGCCACGACCGCGTCGCCGGAGGGCCGGCTGCGGGCGACGGCGCGCAGCGCCACGGCGAGGCTGTGCCGCTTGCCCAGGGCCGGCGTGCGCACGAAGATCAGCCGGACGTGCTCGCCCGGCGCCATGCGGTGGAAAAGCTGCTTGATGAAGCGCTGGTCCGCCATCTCGATGATCGAGGCGATGACCGTCGCGGGGCCCTTGTGGCGGCAGGCCTCGGCCATGGCGGCGCGATAGACGCTGGCGGTGGTCTCCGCCCGGATGCGGAAGCTGGTGATGACGATGAAGACCTCGGGCCCGGTCGCGACGTCCTGCGCCTCCGATTCGGGGTCGGGGCCCGGCGCGCGCCGGCGCAGCCGGGGAAACACGGAGCGCAGGTAGTACTGGGCGCGAAGGAAATGCACGGCTCCCCAGCCATAGCGCCAGATGCCGATCAGCCCGATCACCACGAAGAAGGGACGGGAGGCCGGATCGAGAAGGTCCGCCGGCGCGTGCAGCAGGAGGGCCGCGAGGACCATGAGGTAGAGGATGAGAAACATCAGGGTCGGTGGTCGCCTCGATCGCCGGATGAGCGGCCATTCCGCCGCTTTGAGCACGCGGGCGAAGGCCCGCGCGGATCGATCATAGAACGAAAGAGGTTAAGAAGTTCTGCACGTTCCACGCCCCTGCGATAGCCGCATGGCGGCCTGCCGACAAGCGCGCAGAGCCGACGAGCGGACCGACCGCCCTTCCGCTTTCTTCCCGCCGCCGCTAGAGTCGTGCCGGACGGTGGCTCCACAGCACTACGGGCGAACCGACATGACGGGCGGCAAGCGCATTCTGATCGTCGACGACGACGAGGCGTTCCGCGGCGAGCTCGCCGACCAGCTCGGCCTCCACGAGGGCTGCGAGGTGCTGCAGGCCGGCACCGGCAAGGAGGGGCTCGAGCTCGCCAGGGCGCATCCGCTCGATGCGCTCATCCTCGATGTGGGCCTGCCCGACACCGACGGGCGCGATCTCTGCCGGCTGATCCGCAAGGCCGGCGTCAAGGCGCCGGTGATCATGCTCACCGGCCACGACGGCGACGCCGACACCATTCTCGGGCTGGACAGCGGCGCCAACGACTATGTCGGCAAGCCGGTGCGGCTCGGCGTGCTGATGGCGCGCCTGCGGGCCCAGCTCCGGCAGTTCGAGCTTTCCGACGACGCGACCTTCCAGATCGGGCCTTATGCCTTCAAGCCCGCGGCCAAGATGCTGGTGACGGCGAGCGGGCGGAAGATCCATCTGACCGAGAAGGAGACGGCGATCCTCAAATACCTCTACAGGGTCGGCGATCGCGCGGTGGCGCGCGAGAAGCTGCTCGACGAGGTCTGGGGCTACAACGCCGCGGTCACGACGCACACGCTGGAGACGCACATCTATCGCCTGCGCCAGAAGATCGAGCCCGTTGCCGGCGAGAACACCCTGCTCCTGACCGAGCCCGGCGGCTATCGCCTGGCGCGCTGAGGGGCGGCGGAGTGTGAAAGGGAAGGCGATGTTCGACGAGATGCACGGGCGCGATGCCCCGTCCTCGACCGCCGGCGGGGGCTCGTGCCGCCCCGCCTACCGGGCGGTGCAGGACTGGCTGAGCCGCACGCCGCCGGATTTCCTCGCCCGCAAGGAGCGCGAGGCGGAGGCGCTCTTCCGCAAGATCGGCATCACCTTCGCGGTCTACACCGAGGGCGGCGATCCGGAGCGGCTGATCCCCTTCGACATCGTCCCGAGGGTTCTCGACGCGAGCGAATGGGAGCTGCTCGCCAGCGGCCTCGAGCAGCGGGTCAGGGCGCTCAACCTCTTCGTCGGCGACATGTATCACGAGCGGGCGATCATCCGGGCCGGCACGGTGCCGGAGCGGCTGGTCGAGGGCAATCCCAGCTTCGAGCGGCGGATGATCGGCGTCGACGTGCCCATGGGCGTCTACACCCACATCGCCGGCATCGACATGGTGCGCACGGGGCCCGACGAGTTCTACGTGCTCGAGGACAACTGCCGCACGCCTTCCGGGGTCTCCTACATGCTGGAGAACCGGGAGGTGATGATGCGCCTCTTTCCGGACCTCTTCGCGCGTCAGAAGATCCAGCCGGTCTCGCACTATCCGGAGGAGCTGCTCACCACCCTGCAGAGCGTGGCGCCGCCCAACTGCCCGGGCGATCCGGTCGTGGCGCTCCTGACGCCGGGCTTCTACAACAGCGCCTATTACGAGCATTCGTTTCTCGCCGACGAGATGGGCGTCGAGCTGGTCGAGGGGCAGGACCTCGTCGTCGAGGACGGCATCGTCAAGATGCGCACGACCGAGGGTCCGAGGCGGGTCGACGTCATCTACCGGCGAATCGACGACGCCTTTCTCGACCCCACCGTCTTCAACCCCGATTCGGCGCTCGGCGTGGCCGGGCTCTTCGACGCCTATTGCCGGGGCAACGTGACGCTCGCCAATGCGGTGGGCTCGGGCGTCTGCGACGACAAGGCGATCTACACCTACGTGCCAGACATGGTCCGCTTCTATCTGGGCGAGGCGCCGATCCTGAACAATGTGCCGACCTGGCGCTGCGCCGAGGCGGACGACCTGCGCTACGTGCTCGACCACATGGCCGAGCTCGTCATCAAGGCCGTGCACGGCTCGGGCGGCTACGGCATGCTGGTCGGGCCGCATGCGAGCCGGGCCGAGATCGAGACGTTCCGCGCCAAGCTCGAGGCGAGGCCGCACGACTACATCGCCCAGCCGACCCTCGCCCTCTCGACCTGCCCGACCTTCGTCGCCAGCGGCGTCGCGCCCCGGCATGTCGATCTTCGCCCCTTCGTCCTGCTCGGCGGCGACGCCGTTCGCATCGCTCCGGGCGGCCTCACCCGGGTGGCGCTGAAGGAAGGCTCGCTGGTCGTCAACTCCTCACAGGGCGGTGGCACCAAGGACACCTGGGTGCTGGCGCCGGATGGAGGGATGCAGCCCCGGGCGCAGGCGCGGCCAAGCAATGGGCAGCAGTCGCAGAGCCAGGGTGGCGGCTCGTCCGGGCCGGGAGGCTGAGCCGATGTTGAGCCGCACCGCCAGCAACCTCTTCTGGCTCGCCCGCTCGGTCGAGCGCATGGACTACGTCGCCCGGCTGCTCGACGTGGCGCGGCACATGTCCGTGCTCGCCAGCCCCGACAGCCGGAGCGAGTGGCACTCCGCGATCATCGCCGCCGGCTGCGAGTCCGCCTTCTTCGAGCTGCACCGGCACTCCGACGAGGCGTCCGTTCTCCATTTCCTGGTGCGGGAGACGAGAAACCCGTCGAGCATCATGCGATGCCTCGTCCAGGCGCGGAACAACGCCCGGGCCGTCCGCGCGGCCTTGACCCTCGATGTCTGGGAGGCGATCAACGGCGCCTACCTCGAATCGAGGGAGTTCGACGAGGACACCTTCTCCTCCGACAATTTCAGCACCTTCCTCGACTGGGTGAAGCGCCAGGCGCTGCTCTTCAACGGCGCCTACACCAACACCCTGCTCCGGACCGAGAACTTCAACTTCCTGCGCCTCGGCACCTTCCTCGAGCGGGCCGACAACACGGCGCGCATCCTCGACGTGAAGTACCATATTCTGCTGCCGAGCTTCGAGCAGGTCGGCGGCAGCCTCGACTACTACCAGTGGGCGGCGATCCTCCGCTCCGTCTCGGCGCGACGCAGCTACCACGTGCTCTACAAAGGCCGGGTCGTGCCCTGGCAGGTGGCCGAGATGCTGATTCTCCGCCCCGAGATGCCGCGCTCGCTCCGCGCCTGCTACGAGCAGGTGCTCGAGAACCTCGACATCCTGGCGCAGCGCCACGGCGGCCGTGCCGGCGAGGCGCACCGGCTCGCGGGCGAGATGCACGCCCGCCTGCGCTACAGCCGCATCGACGACATCTTCCGGCGCGGCCTGCACGAGTTCTTGACCGACACCATCGACCGGACGATCGTCATCGGCGAGGAGATCCAGAAGCTCTATCTGGGGTGAGACCCGGAGACGGCCATGCCCATGACCCTCTACGGCGAGCCCGGCTGGGGCTCGGCGATCGTCGAGCTGCAGCTCGGCTGGTACGGGCTCGATTACTGCTTCGAGCGGGTGGGCGATCTTTTTCTCTCGGCGGAGAGCCGGGCGGCGCTGGAGCGGGTCAATCCCCTGGCGCAGGTGCCGGTCCTGAGGCTCGAGGATGGCCGGGTGATGACCGAGAGTGCGGCGATCACGCTGCTTTTGGCCGATCTCACCGGCTCGGACGCGCTGGTGCCGGGTGCCGGGGCCGCGGAGCGCGCCCGCTTTCTCCGCTGGCTGGTCTTCCTGGTCGCCAACATCTACCCGACCTACACCTATGGCGACGACCCGGCGCGGTTCGTGCCCGACCCGGCTTGCCGGGACGCCTTCGCCCGGGCGGTCGGCGCCTGGCGCGAGCGTCTCTTTCAAATCGTCGAGGGCGAGGCCGGGGAGCCCTGGTTCCTCGGCGAGCGGCTCTCGGCCATCGACCTCTACCTCGCGGTGCTCACCCGCTGGCAGCCCGGCCCCGGCTGGTTCGGCTCGAAGGCGCCGAAGCTCGGGGCCATCGGTGCCGCGGCCCGGGGCCTGCCGGCGCTCGCCACCATCGCCCGGCGGAACTTCCCGGACGCATGAGAGCGCTCACCGCAGCTTGCCGCGGGCGGCGACGGGGAGGGTTCCGGCGATCTCGCCGCCGCGGACGGTGACCAGCTCGTCGACCATGTTGACGACGACGCAGACATGGTTCGGGATGATGCTGACCGTCTCGCCGATGGAGGGCTTCCGGCGCGAGCTGGAAAGGTCGAGCATCCCGTGCTCCTCGGCGAAGCCCTTGATGCGGGCATTGGGATACTCGCGGATCAGGCCGAAACCGTCGAGCCCGCCGCCGGTGTCGCTGGTCAGCGTCTTCGAGCCGGAATCGAGGATGCCGCGCAGAGGACCGGCGCGGCTGACCACGGTGGCGTAAACGGCGAGGGCGCAATCCTCGAGCGTGGCGGCGCCACAGGTCAGCATCATGCGGTCGTTGAAGATCGAGGTGCCGGAGCGGTGCTCGGTCGCGCCCTTGATGCGGCCGAGATTGCGCAGGTTGGGGGTGCCGCCGGTCGAGACGATGCCGGGCTCGAGCCCGTGCTCGCGAAGGCCCTCCTTGACCTCGTCGAGGAATTTCTGGCTCTCCGCCAGGCGGTCCTCGGGAGCGTAGAGAAGGAGGCCGCCGAAGCTGAGCCCGTCATGGCCGGCGATGCGGCGGGCGAGGGCGATGGCCTCGGCCGGTGTCTCCACCCCGGCGCGCTCGCGGCCCGTGTCGCATTCCACCAGCACCTCGAGCTCCCGGCCGGCGAGACGGGCCGCATCGACATAGCCGTCGGCGACGATCGGATTGTCGCAGCACGGCCGGACGGTGACACCGGTGCGCAACAGGCGCGCCAGCCGCTGCATCTTCTCCTCACCGAGAACGTTGTAGCTGATCAGGATGTCGTCGAGCCCGGCCTCGGCCATCACCTCGGCCTCGCCGAGCTTCTGGCAGGTGATGCCCTTGGCGCCCCGGTCGCGCTGCTGCGCGGCCAGCACGGGCGACTTGTGCGTCTTGATGTGCGGCCGGTTGCGCAAGCCGGCGGCGTCGCAGGTCCGCTGCAGCCGGTCGATGTTGCGGTCGACGACGTCGAGGTCGATAACGACGGCCGGCGTGCCGTACTGGCGGGCGATGGCGGCGGCGAGGGGGGAGGTCATGGTCGGCTCTCTCGGTGGTGCGTGGCTGGGAATGGCATGGATGGTCCTCAGGTCCAGGGCTCGCCGACGGCGAGCCTTTCGGCAAGTGCCGCCGCCGCCGCCTCGATCAGGCGCTCGCCCTTTGCGGCCGAGGCGCGGCGCGCATCGCCGATCACCCCGGTATCCGTGAGGTCGGCGAAGGAGCGCCAGCGGTGCAGGGGCGACGCCAGGGCCGATCCCTGCTCCGGCATCGGGCCCGTGGCCTCGGCGAGGCGGGACGGGTCGACCGATTGGGGGCGGAGCGCCAGCATCATCGAGGTTTCGGCCTCGCCGGCGTGGAGCACGCCCGGCTGGTCCTCGAGGTGCGGCGCCATCGTCCTTTCCGCAAGCTGGAAATAGGTGGTGACGGCGAGGTCTCCGTCGCGACCGAGCTCGGCGCTCATGGCATTGAGGGCGGCCATGTTGCCGCCATGGCCATTGACGATGACGATCCGGCTGAAGCCGGCGCGGCGAAGGGAATCGAGGATGTCCTGCAGGAGCGCCTGGTAGGTGGAGAGGCGCAGCGTGAAGCTGCCGCCGAAGCGCATGTGGTGCTCGGCAAGGCCGGCCCAGAGCGTGGGCGCCACGACGGCGCCGATGCGCCGCGCGGCGCGGCGGCAGACCTCGGTGACGAGCAGGACGTCGGTGCCGGTCGCCATGTGGGGCCCGTGCTGCTCCGTCGACGCCACCGGCAGCAGCACGAGGGCACCCGCCCCGGCGCGCTCGTTCAGCGCCGCCGCCGAGAGATGCAGCCACTCCACCTCCATGCTCCGACCTTCCCCATTGCGCCGGCCGCAGGCCCGCGCGAACCTGATCCCAGCCTAGCGCCGGAGCCCCGCTCATGCGACTCTTCACAGCCTCCCTCGCGACCGAATCCAACTCGTTCTCGCCGGTGCCGACCGACCGGCGGAGCTTCGAGCAGTGCGTCTATTTCCGCCCCCGCGAGCATCCGGACCGGCCGACCCATTCGACCGCTCCCTTGTGGGTAGCCCGCAACCGGGCGGTGCTGGAGGGCTTCGAGCTGATCGAGGGCTCGTGCTTCTGGGCCGAGCCCTCGTCGCCGGTGGTCCAGGCGGACTACGAATCGATGCGCGACGAGATCCTGGACCAGCTTCGGGCGGCGTTGCCCGTCGACGGCGTGCTGCTCGGGCTGCACGGCGCCATGCTGGCACAGGGCTGCGACGATTGCGAGGGCGAGCTGATCGAGCGGGTCCGCGAGCTCGTGGGCCGCGACGCGGTGATCGGCGTCGAGCTCGATCCGCACTGCCACATGACCCCGAGGCGGGTCCGGAACGCCGATGTCGTCATTCTCTTCAAGGAGTACCCGCACACGGATTTCGTCGAGCGGGCGGAGGAGCTGGTCGGCATCGTGACGCGCACGATCCGGGGCGAGATTCGCCCGGTCATGTCGCTCTACGACTGCCGGATGGACGACCTCTTTCCGACGACGCGCGAGCCGGCGCGCTCGTTTGTGGCGAAGATGAAGGTGCACGAGGCGCGGCCCGAGATCCTCTCGGTATCGCTCGTGCATGGCTTCACGCAGGGCGATGTGGCGGACCAGGGGGCGCGCGTGCTGGTCGTGACCGACGACGCCAAGGCGGAAGGCGACGCCCTGGCGATCGAGCTCGGCGAGGAGGTCAGGGCACGGCGCGGCACCTGGCGCCCGCCGCATTGCTCGATCGACGAGGCGATCGACCGGGCCTATGCGGCAGAGTCGGGACCCGTGGTCGTGGCCGATCCGTCCGACAATGCCGGCGGCGGGGCGGCCTCGGACAACACCAACGTGCTCAGGCGGCTCTTGGAGCGGGGCTGCGGCGATGCCGCGATCGGGCCTTTTTGGGATCCTTTCGCGGTCGCGATCTGCCACGCCAGGGAGATCGGCTCGACCTTCCCGCTCCGCTTCGGCGGCAAGGCGTCGGCGGCGTCGGGCTCGCCCGTCGATGCCGAGGTGACGCTGATCGGCCTCGCGCGCGACGGCTGGCAGTCCTTCGGCACGGCCAAGGTCTCGTTCGGCGATGCCGCGGGCATCCGGATCGCCACGGCGGGCGGCAACGTCGAGGTGACGCTGATCACCAACCGGACCCAGGCGCTCGGCACCGAGATCTTCGAGCGCGTCGGCATCGACCTCGCGACCAAGCGCTACATCGGCGTGAAGTCGACGCACCACTTCCACGCGGCCTACGGGCCGATCGCCAGTGAGGTGATCTACTGCGATGGGCTGGGCCCGTCGCCGCTCGATTCGCGGCGTTATCCCTACAGGAAGATCAGCCGCCCGCACTGGCCGCACGACGAGCTGCCGCCGGGTCGGCTGCTGGTTTGAGCGATTTTGCGGGAGTTTAAGCTTTCGCCGAAGCGGAAATTCGGAAATCATGGGGTCAAGAGGTCGTGATCCGGCACGGCCCGGCCAAGGATAAGCCAAGGAAGGGAGCGGCACCGATGCGGACGTCACGCAGGATTTTCGTTCAGGGCGGCATGGCGACGGCGGCGGCCGGGACCAGCCTCGTCGGGCTGCCCTGGCGGCGGGCCCGGGCGCAAGGATCGGGCGGCACGCTCAAGGCGGTCATGCAGGGCGATCTTCGGGCCTTCGACCCGATCTGGACCACCGCCAACATCACCGCCTATCACGGTGCGATGATCTACGACACGCTCTTCGCGCTGGATGGCCAGATGAGGCCGCAGCCGCAGATGGTCGGGAAGTGGATGGTCTCGGACGACAAGCTCACTTACGACTTCGAGCTGCGCGACGGGCTCGGCTTCACCGACGGCTCGCCGGTCACCGCGCGCGACGTCGTCGCCTCCATCCGCCGCTGGGCGGCGCGCGACGGTGCGGGGCAGCACATGATGCTGCGCGTCAAGGACATCGTCGCCAAGGACGACAAGCGCTTCGCCATCGAGCTGAACGAGCCCTACGGCCTCGTGATCGACATCATGGCCAAGACCTCGACGCCGCTCCTCTACATCATGCGCGAGAAGGAGGCCATGACCGACCCGATGGAGCAGGTGACCGAGTACATCGGCTCCGGCCCCTTCATCTTCAATCGCGACGAGACCCGCCAGGGCGCGCAATACGTCTACGACAAGAACACCGGCTACGTGCCGCGCGACGAGCCGGCCTCCGGCATGGCCGGCGGCAAGGTCGTCAAGATGGATCGCGTGATCTACGAGAACATCGAGGATTCGCAGACCGCGATGGCCGCCCTGCAGGCGGGCGAGATCGACTTCATGGAGCTGCCGCCGATCGACCTCCTGGGCGTGCTCGAGGCCGATCCGGACATCACCGTCGACGTCCTGAACGAGACCGGCAATTTCGGCTGGATGCGGCTCAACTTCCTCTATCCGCCCTTCGACAACGTCAAGGCGCGCAAGGCGATGCTCTACCTGATCGACCAGGAAGAGTTCATGAAGGCGACCTTCGGCGACCCGCGCTACTACCGCAAATGCGCCTCGGATTTCGCCTGCGGCACGCCGATGGAGAACGACGCCAACACCGACTGGTTCAAGGCCGCTCCCGACTTGGCGAGGGCGAAGCAGCTCTTCGAGGAAGCGGGCTATGACGGCCGGCCCGTCATCGTGCTGCACGCCACCAATATCGACTTCATGAACAACTCGGCGCAGCTCGTGGCGCAGCGGCTGCGGGACATCGGCGTCAATGCCGAGCTCGCCACCTCCGACTGGGGCGGGGTGGTCACCCGCCGGGCCGTGCAGGACCCGCCGGAGGAGGGCGGCTGGAACATCTTCATCACCTGGGCGGGTGCGGCCTCCGCCGGCAACCCGATCGCGCTCGCCGGTCACGCGGCCAACGGCACCAAGGGCTGGTTCGGCTGGCCGGAGGATGCGACCAACGAGCGGCTGCGTGACGAATGGGCGGCCGCGGACGGGCTCGAGGCGCAGAAGGAGATCGCCCGCCAGTTCCAGGAGAACGCCTGGAACTTCGTGCCGCATGTCTGGCTCGGCCAATGGGTCTCGCCGGTGGCCTATCGCTCCAACCTCCAGGGCTTTCTCAAGATTCCGGAGATCATCCCGTTCTGGAACGTCGAGCGGGTCTGAACCTGCACGTCCTCGACCGCACGAACATGGGAGGGTGGTGCCGCAGGCGGCACCACCCCTGGTGAGCGATGCTCGGCTACATCATCCGCCGGCTCGGCTCGACGGTGCTCGTCATGGTCATCGTCGGTGTGTTCGTCTTTCTTCTTCTGCATCTCTCGCCGGGCGATCCCGCGGCGATCGTCGCCGGCGACAACGCGACGCCCGACCAGATCGCCCAGATCCGGGACCGGCTGGGGCTCGACGATCCGCTGCCGGTGCAGTTCGTGCGCTGGTCCGGCGGCGTCTTGAAAGGCGATCTCGGCATCTCGATCTTCTCGAACGAACCGGTCGCCAAGCTGATCGGCGAGCGGCTCGAGCCCACGATCTCCCTCTCGCTCACCACCATCCTCTTCGCCGTGGCCATCGCCGTCTCGTTCGGCGTGCTCGCGGCATGGCGGGCCGGCACGCTGATCGACCGGGCGCTCATGGGCTTCTCCGTGCTCGGCTTCTCCGTGCCGGTCTTCGTCGTCGGCTACGTCCTGATCTACTTCTTCTCGATCAATCTACGCTGGCTGCCGGTGCAGGGCTATGCGCCCATCGCCGACGGCGTCGGCCCCTGGCTGGAGCGGCTGGTCCTGCCGACCATAGCGCTCGGGCTCGCCTATGTGGCGCTGATCGCCCGGATCACACGGACCTCCATGCTCGAGGTGCTGTCGGAGGACTACATCCGGACCGCCCGGGCCAAGGGGGTCGCCACGCGGCCGATGCTGCTCAAGCACGCGCTCAAGAACGCCGGGGTGCCGATCGTCACCGTGATCGGCATCGGCATCGCCCTCCTGATCGGCGGCGTGGTCATCACCGAGACGGTCTTCAACATCCCCGGTGTCGGCCGACTGGTGGTCGATGCCATCGCCAAGCGCGACTACCCCATCATTCAGGGCGTCATCCTGCTCTTCTCGGGCGTCTACGTCCTGGTCAACCTCCTGGTCGATCTCTCCTACAGCTTCCTCGATCCGAGGATCCGCTATTGAGCGCCGCGCCGACCGTGATCACCGCTCCGTCGGGCCGGGCACGCCCCTCCTTCGCCCGCTTCCTCAGGCGCAATCCGACCATGGTGCTGGGCGGGATGATCCTGATCGTCCTCCTGATCCTGGCGCTGGCGGCACCGCTCTTCGCCGGCGATCCCTTGAGCATGACGCCGGCGGAGCGGCTGAAGTCGCCCTCGGCCGCGTTCTGGTTCGGCACCGATCACCTCGGCCGCGACGTCTTCGCCCGCACCGTCTACGGGGCGCGCATCTCGCTTCTCGTCGGGCTCTCGGTCGCCCTTTTCTCGATCGTCGTCGGTCTCGCGATCGGCCTCGTCGGCGGCTATTTTCGCAAGCTGGACGCGGTCGTCATGCGGCTGATGGACGGGCTCATGGCGATCCCGGCGATCCTGCTCGCCATCGCCCTCGTGGCGCTCACCAAGGCCAGTGTTTTCATCGTCATCGTCGCCATCACCATTCCCGAAGTGCCGCGCGTCGTGCGCCTCGTGCGGGCCGTGGTGCTGAGCGTGCGCGAGGCGCCCTATGTGGAGGCGGCGGTGGCCAGCGGCACCCGCACGTTCCGCATCATCCGCCGCCATATCCTGCCGAACACGGTGGCACCCCTGATCGTGCAGTCGACCTATATCTGCGCCTCGGCCATCCTCGTCGAGGCGGCGCTCTCCTTCCTCGGCGCCGGCACGCCGCCCGACGTGCCGACCTGGGGCAACATGATCGCCCAGAGCCGGCTCTATCTGAGCGTCGCCCCCTGGACCATCTTCTGTCCCGGCATCGCGCTCGCCATCGTCGTGCTCGCCGTCAACCTGCTCGGCGACGGGCTCCGCGACCGCCTCGACCCGCGCCTGGCGCGGCGGATGTGAGATGGACGAGGTGACCCGGCCCCTGCTCCGCGTCCGCGATCTCGAGACGCATTTCTTCACCGCCGACGGCGTCACCCGGGCGGTGGGCGGCGTCTCGTTCGACGTCATGCCCGGCGAGACGGTGGGCATCGTCGGCGAATCCGGCTGCGGCAAGAGCGTCACCGCCCTCTCGATCATGCGGCTCCTGCCCGACCGGCTCGCCCGCACGGTGGGCGGCAGCGTCGCGTTCGAGGGCACCGACCTGCTGGGGCTCGACGAGGCGCGGATGCGCGCCATCCGCGGCAATCGCATAGCGATGATCTTCCAGGAGCCGATGACCAGCCTCAACCCCGTTCTGACCATCGGCGACCAGATCGCCGAGGCGGTGCGCATTCATCAGAACGCCGGCCCGGGCGAGGCCAGGAAGCGGGCCGTCGAGATGCTGCGGCTGGTGCGCATCCCCGACGCCGAAGGACGGCTCGGCGACTACCCGCACCAGTTCTCGGGCGGCATGCGCCAGCGGGTGATGATCGCCATGGCGCTCGCCTGCAACCCCAGGCTGCTGATCGCCGACGAGCCGACCACGGCGCTCGACGTCACCATCCAGGCCCAGATCCTGAACCTGATGATCGAGCTCAAGTCGCGCACCGGGGCGGCGGTGATCCTGATCACCCACGATCTCGGCGTGGTGGCCGAGACCTGCCAGCGGGTGATCGTCATGTATGCCGGGCGCAAGATCGAGGAGGCCGGCGTGATCGAGCTCTTCGATCGTCCGGCGCATCCCTACACCCGTGGCCTCATGACCTCGATCCCGAGCTTCGCCGGCCGTGGCCGCCAGCGCCGCCTGACGGAGATCCCGGGCATCGTGCCGTCCCTGCGGGAGCCGATCCAAGGCTGCGCCTTCGCCCCGCGCTGCCCTTTCGCCGTCGAGCGCTGCCGAAGCGAGGCGCCGGAGCTCCGCCCGGTCGGCGAGCGCCACATCACCGCCTGCCACGAGGCGGAGCGCGTGCTGGCGACGGAGCTCGCGGCATGACCGCGGCGCCGGCCGCCCTCGAGGTCGAGGATCTCAAGAAGCACTTCCCGGTGCGGAAGGGGCTGCTCAAGCGCACGGTGGCATCGGTCAAGGCGGTGGACGGCGTGAGCTTCGCGATTGCGCCCGGCGAGACGCTCTGCCTCGTCGGCGAATCGGGCTGCGGCAAGTCGACCGTGGCCAAGGTGGCGCTCAGGCTGATCGAGCCCACGGCCGGCTCGATCAGAATCGACGGTCACGAGGTGAGCGGGCTCGACGCCGAGGCCATGCGGCCCTTCCGCAAGCGTATCCAGATCGTCTTCCAGGACCCTTACGCCTCGCTCAACCCGCGCATGACCGCGGGGCGCATCGTCAGCGAGCCGCTCGAGAACTACGGCGATTTTCCGCGCGCGGAGCGCGAGGGGCGGACGGCGCTGCTCTTCGAGAAGGTGGGTCTGAGGCCCGATTCGATGAACCGTTTCCCCTTCGAGTTCTCGGGCGGCCAGCGCCAGCGGCTCGGCATCGCCCGTGCCCTCGCGCTCGAGCCTCGGGTGATCGTCGCCGACGAGCCGGTCTCCGCCCTCGACGTCTCGGTCCAGGCGCAGGTGCTCAATCTGCTCATGGACCTCCAGGAGGAATTCGGCCTCGCCTACCTCTTCGTCAGCCACGATCTCGGCGTGGTCGAGCATATCGGCCACCGCATCGCCGTCATGTATCTCGGCAAGATCGTCGAGCTGGCGACGCGCGAGGCGCTCTTCGCCAACCCGCTGCACCCCTACAGCCGTGCCCTGATCTCGGCGGCACCCGTGCCCGACCCGCGCCTGCGCCGCGACCGCATCCTGCTCGAGGGCGATGTGCCGTCGCCGGTGAACCCGCCCAAGGGCTGCGCCTTCCACACCCGCTGCCCCTTCGCCATTCCCCGCTGCCGCATCGAGACACCCCCCCTCGAGCCCAAGCCCGACGGCCGGCTGGTGGCCTGCCACTTGGTGGAATAGGGGCGGCCGCCTATTCGTGCACCCTGATCACCGCCTCGATCTCGACGGTCATGCCGTTGGGCAGCGAGCCCATGCCGATGGCGGAGCGGGCGTGGCGGCCGCGCTCGCCCAAGACGGCGACGAGGAGATCGGAGCAGCCGTTGACGACCTTGGGCTGGTCCTTGAAGTCGGGTGTGGCGTTGACCATCCCGAAGATCTTCAGAACCTCGACCTTCTCGAGGCTGCCGGCGGCCTGCTTGGCCACGGCGAGGAGGTAGAGGCCGGTCAGCTCGGCGTGCTTTCTCGCCTCCTCGACGCTCACGTCCTCGCCCACCTTGCCCGTGGCGTAGCTGCCGTCCGGCCCTTTCGGGCCCTGGCCCGAGAGGTAGACGGTCGTGCCGTCGCGCTTGAAGGGCACGTAGGTGAAGACCGGGGTCGGCACGGCTGGCAGGGTCAGGCCGAGCTCGGCGAGGCGCTGGTCGGGGGTCTTATCGCTCATTCGGCGGCTTTCGTGCTGCTGTGGCTCGTGGGGGACTTGAAGGCGTCGGGCTCGGTCGGATGGAAGAGCTGGCCGCCGACGATCACACCCCGGGCGACGATGCGCCGGTCGCCGGTCATGATCTCGCCGGTGACATCCTCGTAGTCGAAGCTGCCTTCCCGGACCTCGAGCAGGGTCGCGTCGCCGACGCTGCCCTGGGCGAGGCTGCCGAGCTCCGGCCGCTGCAGCGCCCTGGCGGCGTTGACCGTCGAGGCGGCGATCACCTCCTGGAGCGGCACGCCGAGACAGAGGAACTTCGAGAGCGTGGTCACCTGGTCGTAGGCGGGGCCGTTGATGCAGAGGCTGTGCACGTCGGAGGAGATGACGTCCGGCCGGAAGCCGCCCTCGAGCATGGCGCGGGCGGTCTTGTACGCGAACGAGCCCATGCCGTGGCCGATATCGAAGATCACCCCCTTCTCGCGCGCCCGCCAGACCTCGTCCTTGACCCGGCCCTTGCCGTCGACGGGGCTGTTGGGGAAGGGACGGAAGGCGTGGGTCAGGACGTCGCCGGGGCGGAGCCGTGCGAGGACCTCCTCGTAGGTCGGCGGCGGGTGGTCGATATGCGCCATGAGCGGCATGCCGACGGCATCGGCGACCTGTAGCGCCATGTCGAGCGGGGCGGTGCCCGAGGTGCCGGAGGCGTGGCGGCCGACCCGGACCTTGATGCCGACGACGACATCGCGATTGGCCGCCGCCACGGCGGCCGCCTCGGCGGGGGCCATCATCCGCATCTCCTCGCTCTCTCCCACCATCACGGTCCTGGAGAAGGCGTAGATGCCGGCGAAGGAGACGTGCAGATAGGCCAGGATGCGGGTGCGGCAGGGCTCGATCACGTGCTTTCGGAAGCCCGGAAAGTTGCCGGGCCCGGCGCTGCCCGTGTCGACCGCCGTCGTGACGCCGCTCGTGCGGCAGAACTCCTCGGCGTCGATGCCGAGCGAGGTGCCGCCCCAGTAGACGTGGGTGTGAAGGTCGATGAGGCCGGGCGTGACGTAAAGCCCGTCCACGTGGCGGACATTGCGGCCGTCGATCGCGTCGCCGACCTCGGCGACCTTGCCGTTATCGAAGGCGACGTCCGTGATCCGGTCGATCCCTTCGGCCGGATCGATCACATGCCCGCCCTTGAGCACCAGATCGTAAGCCATCCGCGTCCCCCCTCCTTCGCCTTTCGGCTGCCCTTTTGCCGAGAAGCCGGCTCAGGGTCCAGTGTCCAACGATCAGTCGCCGCCGTAACCGAACCCGGCAGCAGGCTCGGCGGCCGTCTCGACCCACACGCTCTTGGTCTGCGTGTAGGCGAGCAGCGCGTCGCGGCCGCTGGAGCGGCCGTAGCCGCTGGCGGCGAAGCCGCCGAAGGGCGACATCACGCTGATCGTCTTGTAGCCGTTGATCCAGAACGTGCCCGCACGAACGGCGGCGGCAACCCGGTGCGCGCGGCCGACATCCCTTGTCCAGACGGCACCGGCAAGGCCGAAGCGGGTGGCGTTGGCGATCGAGATGGCCTCCTCCTCCGTCGCGAACGGCAGGACGGCGAGCACCGGGCCGAACACCTCCTCCTGGGCGATCGCCATGTCGGAGCGGACCTCGTCGAGCAGGGTCGGCGCATAGTAGCAGCCCCGCTCCCCGAGATGCGCCGGCCGGCCGCCGCCGGCGCGCACGCGCGCGCCCGATTGCCGGGCCGTTTCGACCATGCCGCCGACGGTTCGCCATTGCCGCTCCGAGAGGATCGGTCCGATCTGCGTCGTCTTCTCCTCGGGTGCGCCGACCACGAGGCGGCCGGCCGCCACCGCGAGCCGGTCCAAAAGCGCGTCCCGGATGCGGCGATCCACGACCAGCCTCGAGCCCGCGACGCAGCTTTGCCCGGCGCCGCTCCAGATGGCGGCCTGGGCACCCAGGGAGGCGCGCTCCAGATCCGCGTCCGCGAAGACGATGTTCGCGGACTTGCCGCCGAGCTCGAGGATCGTCGGCACGGTGTTCCGGGCGGCCGCGGCGGCGATCAGGCTCCCCGTCCGGGGCGAGCCGACGAAGACCACGAGCCGCGTCAGCGCGTGGGTCACCGCGGCCTCGCCCGTCGTCTGGCCGAGACCCGTCAGGATGTTGACGAGCCCCTTGGGCAGGCCCGCCTCCTCGGCGAGGCGGGCGAGGGCCAAGGTGCTCGCCGGCGTCAGCTCCGAGGGCTTGAGCACGACCGCGTTGCCGGCGGCGATCGCCGGGGCGATCTGCCAGCCGGCGGTGAAGATGGGTGCATTCCAGGGCGTGATCTGCACGACCACGCCCAGCGGCTCCGGACGGGTGTAGTTCAGATGCGTCGTGGGCACGGGGATGACCTCGCCGTGCAGCTTGTCGCACCAGCCGGCATAGTACTCGAACATCTCCGCGACCTTCAGCACCTCGACGGTCGTGTCGCGGATCGGCTTGCCGGTGGTCAGCGTCTCGAGCAAGGCGAGATCGTCGACCCGCTCGCGGATCTTTCGCCCCACCTGCCACACGAGGCGGCCGCGGGCCGAGGCGGTGAGCGCCTGCCACTTCCCGAAGCCATCGGCCGCCGCCCGCATGGCCTCGTCGACCACGGCGGCGCCGGCATCCGGGTAGGCGGTCCAGCTCTCGCCATCGGCGGGATCGACGAGCGGTATCGTCTCGCCGCGTCCGGCCACGAGCTCGCCGCCGATGTGGCTGCCGAGCTCGCCGTCGAGGCCGAAGGCTCCAAGCGAGGCCCGTCGCCGTGCGCTGCGCTCACTCATGGCCGCCCTCCGGCACGAACTGCACCATCCGATTGAAGTCCGCCTCATCGCCGAGGCTGCTGCCGCTCGCCTTCCAGAGATCGTCGATCAGGCGGGCCAGCGGCAGGTTCAGCCCCGACGCCGCTCCGACGCCGGCGGCGAGGCGCACGTCCTTGCGCATCAGGCCCATGGTGAAGCCGCTGTCGAAGGTGCCGGAGAGGATCCAGCGGGGCAGGTTGATCTCCGAGACGGCGCTGCGGCCGGAGGCGGCATTCACCGCCGCGAAGAGCCGGGCGGGATCGACGGCGAGCGTCTCAGAGAGACGGAGCGCTTCGCCGAGTGCCACGAGGTGGGTGGCGCAAAAGAGGTTGTTGACGAGCTTGGCGAGGTTGCCGGCGCCGCTCTCGCCGACATGCACGACGGTCTTGCCCAAGGTGTCGAGCAGCGGGCGGGCGCGCGCCACATCCGTCTCGCTGCCGCCGACCATGAAGGTGAGGGTGCCGGCCGCGGCCCCGGCCGGGCCACCGCTCACCGGCGCGTCGATCAGCCCGTGGCCGCGCCCGGCGAGCCGTGCCGCCAGGCGGCGCGTGGTGGCGGGGGCAATGGTCGAGGTGTCGACCAGGAGGAGGCCCGGCGCGCGGCTCAGAGCGCCCTCCGGACCTTCGACGATCGCCTCGACATCCGCGTCCTGGGGCAGGGATGTCAGCACGAGCTCGCTCTCGGCGAGAAGCGCCTCGAGGCTGTCCTCGACCGCCAGACCCGCGGCCCGCGCCCGCTCGCGGGCCGGCAGGAGGACGTCGTGGCCTTTGACGGCATGGCCCGCCATGCGCAGTGTCCTGGCCATGGCGAGGCCCATCCGGCCGAGACCCACCACACCGATGCGCTCGTTCATCCCCCATCCGATTCCGGCTGCATTCGAGACGGACGATCTAACCCCATCGGCGCATCGGCGGCAATGCCGGGTTAGACGACCTTGTGGCTGATCTCGCCGACCCCCTCGATCGACGCCCGCATGATCTGGCCGCGCTCGACCGGCCCCACGCCGGAGGGTGTGCCGGTGAAGATGACGTCGCCAGGTGCAAGGTCGAAGAGGCTGGAAAGGTAGGCGATCATCTCGGGCACCTTCCAGATCATATGGTCGAGATCGCCATCCTGGCGGACCTCGCCATCGACCGCGAGGCTGATCCTGCCCCGCGTCGGATGGCCGATCTCGCTCACCGGCAGAAGCGCGCCGCAAGGGGCCGAGTGCTCGAAGGCCTTGGCGATCTCCCAGGGCCGGGCCGCCTTCTTGCAGGCGTCCTGGAGGTCGCGGCGGGTCATGTCGATGCCGGTGGCGTAGCCGAAGATGTGGTTCTGGGCCGCCGACACCTCGATGTCGCGGCCTCCCGTTGCCAGCGCCACCACGAGCTCGACCTCGTGATGCACGTTCCGCGAGCGCGCGGGATAGGGGAAGTCGGCATTGTCGAGAAGCAGGTTGTCGACGTTCTTCTGAAAGAAGAAGGGTGCCTCGCGATCGGGGTCGCCGCCCATCTCGACCGTATGCGCCGCGTAGTTGCGGCCGACGCAATACACCCGGTGCACCGGAAAGCGCGAGTCCATGCCGTGGACCGGGATGGTGACGACCGGCGGCGCCGGGACGACGAGGTTCATGGCTGTTCTTCTCCCAAGCGATGAGGTTGTCAACGTGACGCGGCGTAGAAGGCGACCTTGCGCTGCAGCCAGGCCAACGCCTCGTTGATGGCGAAGGCAAAGGCGAAGAGCACGAAGAGCAGGGCCCAGAAATGCTCCATCAGGAAGCGCGAGGAGTAGAGCTCGAAGAGGGCGCCGAAGCCGACGATCGAGACCAGGAGCTGGCCGATCACCACACCCTTGACGGCGCGGATCATGCCGAGCCGGATACCGGCCAGGATCTCCGGCAGGGCCGCCCAGAGATGGATGTGCCAGAAGCTCTGCCATCGGCTGGCGCCGAAGCTCGTCGCCATCTCGAGCAGCGAGGGCGAGATGCCCTTCACCCCGGCCCGGGCATCGAGGACGATGATCCATATCGCGAACAGCACGGCGGTGAGCACGATGGTCGTCTGGCCGAAGCCGAAGAGCACCATGATCACCGGAACGAGCGCGGTCAGCGGCGCCGAGAGGAAGAGGTTGACCCAGGGCAGGAAAATGCGGTCGGCGAGCACCGAGCGGCCCATCAGCACGCCCATGGGCACGCCGATGGCGATGGCGATGAGGTTGCCGAGGACGAAGGCCTTGCCGGTGATCCAGAGCGCGTTGCCGAAGCTGGCGGTCGGCACGATCTCGACCAGCCGGCCGATGATGCCGGAGAGCGGCGGCATGACCAGGCTCGCGTGAAGCTGGCCGATCAGCTCCCAGAGCAGCGCCCAGAGGATCAGCGAGGCGAAGAGCGGCAGGCGATATCCTCCGATCCGCATCGCTCAGTCCACGTATTGCTTGAGGCTGCGCCAGATCTCCTCGACCGTGTCGAGATAGGCCGGGTGGCGGCGGATGGCGTCGGGATCGAGGTCGCGCGGAATCGCCGGCTCGACGATGGCCGAGACCCGGCTCGGCCGACGGGAGAGGAGCACGATCCGGTTGGAGACGTAGACGGCCTCCTCGATCGAGTGGGTGACGAAGATGAAGGTCTTCCCCTCCTGCGCGACGAGTGCCAGCAGATCCTCCTGAAAGCGGCGGCGGGTCTGCTCATCGACGGCGGAAAAGGGTTCGTCCATGAGCAGCACCTCGGCGTCCACGGCGAGGGCCCGGGCGAGGCCGACGCGCTGGCGCATGCCGCCCGACAGCGCCTGCGGGTAGGCGTGCTCGAAGCCCTTGAGCCCCACGGCCTCGATCCGCGTCATGGCGGTCGCTTCCCGCTGAGGCCTGCTCACGCCCCGAAGCTCGAGCCCGAACGCGACGTTGCGCAGCACCGTGGCCCAGGGCATCAGCGCGAAATCCTGGAAGACGAAGGCGCGCTCGGGTCCGGGTCCGGTGACCCTCCTGCCGTCCACCAGAACCTCGCCCGAGCTTGCCGGAATGAGCCCTGCGATGATCTTCAAGAGCGTGGTCTTGCCGCAGCCCGAGGGGCCGAGGAGCGTGGTGAGCTGGCCTTGGGGAAAGGTGAGATCGATGCCGGAGAGAGCCTCGATGCCGCCACCATAGATCTTGGTGACGCCTCTCACGGAGACCATCGGCAGGGTCTCGATCATGTCGCGCGCCTGTCCGGGCGGAAGAATGCCTGCTCGACCCGCTCGAGGCCCTCCACGAACAGGACGGCGACGGCGATGATGGCGAAGATGGCGGCATACATGGCGGGGTAGTCGGCGATCGACTGGCTGTAGGTGATGATGTCGCCGATGCCGGTCGGCGTGATCAAAAGCTCGGCCAGGATGACCCCGACGAATCCCGCCGCGCAGCCGAGCCTGAGGCCGGCGAAGATGACCGGTGCCGCCGAGGGCAGCACGATCCGCCGCACGATCTGACCTCGCGTGCCCAGGAACGAGCGGCCCATCTCCAAAAGGCTCTCCGGCGTGTGGCGCACCGCCTCGAGCGCGTTCAGGACGATCACCGGCATAGCCATGATGCAGACGGTGAGCACCTTCGCCGTGAGCCCGATGCCGTAGGCGAAGGTCAGGATGGGAATGAGGGCCGCGAGCGGTGCCGACTGGGCGATGATGAAAAGGGGTGCCCCCAGCCATTCGAGAAGCTCGTCGAGACCCATGGCGACGCCGATGCCGACCCCGGCGAGGATCGAGACGACGAGGCCGATGATCAGGGGCTGAAGGGTCACGGCGAAGGCGCGCGGGAGCGAGCCGTCGGCGATCTGGGCCAAAAGCGCCCGCATGGTCTCGATGAAGGTCGGAAAGGCCGGGCTGATGGGCACGCGGCCGCCATACTCCCAAAGGCCGATCAGGACCGCGAACGACAGGAGCCGGAGAACCAGCGGATGGGTGAGAAACGGCAAGCAGGCGATTCCGAAGGAAGAGGTGGGCGGGGTCGCCCCCGCCCGAAGGTTGGTCCGCGCGCGTCTTGCCTAGAGGTTCTTTGCCGCGCGCCGCAACGGTCCGAGGTCCCAATAGTCCTCGACCCGCAACTCGGATGCCGGGCCTTCCAGTTGGCCGGCCTCGGTGTAGAACTCGAAATCCGCCCGGGCCGCCGCCTCGCCGCCGCCCTCGGGATCGAAGAGGCCGGCTTCGGTGCCCTCCGTGTAGAACGGGATGACCTCGTCCAGGATTTCCTGCGGCTGGTCGTCGAGCAGGCCGCGCGCGGCCCGCTCCTCCTCGACGACCGCCGGGTTCTGGTTCATCTCGCGCCAGAGTCGCAGCAGCTCCTCGACGATGATGTCGGCGGTCTCCTGATGGGTGGCGAGCCAGTCGGCGCTGGCGAAGACGAGCTCGTCGCTGGCCGGCTCGTCGATGCCGGGCAGCACGTGGAAACGGTCGCCCGCCTTCTCCATCAGGATGTTCTTGTTGGCGAGATCGACGATGGTCGCCTCGATCTGGCCATTCATCATGGCGATGATGCGGTTCTCCGAGCCCGGGATGTAGGAGCGCTCGCCGAACTCGATACCCTCCCGCTTGGCGATGATGTTGCCGATGGCCTCGGTGCCGGTGCCGCGGGCGTGAAAGGCGAAGGGCTCGCCGTCCAGCGAGGCCCAGTCCGGGTACTTGTCGGCGACCACCGGAAAGAAGACCAGGCGCGACATCTGGAAGATGATCCTGAGCGGCAGCTTGCTCTTCTGGATCACGGAGTAGGGCGTGCCGATGGCGATATCCATCTGGCCATTGATCAGCGCCTGGATGGCGAGCTCCTCCTTGGCGAAGGAGGTGAGCTCGTAGTCGACGCCGCGATCTCGCGCCCGCTCGAGGGCCACGGCCACCGCCAGGGTCTCGACCGAGAGCACGTCGCCCAAGGCCACCCGCACCGTCTCCGCGAGCGCAGCTCCCGAAG
Organism: uncultured Geminicoccaceae bacterium; assembly: GCA_964402505.1. Taxonomy (GTDB): domain Bacteria; phylum Pseudomonadota; class Alphaproteobacteria; order Geminicoccales; family Geminicoccaceae; genus SLRI01. The sequence goes on from CAYOCP010000004.1 coordinate 38,623, forward strand.
CGGCGACGCTGAGCGCCAGGGCGCTCGCCAGCGCGAGCCCACGCCTCCTCCATGTCACGGTCGCCATCCTCGTGCCTCCCCCTCCTCACGTCGCTGCGCGCATTCTAACCAATCGCGAATTGGTTGCGCAACAGGCTTCGACCAATCGCTGCGTCGCTTGACGTTTCCACCCTGGCTCAGAAGAATGCGCCACGAAGCGAAACGCGGCAGGCGGCAATGGACGAGGGACAGGGCGCACTCACCCAGCTCAAGGCCTATCTGGCTCAGGAGCGGCTGCCGGAGACGGCCCGCCTGCCATCGGAGCGCGTGCTCGGCGAGACGCTCGGCGTGTCGCGCGGGGAGCTGCGCAAGGCGCTCGCCATTCTCGAGGCCGAAGGGGCGATCTGGCGGCATGTCGGCAAGGGGACCTTCCTCGGCGCCCGCCCGGTCAAGGAGCTCTCGACCGTCGCCGGCATCGCCGAGGTGAGCAACCCGCGGGAGGTGATGCGTGCTCGCCTGCTGCTCGAGCCGCTGCTCGCCGGCGAGGCGGCGCTGAATGCGACCAGCGCCGATCTCGAGGAGATGGAGCGCTGCCTCGTCGGCACCCGGCGGGCCGAGAGCTGGCGGCATTACGAGAACTGGGACAACCGCCTGCACCGCGCGGTTGCGGAAGCGGCCGGCAATACCGTGCTGCTCGCCCTGTTCGACCTCTTGAACGCCGTTCGGCGCGCCGTCGTCTGGGGCAGGCTGCGATCGGAGCCGGAACGCCCGCCGGCCGATCACCACAGCTTCGCCGATCACGAGGTGCTCGTGGCAGCGATCCGTGAACGCGACGTGGCGCTGGCGGCGGAGGCCATGCGCGCGCATCTGGCCAGGGTGGAGCGGAACCTCATCATCGTGCGGACGGCGGCCTGACCGTGCCAGGGACAGCGACATCCTTCGAGGCGAGGCGCGATCTCGCTGGCATCGTCGCCAGCCTGCACACACCCTTCACGGCCGACGACCGGCTCGACGAGAAGGCGCTCGTCCGGCTCGTCGAGCACGTCGCCCGGGCCGGCTGCAGCGGCGTTCTCGCGAGCGCCGTGGCGGGCGAGGTCGGCTCGCTCCGGCCGGACGAGCGGCGGCGGCTGCTCGAGGTGGTGGGCGAAGCCTGCCGCGGCCGGCTTTGGGTGGTGGCCGGGGTCAGCGCCGCGGAGCCCGCCACGAGCCTGGCGCTCGCCCGGGGTGCTACGGCGCGCGGCGCCGACATGCTGCTCTGGCAGCCGCCGCCCGGACTCGCCGAGGCCGATCTGCGGGAGACCCTCGCCGAGCTCGGCGGCATGGCGCCGGTGATGCTGCAGGATCTCGACTGGCACGGGCCGGGGCTCGCCGTCGGGACCATCGTGGCCCTCGCCGAGGCGGTGCCCGGCTTTCAGGCGCTCAAGATCGAGACCGTGCCGGCCGGCCGCAAATACACGGCCGTGCGCCGGGCCCTGGGCGATCGGCTGCATCTTTCGGGCGGCTGGGCCGCCATGCAGATGCTCGACGGGCTGGCGCGCGGCCTCGACGCCTTCATTCCCTCGGGTCTGCTGCCCGCCTATTGCCGGATTTGGCGCCTCTGGGCCGCGGACGAGCGGGAGGCGGCGCGGGAGCTGTTCGAGCGCTGCCTGCCGGTCCTCGCCTTCTCCAATCAGGACATCGGCACGAGCATCGCCTTCTGGAAGCGCGTGCGGATGACCTCGGGAATTTTCGAGACCGACCGCTGCCGGCCGCCGGTCCAGCCCCTCGACGAGGTGCAGTCGGCCATCGCCGACCGTCTCGTCCGTCGCCTCCCGGAGCTGGAAGCCGCCGGCTGAACGACCTTCAGCCGCCGCTCTCGCCCTTTCGCAGCAGGGCGACGAAGTCCCAAACCACGAGCAGCATGGTGATGAGGACGACGAGCACGAGATCCCAGTGCGGCACGTTCCAGATCAGGATGCCGAGAAAGGCGGCCAGCACGGCCAGCGCCACCACTGCCATCAGGCGATCGGTCATCGGCCGTCTCCTTCCCCGATCTCGCCCGAAAGCCGTGTCGTCAGCCAGCGGGCGGTGCGCAGCAGCCGAGCGTCGTCGCCGCGCCGGCCGACGAGCTGCACGCCCATCGGCAGGCCGTTTTCCGCCTCGAGCAGGGGCAGCGTGACCGCCGGCGTGCCGCAGAGCGTCCAGATACCGTTGAAGATGGAGCTGCCGGTGCTCTCGAGCCCGAGCGGAGCGGGCCCGGGGGTCGCCGGCGTCAGGATGGCGTCGCAGCGATCGAAGACCGGCCCCAGCGCCGCATTGAGGATGCGGGGCCAGTCGAGGGCGGCCAGATAGTCCCGCGCCAGCATGGCCTTGCCGGCGTCGATCGCGGCCAGCGTCTCCTCGCCGAGGAGAAGGCGCCCCCGCCGCTCATAGGTGAAGCACCACTTGGCCATCTCGGCGAGGTTGATCCGCTCGCGGATTTCGACCGCCTCCTCGAAGGCGGAGGGCAGGGTGGCCTCGAAGCACTGCTCGCCGAGAAGATCCGTGAGCTCCCGCATCGCCGCGTGCGTGTCGGGATCGGCCTTCGCCCATCCCGGCGGGCGGACGAAGGCGAGCATCGGCGTCACGGGCGGCCTCGCCATCGCCGTCTTAAGAAGACGCGGCGGCGGCGAAGGCGCCGTGGCCGAATCGGCCGGTTCGTGGCCGAAGAGCGTTTGGGCCAAGAGTGCCGCGTCCCCGATGGAGCGGGCGAAGACCCCGACCGTATCGAGGCTCGGCGACTGGACCAGGATGCCGGTGCGCGGGATGGCGCCGAAGCTGGGCTTGAAGCCGGTGATCCCGCAATAGGCCGCGGGCCGGATCACCGAGCCCCCCGTCTGGGTGCCGATCGCGAGAGGCACCATGCCGGCCGCCACCGCGGCGGCCGAGCCCGAGGAGGAGCCGCCCGGCGTGTGGGCCGGGTTCACCGGATTGCGCGTCGGCCCGGGGTGCAGATAGGCGAGCTCGGTGGTCACCGTCTTGCCCATGAGGACGGCGCCCGCGGCCTTGATGCGCGCCACGACGAAGGCATCGCTCGCCGGCACCCGGCCCCGGTCCACGGCGCAGCCGTTCTCCGTGGGAATCCGCGCCGTGTCGATGATGTCCTTGACCCCGACCGGCAGGCCGTGCAGCGGCCCGATGGGCCGGCCGGTGGCGCGATAGGCATCGAGTGCCCGTGCCTGGGCCAGGGCATGCTCGCCATCGAGCCAGGCCCAGGCGCGAAGCTCGGGCTCACGCTGGTCGATCCGCTCGAGAGCTGCGGTGACGACATCGACCACCTTGAGCGCACCTTGCGCCAGCCGATCGCGCAGCTCGATGGCGCCGAGATCGAGAAGGCCGTCCGCGGCGGCGCTCTTCCGTTGCCTAGCGGCCATAGAACACCTCGGGCAGATGGAACACGAGCGACGGGAAGAGATAGATCAGCGCCATGCTGATGAAAACCATGACGAGGAACGGCATGACGCCCGCGAAGATCTGCGTCAGCCGCACGTGCGGCGGCGCGATTCCCTTGAGGTAGTAGGCCGACATCGCCATGGGCGGTGTGAGGAAGCTGGTCTGGAGGTTGAGGGCGACGAGAACGCCGAAGAAGAGCGGGTCGATCTCGAAATGCGGCAGCAGCGGCAGGAAAATCGGCACGAAGATGATGATGATCTCCGACCACTCGAGCGGCCAGCCGAGCAGGAAGATGATGAACTGCGCCATCAGCAGGAACTCGAGCGGCGACAGATTGAGCCCCTGGACGAAATCGGAGATGATCCGCTCGCCGCCGAGATAGGAGAAGACCGAGGAGAAGGTGTAGGAGCCGACGAACAGCCAGCAGACCATCGCCGTCGTGCGAACGGTGAGATAGACGCTCTCGCGCAGACGCGAGAAGGTCAGGGCACGGTAGGCGAGGGCGAGGACGAGGCCGCCCAAAGCACCGATCGAGGCCGCTTCCGTGGGCGTGGCGAGGCCGAACAGGATCGAGCCGAGCACGGCGAGCACCAGGAAGGCCAGAGGAAAGAACGAGGTGATCAGCATGAGCACGATCTGCGCCGGCGGGAGCTCGGGAACCTCGTCGCGGGTCGGCCTCGGAGCCACGCTCGGCTGCAGGATCGAGCGGCCCACGACGTAGACGAGATAGAGGCCGACGAGGACGAAGCCCGGCACCAGCGCGCCCGCATAGAGCCGCACGATCGAGACACCGGATGCGGCGGCGTAGACGATGAGCATGATCGAGGGCGGGATGAGGATGCCGAGCGTGCCGCCGGCGCAGATGATGCCACTCGCGAAGCTCGGCTCGTAGCGTGCCTTGAGCATCGCCGGCAGCGCCAGGAGACCCATGAGCGTCACCACCGCACCGACGATGCCGGTCGCGGTCGCGAAGAGGGCGCAGGTGATCAGCGCCGCCACCCCCATCGAGCCGGGCACGTTGCGGGAGGCGACGTTGAGCGTCGAGAACAGGCGATCGACGATATTGGCGCGCTCGACGATGTAGCCCATGAAGAGGAAGAGCGGCACCGCCGTCAGCACCTCGTTCGACATCACCGTATAGGTCTGGTTGACGAAGAGGTCGAAGACCCGGTTGTTGAGGAGCCCCTCGATCCAGGTCGTGACCTGGGTGACGAGGTCCGTGCCGTCCTCGAGACGGTAGAACGACCGCCACATGCGGCCGGCGTCGAAATAGGCATAATAGCCGAAGCCGATGCCGAGCGCCATCAGGGTGAAGGCGATCGGAAAGCCCAGAAAGACCAGAATGATGAAAATCCCGAGCATCGTAAGGGCGACTTGAGGGTCCGTCACTTCAATGCTCCGTCCTGGAGAGGGATCGACGTTCTGGCGTGCGTCTTTGCTGCGGACTTCAGGTGCCGGTTTGCGCGTGCTGCCGCATCAGTGCCTGGTCGGTTTCCTCGACATCCTCCGCCGCGTGCCGCCACTGGCCTTCGCGCATGCAGAGGATGCAGCGGCAGATCTGGGCGATGCCCTGGATGAAGAGGAGAATGCCGGCGGCCACGATCACGCTCTTGAATTGATAGATCGGAATGCCGGCGGGGCTGTTGATGCTGACCTCGGTGTAGCTCCAGGAGCGCGCCGCGTATTTCCAGCCCGAGAGCACGAGGGCGGTGACGCCCGGGAAGAAGAAGAAGAGATAGAGGACGAGATCGACGCCGGCCTGCACGCGCGGCGGCCAGAGTCGGTAGATGAAATCGCCTCGCACATGGCCGCCGGTGGAGAGCGTGTAGGCGCCGCCCATCATGAAGAGCGTGCCGTACATGATGAAGGAGACGTCGAACGCCCAGGCCGTCGGGCTGTTGAGCAGATAGCGGACGAAGACCTCGTAGCTCATGCCGAGGGTCATCAGGATGATGAGCCAGCCGAACGCCTTGCCGAACCAGGCCGACAGGCGATCCGCGAACGTGATGAATGCGACCACGGCAAGTCTCCTCCGGCCCCGCCCGGCCGTTGGCAATCGGGCCGGCGCCGCGATCGCGGCCCCGGCCCCCTCGATGGTCTCAGATGTCCAGCTTGCCGGGGAAATAGTGCTCGTAGGCGAGCGCGTAGTCGGGCGCGTTCATGAGCTCGTAATAGGTCACCCGCTCGACCCAGGCGCGCTGGCTGTCCATCACCCGCTTGGCGTAATCGTCCTGCTCGAGCTCCGTGATGAGCTTGTCCCAGGCGTCGAGCTGGGCCGCCAGGATGTCCTTCGAGGTGCGATGCACCTTAACGCCGTATTCGTCCTGGATGCGCTGCAGATCGCTCGAGTAATTGTCCATGGCGAGCGCCGTGTTCGACGTCGAGGCGGCTTCCACGCCGTATTTGAGGATCGCCTGCATGTCGGGATCGAGATCGTCGAAGAGGTCCCGGTTGAACAGGAACTCGAAGCTCTCGGAGGCCTGGTGGTACGACGAGAGGTAGTAGTTCTTGGCGACGTCGGGCGAGCCGAACCTGAGGTCGGAGGAGGGGTTGTTGAACTCGAAGGCGTCGATCACGCCGCGCTCCATGGCCGGCACGATCTCGCCGCCGGGCAGCTGCGCGACGGACATGCCCATCTGCTGCATGAGGTCGGCGGCGAGGCCCACCGTGCGGTACTTGAGGCCCTGCAGGTCGGCAACGGTGTTGACCGGGTTCTTGAACCAGCCCAGTGGCTGGGCCGGCATGGGGAAGCCCATGAAGCCGTAGACGTTGAGCTGGAGGATGTCCTGGGTGAGCTCCCGGTAGAGCTCGGCGCCGCCGCCCTGGTAGAACCAGCTCAGCATGGTCGTGGCCGAGCCGCCGAAGACCGGGCCGGTGCCGAAGAACGACGCCGATTTCGACTTGCCGTACCAGTAGGCCGGCACCGTGTGGGCCGCGTCGATGACCCCGTCATTGACGGCGTCCATCACCTGGAAGGCGCCGACCACGGCACCCGCCGGCAGAAGGTCGATCGTGAGCCTGCCGCCCGACATGTCGTTGACGCGGGTCACGTACTCGCGGGCGAAGTCCATCCAGATGTCGGACGCCGGCCACGAGGTCTGCATCTTGAGGACGACGGGGCTCTGCGCCAGCACGGCCGGTGCCGCGAGCCCGCCGGTCGCGGCGACGCCGCCGGCGACGGCGGCCTGGCGCAGGAACGACCTGCGTGCCGCGGTTGCCGCAGCGACGGTCTTGCTGGTTTCTGACATGATTTGCCTCCAGGTTGTTTCGGCTCTTGCCGCCAATACCGGCGCCGGCGCTCCAACCGGCCGCGCAAGCATCGAGCAGTTCCTCGCCGGAGGCAAGATGTTCTCATCGACGCAGGCGGCATGGGCCGGGTTCGCACGAGACGGGGAGAAGGGCTTGGCCGACGGCGCCTATCGGGAATCCTTTCGGCTGGCCTGGCCGCTGGTGCTCTCGAACATCTCCGTTCCGCTGCTCGGCATGGTCGACACGGCCGTGGTCGGCAGGCTGCCGGAGCCTTACGCCCTGGGCGGCGTGGCGCTCGGCGCCAGCTTCGCCGCCACCCTCTATTCCGCCGTCGCCTTCCTGCGGATGGGCACGACGGCGCTGACCGCGCAGGCCTATGGCGCCAACGATACGCTCGCGCTCCGTGCCTCGCTGTGGCGGGCCTTCATCCTTGCGGCCGTGATCGGGCTCTGCATGGCGGTCGGCATGCCGCTTCTGGTGGAAGCGGGACGGCTGATCTTCGCGCCGCCCTTGGGCATCGACCGGGAATTCACCACCTACGCCTGGATCCGCCTCCTCGGCGCACCCTTCGCCCTCGCCAATTTCGTGGTGCTCGGCTGGCTGCTCGGCATGCAGGACAGCCGGGCACCCCTGGTCCTGCTGATCGCCACCAACCTTTTGAACGGCCTGCTCGATGTCGCCTTCGTCTGGGGTCTGGGGCTCGGCGCCGGCGGCGTCGCCGCCGCCACGGTGATCGCCGAGGCGTTCGGGCTGGGGCTGGGCAGCTTCCTGATCCGCCTGCATCTTCGCCGCCTGCACGCGGCACCGAGGCCGAGCCGCGCCGAGGTGCTCTCGGCCGCCGCCTTTCGCCGGCTCTTCCGCCTGAACACCGACCTCTTCATCCGCACCATCGTCATGGAGGTCGTCTACATCCTCTTCATGGCGATCGGCTCGCGGCAGGGGCCGGTGATCCTCGCGGTCAACGCCATCCTGCTCAATTTCCTCCAGCTCGCGGCCTTCGGCCTCGACGGCTTCGCCTTCGCCGCCGAGGCCATGGTCGGCCGGGCCGTCGGGGCGAGGGACCCCGGAGCCCTGCGCGCGGCCGTCCGTGCCGGCTTCGCCAATGCCGGCCTGCTCGCCCTCGCCGCCGGGCTCGCCTTCTGGCTCGCCGGACCCTGGATCGTCGCCGTCCTGACCGACATTCCCGCCGTCCGCGACGGTGCCGTCCGCTATCGCCCGTTCGTGGCGCTTCTGCCCGTGGTGGCGGTCTGGGCCTTCCTTTACGACGGCATCTTCATCGGTGCCGCGCGCACCCGCCTCTTGCGCGACGCCATGATCCTGGCCGTGCTCATCTTCGGTGCTGCGGCCTCGGTCCTGGTGCCGCTCTTCGGCAATCCGGGCCTCTGGACCGCCATGCTCGTCTTCATGGCGGCGCGAGGCGTTCTTCTTTCGGTGATCTACCGGCGGGCCGGCTCCGGCGCCGATTTCGCCACCGGGGAAGCCGCCGGCTGAGCGCCGAACGGTGCGGCGAGCAGACCGAGCAGCGGCCGGTCGCGCATCCGCTCGACACCGATCCTCATGTCGGCAAAGCGCCGCGTTCGGCTTCGCGAGCGGAACAGCCTGTCCCAGAAGCTGAAGATCGTCCCGTAATTGCTGTCGGTATCGGCACGAATCGCGTGGTGATGCACCCAGTGGATGGAGGGGGTGACGATCAGCCGTGAGAGCATCCGCTCGAGACCCGGCGGAATGCGCGCGTCGGAGTGGTGGAAGAGGGCCGAGGTCAGGACCAGCCCCTCGAAGATGACGACGGCGGCGAGCGAGACATCCAAAAGAACGATGACCGGCACGCGGGCCAAAGCCGAAAGCACGACCTCGCCGAAATGAAAGCGGACGGCGCTCGTCGTGTCGAGCAGCTCGTCCAGGTGATGGACCTGGTGAAAGCGCCAGAGCAGCGGCAGCTCGTGGTTCGCCCGATGCCACCAGTAGATCCAGAAATCGAGGATCAGGATGTCGAGGACGAGGCCCGGCCAGCCGGAGAGGGCGGCCGGGCGCAGGCCGAGCGAGATTCCGCCCGCCCACCAGGTGATCGGCAGGACGATCAGGGGCGCGAGCAGCGCGTTCAGGCCGAAGAGTCCGAGATTGCGGGCGAGACGTCGCCAGGCGGCGCGCGTGCCCTGCCCGAGCCTGAGCAGTAGCGGGCTCGCGACCGCGGGACGCCACCGCTCGGCCAGGGCGAAGGCGAGAAAGGCGGCGACCACGAGGCCGCTCTTCAGGGCGAGCGCCTGATCCAGGGTAATGTCCATGGTTCCGCATATGTGTCGCCCGAGCCGCCCCGTCCAGCGCGATGGCTTGAAGCCGGAGGCCGGCCTGCCCACCTAGAACCTCAGCGGCCGCCGTCCTCGGGGCCGCAGCGATTTCGTCCGGTTGCGAGCCAACGGACACGGAAAGTCTGGTTGCTCCCGATTCGCGCACCTGGAGAACTGGCCATGCGCAGCTTCGATCTCTCGCCGCTCTTCCGCTCCTCCGTGGGCTTCGATCAGCTCGACAAGCTGTTCGACACGGCCTATCGCGAGGCGGCCCGCGACACTTCCTATCCGCCCTACAACATCGCCAAGCTCGGTCCCGACGCCTACCGCATCACCATGGCGGTGGCGGGCTTCGGCCACGGAGACCTCGACCTCACCGTCCAGGACAACGTCCTGATCGTGAAGGGGCAGATCGCGCGGCCGGAGAAGGAGATCGAATACCTGCATCGCGGCATCGCCCAGCGCGCCTTCGAGCACCGCTTCCAGCTCGCCGACCACATCAAGGTGGTTGGCGCGGATCTGACCAACGGCCTGCTCGACATCCACCTCGAGCGCGAGGTGCCGGAGCAGATGAAGCCGCGCAAGGTGGCGATCGGTGGCAACAAGGCTGGCGGCAGGACGATCGCGGCCGAGGGGACCGAACGCGAGGGTGCCGCCGCCGGCTGACCCGTGGCCACGTCCTCGGTGCCGCCGCTCATCGGCATTTCCGCCTGCCGCAAGGCGGCGGAAGTGGCGACCGTGCATGCGGTGGGCGACAAATACGTGCGAGCGGTGGTCGACGGCGCGAAGGGCCTGCCTCTGCTGATTCCGGCTCTCGGCAGCGCCCTCGATACCGACTCCCTGATCGAGCGGTTCGATGGCGTCTTTCTGACCGGCAGCCCGTCCAACCTCGATCCGGCGCTCTATGGCGGGGCACCGCGGCCTCCTGGCGATCCCGCGGACGGCGAGCGGGACGCCACCACCCTGCCGCTGATCCGCGCCTGCCTCGCCCGCGGGGTTCCGCTGCTCGCCGTCTGCCGGGGCTTTCAGGAATTGAACGTGGCCTTGGGCGGCACGCTCTTCAGCCGGCTGCACGAGGTGGCGGGCCGGCTCGATCACCGTTCCGACAAGACGCTCGCCTACGAGGACCGCTACCGACCGCGGCATGCCGTGCGCCTGCGCCCCGGCGGCAGGCTCCAGGAGCTTCTCGGCGGAATCGGGGAGATCGAGGTCAACTCGCTGCATGGTCAGGGAATCGACCGGCTGGCACCCGGCCTCGCGGTCGAGGCGGAAGCGCCGGACGGCACCATCGAGGCGGTGAGCGTTCCGTCTGCCAAGGCTTTCGCCCTTGCGGTACAGTGGCACGCGGAATGGCAGGTCACCCGGATCGCCCAGCACAGGCTGCTCTTCGCCGCCTTCGGCGCGGCCTGCCGGCAACGTCTCGAAGCGAGAGCACCTCATGAGCGGCCGCCCCGTCACCGACCTGCCGAGTAACGACCTCGAGCTCTGGCTCGAGGAGCACAGCATCACCGAGGTCGAGTGCATCGTCGCCGACATCAACGGCATCGCCCGAGGCAAGATCCTGCCGGGCTACAAGTTCGTGCGCTCGCTCAGGGAGGACGGCCTGCGCCTGCCAGAGAGCATCTTCATCCAGACCGTCACCGGCGACTACCCGGAAGAGGACGTGATCGATCCGGTGATCCGCGACATCCGGCTGCGCCCGGATCCCGCCACCATCCGCCTCGTGCCCTGGTACGTGGAGCCGACCGCCCAGGTGATCGCCGACGGCTTCCACCATGACGGCGCGCCGGTGGCGATCGCCGCCCGGCAGGTGCTGAGGCGGGTGCTGGACCTCTACGAGGAATGCGGCTGGCGGCCCGTGGTCGCACCCGAGCTCGAGTTCTTCCTGACCAGGATCAACACCGACCCCGACTATCCCCTGGAGCCGCCGATCGGCCGCTCGAAGCGCCCGGAGACCGGGCGGCAGTCCTATGGCATCGAGGCGGCGAACGAGTTCGATCCCGTGTTCGAGGACGTCTACGACTGGTGCGAGGCGCAGGCGATCGACATCGACACCCTGGCGCACGAGGCCGGTGCGGCGCAGATGGAGATCAACTTCAATCACGGCGAGCCGCTGGCCCTCGCCGACCAAGCCTTCCTCTTCAAGCGGACGCTGCGCCAGGCAGCCCTCAAGCACGGCATCTACGCCACCTTCATGGCGAAGCCGATGCAGAGCGAGCCCGGCAGCTCGATGCATATCCACCAGAGCGTCTACTCGATGGCGACCGGCGAGAACCTCTTCGCCGGCAGCGAAGAGACCTATTCGGAGCTCTTCCTCAACCACATCGCCGGGCTGCAGCGCTTCATGCCGGCGGCGATGCCGCTGCTCGCTCCCAACGTGAACTCCTACCGGCGGCTGCGCCGCCATTCGGATGCGCCCATCAACGTGCAGTGGGGCTGGGAGAACCGCACGGTGGGCCTGCGCGTGCCCGAATCACCCCCCGAGGCACGCCGGGTCGAGAACCGTGTCGCCGGCGCCGACGCCAATCCCTATCTGGCCATCGCCGCCTCGCTCGCCTGCGGCTGGCTCGGCATGACCGAGGACCTGAAGCCGACCGAGCCGATCAAGGGCAGCGCCTACCGGCTCGCCCAGACGCTGCCACAGCAGCTTCCGGACGGCCTGAAGAAGCTGAACAGCTCGCCGCAGCTCAAGGAGGTGCTCGGCGAAACCTTCGTGCGCGTGCTCATCGCCGTCAAGCAGGCCGAGCACGACGCCTACCAGAGCGTCATCAGCTCCTGGGAACGCGAGCACCTTCTTCTCAACGTCTGAGAGGCTGTCAATGAATGTCGCGAGCTTATGGGGTCAGGACTCTTTCAGGCCGTCTAAAAGAGTCCTGACCCCATAAGCGCCCACGAATCCCTCGACACCACAACCACGAGCCCATTCATTGGCAGCCTCTGAGGCCAGCAGATTGATGATGCAGGCGAATTCTTGACCGCTTCATGTGCCGGATCAGCGTCCGTGCCTAGAGCAGCCAGACGAGAAGGAAGGCGCCGAGCACCAGCCGGTAGATCACAAAGGGCGTGAAGCTCGAGGTCTCGAGCCATCGCATCAGGCCCCATATGGCGGAGAGCGCCGCGACGAAGGCGAGTAGCGCCGCCCATAGCGCATCCGCCTGAAGCGTCGCGTCGCCGCTCCGGACGAGGTCGAGCGTCGCCAGCAGGCCGGCGGCGGCAATGGTCGGAATCGAGAGGAGCATCGAGAAGCGGGCGCTCTCGGTCCGGCTGAAGCGCAGGAAGAGCGCCGCGGTCATGGTGATCCCCGACCGGCTGGTGCCCGGCAGGATCGCCAGCACCTGGGCGAGGCCGATGACGACCGCGTCCTTGAGCGTCATCTGGGCGAGCTCGCGCTCGAAGCGTTCGGCACCCCGATCGGCGAGCCAGAGGACGATGCCGAAGAGGATGGTGGTCGTGGCGATCAGAAGACCGCTTCTGAAGGTCGTGCCGACGAGATCCTTGGCCAGGAGGCCGACCACGACGATCGGCAGGGTGGCGACCACCAGATGCAGGACGAGCCTCGATCGGTCGTCCGGCCGGCCCTGGACCGCCCTTCCAAGCCCGGCCAGCAGCGCCAGCACGTCGCGATGGAAATAGACGAGCACGGCGAGCAGCGTGCCGACATGCACGGCGATATCGATGGCGAGCCCCTGATCCGGCCAGCCGAGGAGGACGGGCACCAGGATGAGATGGGCGGAGGAGCTGATCGGCAGGAACTCGGTGATACCCTGGACGACGGCGAGCACGAGCAGGTTGAGGAGATCCATGCGTGATTTCCGGCCCCGGTATCCTGGCCCGCCACGGCGGGGCGCGGCTTGATCGCCACAACGGGATTTGCCATACCCGCAGCCGTGGCAGCGCCGCAACGCGGCTGCGTGTCACCCTGTCCGTGAAATCCTCCTGTCGATGTCGCCGATGGGCGCTCCCGGTGTCCCGGGTCCGGGACCGGCGATTCGCCACCACGGCCGCGAGGTGAGGGACCATGCACGACGAGCCGATCCAGGAGCGGCGCCCGCGGCCCGTGCCCTTCTCGGCCGAGAGCCATCCGGCCGACCTGGCCGAGCAGCTCGAGGCGATGGCGGCCGATGCGGCGCGCACGGCACTCCTGGCCCTTCCGCTCGGCCTCGCCGCACAGACCTTCGGCTATCTCGAGCCCGAGACCCAGGTGGCGCTCGCCCGCGCCCTCGGCCGCGGCGAGCTCGCGGCCATCGTCACCGAGATGAACGGCGACGACCGCGCCGATCTCTACAACCGCCTGACGCCCGAGCAGCAGGAGGCGCTGCTGCCGGGCCTCGCCCAGGCCGAGCGCGAGGACATTCGCCGCCTCGCCGCGCATCGCGAAGGCACGGCGGGGGCCATCATGACCTCCGACTACGCGACGCTGACCCCGGAGCTCACCGTGCACCAGGCGCTCGTCAAGCTGCGGCGGGAGGCGCCGGACAAGGAAACCATCTACCGCACCTACGTGGTCGATGCCGATCGCCGGCTGGTCGGCTCGGCCCGGCTGCAGACCTTGATCCTGGCCGAGCCGCACCGCCGCATCGAGGAGGTGATGGAGCGATCGACCCGCGCCGTCGGCGTGGAGGACGACCAGGAGGAGGTCGCCCGGTCGATCGCCAAGTACGACATGATCGCGCTCCCGGTGACCGACGGGGAGGGCCGGCTGGTCGGCATCGTCACCCACGACGACGCGCTCGACGTCCTGCAGGAGGAGGCGACCGAGGACTTCCAGAAGGTCGGCAGCGTCGGCTCGATGGTCGACAGCATCGCCACCGCCAGCATCGCCCTGCTCTACAGGAACCGCATCTACTGGCTGGTGCTCCTGGTCTTCGGCAACCTCCTCTCGGGTGCCGGACTCGCCTATTTCGAGGACACCATCGCCGCCTATATCGTGCTCGTGTTCTTCCTGCCGGTGCTCATCGGCAGCGGCGGCAATGCCGGCTCGCAGAGCTCGACGCTCATGGTCCGGGCACTGGCGACGGGCGACGTCGAGATGAAGGACTGGGGCTGGCTGTTCTTTCGCGAGCTCGCCATCGCGATCCTGCTGGGCCTCACCATGGCGACGGCGATCGCCGCGATCGCCGGGTTCAGAGGCGGCCATCAGGTGGCGCTGGTAGTGGCCCTCGCGATGCTCCTGATCGTCGTGGCGGGCAGCCTGATCGGCATGTCGATGCCGTTCGTCCTCAGCCGTCTCGGGCTCGATCCGGCCACCGCCAGCGCGCCGCTCATCGCCTCGATCGCCGACATCATGGGGGTCGTCATCTACTTCTCGATCGCGCGGGCGCTCCTGCTCCACTGACCCGCCCGGGGCCGGCCTTGGGCCGCGGCGCCGGCGATCGCGCGCACCCCCTCGTCGCTGCGACCGCGCCGACCTTGCCAAACGATGCCGAGCCCTGCTTGGTGGGGCGGGGCCGTCGAAAGCGGACGGCGCAGCGGGCTTCGGCGTAGCAGGCATGGCGGGTTCACGAGGGCGGAGCACGATGCTCCTCACGGTGAGGAGCAACTGGGCGCTCCTGCTCGGCATCGCGCTCCTGATGCTCGGCCACGGCCTGCAGAACACGCTGCTCGGCGTGCGCGCCACGATCGAAGGCTTTCCCACCTCGGTCACCGGCATCGTCATGTCGGGCTACTCGATCGGCTTTCTCGTCTCCGCCATGATCACGCCCAGGCTGGTCGCTCATGTGGGCCACGTCCGCGTGTTCGCGGCGTTCACGGCACTCGCCTCCTCGGCGGTCCTCGCCCATGCGCTGCTGCTCGAGCCGATCTCGTGGTTCGTTCTTCGCTTCATCACGGGCGTCTGCATGAGCGGCGCCTATGTCGTCGCGGAGAGCTGGCTCAACCGGGCCGCCACCAACGAGGACCGTGGCTCGCTGCTATCGGTCTACATGCTGGTGCAGCTCACCGCCTGGGCCGGCGGCCAGCTTCTGCTCAACGCCGCCGATCCCGCGAGCTTCCGCCTCTTCGTCGGCGTCTCGGTCCTGCTCTCTGTCGCCGTGGTGCCGATGCTCCTGACCGCGAGCCCGGCGCCGGCCACGGCCGCGGCCAGGAGCTTCGGCTTGATCAGGCTCTACCGGAGCTCGCCTTTGGGCTTCGTCGGCATGTTCGGCGTCGGCCTCAGCCAGGGCGCCTTCTTCGCCATGGGTGCCGTGTTTGCCAAGGCCATCGGCCTCGATGTCGCCGGCATCTCCTACTTCATGGCGCTCGCCATTGTCGGCGGCGTGGTGTTCCAGTGGCCGATCGGCCGTCTCTCGGACCGGTTGGACCGGCGCAAGGTCCTGACCGGCACCACCATCATGGCCGGTCTCGCCACCGGCCTCGTCGTCGTCGCCGACACCGGCGCCTTTCTGCCCGTCGCCGCCGCCTTCTTCCTCTATGGCGGCATGTGCCTGCCCATGTACGCGCTCTGCGTCGCCCA
This sequence comes from uncultured Geminicoccaceae bacterium, assembly GCA_964402505.1. Classification (GTDB taxonomy): domain Bacteria; phylum Pseudomonadota; class Alphaproteobacteria; order Geminicoccales; family Geminicoccaceae; genus SLRI01. The sequence continues at coordinate 53,998 of CAYOCP010000004.1, forward strand.
CACCAACGACAACCTCGACGCCGAGGACATGGTGGGTGCCAGCGGCACGCTCGTTCTGACCGTCGGTGTCGGCATGGTGCTCGGCCCGCCATTGGCGGCCATGGCCATGGACCTGCAGGGGCCGGTCGGCTTCGCCACCTTCTTCACCCTCGTTCATCTCGGGGTCGGCGCCTTCGCGCTCTACCGCATGACGCGACGCGCGCCCGTGCCCGCGGCCGCCCAGGGCCAGCATGTCTTCGCCCCGCAGCCGAGCCCGGTGGCCGCCGTGCTTGTCCAGGAAGAGGCAATCGGCCGGCAGGAAGGGAAAGCACCGGTCGAGCCGGTGCAATCTTCGCTCGCCTCGCCGGTCGGTCAGGGCTATAATTGAGTCGTCCGTCAGTGCTGAAGGTCGCTTTCGAAGCTTGTCCGCACCCAGTATTCGCAGCGTTGATCCCAGGCGCGCTCGAACGCATCCCCACGGTCGCGAGCCTTTTGCGTCGTCATTTTCCAGTGACGGCCTACGGTCGTGCGCGCCGGAGGGAGCCGCGGCACAGGATTCGTGCTCAACCTCAGAGCTCGGCCTCGACTCCTCGTTTCTTCACTCAGGAGCCGCTCGATGAGCAGCAAGATCTTTGTCGCCAACTTCCCCTTCAGCACGACCTCCGAAGACCTGCAGGCTCTCTTCGGGCAGCACGGCGAGGTGGTCTCCGCCAAGATCGCCACCGACCGGGAGACCGGCCGAAGCCGCGGCTTCGGCTTCGTCGAGATGGCGACGCCCCAGGCGGCCGGGGCCGCGATCCAGCAGCTCAACGGCTATGACATGGGTGGCCGACCCCTGGCCGTTCGCGTCGCCGAGGACCGGGGCGGCGCCGGCGGCGGCTTCGGTGGCCGTGGCGGTCCCGGTGGCGGACGCGGGCCGGGTGGCGGGCCGCGCCGCGACGGCTTCGGGCGTCCGCCGCGCCGGCAGTACTGAGCCCGCTCTCCTCTCGAGGCGGCCGGGCGTCCGTCCGGGGGATGGACGTCCGCCGGGCGTTGCAGCCTGCGTTCCCTCCCCCTACATGACGGCGGGCGGCTGGCCGTCCTCGTGACCATCGGAGCGGAACCCGGACCTCACGGATGATCGTCGAGCTCAACGCGCGTTCGCGGGAAGTCTTCCGCCAGATCGTCGACGCCTACATGGCGACCGGCGAGCCCGTCGGCTCGCGCACCGTCGCACGCCGGCTCGACGACCAGCTCTCGCCGGCCACCATCCGCAACGTCATGGCCGATCTCGAGGAGGCGGGGCTGCTCTGCGCGCCGCACACCTCCGCCGGCCGCCTGCCCACCGACGCCGGGCTTCGGCTCTATGTCGACGGCCTGCTCGAGCTCGGCGGCCTCTCGAAGGAGGACCGCGAGCGCATCGAGACGCAATGCGCCGTGGCCGGGCGGAGCATCGAAGCCGTCCTCGAGGACGCGACCGAAACGCTCTCCGGCCTCTCACGCTATGCCGGCCTCGTGATCGCACCGACCACCCGACGGCCCTACAAGCACATCGAGTTCGTGCCCTTGAGCCCGGGCAGGGCGCTGGTGGTGACGGTGAGCGACGGCGGCATGGTCGAGAACCGGGTCATCGAGGTGCCGATCGGCATGTCGCCCGCGACCCTGGTCGAGGCGGGGAACTACCTGACCTCGCGGCTGGCGGGACGCACCTTCGCCGAGGCGAGGGCCGAGATCGTGGCGGAGATCGAGGAGCGACAGGGCGAGCTCGACGAGCTGACCCAGAAGGTGGTGGCCTCGGGCCTCGCCACCTGGGGCGGCGACGACACCGCCGATGGCGGCACGCTTTTGGTGCGCGGCCACGCCAACCTGCTCGACGACGTCAGCACGCTCGTCGATCTCGAGCGCATCCGCCATCTCTTCACGGCGCTCGAGACCAAGCGCAGCTTCGTCAAGCTGATCGAGCTCACCGAGACCGGCAAGGGCGTGCAGATCTTCATCGGCGCCGAGAACGAGCTCTTCGCGCATAGCGGCTGCTCGGCCATCATCGCCCCCTTCCGGGCCGGCGACAGCGCCGGAAAGCTTCCGTCCGTGGTGGGGGCGATCGGCGTGATCGGACCCACCCGCATGAACTATTCGAGGATCATCCCGATGGTCGACCATACCGCCCGGGTGATCAGCCGCCTTATGGGCAGCCCCAACAGCGAGAAGGACTGATGCAACAGGACGTGGACAAGCCCGAGAGCGGGCCCGGCGCCGAAGCTGCTTCCGAGCTGCCCGAGGAGGGCCGCCGCGAGGCGGGGCCGGATAGCGAGCTCGCAGCCGAGGTCGCCGATCTCAAGGACAAGCTCCTGCGCGCGCTGGCCGACAGCGAGAACCTGCGCCGCCGGCACGCCCGCGAGCTCGAGGAAGCCCGCAAATACGCGATGACCGGCTTCGCCCGCGATCTTCTGGACGTGGCCGACAACATGCGCCGGGCCATCGCCGCCGTGCCGGCCGATGCGCGCGAGGGCAACGAGCTCCTGGCCAACCTGCTCGAAGGCGTCGAGCTGACCGAGCGCTCGCTGCTCACCGCCTTCGACAAGCACAAGGTGGCCCGCATCGAGCCCGCGCGGGGCGACAGGTTCGATCACAACCGCCACCAGGCGATGTTCGAGGTGCCGACCGCCGACCTGCCGCCCGGCCACGTCGCCGAGGTGATGCAGACCGGCTGGGTGCTGGCCGACCGCCTGCTGCGCCCGGCCATGGTCGGCGTCTCCCGGGCGATGCCCCGGCCGGCGGCAGCGGCGGCGGACGAGCCGGCCGCGGGCGATGCGCCCGACCGCGGCTCGACCGTCGACACGCGCGCCTGACCGACGCGCGGCTTGCGATCTTCTGATCTTCACAATCGAGGAACGGCCATGACCGGCAACCCGAAGAAGGTGGTGCTCGCCTATTCAGGCGGCCTCGACACCTCGGTCATCCTGCGCTGGCTGCAGGACACCTACCAGTGCGAGGTGGTCACCTTCACCGCCGACCTCGGCCAGGGCGAGGAGCTGGAGCCGGCCCGGGCCAAGGCGCAGACGATGGGGGTGAAGGAGATCCACATCGAGGATCTCCAGGAGGAGTTCGTCCGCGATTACGTCTTTCCGATGTTCCGCGCCAACACGGTCTACGAGGGCACCTACCTCCTCGGCACCTCGATCGCCCGACCGCTGATCGCGAAAAGGCTGATCGAGATCGCGCACGAGGTTGGCGCCGACGCCGTGGCGCACGGGGCGACGGGCAAGGGCAACGACCAGGTCCGCTTCGAGCTCGGCTGCTACGCCCTCGATCCCAACATCAAGGTCATCGCTCCCTGGCGGCTCTGGGATCTGAGCTCCCGCGACCGGCTGATCGAGTACGCCGAGAGCCGGCAGATCCCGATCCCTCGCGGCAAGCGGGGCACGCCTCCCTACTCGACCGACGCCAACCTCCTGCACATCTCCTACGAGGGCCTGGCGCTCGAGGATCCCTGGATTGAGGCGGACGAGGAGATGTTCACCCGCTCGGTCAGCCCCGAGCTGGCACCCGAGCGACCGACCTATGTCGAGATCGGCTTTGAGCGGGGCGATGCCGTCTCGGTCGACGGCGAGCCGCTCTCGCCCGCCAACCTGCTCCGGCGGCTCAACGACCTCGCCGGCGCCAACGGCATCGGCAGGCTCGATCTGGTCGAGAACCGCTATGTCGGCATGAAGAGCCGGGGTGTCTACGAGACGCCCGGCGGCACGCTCCTCCTCGCCGCCCATCGCGGCATCGAGAGCATCACCCTCGATCGGGGTGCGGCCCACCTCAAGGACGAGCTGATGCCGCGCTACGCCGAGCTGATCTACAACGGCTACTGGTTCAGCCCCGAGCGCGAGATGCTCCAGGCGCTGATCGACCGAAGCCAGGAGCACGTCACCGGCACCGTCCGCCTCAAGCTCTACAAGGGCAGCGCCACGGTGGTCGGCAGGAAGGCGCCCAAAAGCCTCTACAGCGAGGACTATGCCACCTTCGAGGCGGACACCGTCTACGACCAGAAGGACGCCGAAGGCTTCATCAAGCTCAACGCGCTGAGGCTGCGCATCGCCGCCTTGGCGCAAAAATAGCATGGCCGGCGCTCGTCCTCCGGCCGTGGCCGCGGGGCAAAGCTGGAATGCCTCGACCTATCGACAGAACGCCGGCTTCGTCGCCGTGCTCGGGCGGCCGGTGCTCGATCTCTTGGCGCCGGTGCCCGGCGAGCGCATTCTCGATCTCGGCTGTGGTGACGGGGCGCTGACCCTGGAGCTCGTGGCGACGGGGGCCGAGGTTCTGGGGTGCGATGCCTCGGCCGAGCTGCTCGAGGCGGCGCGGGCGAAGGGCCTCGACGTCGTTCTGGCCGATGGTCACGCCTTGCCCTTCGAGGCGGAATTCGACGCCGTCTTCTCCAATGCGGCGCTCCACTGGATGACCCGGCCGGACGAGGTCATTGCCGGCGTGGCCCGAGCACTTCGGCCCGGCGGGCGATTCGTCGCCGAGCAGGGCGGCATGGGCAATGTGGCCGCGATCACCACGGCCCTGCGCGCCGTGCTGAACGAGACGGGCATCGACGCGTTCGCCATGCGGCCCTGGTACTTTCCGGCGCCGGACGAGCATGCGGCACTGCTGGAGCGCCACGGCTTCACCGTCTCGAGCATCGAGCTGATCCCGCGGCCGACGCCCTTGCCGACCGGCATGGCGGGCTGGCTCGAGACGTTCGCCGAGCCGTTCCTGCGCCATGCCCCGGCGACCGCGCGTGCCAGCCTCCTGGCGCGGGCGGTCCGCCTCCTGGAGCCCGCCTTGTGCGACCGCGCCGGCAACTGGACCGCCGACTACGTCCGCCTCCGCTTCAAGGCGGTGCTCGCGGCCGAGCGCTTATGGGGTCAGGACTCTTTTAGGAGCCTAATAGAGTCCTGACCCCATAAGGGCGGGCAACCTCTCAGGCGGCCTGACGCTCGGCCGCCTCGGCGATCTCGACGATGTCGTCCATGATGCGGGGAATCGCGAAATCCTTGGGCGTGTAGACCCGGGCGACCCCCAGAGCGAGGAGCTGTCCCGCGTCCTCCTTCGGGATGATGCCGCCGACCACCACCGGGACATCGCCGATGCCGACCTCGCGCATCCGCTTCATCACCTCCTCGACCAGCTTCAGATGCGAGCCCGAGAGGATCGAGAGGCCGATCACGTGCACCGCCTCCTCGAGCGCCGTGCCGACGATGCGCGCCGGGCTCAGCCGAATGCCCTCGTAGACCACGTCCATGCCGCAATCGCGCGCCGCCACGGCGATCTGCTCGGCACCGTTGGAATGGCCATCGAGGCCGGGCTTGCCCACCAGGATCTTGAGCCTGCGGCCCGATCGCCGCGCCATCGCCTCGACCCGGGCGCGCACCGGCGCCAGCGCATCGCCGGCACCGGCCGTATCGGCGCCGGCGATGCCGGTCGGTGCGCGGTACTCGCCGAAGACGCGGCGCAGGCAGGCCGCCCATTCGCCCGTGGTGACGCCGGCATGGGCGCAGGCGATGGACGCGGGCATGACGTTCCGTCCCTCGCGCGCGGCACCTTCGAGCTCGGCCAGCGATGCCGCCACGGCGGCGGCGTCGCGGCGGGCGCGAAAGGTGCCGAGCCGCCCGATCTGCGCCGCCTCCGCCAGGGGATCGATGCTCAAGAACCCGCCGTCCTCGCCGGTGGTGAGCGGCGAGGGGGCTGTCTCGGTATAGCAGTTGACGCCGACCACCTTCTGCGTGCCGGCGGCGATCGCCTGGACCCGTGCCGCGCTGCTCTCGACGAGGCGGCTCTTCATGTAGCCCGAATCGACCGCGGCCAAGGCACCGCCCATGGCCTCGATCCGATCCAGCTCGGCCCGGGCCTCCGCCTTCAGCTCCCGCACCTTCGCCTCCATCACGGTGCTGCCGTCGAAAATGTCCGGATACTCCAGAAGATCGGTCTCGAAAGCCAGGATCTGCTGAAGGCGCAGCGACCATTGCTGGTCAAAGGGCCGGGGCAGGCCGAGCGCCTCGTTCCAGGCGGGAAGCTGCACCGCACGGGCTCTGGCCTTCCTGGAGAGCGTCACCGCCAGGGTCTCGAGCAGGATGCGATAGACGTTGTTCTCGGGCTGCTGCTCGGTCAGGCCGAGCGAGTTCACCTGCACCCCGTAGCGAAAGCGCCGGTAGCGCTCCTCCAGGACGCCGTAGCGCGTGGCCGTGATCTCGTCCCAGAGCTCCACGAAAGCCCGCATCTTGGCGAGCTCGGTGACGAAGCGCAGCCCGGCATTGACGAAGAAGCTGATCCGGCCGACCACCTTCGGAAAGTCCGCCTCGGGCACCTGCCCGCCGGCCCGGATCGCGTCGAGCACCGCCACCGCCGTGGCGAGCGCGAAGGCCAGCTCCTGGACCGGCGTCGCCCCCGCCTCCTGCAGGTGGTACGAGCAGACATTGGTCGGGTTCCACCTCGGCACCTCGCGATAGGTGAAGGCGACGATGTCGCCGATCAGGCGAAGCGACGGTGCCGGCGGAAAGATGTAGGTGCCGCGCGACAGGTACTCCTTGATGATGTCGTTCTGCACGGTGCCCTGCAGCGCCTTGCGCTCGACACCCTGCCGCTCGGCCACCGCGATGTAGAGGGCGAGCAGCCAGGGTGCCGTGGCGTTGATCGTCATCGAGGTGTTCATGCGCTCGAGCGGGATGCCGTCGAGCAGGGCGGCCATGTCGTCGAGCGAGCTGATCGGCACGCCGACCTTGCCGACCTCACCCTTGGCGAGCGGGTCGTCGCTGTCGTAGCCGGTCTGGGTCGGCAGGTCGAAAGCGATGGAAAGCCCCGTCTGGCCGCGTGCCAGATTGGTGCGGAAGAGGGCGTTGCTCGCCTCGGCCGAGCTGTGCCCGGCATAGGTGCGGAACAGCCATGGATCATCACGCGAAGTGTTGGAAGTCGGCGATTCTCGCGTCACGGAAAGCTCCCGGCCCAAATTCAACACTTTACCGACACATGGCCGCCCGACGGGACCACGCGAGCCCGAGGGTTAACATTCATGCTGCAGTGCCGTCAAAGCATTTTTCATGTTGACTCGGCCCCGTGTCGTCTGCAGCCTGTGGCGATGCAGCAAAGCGCCGGGGCGCACAACATCTCGCCGCCTGCAGGCAACACACCATTCAACACCAGCCGTCGGATCGCAGCCATGTCCAAGAACCAGGTCGATCACATCATCCGCAAATTCGGCTCGCAGGCCCGTGTCGCCGAGCTCCTCGGCATCTGGCAGACGGCGGTCAGCGGCTGGGTGCGGCGAGGCGCCATTCCGGCCCGGCGCCAGGCCGAGCTGCTCGAGATCGCCCGCCGCGAGGGCATCGCGCTCTCGCCCGGCGAGTTCTTCGAGGCAGAGGCAACCGGGACCCACGGTCGGCCGCTGCCGGGCCGCGGTGGCGAGCACAACGGGAGCGCTCCGGCCAGGGCCACATCCGCGCAGGTGATCCGCCTGAAGCCCGAGCCGGCGAGGCCGGATGCCGCGGCGCCGGCGCCGGCCGCCGGCAAGGATCTCTACGAGGTGGGCGAGATCCCGCCCCTGGGGCACGTGCCGGCCAACATGTACGCCTGGGCGATCAGAAAGGAGCGGCACGGCGAGCCGGCGACCGCGATGCAGCAGGAGGTGGTGCCGACCCCGACGGTGGCCGACGACGAGGTGCTGGTCATGGTGATGGCCGCGGGCGTCAACTACAACGGTGTCTGGGCGGCCCTCGGCGTGCCGCTCTCCCCCCTCGACCTGCACAAGCAGCCCTACCACATCGCCGGCTCCGACGCCTCCGGCGTCGTCTGGGCGGTCGGCGCCAAGGTCAAGCGCTGGCAGGTCGGCGACGAGGTCGTCATTCACTGCAACCAGGACGATGGCGACGACGAGGAATGCAACGGCGGCGATCCGATGAACTCGCCCTCGCAGCGCATCTGGGGCTACGAGACCACCGACGGCTCCTTCGCCCAGTTCTGCAAGGTCCAGTCGCGCCAGCTCATGCCACGTCCCCGGCACCTGACCTGGGAGGAGGCCGGCTGCTACACGCTCGTCCTGGCCACCGCCTATCGCATGCTCTTCGGCCACCAGCCGCACACGCTCAAGCCCGGCGACAACGTCCTGGTCTGGGGCGGGGCGGGCGGCCTCGGCTCCATGGCGATCCAGCTCATCGCCGCCTCCGGCGCCAATGCCATCGCCGTCATCTCCGACGAGGACAAGCGCGATTTCGTCCTCTCGCTCGGCGCCAGGGGCGCGATCAACCGCAAGGAGTTCGCCTGCTGGGGGGAGATGCCCGATCCGATGGACGCAGAGGCCTATGGCCAATGGGTCAAGGAGGCACGGCGCTTCGGCAAGGCGATCTGGGAGATCACCGGCAAGGGCAATGATGTCGACATGGTCTTCGAGCACCCCGGAGCCTCCACCTTCCCCGTCTCGGCCCTGGTCTGCAAGCGGGGCGGCATGGTGGTGATCTGCGCCGGCACCACCGGCTACAAGCTGACGGTCGACGCCCGCTACCTCTGGATGCGGCAGAAGCGCCTGCAGGGCAGCCATTTCGCCAATCTCAAGCAGGCCTCGGCGGCCAACCGCTTCGTGCTCGCGCGCCAGGTCGACCCCTGCATGAGCGAGGTGTTCGCCTGGTCGGACATCCCGAGGGCGCACATGAAGATGCTGAAGAACCAGCACAAGCCCGGCAACATGGCGGTCCTGGTCAATGCCCGAAGGACGGGCATGCGCACCATCGAGGAAGCGATGGAGGGCTGATCCTTGGCGACCGCACTTCTCGACCGCATGCCGGGCCCGGCGACCGGAGCGCCCGATCCCGCCATCGCCGAAGCCACGGCCGCCGCCGATGCCTTCCTTCTCGCCGCGCGCGACGCGGTTCAGGGGCTCGTGGCGCCCGAGGGCAGGATCGATCCGGCATTGCTCGACGCGCATCAGTTCGCCGCGCACGGGCTCGCCTGGCTCGAGGTCTACCGTCAGGCCCTGCACGCGATGCAGGGCTGGGCGGCGAGGCTGGCCGCCGCGGGTGAGCTCGGCGAGCTCGAGCGGCTGATGCTGGAGGCCGCCTTCGGCGAGTACCTCGCGCGCATGGCGGGCGGGCTGCCGATGAGCCAGGTGGAGATCGTCCGCCCCGCCGACCTCCACCTCGACCCCGCGGCCATCGACGCCTTCGCCGGCGATGCCGCGGTCCGCGCGCTCATGGCCCGTGGCAACACGGCCGAGCGCCGCGAGCGCCTCGCCCTGCTGATCCAGGAAGGCGAGTTCGGCGAGCGGGCGCTCGGCGATCCGACGCTCGACATGATCCGGGACGAGTTCGCCCGGTTCAGCGACGCGAAGGTCCGGCCACACGCCCAGGGGTGGCATGCGGGGGACGAGCTGATCCCGTTCGCGCTCATCGACGAGCTGGCGGGGCTCGGCGTCTTCGGCCTGACCCTGCCCGAGGCGTATGGCGGGCTCGGCCTCGGCAAGGTCGCGATGTGCGTCGTCACGGAGGAGCTCAGCCGCGGCTATATCGGCGTCGGCTCCCTGCCGACACGCTCCGAGATCGCGGGCGAGCTGATCCGCTCGGGCGGCACGGAGGAGCAGCGCGCCCGCTTCCTGCCGAGGATCGCATCGGGCGAGACCATCCCGACCGCGGTCTTCACCGAGCCCGACACCGGCTCCGACCTCGCCTCGCTCAAGACCCGCGCCGTGCGGGAGGGCGAGGGCTGGACGATCACCGGGTCCAAGACCTGGATCACCCACGCCGCACGGGCCGATCTCATGACCGTGCTTTGTCGCACCCGTCCCGACGAGCCCGGCTATTCCGGCCTCTCCATGCTGCTGGCGGAGAAGCCGCGCGGCAGCGAGGCCGAGCCCTTTCCGGTTGCGGGCCTGAGCGGCAGCGAGATCCCGGTGCTCGGCTATCGCGGCATGAAGGAGTACGCGCTCGCCTTCGACGGCTTTCGCGTCGCCGCCGACAATCTTCTGGGCGGGGTCGAGGGGCAGGGCTTCAAGCAGCTCATGGCGACCTTCGAGGGGGCGCGCATCCAGACCGCCGCGCGCGCCGTCGGGGTGGCCCAGAACGCGCTCGAGCTCGGCCTCGCCTATGCCCTCGAGCGCCGCCAGTTCGGCCGGCCGCTGATCGCCTTTCCCAGGGTCTCCGGCAAGCTCGCCTGGATGGCCGTCGAGGTGCAGATCGCCCGCCAGCTGACGCTTGCCGCGGCGCGCGAGAAGGATGCCGGGCGGCGCTGCGACCTCGAGGCCGGGCTCGCCAAGCTGCTCGCCGCCCAGGTCGCCTGGGCCACGGCGGACAACGCGCTGCAGATCCACGGCGGCAACGGCTACGCCGCCGAGTATCCGATCAGCCGGGTGCTCTGCGACGCGCGCATCCTCAACATCTTCGAGGGTGCCGCCGAGATCCAGGCGCAGGTCATCGCCCGCCGCATGCTCAGCCGCTGAGACAGAATGCCTCTCTCCCATGCGAAACGCTGGAGAACCGGCGTCTCGCGTGCTACGCGGCGTTCCGTCGCGCCGGTTCCTGTCCGGCGCGAGCGGGGATGCGACCGCGAGGTCGACGGTCCCGGCCGGGTAGGAAAGGGAGGCGACGGCGCGCCGGCGCTGCCGTCGGCCGGTGAATGTCGTCATGACGAAGGAAGGGAGAGTCGGGGTTCCGGCTCTCCCTTCCGTATCGGGTTCAGTCTGCCGCGGCCGGATGCGACGCGGCGAAGCCAGCGGAGTTTTCGGACGGATGACGGATGTCGGCGGCGTGACAGCGGAGCGCCTGCGCAGCTTCATCGAGCGGGTCGAGCGGCTCGAGGAGGAGAAGAGCGAGGTCCAAGAGCAGATCAAGGAAGTGATGAGCGAGGCCAAGGGCGAGGGCTTCGACGTCAAGATCCTGCGCCAGCTCATCCGCCTGCGGAAGATGAAGCCGCATGACCGGGCCGAGCAGGAGGAGCTCCTCGAAACCTACAAGGCCGCCATCGGCATGGTCTGAGGCCCGAAAAAGGGCCACCGCCTTAATCGAATCTTGGCAGTTTCCCTCTACCGTGCGGTCGACCACGGATGGTGACCGGAATGGTGCTGCGCACGACACCAGAGCACGGCGGCGGCAAGCCGGCCATGACAGCGGCCGAAAGCGCGGCCCTGCTGCGGCTCGCCGCCCGATTGACCGGACTGCCCCTGGTCCTTTTGCTGTCGATCGAGGACGGGTGCGTGCGGATCCTGGATGGAAACGTCGAGGTTTCCGGTTGCGGCCCCAAGTTCGCTTCGATGCTGCAAGCCCTCGTCGAGGAGCGGCGATCCGGCCTGATCCGGGCAGCCGACGCGGGCGACGCATGCGGGCGGGCGGGCGACCGGAGCCTCGCCCTGCTTCGGGATTCGGGGTTCGATTCGGCGGTCGTGGCGCCGCTTGCCGGGTCCGAGAGCACACCGCCTGCGATGCTCTGCTGTCTCGCACCCCGAGGTGTGGTGCCGAGAGGCGGCGCCTTCGAGGCGCTGGCCGATCTCTCGGAGCTCGTGGCCGAGACGCTGCGTTCGCATCGGGCGATGCTCGAGGTGCTGGCGAGCGAGTCGTGCCTGCGAACGGCGATCGACGCCCTGCCGCTGGCGCTTTGGATCGCCGATGCGAAGGGCCGCTGCATCGTGCAGAACGCTGCGGATCGCACCTGCTTCGGCGATTGGGTGGGGCTTTGCGTCGAGGATGGGCGCCTGCCACCCGATCTGCCCGACCGGCAACGCTCGAAGGCCGGGGGCGAAGCCTTTCACTTCGCCGTAACCAGGCAAATCGACGATCGGGAGGTCGTGCTGGAGCAGCATGTCGCCCCTCTTCTGGTCGATGGCGAAGCCGTCGGCAGGGTGGGATTGGCCATCGATGTCACGGCGGGGATCCGGATCGAGCGGCAGCTCGTCGAAAGCGAGGCGCGCTTGCGGGCGGCCGTGGACGCGCTGCCCTTTCCCTTCTTCATCTGCGACCTCGACGGCCGGCACATCCTGCAGAATGTCAAGGATCGCGACGCCTGGGGCGATGGGGTCGGCAAGACCTTCGCCGAGCTAGGGCTGCCCGATCAGGTCGTTCATGGCCTCACCGAGGCGATCCCGCGGATCCGGGCCGGCCGGACCTGGCGCAAGCTCGTCTGCTACGAGGAGGATGGCCGGCTTCGCCATGTCGAGGAGGTCTATGCGCCGGTTCAGGCCAAGGGCTCGGTCTGCGGCTTCGTCGGCCTCGCCATCGACCATACCGAGCACGTGGAGGCCGAGCGGCGCCTGCAGGCGAGCGATAGGCGGCTCCGCGACTATCTGGCGACCGCCTCGGACTGGCACTGGGAGACGGACGCCGCGCATCGCTTCGTTCGCCGCACGGGCGAGCCGCGCCGGTCCGGTCTGGCGCTCGAGGAGCTGCTCGGCGAGACGCTGCCGGAGCTGGTCGAGGAGGGATGCGAAGGTATCGGCGGGGGCGAGGCGAGCGCGGCCGCCGGGCTCGCCCGGTACCGTCCGTTCCGCGACCGTCTCGTCAGCCGCGCGGATGCGACCGGCCGGCCGGTCTGGATCGAGGTCAGCGGCAATCCGCTTTTCGATTCGGCCGGCCGGCCGGCCGGCTATCGCGGCACCGCCCGCGACGTCACCGGCCGGATCATGGCCGAGGCCGCCCTGCGCGAGGCGCATGCCCGCCTCGAGGCGCTCGCCACCTCGGGGCTGATCGGCATCACCGCGGGACGCGGCTGGCGGGTCGAGGAGGCCAATGATGCCTTTCTCAAGATGGTCGGCCGCGACCGTGCCGAGCTCGCGCAAGGGGCGATCGACTGGCGCGAATTGACGGTCGATCCTCCTGCCCATCCGATCGACATGCCCGCCGCCCGCCCGGACACCGCCGCTGTCGCCGCCATCGAGCAGGAGCTCCTGCGCGGTGACGGCACGCCGGTGACCGTGCTGCTCAATCGCATCCTTCTGGACGAGAAGGACCAGCATTGGTTGGCGCTGGTTCAGGATCTGACACTGGTGAAGGCGGCGGAGCAGCGGATCAGGCTTCTGGCCGAGCGTGACGGGCTGACCGGGCTGGCCAATCGCCGCGTGCTGCTCGAGCGGCTGCAGGGCGATCTCGACGACCGGCGTCGGCCGGGTGGCCTCGGTGCTCTCATGATGCTCGATCTCGACCGCTTCAAGGAGGTCAACGACCGGCTCGGCCATGCGGCCGGCGACGCGCTGCTGCGCACCATCGGCGAGCGGCTGACCTCGGTCTTGCGCGACACCGATACGGTGGCCCGGCTCGGCGGCGACGAGTTCGCGATGGTGCTGCGCGAGCTGCGGGGACCGGCCGACGTGGCGGAGATCGCGGCCAAGCTGCTTCTCGTGCTGGGCCGGCCCATCGAGCTCGAGGGCCACGTCCTGCGGCCGCGCTGCAGCATCGGCATCAGCCTGTTTCCGAGGGACGGCCACGACGTGGCGCGTCTCCTGAAGAACGCCGATCTCGCCCTCTATCAGGCCAAGGCCAGGGGACGCGGCCGGTTCCGCTTCTTCGAGCCGGCGCTGCTCGAGGCGCTGGAGCGGCGCCGGGCGATCGGCGAGGCCCTGCAGGCGGACATGGCCGGAGAAGCGTTCGAGATCGAGCTTCAACCGCAGATCCATCTCTCGAGCGGCTGCCATGCCGGCTTCGAGGCGCTGGTCCGCTGGCGACGCGACGGCGAGCTGGTGGCGCCCGGCGAGTTCATCGACATTGCCGAGGAGATCGGCGTCATCGAGGCCCTGGGCCGGCTCGTTCTGCGCCGTGCGCTCGAGGCGTTGCGTCACTGTGACGATCTCGGGCTCGATCCCGGCCATGTCGCCGTCAATGTCGCGGCGGCGCAGCTCCGGGCGCCCGGCTTTCCTGGCGAGGTGGCGGCCCTGCTCGCCGAGCTCGACCTCGAATCGCATCGTCTGGAGGTGGAGGTGACCGAGAACGTGCTGCTCGACCGCGATGCCGGGGCCATCGCAAGGAGCCTCTGCGAGCTGCATCAGCTGGGCGTGACGATCACGCTCGACGATTTCGGCACCGGTGCCGCCTCGCTCGCCCATCTCAAGAGCCTGCCCGTCGACCGGCTCAAGATCGACCGCTCCTTCGTTGGCGGCATAGGTCAAGACGCGGACGACGCGGTCATCGTCCGCACCATCATCAACCTCGCCCACACGCTCGGCATGACGGTGGTCGCCGAGGGGGTCGAGACCGCCGAGCAGGAGACCTTCCTCGAGCTCCATGCCTGCGATCTGGCGCAAGGCTTCCGTTTCGCCCGCCCCTTGGCGGTGCATCGCCTCGCCGCCCACCTCGCGCCGACCGGCGTGCTGGTCTCCTGATCCACCGCCGCCGTTGCACATGCCGGCAAAGCGTGCGATCAGGCGCTCGCCTTTCCGTTGAACCCCCTGCCGACGTCGAAGCGACGAGCTGCCGATGCGCCTTTCACGCTATTTCCTGCCCGTGCTGAAGGAAACGCCCGCCGAGGCCCAGATCGTGAGCCACCAGCTCATGTTGCGCGCCGGCATGATCCAGCAGCTCGCCGCCGGCATCTACAGCTGGCTGCCGCTCGGCTATGCCGTGCTGCGCAAGGTCGAGGCCATCGTCCACGAGGAGATGCAGCGCGCCGGCGCCATCCCCATCCTGATGCCGACCATCCAGCCCGCCGATCTCTGGATCGAGAGCGGCCGCTACGAGGATTACGGCAAGGAGATGCTGCGCATCCAGGACCGCCACGAGCGCGACATGCTCTACGGCCCGACCAACGAGGAGAACGTCACCGACATCTTCCGCCGGCACGTCAGGAGCTTCAGGCAACTGCCGCTCAATCTCTACCACATCCAGTGGAAATTCAGGGACGAGGTCAGGCCCCGGTTCGGCGTGATGCGTGGCCGCGAGTTCTTGATGAAGGACGCCTACAGCTTCGATCTCGACGCGGCCGGCGCCGAGGCCTCCTACGACGCCATGTTTCTCGCCTACCTGCGCACCTTCCGCCGCATGGGCCTGACCGCCATTCCGATGCGGGCCGACACGGGCCCGATCGGCGGCGACATGAGCCACGAGTTCCAGATCCTGGCCAAGACCGGCGAGAGCGAGGTGCATTTCGACGCCGCGTTCGAGGGCATCGACTTCGCCGCCGCCGACCTCTCCGTCAAGGAGCTCAAGACGCTCTATGCCGCCGCCGACGACGAGCACGATCCGGCTTCTTGCCCCGTGCCGGCGGAGCGGCTGCGCAGCGGCCGCGGCATCGAGGTCGGCCACATCTTCTACTTCGGCACCAAGTACTCGAAGCCGATGGGGGCGACGGTGATCGGCCCCGACGGGGCCGCGCATCCGGTGCACATGGGCTCCTACGGCATCGGCGTGTCGCGCCTCGTGGGCGCCCTGATCGAGGCCCATCACGACGAGAAGGGCATTCTCTGGCCCGAGGCCGTCGCACCGTTCAAGGTGGGCCTCGTCGATGTCCGCCCCGACGATGCGCTTTCCCACGGTCTCGCCGAGCAGATCTACGAGCGGCTGCAGAAGGCCGGAGTAGCCGTGCTCTTCGACGAGCGGGACGAGCGGGCCGGCGCCAAGTTCGCGACCATTGAGCTGATCGGCCTGCCGTGGATCGTGACCGTGGGCCCGCGCGGCGCCAGGGACGGCAAGGTGGAGCTCAGGTCGCGCCGGGGCGGCGACACGGCGGAGCTCGATCCGCAGGCGCTCCTCGAGCGGCTCGCCGCCTGATGCGCAGCGCCGAGCGGCTGATCGCCTGGCGCTACCTTCGACCGACCCGGGGCGAGGGCTTCATCTCGGTGATCGCCGCCTTCGCGCTCATCGGCATCGCCCTCGGTGTCGGCACCCTCATCGTCGTGCTCGCCGTCATGAACGGCTTTCGCGCCGAGCTGCTCGGCCGCGTGCTCGGCGTCAACGGCCACGCCACGGTGGTCGCCGGGCCCGAGGGCCTCGCCGACAGCGACATCCTGGTGGCACGCCTGCGGCGGGTCGAGGGCGTGGTCGACGCCATGGCCTATGTCGAGGGGCAGGTGATGGCCAGCGCCAACAACGTGGCGTCGGGGGCCATCGTGCGCGGGGTGCGGGCCCAGGATCTCGCCCGCCGTCCCGTCTTCGCCGACAACATCGTCGAGGGCTCGCTCGACCGGCTCGACGAAGGCGGCGCCATCCTGATCGGCAGCCGCATGGCGCAGCGCATGGGCCTCGGCCTCGGCGACCGCATCAGCCTGATCTCGCCGCAGGGTGCGGCCACCGCCTTCGGCACGGTGCCGCGCATCCAGAGCTTCGAGATCGTCGGCCTCTTCGAGGTCGGCATGTACGAGTACGACAACAGCTTCGTCTATATCGGCCTCGACGACGCGCAGCGCTACTTCCAGCTCGACCACCGGGTGACGGCGATCGAGATCCTGGTCGCCGACCCCGAGAACGTGCGCCGGCTGCGTCCGGCGCTCACCGCCGTCATCGCCGGGCAGGGACGCCTCGTCGACTGGCAGCAGCTCAACTCGCACTTCTTCAACGCGCTCGAGGTCGAGCGCAACGTGATGTTCCTGATCCTCACCCTGATCATCCTGGTCGCCGCCTTCAACATCATCACCGGAATCACCATGCTGGTGAAATCCAAGGGCCGCGACATCGCCATCCTGCGCTCCATGGGCGCGACCCGGGCCGCCGTCATGCGCATCTTCCTGCTCGCCGGAGCGAGCATCGGCGTCGCCGGCACGCTCATCGGCTTCGGCCTCGGCATCGCCTTCGCGCTCAATATCGACACCATCCGCCTCTTCCTCGAGGGCCTGACGGGAGCCGAGCTCTGGTCCGCCGAGATCCGCTTCCTCTCGCGCCTGCCGGCCGAGATCGACGTCCATGACGTCACCCGGGTCGTGCTGATGGGCCTCGGGCTCTCGTTTCTCGCGACCCTCTACCCCGCGTGGCGCGCGGCACGCCTCGATCCGGTGGAGGCGCTGCGCTATGAGTGAGCCGGTGCTGACGCTCGTGGGCATCGAGCGGCGCTTTCGCCAGGGTGCGGTGACCCTGCCCGTGCTCCGGGGTGCCGATCTCAGCCTCGCCCCGGGCGAGCTCGTGGCGCTGGTCGGACCCTCCGGCTCGGGCAAGTCGACGCTGCTCCACATCGCGGCCCTGCTCGAGCGGCCGAGCGCCGGCGAGGTCCTCATCGACGGCCGGGCCTGCGGCCGGCTCGGCGACCGCGAGCGCACCGCGCTGCGGCGGAACCGGATCGGCTTCGTCTACCAGTTCCACCACCTCCTCGCCGACTTCACCGCCCTCGAGAACGCCATGCTGCCGCAGCTTCTGGCGGGCCGGAGCGGGGCCGAGGCGCGGGCACGCGCGGCCGACCTGCTCGGCCGGCTCGGCCTCGCCGAGCGCGGCGGACATCGTCCGGGCCGCCTCTCGGGCGGCGAGCAGCAGCGGGTCGCCATGGCGCGCGCCCTCGCCAACCGGCCGGGCCTCCTGCTCGCCGACGAGCCGACCGGCAATCTCGATCCGCTGACCTCGGCGCGCGTCCTCGACCTTCTGCTGGAGGTGGTGCGCGAGGCGGGAACCGCGGCCTTCATCGCCACCCACAACCCGGCCATCGCGGCGGCGATGGACCGGACCCTGGAGCTGGCCGATGGCCGCTTGCGCCCCTGGGCGGGAACCCCAAGGGCCCTTCGCGCCGACGGCACCCGGCTCACCGCGCCCGCCTGACGGCAGCGGCTCCAAAGTGCGCCGGCGAAAGGTTCACGACGCCCGCATGATGCGGTAGGACAGGGGCCGCACCACAAGATCCGGGATCCCCGATGCCGCATGCTCCCTTCGTCCATCTGCGGGTCCGGACCTCCTACTCGCTGCTCGAAGGGGCCATCGGCCACAAGGCCCTGGCCCAGCGAGCGGCCGAGCTCGGCATGCCGGCGGTGGCGGTCACCGACAATGCCAACCTCTATGGCGTGATGCCGTTCTGTGCCACGGCTCTCGCCGCCGGTGTGCAGCCGATCATGGGCGCCCTCCTGCCGCTGGCTCCCGGCGGAGGCCACCGCTCGCACCGCCGCGAGCGCCAGCCGCGCCCGGCGCTGCTGCCCGTGCTGGCCCAGAACGCTGCCGGCTACGGCAGCCTTTTGAAGCTGATGAGTGTCCTCCATTTCGAGGGAGCGGCCGAGAAGGGCCTGACAGCGGACCAGCTCTCGGGCCGGAACGAAGGCCTGATCGTCCTGACCGGCGGCGCCGACGGGCCTCTCGGCCGATTGCTGCAGCGCGACGACAAGGATGCCGCCGCCGAGCTCCTCGACCGGCTGGCCACGGCTTTCGAGGGACGTCTCTACATCGAGCTGCAGCGCCACGGCCTCGAGTCGGAGACGCTGGTCGAGCCGGCGCTTCTCGATCTGGCCTTCGACCGCAACCTGCCCGTCGTCGCCACCAATGACTGCCTTTTTCTCGATGCGGCCATGCATGCGGCGCACGACGCGCTCATCTGCATCGCCGAGGGCCAGCACGTCGACAACGAGGAACGCCGGCGATTCTCGCTCGACTATCGCTTCAAGACGGCGGACGAGATGGAAGCGCTCTTCGCCGACCTGCCCGAAGCCATCGAGAACACGCTGCTCGTGGCCCGACGCTGCGCCTTCCAGGCGCCGGCGCGTGATCCCATCCTGCCGCCCTTCGCCGGCTTCGACGGGCGGGACGAGGTCGAGGAGCTGCGGGCGCAGGCGCGGATCGGGCTGGATCACCGCCTCGATCGGCTGGGCATCCGGGACGAGGCCGCATCGCCCTATCGCGAGCGTCTCGAATACGAGCTCGAGATCATCGTCCAGATGCAGTTCCCGGGCTATTTCCTCATCGTCTCGGACTTCATCCGCTGGGCCAAGAAGCAGCAGATCCCGGTGGGACCCGGCCGCGGCTCCGGGGCCGGCTCGGTCGTCGCCTGGTCGCTCGAGATCACCGATCTCGATCCCCTGCGCTTCGGCCTCCTCTTCGAGCGCTTCCTCAATCCCGAGCGCGTCTCGATGCCGGATTTCGACATCGATTTCTGCCAGGACCGCCGCGACGAGGTGATCCGCTACGTCGAGGGACGCTACGGCGCCGACCGGGTCGCCCACATCATCACCTTCGGCAAGCTGCAGGCAAGGGCGGCGCTGCGCGACGTCGGGCGAGTGCTCGGCCTGCCGTTCGGCCTCGTCGACCGGATCTCGAAGCTGGTGCCCTTCAATCCCGCGAACCCGCCGACCCTGGCCGAGGCGGTGGCGATGGAGCCGCGTCTCGCCGAGGCACGCGACGGCGATCCCGCCGTGGCCCGGATGATCGAGATAGCGCTCGCCCTCGAAGGCCTGCCGCGCCACGCCTCGACCCATGCCGCCGGCGTGGTGATCGGCGACCGGCCACTCGACGAGCTGGTGCCGCTCACCTGCGATGTGCGAAGCGGCAGCGCCGTCACCCAGTTCAACATGAAGGACGTGGAGAAGGCGGGCCTCGTCAAGTTCGACTTCCTCGGCCTCACCACGCTGACCATGCTGCGCATGGCCGAGAATCTCGTGAACCGCGGCGGCACCAGGCTCGATCTGGCGAGCCTCGGCCTCGACGATGCAGCGACCTACGCCCTCCTCAGCCGGGCCGAGACGGCGGGCGTGTTCCAGCTCGAATCCGCCGGCATGCGGGATGCGCTCCGCAAGCTCAAGCCGGACTGCTTCGAGGACATCATCGCCATGGTCTCGCTCTACCGGCCGGGGCCCATGGACAACATTCCCCGCTACATCAACGTCAAGCACGGGACCGAGGCGCCCGCATACCTGCATCCCATGCTCGAGCCCATCCTGAAGGAGACCAACGGCGTCATCATCTACCAGGAGCAGGTGATGGAGATCGCCAAGCAGCTCGCCGGCTACACGCTCGGCGGCGCCGACCTCCTCCGCCGCGCCATGGGCAAGAAGATCAAGGCGGAGATGGACGCGCAGCGCGCCACCTTCGTCGAGGGCGCCACGGCCAGGGGCATCGGCCGCCAGATGGCCGACGTGATCTTCGATTCGGTCGCCAAGTTCGCCTCCTACGGCTTCAACAAGAGCCATGCGGCCGCCTACGCGCTGCTCGCCTATCACACGGCCTATCTCAAGGCGAACCACCCGCTCGAGTTCTACGCGGCGGTGATGACCATGGAGATGGCGAACCAGGAGAAGCTCGCCGCCTACCGCCACGAGATGCGGCAGCGCGGCATCGACCTCCTGCCACCGCACGTCAACGCATCGCTGCCGGTCTTCTCGGTCGAGGCCGGATCTGCCAGAGACGGCTCGGCGGGCGGCGTGCGCTTCGCGCTCGCCGCCATCAAGGGCGTGGGCCAGGCGGCCATGCAGGCCTTGTGCGCCGAGCGCGAGGCGAGGGGCCCGTTCAAGGGGCTCTGCGACCTGACTGCCCGGCTCGCCGGCAAGGGCTTCAACCGGCGCCTGCTCGAGGCGCTGATCAAGGCCGGTGCCTTGGACGGGCTCGCCGCCAACCGGGCGACGTCGATGGCCGCACTGGATCTCGCCATCGCCCATGCCGGAGCGGTGGCGGCGGCCAGGGACAGCACCCAGGCGGGGCTCTTCGGCGCGGAGGGCGATGATGTGCCGGAACCCCGCCTCGACGCGCTCGACGACTGGCCCCTGGGAGAGCGGCTCGGCCACGAGTTCGACGTGCTCGGCGTCTACCTCTCGGCGCACCCGCTCGACGGCTATGTCGTGGCGCTCGGCCGGCGCGGCGTCGTCGCCGCCGCCCAGGTGCTGGGGGCACCTGGCCGCTATGACGGGGCCGTGGTCGAGCTCGCCGGCGTGATCGTCGCCAGGAAGGAGAAGCGCACCGAGCGCAGCCGCTTCGCCTTCCTGCAGATTTCCGACACCTCGGCGCAGTTCGAGGTCATGCTGTTCGCGGATGTTCTCGAGCGCTCCCGGGACCTTCTGGAGATCGGCAACGCTCTGCTGGTCACCGCCGACGTTCGTGCCGACGGCGACGAGATCAGGTTCGCGGCGCAGCGCCTGACGCCGCTCGACGACGTGGCCGCCGGGCGTGGCGAGCTGGTCGAGATCGAGCTCAGCGACACCGCCGCGATCGGGCGGCTGCGGCCGCATCTCTCGGACGGCGGCAAGGGAGCCATGGTCAGGCTCGTGCTCTGCCTCGAGGATGGCTTCGAGGTGGTGGTGGCGCTCCCGGACGCGATGTGCCTCAGCCATGCGCGCCGACCGGACGTGGAGCGGATCATCGGCGTCAGGCGGATCGCCGCCTGCGGCCGCTCCACCATCGACCACGGGACGGCGGCCGGGCCCGAGGGCGGCGGGCTGCACTGAGCCGCACTGAGCCGCACAGAGCCATATTGAGCTGCCTCGACCGGATCTTGCCGGGCGCTGCCGCCGTTCCTATGGTCTTGCGGTCGCGGGCGTAGCTCAGCGGTAGAGCACGGCGTTTACACCGCCGGTGTCGGAGGTTCGACCCCTTCCGCCCGCACCAGCCGCCGCGCTCCTGGCGCTCGGGCCGGCGGTTGCGTCAGAGATCGGTCGGAAAGCGCGGTATGTTGGTCGTGTGGTGCACGTCGACCGACAGCAGGAGCCCGAAGCCGACCAGCGTCGTGAGCATCGCCGTGCCGCCATACGAGATCATCGGCAGGGGCACGCCGACCACCGGAATGAGGCCGGTCACCATGGCGACATTGATCACCACGTAGAGAAAGAAATTGACGCCGATGCCCATCGCCAGGAGCCGGCCGAACTGGTGCGTCGCCCGCAGGGCGACGCCGAGCGACAGCGCCACGACGGCGAGGTAGAGCAGGAGCACGATCATGGCGCCGACGAAGCCCGTCTCCTCGGCGAGCATGGTGAAGGCGAAGTCGGTCTGCTTCTCGGGCAGGAAGCTGAGCTGGGCCTGGCTGCCCATGAGAAAGCCCTTGCCCCAGAAACCGCCCGAGCCGAGCGCGATCTTGCTCTGGATGATGTGGTAGCCGGCACCCAGAGGGTCGGTCTCGGGATCGAGAAAGGTCATGACGCGCTGGCGCTGGTAGTCGTGCAGGCTGCTCCAGGCGATCGGCAGCGCACCGGCGACGGCGGCGATGGCGAGGCCGAATTTCCAGAGCCGCACGCCCGCGACGAAGAGCATCGCACCGCCTGCGGCCAGCAGCATGATGCTGGTGCCGAGGTCCGGCTGCTTGAGGACGAGAAGCGCCGGCAGGCCGATCATCAGGAGGGGCGGCAGGAGATAGAGCGGCCGCTTGACCTCGTCGAGATAGGCACTGTGGAAATAGCGGGCGAGGCAGAGCACGAGGCCGATCTTCATCAGCTCCGAAGGCTGGATCTGGACGAAGCCGAGATCGACCCAGCGCTGCGCTCCCTTGTTGATCTCGCCGAGGATCTCGACGCCGATCAGCATGACGAGTGCAGCGCCATAAAGCGCGTAGGACCAGCGGTACCAGAAGCGGATGTCGACGAGCGCCACGGTCACCATGACGAGAAGGCCGAAAGCGAGCCTCACGCCGTGGCGCCAGGCCCAGGGCTGATGATGCCCGCCACCGGCGGAGTAGAGGACGAGATAGCCGATGCAGCCGATCAGCAGAAGCAGGGCGACGAACGGCCAGTGGAGGGAGGCCAGCTTCTCGGCGAAGCGGAGCTCCTGGGGGCGGATGCGCGCCGTGCCGGCCATGGGTCAGCCTGCCCCGCCGCTCAAAGGCTGGCCGCGACCGTGGCCGCACCCGGGGCGATCTCGAGCACCCGGGTCATGATGTCCCGGGCGATCGGTGCCGCGGCACCGCTGCCGCTCTGACCGTGCTCGACGATCACGGCGACCGCGTAGCGCGGGCGGTCGGTCGGCGCGAAGCAGACGAACAGCGCATGGTGGCGGTGCTCCCAGGGGCGATCCTTGCGCTTGTGCAGGTTGGCGGCCCGCTCCGCCCGGGTGATGCGGCGCACCTGCGAGGTGCCGGACTTGCCCGCCATCTGCACGCCGTCGAGCTTCAGGCGCTGGCGGTAGGCCGTGCCGCGCTGGCTGTTGACGACCATGGACATGCCCTTGAGCACGTGGTCGAGCGACGCCTGCGAGACGCCGACCGAGCCGGCCGCCTCGGGCGGGGTCGAGGGATCGCGGTAGAACCAGGGCGTGACGGCCCGACCGCCATTGCACAAACGGGCGGTCATGATGGCGAGCTGCAAGGGTGTCGCCAGCATGTAGCCCTGGCCGATGCCGATCACCAGGGTCTCGCCCTTCTGCCAGGGCTCGCCCAGCGTCTCGCGCTTCCACTGGCTGGTCGGCACGAGGCCCGGCTGCTCGCCCGGAAGATCGAGGCCGAGCGTGGCGCCCAGGCCGAAGCGTTTGGCCATGGCGGCGATGCCGTCGACACCAACCCGCCGTGCCAGATCGTAGAAGTAGACATCGCAGGACTGGGCGATCGCCTCGTGCATCGCCACCCGGCCATGGCTCTTCCAGCAATGGAACTTCGAGTTGCCGAGACTGACGCTGCCGCCGCAGAAGACGTCGTAGCTGGGCGTCACCAGCCCCGCCTCGAGGGCGGCGAGCGCCACCATCATCTTGAAGGTGGAGCCGGGCGGATACTGGCCGCGGATGCATTTGTTGACGAGGGGCGTGCGCGGGTTGTCGCGCCATTCCTTCCACTGCTGATGCGACAGCCGGCCGGTGAAGGCCGCGGGGTCGTAGCTCGGCACCGAGGCGAGCGCCAGGACGGCGCCGGTGTCGACATCGACGACGACAGCGCTGGCCGAGAGCTCGCTCGACAGGCGCTCGAAGCAGAAGACCTGCAGCTCGGCGTCGAGCGAGAGCCGGATATCGGTGCCGCCGACCCCGTCGTCGCGATCGAGCTCGCGGATCTCGCGGCCGATGGCATTGACCTCGATCCGGCTGCGGCCGGCTTCGCCGCGCAAGAGCGCGTCGTGCGACTTCTCGATGCCGTTCTTGCCGACCCGGAACTCCGGCAGCCGCATCAGCGGGTCCGGGTCCGCCGCCTGCTCCTCCGGGCTGACCGGCCCGACATAGCCGAGGACATGGGCCAGGACCTCGGCTTGCGGGTAGTCGCGAAGAAGGGTGGAATCGAGGACCACGCCCGGCAGATGCGGGCTGCGCACGGCGACCGTGGTCACCTCGTCCCAGCTCAGCCCCTCGCGCACCAGAACCGGCACGAAGGCGCGCTGCGTGCGCGCGGTGCTCAGGATCTCGTCGATCTGCGCCTCGTCCAACGGGATCAGCCGGGCGAGATCGAGAAGGGTTCGCGCCAGATCGGGTGTGTTCTCGCGAATGATGCGCAGCCGGTAGCTCGGCACGTTGCGCGCCAGGATGCGGCCCTCGCGATCGAAGATGCGGCCGCGCGGCGGCACGATCAGCCGCTGGTTGACCCTATTCTCCTCGGCCAGCAGGGCGTAGCGCGACGCATCGTCGACCTGCAGGTGCCAGAGCCTTGCGCCGAGAAGGCCGAAGAGGCCGATCTGGGCGGCACCGACGACGAGGGCGCGGCGGGTGAAGGTGCGCGTGCGGTCAGCCGCGTGGTGCTGCATGGCTCGACTTCGGCAGAAGGGGAAGGAGCATGGCGAGCACGAGGCTGACCAGCGGATAGGCGGCGATGGTGAGCAGCATCTCGAAGAGCACCGGACGCAGCGGCAGGGCGGCCTGCCAGAAGAGGCAGGCTATCAGCCAGCGCAGGCCGAGCAGCAGGAGGGCCACGAGGCAGAAGCAGGCCCAGAGCACGCCGAACGAGCGGCCGGAGAGGAAGCGCCGGGGAGCCAGGAGCGCCAGCCGCGTGGCGAAGAGGGCGAGGGCGGTGAGCCCGAGCGGCATGCCGGCGGCGGCGTCGAGAAGCAGCGTCAGGATCAGGATCAGGCCGTTGCCGAGCAGGTCGGGGCGCTGCACCGTCCAGTAGAAGATGCCGGCAAGGCTGAGAAGCGGGGCGATGGTGGTGGGTGCCGCACTCGGCAAGGGTGCGAGGTCGATGCAGATCAACAGGAAAACCGAGACGAAGGGCAGGGCGGCACGGGCGAGGTCACCCGGCCGGCCGCTCGCCGCGACCCCGATCTCACCGAGCCCGCCTGGTCCGCGAATGCTCATCCGCCGACCGGCCAGGCCACGGCACCGTGCCGCCCGGTTTCCCGCGGGCTCGATCCCCGCTGGTCGGCGAGCGCCGGCGCCGGCTCGGGCTCCGGCGAGGCGGGCTCCACCCCGCTCTCCGGCGGCGGCAGCGGGGCGTGTCTCAGGACCGAGACGAAATCGACCGCCGGCCAGTCGACGAAGGTGCGGACCGCCACCCGGCTGCCGTCGATCCGCGCGATCTCGCCGATCATCAATCCCGCCGGCAGGACGCCGCCCTTGCCCGAGGTCATCACCCGGTCGCCGATCGAGAAGCGCGGATTCATGGGCAGGAACTGGAGCTTGGGCTCGGAGGTGTTGTCGCCGGCGAGCAGCGCCTGGTCGCCCGACCGCTCGACGATCACCGGCAATTTCGAGTTGAAGTCGGTGAGCAGGAGGACGCGCGAGGAGCGGGCGCCGACGTCGATGATCCGGCCGATCATGCCTTGCGGCGCCAGCACCGCCATGCCGACCTCGATGGCGTGGTCGCTGCCGGCGTCGATCAGGCGGGTATGGACGAAAGGCCCGGCCGAATCGGCGACGATGCGGGCCGTGGTCCAACGGGCGTCGGGCACCGCCGTCGGCATGTCGAGCATGGTCCGCAAGGACCGGTTCTCGACGGTGAGCCAGACCGCGCGCGACTGCCATTCGAGCAGCCGGCGATTCTCGGCGCGCAGCCGCTCGTTCTCGGCGCGCACCGCGAGCAGGGCGCCGATCTGATCGCCCAGGCGGCGGGTCAGGGCAATGGGCTCGCGCACCAGGGCGACCGCCGGCAGCATGCGGTCGGCGATGCCGTCGGCCACCACCTCGACAACACGCACGTCGAGCCGGGCGAGCGCCAGGAGCAGCAGCGCCACACCGATGGCGGCGACCAGGACCGGGCGCTCGCCGGCGGCGCGGAGCGCCGATCCGAGCTGGACGAAGCGGTCGATGGCGATCTTCACTGTCCTGCCGCAGGCTGCATTGACGGACGGTACATTAGCACGGCAGCGGCCCTCCGCCGCAACATGGCATCGACCCTTCCGTGGTGCCGCAACTCTATGTCACCCACCTGCAACAAAAGGTTAACGGCATGGCTCGACTTTCGCTCAATAGGCGGTGTGCAGCACGTGCTTGAGCCCCTTCATGTCGTCGAGGCAGCGGCCGGTGCCGAGGGCGACGCAGTTGAGCGGCTCGTCCGCTTGGCTCACCGGCAGGCCGGTCGAATGGCGCAGGACGAAGTCGAGATTGCCGAGCAGCGAGCCGCCGCCGGTGAGCACGATGCCCTTGTCGACGATGTCGGCGGAGAGCTCGGGTGCCGTGTGCTCGAGCGCCACCTTGACCGCCTCGATGATCGCGTTGACCGGCTCCGCCAGGCTCTCGGCGATCTGCCGCTGGCTGATGACGATCTCCTTGGGTACGCCGTTCATGAGGTCGCGGCCCTTGATCTCCATGACCTCGCCATTGCCGTCCTCGGGCAGGCAGGCCGATCCGATCCGCTTCTTGATGTTCTCGGCCGTCGCCTCGCCGATCAGGAGGCTGTGGTTGCGGCGCACGTAGTTGATGATCGATTCGTCCATCTTGTTGCCGCCGACCCGGATCGAGCGGGCGTAGACGATGCCGCCGAGAGAGAGGATCGCCACCTCGGTGGTGCCGCCGCCGATGTCGACGACCATCGAGCCGGTGGGCTCGGTGACCGGCAGGCCCGCGCCGATCGCCGCCGCCATCGGCTCCTCGATCAGGTGCACACGCCTCGCGCCGGCCGCCTCCGCCGCCTCCTGGATGGCGCGCCGCTCGACCGCGGTCGAGCCCGAGGGCACGCAGATGATGACCTGCGGGCTGGCGAAGCCGCGCCGGTTGTTCACCTTCCGGATGAAATGCTTGATCATCTCCTCGGCGACCTCGAAATCGGCGATGACGCCGTCGCGCAAGGGGCGGATCGCCTCGATGTTGCCGGGCGTGCGGCCGACCATCTCCTTGGCCTCGAGGCCCACCGCGAGCACCTGCTTCCTGCCCTTCATGGTGGCGATGGCGACGACCGACGGCTCGTTCAGGACGATGCCGCGGCCCTTCATGTAGACGAGCGTGTTGGCCGTGCCGAGGTCGATGGCGAGATCGGCTGAGAATAGACCGAGAAGGCGCGAGAACATGTGTGCGGGGTCCGCTCCGTGGTCGGCGATGGCGAGGCGGGCAGGGCGCCGGCCACACCCCTGCCGAACCGGGCTCTGGGGCTGCGATCCGGGCCGCGGCAGAAGACGGAGGCGCCGAGGCGCCTCCATTGGCGAGGATGGCGTGGGCAGGACGGCGAGAGGCGGGCCGGGATGCCGGGATTCCAGAATGGGCGCCGGGGCGGGCCCGCCGGTTGCACGCCGTCCTCGCGCCTCACGCCGAAAGAGCGGCCGGCGCGTGGCGGCCGCGCTTGGTCAGGAGCTTGTTCAGGGCGGCGATATAGGCGCGCGCCGAGGCGACCAGCGTGTCGGTGTCGGCCGACTGGCCGTTGACCGATCGGCCGTTCTCCTCGAGCCTGACGGTGACGATCGCCTGGGCGTCGGTGCCTTCGGTCACCGCGTGGATCTGGAAGAGCGGCAGCTGCGCCTGATGCGGGTAGAGCGCCTTGATCGCGTTGAAGGTCGCGTCGACCGGGCCGTCGCCGGTCGCTTCGGCCGATCGCTCGACGCCATCGATCGTCAGCGTCAACGCGGCCTCGGGCTTGATCTCCGAGCCGCAGCGCACGAGCAGGCGAACGAAGCGGATGGTCTGGTCGCCCGTCGCGATCTCGTCGTCGACCAGGGCCACCAGATCCTCGTCGAAGATCTCCTTCTTCTTGTCGGCCAGCGCCTTGAAGCGCACGAACGCATCCTCGAGGGCATTGTCGCCCAGCTCGTAGCCCAGCTCCTTCAGCTTGGTCTTGAAGGCGTGCCGGCCGGAATGCTTGCCCATCACCAGGCTCGACTTGACGAGGCCGATGTCCTCGGGACGCATGATCTCGTAGGTCTGGGCGTTCTTCAGCATGCCGTCCTGATGGATGCCGCTCTCGTGGGCGAAGGCGTTGGCGCCGACGATCGCCTTGTTCGGCTGGACGCTGAAGCCGGTGATCGCCGAGATCAGCCGCGAGGCCTGCATGATCTTCGTGGTGTCGACACGGCTCGCGAAAGGCAGCTGGTCGGGGCGGGTGCGCACCGCCATCACCACCTCCTCGAGCGCGCAATTGCCGGCCCGCTCGCCGATGCCGTTGATCGTGCATTCGATCTGGCGGGCGCCGGCCTGCACGGCGCGCAGGCTGTTGGCGACGGCGAGGCCCAGATCGTTGTGGCAATGCACCGACAGCACCGCCTTGTCGATGTTCGGCACCGCATTCTGGATCAGCCGGATCAGGTCCGCGAACTCCTCGGGATAGGCGTAGCCCACCGTGTCCGGAATATTGATGGTCGTGGCACCGCAATCGATAGCCGTCTCGATGCAGCGAAAGAGGAAGTCGTGCTCCGTGCGCGAGGCATCCATGGCACTCCACTCGACATCGTCGGTGTAGCCGCGCGCCCTCTCGACGCTCGCCCTCACGCGCTCGTGCACCTCCTCCTGGTCGAGCTGCAGCTGGAACTGGCGGTGCAGGGGCGAGGTGCCGATGAAGGTGTGGATGCGCTTCCGCGCCGCGGGCTCGAGCGCTTCCGCGGCACGGTCGATATCGCCGAGCGCGGCCCTGGCGAGGCCGCAGATCACGCTTTCCCTGACGCGCCCCGCGATGGCCCGGACGGCCTCGAAATCGCCGGGCGAGGCGATCGGGAAACCGGCCTCGATGACGTCGACGCCCATGCTCTCCAGAAGATCCGCGACCTGGATCTTCTCGGGCGTGGTCATCGAGCAGCCGGGTGACTGCTCGCCGTCGCGCAGCGTGGTGTCGAATATGACGATGCGATCGCCCAGGGCGGCCCTGGTGGCGGCGGCGCGCAGGGCGGCGGATCGGTCGCTGGTCGTTTCGTTGGTGCTCATGTCGGCGGCTCTCATGCGTGGCTGACGTTGCGGTTCCGGCTCGACCCCTGAGCGCACGCTTCCCGAGACGGGCGGGCTCAGGGGCAGGTAAGTCGAAGCCGCGCCGAGAGAGCCCGGTCAGCGAGCGGCGCGCAGGCATCGGCCAAAGCGGCGCCGGCCGCCCGCCGAAAATCGCGAATGTGGTGCCCGTGCATCGTCATGACCACTCGTGCCGGCATCGGTCCCGCCGGCGATCCCACTCGGATGGTGTCGATAGTCGTGAGGATATGCCGTCAAAGTTACCGAATTGTAAAGCCGCTTGATCACGCCATCAGCGAACGCGGATCGCCACTTTCGCCCCGCCGGTTGTGCCGCACCCCGGCCCCCATCACTGGCGGCCGGTCTTGCCGGGGCTTGCAGTGGCCGACCGATCCGGGCAAGTGCTGCAGGAGGGATGTGCCTCGGCTCGACGGGAGAACGGGATGGCGGGAACGACACGCTCCGGCGGCGAAATTCTCATCGACGAGCTGGCGCTGCACGGGGCGCAGCGGATCTTCGGGGTGCCCGGCGAAAGCTACCTCGCCGCGCTCGACGCGCTCCACGGCCGCAACGACATCCGCTTCATCGTCTGCCGGCAGGAAGGCGGGGCCGCGATGATGGCGGAGGCGGACGGCAAGCTCACCGGTCGTCCCGGAATTTGCTTCGTCACGCGCGGACCCGGAGCGACCAATGCCTCCGCCGGCGTCCACGTGGCGCGCCAGGATTCGACGCCGATGATCCTGCTCGTCGGCCAGATCGCCCGCGATGCGCGCGACCGCGAGGCCTTCCAGGAGATCGATTACCGGCAGATGTTCGGCGGCATCGCCAAATGGGTGGCCGAGATCGAGGATGCCGCCCGCATCCCGGAATACCTGCACCGGGCCTTCATGACCGCCACCACCGGCCGGCCGGGACCCGTGGTCCTGGCGCTGCCCGAGGACATGCTGACCGACGAGGTGGCGGTGGCGCCCGGTCGATCCTGGGCGCCTGTCCGGGCTTTCCCGGACCCCGCCGCGGTCGACCGGACCCTGGCCTGGCTCGGCGAGGCCGCTCGGCCGCTCGTGATCCTCGGCGGCGGCGGCTGGGACGCGGATGCCGTGGCGGCGCTCCGGCGCTTCGTCGAGACCAACGACCTGCCGACCGCCGTCGGTTTCCGCCGCCAGGACTACCTCGACAACACGCACCGCTGCTACATGGGCGACATCGGCATCGGCGCCAATCCCGATCTCCTGCGCCGCCTCGACGAGGCCGATCTCCTGCTCGTCATCGGCGCCCGGCTCGGCGAGATGACGAGCGATGGCTACACGCGGCTCGGCCTGCCGCGGCCAAGGCAGCGCATGATCCAGATGCTCAACGGGCCGGAGGAGCTGGGCCGGGTCTACCAGCCGGACCTTCTGGTCCAGGCGAGCCCCGGACCCTTCCTCGAGGCCCTGCTCGCCAGGGGGCCGATCGCGAGCCGACCCTGGGCGGAAAGCACCGCCCGGGGCCGCGCCTCCTACTCGGCCCATATCGCGCCCGTCGCCATCCCCGGCAATGTGCAGGTGCCGGAGATCATGGCGCATCTGCGCCAGAGCCTGCCACCCGAGGCCATCGTCACCAACGGCGCCGGCAACTACTCGGCCTGGTGCAATCGGTTCTACAGCTATCGCGCCTTTCGCTCGCAGCTCGCCCCCACCTCGGGCTCGATGGGCTACGGCCTGCCGGCGGCGATCGCGGCCAAGCTCGCCTGCCCCGATCGGCCCGTCGTCTGCTTCGCCGGCGACGGCTGCTTCCTGATGACCGGACAGGAGCTCGCCACCGCCTGCCGCGAGCGCCTCGGCATCGTCATCCTGCTCTTCGACAACGGCATGTACGGCACGATCCGCATGCACCAGGAGCGCGAGTACCCGGAGCGCATCTCGGGCACGGAGCTCGACAATCCGGATTTCGTGAAGCTCGCCGAGGCGCATGGGGCCCTGGGTATCCGGGTGGAGCGCACGGCCGACTTCGCCGGCGCCTTCGAGCAGGCGCTTCGGGCCGGACGGCCGGCCCTGATCGAGATCGTCATGGACCCGGAAGCGATCACGCCGCGCCAGTCGCTCTCGGCGATCCGGGCCGCGGCCCTCGCCCGCCGGAGCGCCTGATCCTTCAGACCGTCGAGAGGTACCACTCGAAGTCGAGCGGCGTCGGCCGCGCCTCGAAACGCTCGAGCTCGGCCCGCCGGCAGGCGGCGTAGAGCGCGCAGAACCGCTCCCCGAGATGGCGGCGGAGCAGGCTGCCGCGCTCGAAGGCGAGGAGCGCCTCCGGCCAGGTGGTCGGCACGCCGCGGCGGGCCTTGTCGTAGGCATTGCCCGTGAGGGGCGGTCCGGGGTCCCCCTCGTGCTCGAGGCCGTGCCGCACGCCGGCGAGCATGGCGGCGGTGGAGAGATAGGGATTGGCGTCGGCCCCGGGTGCCCGGTGCTCGATCCGGCGGGCCGCCGGCGGACCGGCCGGCACGCGCAGCGCCACCGTGCGGTTGTTGAGCCCCCAGCTCGGTGCCGTGGGCGCGTAGGAGAGCGGCTGCAGCCGGCGGTAGCTGTTGGCGTTGGGGGCGAAGATCAGCATCGATTCCGCCATGACCTGCTGCAGCCCCGAGATGGCGTGGCGCAGGACCCGCTCGCCCCTGTCGCCGCCGGCCAGGACGTTTTGCCCCTCGCCGTCCTCGAGGCTGAGATGGATGTGCAGCCCGCTGCCGCTGCTTTCGGCGAAGGGCTTGGCCATGAAGCAGGCACGAAACCCGCATTCGAGCGCCGCAGCCTTGACGCAGCGCTTGAGCAGCAGCGCATGGTCGGCGGCGCGCACCGGGTCGCGCACGTGGCGCAGGTTGACCTCGAACTGGCCGGGCGCGAACTCGGCCATCACCCCTTTGGCCGGGATGTCCTGCGCCTCGCAGGCGGCGGCGACACGCTCGAGGAAGGGCTCGATCTCGCCGAGCCGGTCGAAGGAATAGACCTCCGCCTCGCGCGGCCGGCGGCCGAGCCTCGGGCTCGCCGGAAGCTGGACCAGGCCTTCCCGGTCGAGCTCGGGATCGAGCAGATAGAATTCGAGCTCGAGCGCGACCACTGGCCGAAGGCCGAGCGCGCCCAGATCCTCCGCCACCCGGCCGAGCAGGGCGCGGGGATCGGCGAAGAACGGCCGGCCGTCGAAATCGGCGAGCCCACCCAGGATCTGCGCCCGGGCCGGCGCCCAGGGCACCGGGGCCAGGGTCCGCCCGTCGAGGCGGATCGGCCGGTCGGCATCACCCTCCTCCCAGACGAGGCCGCTCCGGTCGACATTCGCGCCGGTCGTGTCCAGGGCGTAGAGCGTGCTCGAGAAGAAGGCCTCGCCGCGGAGTGCCGCCTCGAGCTCGCCCAAATCGAGGCGCTTGCCGCGAAGGATGCCGCCGAGATCGGGCAGGATGACGTCGACTTCCCGAACGAGCGGGTGCTCGACGAGAAAAGCGGCGAGCCGGTCGGGGCCCGCCGTGGCGCTCGCTTCCGGGTCCGCCCCGAGGCCGATCACGGCCGGGGATCAGCCCCGCGTCAGAGGCTTTCCTCGACCCACTCCACCAGCTTGGTCTTCGGTGCCGCGCCGACCTTGGTGGCCGCCACCTCGCCGTCCTTGAACAGCATCAGCGTCGGGATGCCCCGCACGCCGTACTTGGTGGGGGTGAGTGGATTATCGTCGATATTGACCTTCACCACCTTCAGCTTGTCGCCCATCTCGTTGGCCATCTCCTCGAGATGCGGGGCGATCATCTTGCAGGGGCCGCACCACTCGGCCCAGAAATCGACGACGACAGGGGTCGCGGACTTGAGGACATCGGTGCTGAAATCAGCGTCGTTGGTCTGCTGCACACTCATGGCGCGTATCCGTCGCTATGGGTCGATGCCTTCCGGCACCGCTGCGGGTGCCGAGTCTTGGATCAGGTCCCGCATGGCGTCAAGCGGCGTCGGGCGCATGGGCGTCGAGCAGGCCGGGCGGAACGAGCATCAGCGCCGGCACCGCCGTCCAGACGAGCCCCGCCCTCAAGGCCTTCCCCGGGTGGAGTCGGCCGAGCAGGGCGGCATAGGCCGAAAGCTGGCGAAGATACGCCACGGGCACCGCGTCGACCGTCGCCGGTGGCAGGCGGCCGGACTTGAAATCCACGAGGAGCACGGCATCCGGGGTCACGGCGAAGCGGTCGATCTGGCCGGCGATCACCATGTCGCCGACCCGACCGATGATCGGCTGCTCCGAGCGACTGCCGGGGGCGAAGGCCGGTGCCAGCTCGGGCAGCGCCAGCACGCCCAGGATCTGCCGTTGCAGCTCGACATGGGCGGCGGGCTCGAGCCCGGGCCAAGCCGAAAGCCGCCGCTCGAGGAAAGCCTCGCGCGCTCCCTCCGGCAATGCCGCGACCTCGTGCAGGAGGCGGTGCAGGGCCGAACCCACGATCCTGGCGGCCTTGCCCCGACCGGCCAAAGGCGAACTCGCCGGCATTGCTGCCGCCTCCGCCGCCGAGGGCTGGACGAGCCGGCGACGCGGGGGCTCCGCCGGCGGTGGCCGGCCGAGCCAGGCGGGCGGTGCCGCCGGCGGCGTTGCGGCGGGCGGCTCCGCACCGGGCCCCACACGCGCCACGCCGCGCACCAGGCGCAGCCCGCCCTGCTCCAGCGTCTCGACATCCGGCATCGCCCGCATCGCCCGCAGGATCACCTCGTGCCAGGACCCGGCACCCGAAGCGGTCCGACCGTCCCAGCCGGCGACGATCAACCGGTCCTGGGCCCGGGTGATCGCCACGTAGAAGAGCCGCCAGCGCTCGGCCTCCGCCCGCCGCTGGAGCTCCTCGACGATCTCCTCGCTCACCGGGTCGCGCTGGCCCTTCGCCGCCCGCCAGAGCGGCAGGCCCGTCCTCGGATCGACGATCAGCCGGTCGCGGCCGACCGGAGGCGCATAGGCTCCGGCATCGGCGACGAGGACGACGGGGGCCTCCAGCCCCTTCGAGCCGTGCACCGTCATCACCCGCACCGCGTCCGCCGTCTGCTCGAGGTCGCGCTTGAGCTGGCCGCTCTCCAGGCCGAGCCAGTGGATGAAGCCCTGCAGCGACGCCGGATGGCCGTCCTCGTAGGTCAGCGCCTGGGCCAGAAAGGCCTCGATCGGCTCGGCGGCATCCGGTCCGAGCCGCTGCAGCAGCCGCCGGCGTCCACCCTCGGGACCGAGGATGCGCGCAAAGAGCTCGAAGGGCGGCATGAAATCCGCGGCCGCCAGCCAGCCGGAAAAGCGCTTCCAGGCGGCCGCGAACGGTGCTTCGCCCCGCTCGCCCCAATCGCGCAGCCGGTCGACGAGCCGGGCCTGGCCGCGGCCGTGCGCGAGCCGGAAGAGATCGTCCTCGTCGAGCCCGAGAAGCGGGCTCTTCAGGAGCGCCGCGAGGTTGAGATCGTCCTCGGGCAGGAGAAGCGCCTTGCCGAGCGCCACCAGATCCTCGACGGCGATGGCCAGGGTGAGCTTCAACCGATCGGCACCGGCGACCGGAATGCCCTCTTCCTTCAGGGCCTTGAGGATCCGCTCCTGGGCCACCCCGCGGCGTTGCAGGAGGATCAGGATGTCGGCCGGCCGGACCGGGCGGCCGGTCGCCTCCAGGACGGCTCCGGCATCCAGCCAGCCCCTGACGGTCGTGGCGATCCTCCGCGCGAGACGGGTCTCCGGCTCGTCCGCGTCGTGACGTTCGGTCGGCAGCACCCAGCCGGTCTCCGCCGGCTTCGTCCGCTCGACCGGTCGCTCGAGCGGCCAGAGCTCGACCGAGCTTCGGGCATTCCGGCGAAAGGTCCGGTGCCGCACCGGCTGCTTCGGATCGGCGAGCACCCCGCCGCGCACGGCCGGATCGGCGAGCGTCGCCTCGACCAGCTCGACGATGGCCGGGCCCGAGCGGAAGGAAAGGTCGAGAACGCTCGGCTCGAGCGGCCGGCCCGCCTCCTCGAACCTCCTGGACAACCGTTCGCGCACGGCCCGGAAGCTCGCCAGATCGGCGCCCTGGAAGCTGAAGATCGACTGCTTTTCGTCGCCGACCACGAAGAGCGTGCGTTCGGCCTGCCGCGCACCCAGGCCGGCATGGAACTCCTCGACCAGATCCTCGATGATCGACCACTGCGCCGGGCTCGTGTCCTGGGCCTCGTCGACCAGGAGATGATCGAGCCCCGCATCGAGCTTGAAGCGCACCCAGTCCCGCCTGCCCGGATCGGCGAGGAGGGCCGCCGTGCGCTGGATCAGGTCGTCGTAGTCGAGGGCTGCGGCCTGCCGCTTGGCGGCGGCGTAGGCGTCGATCACCGCGTGGCCCAGGATCAGGATCGCCTGCGTCCGGCGTCCCACCTCGAGCGCCCGCTGGAGCGCGCCCACCCGCACCAGCCGCGCCTGCTCGCTCGTCAGCGCCCGGGCCAGCGTCTCGTCCAGGCTCCTCGGGACGAGCTGGGCCCTGGGCTCGTCCTTCTGGGTCAGGAAGACCGCCCGGTAGGCCGCGAAGGTCAGCGCCCGGTCGCCCTCGGCGGCATTCAGCCAGGCCAGGATGGTCTCGCCGTTCCGGCGCTGGGCGTCCGTGCCGCCGATCAGGGCGTCCGCCGCCCGCACCAGATGGCGGCTGTCCACCTCCTCCGCCCGGCAGGCGCGGGCGATCACCGTCTCCGGCGTGTCCCGCGGGTCGACCCCGAGCCTGGCATGGACCGCCTCGATCACCCCCACCGGTCCGCCGTGCCGGTCGGCGAGCGCCTGAAGATGATCGCGCAAGGCCAGGATCTGGCCCACCGCCTCGGTCAGCGAGCCGTCGCTGAGCAGCAGCGCCACCTCCTCGATCGCCCGCTGCAGGTCGAGATCGAGGCTGGCCAGCACCTGCTGACGGGCCTCGATCTGCCGCTCCCTCGCCGTTCGCTCGTCCACCACCTCGAAATGCGGCGCTATCCCCGCCTCCAGCGGAAAGCGGCGCAAGAGCGACTGGCAGAACGCGTGGATGGTCGTGATCGAGAGCCCGTTCGGCAGGTCCAGCACCTGGGCGAAGAGGCGGCGGGCGCGGTCGAGGGTGGCCTGATCGACCGGCGCGCCGGTCAGGCTCTCGAGATCCCGGGCGAGCTTCGCCCCCTCCTTCCCGGTCGCCCAGGCCGCGAGCTCCGCCTCGATCCGCCCGGCCATCTCGGCCGCGGCGGCGCGCGTGAAGGTGAGGCAGAGAATCGCCTCGGGATCGTTGCCGGCGAGCAGGAGGCGGAGCACCCGGCTCGTCAGGACCCGCGTCTTGCCGGTGCCGGCATTGGCGGTGACCCAGACCGAGCGGCCGGGATCGGCGGCCTGCCGCTGCTCGGCGGTCGGGGTCGGGGAGGATTTTTCGGTCGCTTCAGTCACTGCCGCCCCGCCATTCCTTGATTCGCGCCAGATGCTCGTAAGGGTTGAAGGCGGGTGCGATCTCGGGTCGGGGCACCGCGAAATAGGGCATTCTCGGGTCGTCGAAGAGTGCGAGCAGCCGCCTTGCGCCATCGAGCGCGCGCTCGATCTGCGTCGCCAGCTTCTCGCCCTCGCCACGCACCAGTATCCCGCGCGGCTCGAGGCTCGGCTTGACCGGCCAGTAGGCGATCTCGGCGACCTTCCCCCCCTTGGCATCGGCGAAGCCGCCGGCCTGGGCGATCGCGGCCTCGAGCGGCAGCTGGGGGCTGAGGCCACGCTCGATGTCCGCGGCACTCGGCACGGTGCCGGTCTTGTAGTCGCCGATGCCGATCTCGCCCCCGGGCCCGATCTCGAGCCGGTCGGCCCGGGCGCGGATGGTGAAGCGGCCGGCCGGATCGACGGCGAGGGCGCCTCTGGTCTCGACCAGAATGCGCGCGACCCGCTGGCGTCGCTCTCGTTCCCGCTCGATGAACCATTTCGCCACGAGCCGGAAGCGCGGCCACCAGAGGGTCTGGACCTCGGGTCGTGTCGCCAGCCGGGCGAAGGCCTCGAGACCGAGCTTCAGCAGCTCCTCCTCGGGCTCGTCCGGCAGCGCCTCGGGGTAGAGCTGGACGAAGTTCTGGAGCACCTCGTGAATGAGCTGGCCGTAATCGCTGGCGCCCGGATCGGCATCGAGCGGCTCGAGCTCCTCGAGCTGCAGAATGCGCCGCGCGTAGACGCTGTAGGGATCGCGCATCAGCCGCTCGATATCGGTGACCCAGAGCTCGCGCGGCCGGACCCCGACGGGCGGGCAGGGTGCGGGGGCCGGACAGGGGGTGATCGCTCCAAGGGGCGCATCCAGCCGCCTTTGCCAGTCCTGCCATGCGGGATCGAGGTCGAGCTTTCGTCGCTTTCCCACAGCCCTGGTCACCGCATCCAGGCGTTGCAGCCAGCGCGACGCCACCGTCGGGCTGCCGTTCAGATCCTTGCGCGCCCGGGTGAGAAGCACCTCCGGTGCGGCCGCCGCCATGAAGAGGTCGTGCGCGGCGATGCCGATCGAGAGCTCGACCGGCGGCAGGCCGAGCGCCCGGCGGAGGTTCCGGTTCAGCCACGGTCCCGGCTCGCCGCCGCTCGGCCAGGTGCCCTCGTTGAGCCCGGCGATCACCAACGTGTCGGTCTCGACCAGCCGGGCCTCGAGCTGGCCCAGGATCATCAGCCGCTCGTGGCCCCGGCCCCTGGGCCGCACGGCCTCGGCACCCATCAAGACGGCGAGCACGGCCGGATAGGCGCTCGACGCCGGCGCCGGCTCGCCGCTGGCCGCCTCCAGCAGGTGGGCGATGAAGTCCTGTGCCGCCTCGCCGCTCTCCCGCGCCCAGAGCTCGCCGAAATCGCCCGTCTCGTCGGCTGCGAGCCATTCGACGAACGCCAGATGCGCCTCGATCAGGGCCGGAAACGGGCCCTCGGCCGCCGCTGCGAGGAGCAGGGGGTCCATGGCGGCGGCGAAGCGCTCCAGCCAGTCCCGCATGCCCTCGGTCCAGCTTGGGGTGCCGCCGGCCACGGCGTCGCGGAGCGGCTGGATGCCCCGCGCCGGGCGGGCGCCCCGCAGCACGTGGCGGTCGAGGCGCCTCGCGAGGCGGCGCAGGCCGCCCGCCGGCAATCCCCCCCTGGCCAGGGGATGCTTCAGGGCGGCGAGCAGCGCAATGGGGCCGCCATCGCCCAGAATGGCGTGGGCGGCGAGGAGGATGAAGCTGCCGGGCGGGGTCTGGTCGAGCGGCACGCCGCCGCTGTCGTCGACCTCGATCCGCCAGCGGCCGAGCTCGGCCGCCACCCTTCGCGCGAGCTGACGATCGGGGGTCACCAGCGCCGCCCGGCGCCCCGGCTCCTCGAGCACCGCCCGAAGCTTCAGGGCCACCAGCAGCGCCTCCTCGGCATGGCCGCCGCATTCGGCGATCTTCAGGCCCGCCAGGGCCGCCTCGGACGGCGCCGGCAGGTCCTGCCAGGCCTCGGCGGTCGCCGCCGGCCGCATGATCTCGGCCATGAACGCGGTGCGCGCGGCCGGCGACCGTGCCGGCGCCGGATCCGGCCAGGGCTCCACGTCGAGCGGCCCGCGACCCAGGCGATCGAGCAGCAGGCGGAACGCGTAAAACGGGTGCGTCGGCCCGATCGCGAGGTAGCTCGCCTCGTCGATCAGGGGATCGAAGCCCGGCAGGACGACCGTGCCGCGATCGAGCTCGAGCACCGCCGCCAGAAGATCGGCCACCGCCGGCACCGTGCCGGTGATCCCGGCGGCGATCACCGGGCCTTTGGGCGGCGTGGTCGCCAGGGCCGCCCCGGCGGCCTCGAGGCGGGCATTGCGCCAGGCCGCCGGATCGCTCGCGCCCTCGGCTTTCAGCTGCTTCGGCCAGAGCTCGTCGAGGAGGCCGAGAAACCGGACCACCCTCTGCCAGTGCGCGGCGAGCTCGTCCGGCAGCAGCGTCTCGAGACGGCCGAGATCGGCGCGCTCGGTCTGCACCATATCCAGAAGCTCGGCCAGGGCCGTGGCGAGACGGATCGCCTGCTCGTGCGGCATGGGGTCGGCGGCCTGCACGAGGCGGGCGAGCAGGAGGCGACGGCGCAGCGGGTCGATCGGCAGGGCGAGACCGGCATCCGGGGCCAGGACGGGCAGCGGCAGGTCGCCGAGATCGACCTCGCCCACCGGCTGCAGCCGGGGCAGGAGCAGCGCCGGCGCGGGCGAGAGCTCCAGGAAGACGTCCCGCAGCTCGAGGCAGGCCCGCCTGGACGGCAGGAGGATCAGATGGTCGGCGAGCGACCCGGCCGGCTCCCGCAGAAGCGTGCGGGCGAGGCTGCCGAGAAACGGCCGCTCCGCCGGAATGGTCGTGAGTCTGCCCATGAGGCGGACTCTAGCCCTGTGCGAGCAGGGGCGCCAGCCGCTCGGCCCATGCGGCGTCACCCTCGAGACGCAGGATTCGCGCCTCGCCCGGCTGCGTCTCGATCCGCAGCCGGAGGCTGTCGGTGGGAAACCAGCCCGGCCCCGCCCGATCCGGCCATTCGACCAGAAGGATGGCGTGTCCGAGGGCTTCCTCGAGACCGAGCTCGACCACCTCGTCGGCGCCGTTCAGCCGGTAGAGATCCGCATGGAGGATGTCGCCGGCCGGCGCATCGTAATGCTGCACCAGCGTGTAGGTCGGCGACGGCACCTCGACCCCGTCGCCGGCGAGCGCTCGGATCATCGCCCGGGCGAGCTCGCTCTTGCCGGAGCCGAGCTCGCCTTCGAAGAGCAGGGTGTCGCCGGCGCGAAGCACGCCCGCCAGCCGACGCGCGAAGGCGAGGGTGGCGTCGCGCGTCGAGAAGGCGAGCCGGTGACGAAAATCCGCCAAGGGCGTCAGTAGCGGTACTGCTCGGCCTTGAAGGGACCCTCCGGCGCCACCCCGATATAGGCCGCCTGCTCGGCCGAGAGCCGGGTGAGCTGGACCCCGAGCTTGTCCAGATGCAGGGCCGCCACCTTCTCGTCCAGATGCTTCGGCAGCACGTAGACCTTGTTCTCGTAGCTGCCGGTGTTGGTCCAGAGCTCGATCTGCGCCAGCACCTGGTTGGTGAAGGAGGCGCTCATGACGAAGCTCGGATGGCCGGTGCCGCAGCCGAGATTGACCAGCCGGCCCTTGGCCAGAAGGATGATCTGCCTGCCGTCCGGGAACTCGATCTGATCGACCTGCGGCTTGACCTCGGTCCATTTGAGGTTCTTCAGGTCGGCGACGCGGATCTCGTTGTCGAAATGACCGATATTGCAGACGATCGCACCGTCCTTCATCGCCCGCATGTGGTCGAGGGTGATGATGTCCTTGTTGCCGGTGGCGGTGACGAAAATGTCGGCGCGGGTCGCCGCGTCCTCCATGGTCACCACCTCGTAGCCGTCCATCGCCGCCTGGAGCGCGCAGATCGGGTCGATCTCGGTGACCATGACCCGCGCGCCCGCATGCCGGAGGCTCTCGGCCGAGCCCTTGCCGACATCGCCGTAGCCGGCGACCACCGCGACCTTGCCGGCCATCATGACGTCGGTGGCGCGGCGAATGCCGTCGACCAGGCTCTCGCGGCAGCCGTACTTGTTGTCGAACTTCGACTTCGTGACGCTGTCGTTGACGTTGATGGCGGGGCACTTGAGCCGGCCCTTCTTCGCCATCTCGTAGAGCCGGAGCACGCCCGTCGTCGTCTCCTCCGAGATGCCCTTGACTTCGGCCATGAGGTCGGCGTGCTTCTCGTGCATGACCAGCGTCAAATCGCCGCCGTCATCGAGGATCATGTTGGGCGTCCAACCGTCCGGCCCCTCGATGGTCTGCTCGATGCACCACTCGTACTCCTCCTCGGTCTCGCCCTTCCAGGCGAAGACGGGAATGCCGAGATCGGCGATGGCGG
Source organism: uncultured Geminicoccaceae bacterium (assembly GCA_964402505.1). Classification (GTDB taxonomy): domain Bacteria; phylum Pseudomonadota; class Alphaproteobacteria; order Geminicoccales; family Geminicoccaceae; genus SLRI01. The sequence goes on from CAYOCP010000004.1 coordinate 94,752, forward strand.
CCGCCGCATGGTCCTGGGTCGAGAAGATGTTGCAGGACGACCAGCGGACCGTCGCGCCCAGATGCACGAGGGTGCGGATCAGGACCGCGGTCTGGATGGTCATGTGCAGGCAGCCGGCGATCCGTGCTCCCTCGAGCGGCCGACGGGCGCCGTACTCCTCGCGCAGCGCCATCAGGCCCGGCATCTCCTTCTCGGCGATCGCGATCTCGCGATGGCCCCAGCCCGCCAGGCCGATATCGGCCACTTTGTAGTCGGTGAACTCACTCATCTGCTCTCGTCTTTCCGGTGTCTGTCCAGGGCCCGGTCGAACCCGCGGTGCTCGAACGCGGCACCACGGCGGTCGAGGCGGTCCACTCCCGCCGCACGCTCCGAACGGCGGCCGGAGCCACGCTCAATCCTTCTCGTCGAAGCCGCGCTCCACCAGCCCGGCGAGGGCGGCCAGGGCCGCCTCGGCGCCGGGCCCGCGCGCTTCTAGCACCAGCGCCGAGCCGCGGCCAGCCGCGAGCATCATCAGCCCGAGAATGGAGGTCGCGGGCACCTGGACACCGTCCTTCTCGACCATGACCATCGCATCGTGCTCACCGGCGAGACGCACGAGCTTGGCGGCGGCGCGGGCGTGCAGCCCGCGCGCGTTGACGATCGTGCAGCGCCGCCGCAGGACCTCCGGCCGCGCATCGCTCAACCCGCGGGCGCCTTGCCGGGGGCCAGAAGGCGGCTCGCCACGTTGATGTACTTGCGCCCCGCATCCTGGGCCGCCTCGACCGCCGCCGCGAGGTCGTCCTGGTCGCGCACGCCGGCGAGCTTGATCAGCATCGGCAGGTTGACCCCGGCGATCACCTCGACCCCCGGCCGCTCGAGCGTCGAGATGGCGAGGTTCGAGGGCGTGCCGCCGAACATGTCGGTGAGGATGATGACGCCGTTGCCGGTGTCCATGGCCTGGACCGCCGCCACGATATCCTGCCGGCGCTGCTCGATATCGTCCTCGGCGCCGATGCTGATCGTGGCGATCTGCGTCTGCGGGCCGACCACGTGCTGCATCGCCAGGGCGAACTCCTCCGCCAGCCGGCCATGCGTCACCAGTACCAAGCCGATCATCTTCCTCCGCCGCCCTATCCCGATCGCCGGTCGATCTTCAGCCTGCGTCCGGCACCTCGCCGGCGCCTTCCGATGCAGGCGCTTCGGACCCCTTCGCCGCCGCCCCGCCGCCGCCCGGCGGCGTCTCGCCCGGTGGCGCCAGCTCGCGGTGGAAGGTGCTTACCTCGTATCCCGTCCGACGCAAAGTGTCGGCCAGAAGCGTTGCCACGAAAACCGAGCGGTGCTGGCCCCCCGTGCAGCCTATGGCGATCGTGAGATAGCTCTTGCCCTCGGCGCTGTAGCGCGGCAGGAGCGGTATCAGCAGGTCCTCGAGCCTTTCCATGAAGGCCGCGAACCCCGCATCGTTCCGGATATGCGCCTGCACGGCGGGATCGAGGCCGGTGAGCGGCCTGAGCGTCCTCACATAATGCGGGTTCTGGAGAAAACGCACGTCGAAGACGAGATCCGCCTCGCGCGGCAGGCCGCGCCGATAGGCGAAGGAGACGAGGCTCACCGTCAGCCCGGGCGGGTCGAGAGCCTCGCGGAAACGGCCGGCCAGCAATCGGTGGAGCTCGGGCAGGCTGAGCTGGGTCGTGTCGATGACGAGCCCGGCCGCCGCCCGAAGCGGGGCGAGGAGCGCCCGCTCGGCGGCGATGCCGTCGCCCACCGGCCGGTCGGCGGCCAGCGGGTGGCGGCGGCGGGTCTCGGTGAAGCGGCGCTGCAGGACCTCGTCGTCGCAATCGCAGAAGAGGAGGACCACGGCGACCCGGGAATTGGCGCGGCCGAGGCGCTCGACCAGGCGGGCGAGCCGGCGCGGGTCGAAGGCGCGGGTGCGGCTGTCGATGCCGATGGCGAGATCGCGCTCGAGCCCGTCCTCGAGCCGGACGAAGCGCTCGATCAGCGGGATCGGCAGGTTGTCGATCGCCTCGAAGCCCTGATCCTCGAGAATCTTCAAGGCACTGGTCCTGCCCGCCCCGGCCATGCCGGTGACGATCACGAGGCGCCGGTGGGCGCCCGCGGCACCGCCAATCGCCGGCGTCAAGCCGAGCGCTCCCCGAGAAGCAGCACGGCGATCCGTGCCGTGGCCGAGGCGGCGAGGGGATCGAGCCGATGGAGCGGCAGCCGGCAGTCGCCGAGCGTGGCGAAGGCCGGCGCCGGCAACCGCTCGGCGGCAAGGCCTTCGCGCTCGACGAGGTCGAGGCAGAGATCGAGAATGGCGCGGGCGAGCGCCGGCTGGCGGAAGATGCCCTGGCCGCGCAGCTCGATGAGGCCGGGCTCGCCCGCCGGCCGCGCGACCGCCCGGCCGTCGGCGCCGGGCTCGATCCGGACGAGGTCGTCCGCGACCAGCAAAGCACCGCGCTCGATCAGCCGCAGCGCCAGGTCGCTCTTGCCGATTCCCGAGGGGCCGCGCAGCAGGATGCCGCGCCCCCGCCAGCGAACGGCCGTGCCGTGGACCACGACGTGCCAGCCCCCCGCGGTGCGGGCCGAGGTCCCGAGGCGGCCGGCGGCGCCGACGCCGGGCGCCGATCGCCGTTGCCCGGTCCGGCCGTCGCCCGGGTCCGGCCGGCGGGTCGTCCCGCTCGCCGCGGCGGGGCGATCCTGAGGGACCGGCGGCACCGCCGGTTCAGCCGTGCGTCACGCCGCCCGCGGGCGCTGCCGCCCCGTCAGGAGGTCGAAGGCGCCGCTCGGCTCCTCGATCTCGCGCAGCGCCCGGCACAGCGCCTCGTCCCGGAACACCCGGGCGACCCTGGCGAGCGCCTTCAGATGATCGGCCGCCGCACCCGTCGGGGCGAGGAGAAGAAAGACCAGATCGACCCGCTCGCCGTCCAGGGCCTCGAAATCGACGGGCGGGTCGAGGCGGGCGAACATGCCGACCAGTCGATCGAGGCCGTCGAGCTTCGCATGCGGTATGGCGAGCCCGTCGCCGATGCCGGTGGTGCCGAGCTTCTCGCGCTCGAGCAGGGCGTCGAGCACCTTGGCGGGCTCCAGACCCTCGCCGGCCGCGACCCGGTCGGCGAGGACGCGCAGCACCTGGCGCTTGCTGCCCGCCTTGAGGTCGAGGACCACCGAGCCGGGCGCCAGCAGATCGGAGAGCTCGATCATCGCAATGCTTTCGAGGGCGGTTGGCGAGGACTGTTGGCGAGACGTGTTGGCGGGATCTGGCGGCTGTCCGGTCCCCGCATCGGGACGGGTGGGCACCGGCTTGGGGCAGGCGGGGCCAATGCCGACCTGCCGCACCGATGCGCGCGATCGGTGACGGACCCCTCGGCTTCCACGAACCAACCCCGATGATAGCACGAACGCCCGGCGCCCGTCGCGAGGCGGGGCGGGTGCCGTTTTGCCGCAGGTCCGAACGCCGCGCGGCTCGTGCCGGATGCGGGCGCGTCACCGGACCAGGGCCTTGCTGCGACGGCGCTGGGCCGAGGAGGCGATGCCGAGCGAATCCCGGTACTTGGCCACGGTGCGCCGGGCTATGGCGATGCCGTCCGCCTCGAGCCGGCTGACGATCTGGTCGTCGGAGAGCACCGCCGCCGGGTCCTCCTCCCGGATCATCTGCCGGATCCGCAGGCGGATGGCCTCGGCACTGTGCTCCGCCCCGCCGCCGGTGCCGGGAATGGCGGTCGGGAAGAAGAACTTGAGCGGAAAGGTGCCGTGCGGGGTGGCGGCGTATTTCTCGGCGGTGGCGCGGCTCACGGTGCTCTCGTGCAGCCCCGTGGCAGCGGCGATGTCGCGCAGCACCAGAGGCTTGAGCGCTCTCGGACCGTCGTCGAGAAAGGCCCGCTGGCGGGCGAAGATGGCGCGGCCGACCTTGAGGATGGTGCGCGAGCGCTGGTCGAGGGCGCGGGCCAGCCAGGCAGCGCTCTGGAAGCGCTCGCCGACGAACTCCCGCGCGCGGAGGTCGAGGCCGGAGCGGGTCAGCTCGGCATGGTAGTCGCCGTCGACGACCAGCCGCGGCAGGGCCTCGGGGTTGAGCTCGATCCGCCAGAGATCGGGGCCGGTGGCGTAGACGACGATGTCGGGCAGAAGGGTCACCTCGGGCCCGCTCGGGAAGCTTCGGCCGGGGCGCGGGTCGAGTGCCCTGATCTCCGCCACCATCTCCTCCAGATCCTCGCGGTCGACCCCGCAGAGCCGCTGCAGCGCCGGCCAGTCGGCGCGGGCGAGGAGCGGCAGGTTGTCGAGCAGGCGGCGCATCGCCGGATCGAGCCGGTCGCGCTCGGCGAGCTGCAAGGCCAGGCACTCGGCGAGATCCCGGCCGCCGATGCCGGCGGGCTCCAGGCGCTGCAGGATGGCCCGGGCGGCGGCGACCTGCTCGACCGTCGCTTTCGACCGCTCGGCGACCACGGCATCGGGCTCGCGCAGGTAGCCGTCGTCGTCGATCCAGTCGCAGAGCTCGAGGGCGAGGCGACGCAGCAGGGGGTCGGCCTCGAGCATGCCGATCTGCCGGCGCAACGCCTCGCGCAGCGACGGCAGGGTCTGCAGGCGCCTCTCGGGCGGAACCTCGCCCGTCGCGTGTGGATCGCGGCGCGGGCCGCGCAATTGCCGATCGAGGGCGCGGGGTGGGCGCGGCTGGTCCCAGTCGCCCGCCCCGTCCCCTTCCGGTCCGCCCGCCACCCGCTCCGCCGGCGGCGCCGCGACCGTCTTCGGCAGGGTCGCCGTCTCGGCGATCTCGAGGAAGGGATTGGCCTCGGCCTCGCGCCGGAGCGTGCCGATGAGATCCGGCCCCGAGAGCTGCAGGAGGCGGATCGCCTGCTGCAATTGCGGCGTCAGGACGAGGCTCTGGCTCTGCCGGACATCGAGACGAAGGCCGAGCGTCATGGCCTCAGCTCCGCCGGCCGGACGGGGCGGGAGCCGGAGCGTGGACGCCCGCCGTCTCGAAGATGGGCCCGAACCCCGGCATCACCCGCTCACCGCTCGAAGCTGTCGCCGAGATAGACGCGGCGGACCGCGGGATCGGCGACGATCTCGGCCGGCGTGCCTTCCTTGATGACCACGCCGTCGGCGAGGATGTAGGCGCGATCGATGATGTCGAGCGTGTCGCGGACATTGTGGTCGGTGATCAGCACGCCGATGCCGCGGGTCTTGAGGTGGCCGACGAGATGGCGGATCTCGGCGACGTTCAGGGGGTCGATGCCGGCCAAAGGCTCGTCGAGCAGGATGTAGCCGGGATCCGAGGCCAGGGCGCGGGCGATCTCGCAGCGTCGCCGCTCGCCGCCCGAGAGCGTGGTCGCCGGCGCGTTCCTCAGATGGGCGAGGCCGAACTCGTCGAGCAGCGCCTCGAGCCGCTGCCGCCGGAGCGCCTTCTCGGGCACCGCCACCTCGAGCACCGCCTGGATGTTACCGGCAACGGTGAGGCCGCGGAAGATCGAGGCCTCCTGCGGCAGGTAGCCGATGCCGAGCCGGGCGCGCCGGTGCATCGGCAGGCCGGTGACATCGACCGAATCGAGGAGGATGCGCCCGCCATCGACGGCAACGAGGCCGGTCACCATGTAGAAGCTCGTGGTCTTGCCGGCTCCGTTCGGGCCGAGCAGCCCGACCGCCTCGCCGGGTGCGATGCGAAAGCTGACATCGCGAAGCACGACGCGGCCGCCATACGCCTTCATCAGCCCGATCGCCTCGAGCCGGCCGGCCGGCAGGCCTCCGACGCCGGCACGGTCCACGTCCGCCGCGAGCCTGGCCGCGAGGCCCCGGGCCAGCGGACCGCTCTTGCGGGCTGACGGCGGCCGCGGCCGTGGCGGTATGTCGAGCTCCGTCGCCATGCGCTAGCCGCCCGCCCGGAAAACGTGCATCGCCCCCGTCACCCCGGGACGAGCGAGGCCCCCGCCGTCCGGGCGAGGCAGAAGCCATGCCGATGCCGGGGCATCGTCGAGCCGGCGAGACGCCGTCCACGCCCGGTCCCCGGCGAGCCGAAGGGTGCCCCGGCCATGGCTCGAAGCCAAAGGAGGCGATGCCGACGATGCCCGCCCGCCGCGGCGGACCGGTCGCTTCGCCTTCGCTTCCCCCGCCCGGAGCAGGGGCTGGCGCGTGCGGGCCGTGGGCATCCTTTCGATAGGCTCCTATTTGCCTGCGGCCGGCTGGAACAGGGCGCGCACCCGCCCGGTCGCCGAATCGGTGGTGCTCATCGTGGCGATCTGCCGGTTCACGTCGATCTGCAGCCGATCGCCCCTGATGACGTTGGCCTCCCGGGTCAGGACCACATTGCCGCGGAGCACGATCTCGCCGCCCGCCACATCGTAGTAGCCCTCGTCGCCGGTCGCGGTCTCGGTCGGCGTGGTGATCCGCACGTCGCCCTCGACCTCGATCCGCCGGATCGCCTGCTGCGGTGTCGCTTCGTTCTCGCCGAGCTCGTAGAAGACGACGACCTTGGCGGCGCTCAGCGCCATCTCGCCCTGCTCGGCCACCACATTGCCCTCGAAGGTGGCCCGCCCTTCCGCCTGCTGGACGGTCAGCCGGTCCGCCGTGATCTCGATCGGCTGGCTGGTGTCGTGGGCACCGAGGCCGCTTCCGCCCGCGGCGGGTGCTCCCTCCTGGGCCAGGGCGAAAAGGGGCAGGGCGAGCAAGAGGGCCGCGACGAGAAGGGCAGGCGCCGCCCGCCGCCGGGCGCCCGGCCGTGCATCCGCCATCCCTCGATGCGCCCGTCGCATCAGGCGATGCCCGCGCGCAGGCAGTCGTGCAGATGGATGGCACCGATCGGCACGCCGTCCTCGAGCACGAACAGCACCGTGATCGCCTGCCGGTTCATGGTCGCCAGCGCCTCGACGGCGAGGGCGTCCGGGGCGATCGTCCGTGCCCCCCGCGTCATCACCTCGCCGGCCCGGCGGCCGAGCAGATCGGCGCCCATGCGGCGGCGGATGTCGCCGTCGGTGACGATGCCGAGCAGCTTCCCTTCGCCATCGGTGACGCCGACGCAGCCGAGACATTTCTCGGTCATCACCACGAGCGCCTCGCTCATCGGGCAGTCCGCCGGCACGAGCGGCAGCTCGGGCACCCGGCGCATCAGCTGCTCGACCCGCATGAGCTGGCTGCCGAGCTTGCCGCCGGGATGGAACACGGCGAAATGCTGCGGGGTGAAGCCCGCCCGCTCGAGCAGCGCCACCGCCAGGGCGTCGCCCAGGGCCAGCATCGCCGTCGTCGAGGTGGTGGGCGCGAGCCCCAGGGGACAGGCCTCGGTCAGACCCGGCAGGACGAGCGCGACCTCCGCCTCGCGGGCCAGCGTGCTCTCCGCCCGACCGACCATGGCGATCAGCGGAATGGCGAAGCGACGGGTGTAGAGAATGAGATCGCGCAGCTCCGCCGTCTCGCCGGAATTGGAAAGGGCGAGGACCGCATCCTCGGTGGTGATCATGCCGAGATCGCCGTGGCTCGCCTCGGCCGGATGAACGAACATCGCCGGCCGGCCGGTCGATGACAGGGTGGCGGCGATCTTGCGCGCGACATGACCGCTCTTGCCCATGCCGGTGCAGACCACGCGACCGCCGAGCCCGGCCATCAGCGCCACCGCGGCCGAGAAGGGTGCGCCGAGGCTGTCGGCGAGGGCGTCGATCGCCCGCGCCTCGGTCCGCAGCACGGTCCGCCCGTGCTCCACCACGGCCAAATCGGACCCCGCGCCGTTCTCCGCCGGCCGCTCGCGCCTTTCGGACTCGCTCGAAGCCCGCGCCTTCCGCACCACAGGCTGGGTCACGCCGTGGCTCCTTCCCTGCCGCTTCGACCGGTGTGCCGCCCCGTCACCGGAACGGCCGTTGCCCGGCCGGCCGATGCCGGCGACCCCGGTCCCGCTCCCGTCGCCGCCGGTGCCAGCCGATCCCGCGACGTGGCGGGACTATGGGCGCCGCCCGCGAGCCGGTCAATCGTGGGCGGCTCGACGCCGCGCGCCGGCCGCGCCCGCTCAGCCATGCGCGAAGACATCCGTCTCGGCCCAGCCCGCGAGGTCGAGGGCGGCACGGGTGGGAAGGAAATCGAAGCAGGCGGCGGCCAGCGCCGCGCGACCCTCCCGCTCGAGCATCGCATCGAGCCGCTCCTTGAGCGCGTGCAGATGAAGAACGTCCTGCGCCGCATAGCGCTGCTGCGCCTCGCTCAGGACGGGCGCGCCCCAGTCAGAGCTCTGCTCCGCCTTGGAGAGCTCGATGCCCAGAAGCTCGCGGCACAGATCCTTGAGACCGTGCCGGTCCGTGTAGGTCCGCGCCAGGCGCGAGGCGATCTTGGTGCAGTAGAGCGGCCTCGCCTCGACGCCCAGACGGTGGCGCAGCACGGCCACGTCGAAGCGGGCGAAATGGAAGAGCTTGAGCCGCTCCGGGTCGGCGAGGACGGCGGCGAGGCGGGGCGCCGTGCCGGCGGTCAGCTGAACGAGATGGGCGGCGCCGTCGCCGGCGGAGAGCTGGACCACGCAGAGCCGGTCGCGATGCGGCAGGAGGCCCATCGTCTCGGTGTCGACCGCGAGGACCGGCCCGAGCTCGAGCCCCTTCGGCAGATCGTCGACATGAAGGCTGACACGCATCGCAGAACAACCACCGCTTTCTGGCCGACCGGCTGCCGGGTCACGCGCGGCGCGCTCGGGTCCGGCAACCGCCGCACCTTATGCAACGGCTGCGGTAAAGGCGGGGTTAACACCGTTGGTGCCCAGGAGAGGACTCGAACCTCCACGACCAGAAGGTCACTAGCACCTGAAGCTAGCGCGTCTACCAGTTCCGCCACCTGGGCATGGGCGCTGCATCTATGAATGTTTGGGCGCGACGTCAAGCTCGCCCCGCGCGGCCGCCGCTCCGGCCCGAGGCTGCGCGCTCGGCGCATCTTGCGGAGAGCGCCGGCATTGCCGACAACACGTTCGCGACATCGCCGGACCCTCGATGGCGCCGCCATCCGGGCTTCTCCAAGGAGGACCTTCTCATGCGCAACCAAGTCGTCACGGTCTTCGGCGGCACCGGCTTCATCGGCCGTCAGGTCATCCGGTGCTTGGCGCAGCTCGGCGCCGCCCTGCGCGTGCCCTCGCGCGATCCGGATCACGGCGGCTTCCTGAAGCCCATGGGCGATGTCGGGCAGATCGCGCTCCTGCCCTACAGCGACGATCCCGAGAGCGTGGCCCGGCTGGTGCACGGCGCCGTCGGCGTGGTCAATCTGGTCGGCATCCTGCACGAGCGTCGCCCCGGCGACTTCATGCGGTACCATCGCGATTTCGCCGGCACGGTGGCCGGTGCCGCCGCGGCCGCCGGCACGCGCCGCCTCGTCCATCTCTCGGCGATCGGCGCCGATCCGCAGGGCCCCGCCCTTTACGCCCGGAGCAAGGGAGAGGGCGAGGCGGCGGTGCGCCGCGCCTTCCCCGATGCCACGATCCTCCGCCCGAGCATCGTCTTCGGGCCGGGCGACGGGTTTTTCAGCCGCTTCGCGCGGATGAGCATGCTCTCGCCGGCCCTGCCGCTGATCGAGGGAGGCCGGACCCGCTTCCAGCCGGTCTATGTCGGCGACGTCGCCGAGGCGATCACGACCTGCCTCACGAGCGATGTCGGCCGGGGCAAGACGTTCGAGCTGGGCGGGCCCAGGGTGGCGAGCTTCGAGGAGCTCCTGCGCTACATGCTCGAGGTCCTGCATCGCCGTCGGCTCCTGCTGCCGCTGCCGGCGAAGCTCGCCCACCTGCAGGCCCGTTTCCTCGAATACCTGCCCACGCCGCCCTTGACCCGGGACCAGATCCGGATGCTCGAGACCGACAACGTGGTCGACCCGAAGGCGCTCGGGCTCGCCGACCTCGGCATCGAGCCGACGCCGTTCGAGGCGATCGTGCCCCGCTACCTCACCCCCTACAGGCGGCGATTGCCCCGGGTCCGGCTCGCCTGACGGATAGTCTCGTTAAAGGACTATACGGCGCATGAGGCCATGAGAACCATCGCCGTTGCACATCGGCTCGGATCAAGACAAAAAAAGTGGTCCTGAATCGAGACTGAATCGACAGGCAAGGCTGGACGCATGCTTCGGGCATGTTATAACGCCGCCCGCCGCGAGCATCGGCGGTCGCATCGCGCGCCCGATCCAGGTCGCCCGGCTCATGCCCTGCGGCCGATCTCGCAAGGCGTGCCGGTCCGCCACCGGCCCCGATTCCCGCTTCGATCCTCCGGTCGGCCAGCGACGTGGCCGAGGACGCGGCGACCGGCAGACCCGGCGAACAGACGATCAGGAGGTGTGCCATGCCCGCCCGGATGATGCGTTTCACCGACGTGCCGAAGGCCATGCCGAAGAAGCGCGCCGGCGACGAACGCAACAGGGACTTCGCCGAGATCTACGACCGCTTCGACGAGGCGCACGCCGCCGAGCAGGCGGCGCGCTGCGAGCAGTGCGGCATTCCCTTCTGCCAGGTCCACTGTCCCCTCCACAACAACATCCCGGACTGGCTGCGGCTGACCGCCGAGGGCCGACTCGAGGAGGCGCACGAGCTCGCCTCGGCGACTAACAACCTGCCCGAGATCTGCGGCCGCATCTGCCCCCAGGACCGGCTCTGCGAGGGCAATTGCGTGATCGAGCAGGCCGGCCACGGCACGGTCACCATCGGCGCCATCGAGAAGCACATCACCGACACCGCCTTCGACATGGGCTGGATCAAGCCGGTGCGCCCGCCGCACGAGCGCCGGGAGAGCGTGGGCATCATCGGCGCCGGCCCGGCCGGGCTCGCCGCCGCCGAGGAGCTGCGGCGCGAGGGCTGGCAGGTGCGCGTCTACGACCGTTACGACCGCATCGGCGGCCTCATGATCTACGGCATTCCGGGCTTCAAGCTGGAGAAGCCGATCGTCGAGCGCCGCGCCGACCTGCTCCGCCAGGGCGGCGTCGAGTTCCAGCTCGGCGCCGGCATCGGCGAGGCCGGCGCGCCGGGCTTCGCCGAGCTCCGCCGGCGCCACGCCGCCGTGCTGATCGCCACCGGCGTCTACAAGGCGCGCGCACTCGCCGTGCCGGGCGTCGGCCAGGACGGCGTGGTCGCCGCCCTCGATTACCTGACCGCCAGCAACCGCAAGGGGCTGGGCGATGCCGTGCCGGCCTTCGACGACGGCACGCTCGACGCCAGGGGCAAGCACGTGGTCGTGGTCGGCGGCGGCGACACCGCCATGGATTGCGTGCGCACCGCCGTCCGCCAGGGGGCCAGCTCGGTGAGCTGCCTCTACCGCCGCGACCGCGCCAACATGCCGGGCTCGGCGCGCGAGGTCGGCCATGCCGAGGAGGAGGGCGTCGAGTTCGTCTGGCTCGCGGCTCCTGAGGCCTTCCTCGGCGACGGCCGGGTGCGGGCGGTGCGCGCCTACCGGATGCGGCTCGGCGCGCCCGACGCCACCGGCCGCCAGACGCCGGAGCCCATCGAGGGATCGACATTCGAGCGCCCGGCCGATCTCGTCATCGCCGCCCTCGGCTTCGATCCCGAGGATCTGGCCGGCCTCTTCGGCGAGCCGGATCTGCCGGTCAGCCGCTGGGGCACCGTCAGGATCGACTGGCGGTCGATGATGACGGCCCTTCCCGGTGTGTTCGCCGCCGGCGACATCGTCCGCGGCGCCTCGCTCGTCGTCTGGGCCATCCGCGACGGCCGCGAGGCCGCCTCCGGCATCCGCCGCTATCTGCAGTCCGGCGAGGAAGCCGGCGCCGAGAACGCCGCCGCCCTCGCTTTCGCCTCCTGAAGGTCAGCGCCATGACAGAAGGCAGCATCCGCAAAGCCCTCGCTTCCTACCGCCGCGAGCGCTCCAGGCTCGAGGCCCTGGGCTTCGAGCCCGAGGCCTTCGAGCGCGATTCCTGCGGTGTCGGCTGCGTCGTCGCCATCGACGGCCGGCCGCGCCGCGAGGTGGTGGTGGCCGCCATCGACGCGCTCAAGGCCGTCTGGCACCGGGGCGCGGTCGACGCCGACGGCAAGACCGGCGACGGGGCGGGCATCCACATCCAGATCCCGCAGGACTTCTACAAGAGCCAGATCAGGGGCATGCGCGACGCCGACCACCACGTCGCCGTCGGCATGGTGTTCCTGCCCCGCAACAACATCCAGCAGCAGGAGGCCTGCCGCACCATCGTCGAGAGCGAGGTGCTGCGCTTCGGCTACGTCATCCGCGGCTGGCGCCAGGTGCCGGTCGACGCCAGCGTGATCGGCGAGAAGGCGGCGGCCACCCGCCCCGAGATCGAGCAGATCATCATCGGCAACCCGATCGACGGCGACGGCCCCAACGACAGCGAAGGCTTCGAGCGCGACCTCTACCTCATCCGCCGCCGCATCGAGCGGCAGGCGCTGGCCGAGAGCCTCACCGATTTCTACATCTGCTCGCTGAGCTGCCGCTCGATCATCTACAAGGGCCTCTTCCTCGCCGAGCAGCTCGCCGTCTTCTATCCGGACCTGCAGGACGAGCGCTTCGCCTCCTCCTTCGCCGTCTTCCACCAGCGCTACTCGACCAACACCTGGCCCTCCTGGAAGCTGGCGCAGCCCTTCCGCGCGCTCGCCCACAATGGCGAGATCAACACGCTGCGCGGCAACGTCAACTGGATGAGGAGCCACGAGACGCGGATGGTCGCCGACATCTTCGGCGAGCACAACGAGGATCTGAAGCCGGTGATCCAGGCCGGCAGCTCCGACAGCGCCGCCCTCGACGCCGTGGCCGAGGCCCTGGTTCGCGCCGGCCGCTCGCTGCCGCTGGTCAAGACGCTGCTCGTGCCGCCGGCCTGGTCGAACAAGATGGCCATGCCCGAGCCGCACAAGGACCTCTTCAGCTACTGCAACTGCGTCATGGAGCCCTGGGACGGCCCGGCGGCCCTGGTCGCCACCGACAGCCGCTGGGTGATCGCCGGCATGGACCGGAACGGCCTTCGGCCGCTCCGCTACAGCCGGACCAGCGACGGCCTTCTCGTCGTCGGCTCCGAGACCGGCATGGTGCCCTTGAAGGAGGTCGACATCGTCGAGAAGGGCCGGGTCGGACCCGGCGAGATGATCGGCGTCGACCTCGTCAGCGGCACGTTCTACCGCGACCCCGCGCTCAAGGACCACCTCGCGGCGCACCGGCCCTACGGCAAGTGGGTCGAGAACATCCGCCACCTCGAGGATCTGGTGGCGGCGCGGCCGCCGGCGCCGGTGCAGTACGAGCGCGCCGACCTCAGGCGCCGCCAGGCCCTCTTCGGGCTCACCATCGAGGACATGGAGCTGATCCTCTCGCCCATGGTGCTCGACGCCAAGGAGGCGGTGGGCTCGATGGGCGACGACACGCCTCTGGCCGTCCTCTCCAAGCGCTATCGCGGCCTGCACCACTTCTTTCGCCAGCAGTTCAGCCAGGTGACCAACCCGCCGATCGATCCCTTGCGCGAATGGCGGGTGATGAGCCTCAAGACCCGCTTCGGCAATCTCGGCAACATCTTCGACGAGGACCCGAGCCAGACGCGGATCCTGCAGCTCGAGACCCCGGTGCTGACGACCGACGACTTCCACGCCCTCGAGGCCGACTTCGGCGCCAACGGCAAGACCATCGACTGCACCTTCAAGGTCAAGGGCGAGCGGCTGCGCGCCGGCCTCGAGCGCATCCGCCGCGAGGCCGAGGAGGCCGTGCGCGGCGGCTGCGAGCAGCTCATCCTGACCGACGAGGCGGTGGGGCCGGAAAGGGCGCCCTTGCCGATGATCCTCGCCACCAGCGCCGTCCACAGCCACCTCGTCCGCCAGGGGCTGCGGGCCTTCAGCTCGATCACCGTGCGCGCCGGCGAGTGCCTCGACGTCCACTACTTCGCCGTCCTGATCGGCGTCGGCGCCACCACCGTCAACGCCTATCTCGCCGAGGCGGCGATCGCCGATCGCCACGCCCGCGGCCTCTTCCCCGGCCTCACCCTCGCCGAGTGCCTCGCCCGCTACAAGGAGGCGGTCAACCAGGGCCTCCTCAAGATCATGTCCAAGATGGGCATCTCCATCGTCAGCTCCTATCGCGGCGGCTGCAACTTCGAGGCCGTGGGCCTCTCGCGCTCGCTCGCCCGCGAGTACTTTCCCGGCCTCATCACCCGCATCTCCGGCATCGGCCTCACCGGCATCAAGAACAAGCTGCGCCTGCAGCACGAGCGCGCGTTCGCCGAAGCCCTGCCGGCGCTCGCCGTGGGCGGCTTCTACCGCTACCGGCGCAGCGGCGAGCGGCACGCCTACGAGGCGCGGATGGTGCACCAGCTCCAGCACGCGGTGGCCACCGACTCCTACGTCGCCTACCAGCGCTTCAGCGACATGGTGCAGGCCGGCGACCCGGTCTCGATCCGCGACCTGCTCGACTTCCGCCGGGGCCGCACGCCCGTGCCGCTCGACGAGGTCGAGAGCATCACCGAGATCAGAAAGCGCTTCGTCACGCCCGGCATGTCGCTGGGGGCCCTCGGCCCCGAGGCGCACGAGACGCTCACCATCGCCATGAACCGCATCGGTGCGAAGTCCGATTCCGGCGAGGGCGGGGAAGGGGTCGAGCGCTACGCCCCCAGGGCCAACGGCGACAACGCCAACTCGCCGATCAAGCAGGTCGCCTCCGGCCGCTTCGGCGTCACCGCCGAGTACCTGAACGCCGCCCGCGAGCTCGAGATCAAGGTGGCGCAGGGGGCCAAGCCCGGCGAGGGCGGCCAGCTCCCGGGCTTCAAGGTGACGGTCGAGATCGCACGGCTGCGCCACGCCACGCCGGGCGTCACCCTGATCAGCCCGCCGCCGCACCACGACATCTACTCGATCGAGGATCTGGCCCAGCTCATCTACGACCTGAAGCAGATCAACCCCGACGCCAAGGTCTGCGTGAAGCTGGTCTCGGAGGCCGGCATCGGCACCATCGCCGCCGGCGTCGCCAAGGCCAAGGCGGACGTCATCCTGATCTCCGGCCATGTGGGCGGCACCGGCGCCAGCCCGCAGACCTCGATCAAGTATGCCGGCAGCCCCTGGGAGATGGGGCTCAGCGAAACCAACCAGCTCCTCACCCTCAACCGTCTGCGCCACCGCGTCACGCTGAGGACCGACGGCGGGCTCAAGACCGGCCGCGACATCGTCATCGCCGCCATGCTGGGTGCCGAGGAGTTCGGCATCGGCACGCTCTCGCTCGTCGCCATGGGCTGCATCATGGTCCGCCAGTGCCATTCCAACACCTGCCCGGTCGGCGTCTGCACCCAAAACGAGGATCTGCGCGCCAGGTTCACCGGCACCCCCGAGAAGGTCGTGAACCTCATGAGCTTCATCGCCGAGGAGGTGCGCGAGATCCTGGCGTCGCTGGGCCTGCGCTCGCTCGACGAGGCGGTCGGCCGCAGCGATCTCCTGAAGCAGGTGAGCCGCGGCAGCGAGGATCTGGACGATCTCGACCTCAACCCCATCCTCGCCCAGGTCGATCCGGGCGGCCTGCCGCGCCACTGCACGGTCGAGGGCCGGAACGAGGTGCCGGACAGCCTCGACGCGCAGATGCTGAAGGACGCCCGCCCCCTCCTCGAGGACGGCGAGAAGATGCAGCTCCAGTACAACGTGCGCAACGTCCAGCGGGCGGTCGGGACCCGGCTCTCGGCGCACATCACCCGCCGCTACGGCATGAAGGGGCTGCAGCCCGGCCATCTCACCGTGCGCCTGCGGGGCTCGGCCGGCCAGTCGCTGGGTGCCTGGGCGGTGCAGGGCCTGAAGCTCGAGGTCTTCGGCGACGCCAACGACTATGTCGGCAAGGGCCTCTCGGGCGGCACCATCGTCGTTCGCCCCACCGTCTCGAGCCCGCTCGTCGCCGACCGGAACTTCATCATCGGCAATACCTGCCTCTACGGCGCCATCGACGGCAGGCTGTTCGCCGCCGGCCGCGCCGGCGAGCGCTTCGCCGTCCGCAACTCGGGCGCCGTGACGGTGGTCGAGGGCTGCGGCGACAACGGCTGCGAGTACATGACGGGCGGCGTGGCGGTGATCCTGGGGACCGTCGGCGACAACTTCGCCGCCGGCATGTCGGGCGGCATGGCCTATGTCTGGGATGCGGCGGGCCTGCTCGAAGGCCACCTCAACCCCGACATGGTGATCATGCAGCCGGTCCTCGTCGACCACTACGCCGAGGAGCTCAAGACCCTCCTGGTCGAGCACGTCTGGCACACGCAGAGCACGCTCGCCGAGCGCATCCTGCACGATTTCGACATCGAGCTGCCGCGCTTTCGCCAGATCGTGCCGAAGGAGATCCTGGACAAGCTGCCCGTGCCGGTGCAGCCCGAGACGGACGCCGAGGCCCTGCTCGCATGAGGCGACTGCCCCCGGTGAAGGGGGCAATCGTGGCCTTCCTGGTCCCGGCCCTCGTCGGCTGCTCCGACCCTGGCGCCATCCCGACCCGGACCGAGATCGAGACGCTGGCCGAGGCCGTCCTGGAGGAGCCGCTGCCGGCGCCGCTCGAGGGCGAGGTCGCTCTCGTCGAGGCCGCGGCCGAGCCGGCCCTCCGCCGAGGCAATCTGGCGGGGCTGGAGGCCCTGCCGGCCTGGAGCGGCCTCGCCATCGTGCTCGGCTCCGGCCGCCATCGGCTCGAGGCGCTGCCCGCCCTGGTCGACCGCCCGGACCTCCTCGCCTGCGACGGCGGGCGCTGCCGGCTCGCCGCCCCGCTCGTGGTCGCCGCCGACGCCGCCCTCGTCGTCGACGGCCTCGAGCTCCGCCTCGTGCAGGAGGCGGGTGCCCTCGTCACCGCCCTTGGCGGGCTCTACATCGGCGATTCGACCCTGCTCGGCTGGAGCGAGGCGGAAGACGGACCGGCCCGAACCGACGCCGGGGGCCAGCGCTTTCGCCCGTTTCTCACCGGGCTCGAGGACAATCGCACCCTCGTCCGCCGCAGCCGCCTCGCCCATCTGGGCTACCAGGGCACCTCCACCTTCGGCCTCGCCTTCACCCATGGCGGCCGTGACCCGGCGCTCGGCGGCCCCAGGGTCAGCGTCGTCGAGAACAGGATCGAGGACCTCTATTTCGGCTTCTTCAGCTTCGGCGCCGCGGGCGTCGAGGTGATCGGCAACATGATCGACGGGAGCCATGTCTACGGCATCGACCCGCACGACGCGACGAGCAACCTCCTGATCGCCCTCAACACCGTGACCGGCACGCGGCGGAGCCACGGCATCATCCTCAGCCGCGAGATCCACGATGCGGCCGTGGTCCTGAACGAAAGCCGGGACAATGCCGGTGCCGGCCTCTTCGTCGACAAGGGCAGCTTCGACGTGACCTTCGCCAGGAACCGCTCCGTCGCCAACGGCAAGGACGGCATGGTGGTCTACGAGAGCCGCGACGTCAGGATCATCGAGAACGAGCTCCTCGGCAACGGCCGCGCCGGCGTTCGCGTGCGCGCCTCGGCCGATATCCTGATCCGCGGCAACGCCATCCGGCACAATGCCGGACCCGGGATCTTCGTCTACGACTGGAGCCATGCGGCACGCGAGCCGGACGCCGAGGACCAGACGCACCTCCTGCCCACGAGCGTGACGCTCGCCGGCAACGACCTCTGGGGCAATGCGGGCGGCGACTGCAGCATCAAGGGCGAGGTCGAGCTGCGCGGCCCGACCGACGGCCCGGGCGACTGCTGACCGGCCGCATCCGGGCTCAGGGAGCGGCCGGACGATCGGCGCGGCTCATCTGCTCCTGCGCCGCGCGCTCGCGCTCGGGCCACCTGCTCTTGATGAAGGCGAGGACGGCCTCGATCTCGTCATCGCTCATCACGTCGCCGAAGCCCGGCATGTCGCTTTCGTAGCCGCCACCCGCGACCGCCGCCGGACCCGCCTTCACGATCCTGAAAAGGACGGAGTCCGTGTGGTGCCAGGTGTGGCCGGAGGCATCGTGCGGCGGTGCGGGCAGCCGGCCGGACGGCAGCCGGCGCCGCCAGCCCGGCTGGCCCTGGAGCTCGGCGCCGTGGCAGGAGGCACAGTGCTCCGCGTAGAGTGCAGCGCCCCGGCCGGCATTCTCCGCCAGGCCGCCGTTCGCCGGACCCGGTCCGCCGTGGTCGCGCCAGACGACGATGACGCCGAGGGCGGTGGCGATGGCCACCGCCCCGGCAACGAGAATGCGCCGCCTCATTCGGCGGCGTAGAGCCCGGGCTCGCCGGCGCCGATCGCGAGGACGCGGAAGGGCTCGATCTTCTCGCCCATCATGCCGGGCGAGCCCGCCGGCATGCCGGGCAGGGTGATGCCGCGTATCGCCGGCCGCTCGTCGAGCATCTTCAGGATCACCCCGACCGGCACGTGGCCGCTGACGAAGTAGCCGTCGATGCTGGCGAGGTGACAGCCCTGGAGATCGTCCGGGATGCCGGCGAGCCGGCTCAGCCCGACGATGTCGTCGATCGGCCTGACCGATACGCCGAAGCCGTTGGCCGCCAGATAATCGCCGTAGTCGCTGCAGCAGCCGCAGCTCGGGCTCTTGAAGAGCTCGACATCAGGGCCGGGCATCTCGGCCTCGGCGGTCGCGGTGACTCCGGCAGCCGAGCCGAGCATGGCCGCAATGAGGATGGCGCGCATGGGGATCTTTCCGTTCGATGAGAGCCGCCGATCGCGAGGACCGGCCAAGGCACGGGCAGTCGCCCGTTCAGATCGCAAAGCTGATCGCGAGCGGACTGTTCGGCGGTTGCAGCTCGGGCGGTCCGAGCCGGCCCGTCGGCATGACCCCGGGCGATGGTCTCGGCAGGCGTGCGGCAGCGGCCCGAAGCGGGGCGATGGGGGCGAAGGCGAGAGGGGATGCCGCACAGAGATCGCCGCAGGCGATCGTCGCGCCCTCCGGCATCGTGCAGGCGGCGCAGCCCTCGTTCATGGGACCGGCGACGTGATCGCCCGCGAGGCCCGCCAGATGGACGGCCCGAGGCCCCGTGGGGGCGCCGGTCAGGGTGCCCCAGACGAGGAGGCAGGCCATCGCGACAGAGAGACGTCGAACGAACGCGCTCATGACGGCGAGACTTGTCGAGCGATGATCGCTCGTCGATGTGTCGCGCCGACGCAGCCCGCCGTCAACCGCTTCACTCCGGGCGCACCGGCTCGGGCTTCACCTTGCCGGTGGTATCGAAGATCGCGGCCCGCACGTGGCTGAGGCGCGGCTGCGGCTCGGCGATGAAGGGCAGGGGCCGGGTCAGCCGGATCGCCTCGAGCCCCAGCCGCCCGGCGAGCAGCGCATTGCCCGCTCCCTGGCCGGCCCGCGCCGAGAGCAGGGCGGCGAGGGAGGCGCCCACATGCTCGATCGCGGCGTGGCTCACCACGTCGGCGAGGCCGGCGATGGCGGCGTTCCTGATGCAGCGGCGCAGCATGCCGAAGGCCGCCGCCGGGCCGAGGGCGAGGCCGTAGGCGCGGGCGATGCCGCGGATCATCATGATGGTCCGCCAGAGCACGAGCACCCCGTCCATGAGGCCGAGCGGGCTGAGTGCGGTGAGCAGGCCGATATCGCGGCTCGCCTCCAGCACCAGCCGATAGGCGCGCTTGTCCCGGGGGCCCAGCACCCGCCGCTCGTAGAGGCTCAGGATCTCGGCATCGGCGAGCCCGCGCTCGGCGGCGGCCCGGATCTCCGCCTTGTGATGCTCGCCGAGCTGCCGGTCCAGATCCTCGATGAACCCGACCGCCTCGCCGTGCAGCTCCGAGGCGGTGAGCCTAAGCCCGGTGAGCCGGAGCCGCTCCGCCCGACGCACCCGACGGAGATCGAACACCTCCTTCCAGAGCGTGCCGAGGCCGGTGAGCACGACGACGGCGAGGAGCACCGCAAAGGGCCAACCCAGAAAGGGCGTCGTCCGGATCAGGCCCATGACGTGGACGATCGCCTGGATCAGCACGAGGCCGATGATCGAGCCCAGAAGCAGCACGCCCGGCCGGCGCCAGAAGGGGCGGGGCGGCGGCGGCGGCGGCAGCACCGGCTCGGCCGGCACCTCCGGCGTCTCCTCGACCGCCTCGAACCGCCCGGTCCGGGGATCGAGCTCGAAGGGCCAGATGGGTGGCGGCATGCCCTTCATCGCAGCTTGTCGCCGATCAGGAACTCGATCGCCTGGTCGAGCCGGAGATGCTGGCCCCTGATGCCGGGCTCGAGCCTTCGGGGGGCGAAGTCCCGAAAGCGGAAGCGGCCCGAGCGCCAGTCCTCCTCATCCGGCAGATCGCCCGGAATCTCACCCGGGAAGAGCACCGTCTCGCGGTCGCCGTCGATCAGCCGGCCGCGCACGCAGGAGAGCTGCTGGCCCTGATGCTCGGTCCTGACCGTGTCGGTGGCGCGCAAGGCCGCCAGCGCCAGAACGTCGGTCTCGAGCCCGGCGAAGCGCGCCTTCCGTCTGGCGGGGGCGATCATCAGCTCCAGAAGCTGCTTCAGGTTGGCGTGCTGGTTGGCGGCCACGTGGTCGGCCTTGCTCGCGGCGAAGAGCAGCCGCTCGATGCTCGGCCGGAAGAGCCGGGCCAGAAGGCCGTTGGTGCCGTAACGGAAGCTCTCCAGGATCGTCTCCAGCGCGTCCCGGCTGTCGGCGAAATGCGCGCGGCCGCGATTGAGGGTGTGGAACAGGTCGACCAGCACGATCTGCCGGTCGAAGCGACTGAAATGGTCGGCGTAGAAGGGCTCGACCACCTGCCGCTTGTAAGCCTCGAAGCGCGCCGCCATGGCCGAGCGCAGGGCGGCGGGTGCCGCCTCGGGCAAGGGCGTGAAGCCGAACCGGGGATCGGTGCCGGCGGTGACCAGCCGGCCCGGCTGCACCAGGCTGAGGCCGAGATCGTCCTGCACCCGGCCGAGATAGCGCCGGTAGACCGGAACCAGCTCCTCCGCCGTGGTCGAGGGCGAGAGGCCGGCGAGCGCCGCCCGCCACTCGCCGGCGACCGACGCCCTCGGCTCTTCGGCGTCGCGCGCCATGGCCGCTGCCGAGAAGGTCGGATGGTCCATCTCGAGCAAGGGCAGGTCGAGCAGCCACTCGCCCGGATAGTCGATGATCTCGAGGATAAGATTGCCGGTCGGCGCCGTCCAGCGCTGCACGAAGCCGGTCGCCTTGAAGCGGAGCTCGAGCCTGAGGACCGTCAGCCGGTCGGTCGCGGCGGGCCAGGTCGGACGATCCGCCATCAGCTCCCGGCGAAAGACCGCGTAGGGAAAGGCGGGGCCGCGCACCGGCAGGAGCCGGGCGCCGCGATAGCGGCCCTCGTGCACGGCGGCGACGAAGGGAAGATCGTGGCCGTCGAGCAGATGATGCACGAGCGCCGTGGTGAAGACCGTCTTGCCGCTCCGCCTCAGCCCGGTGACCGCCAGCCGCAGATGCCGGTCGGCCAGCCGGTCGCCGAGCTCCATGACCTCGCCCGGCAGGTGGCGGACGAAGCTGCCGAGCCGATCGAGCCCGAGCATCGCGTCCCTATCCGAAGCTCAAGGCAGGTTCCAGTGGCCGAGCAGGAGCGCCACCAGCACCATCAGGCCGATGCCGCGATGGCCGCGAAACCGGTCGAGGCAGTCGGCCGGATCGTCCAGATCGAGGCCCTGCACCTGCCAGGCGAGCAGGCCCGCCAGCGGCAGCAGCGCCATGAAGAAGAGGGGGCCGAGCCCGGCACTCCAGCCGGCGAGGACGAGAAGGCCGAGCATCGCCCCGAAGAAGCCGAGAAGCCAGCCATGCGTCGCCTCGCCGAGAAGGAGTGCCGTCGACTTCACGCCGATCAGCGCGTCGTCCTCCTTGTCCTGATGGGCGTAGATGGTGTCGTAGCCGAGCGTCCAGGCGATGCCCGCGAGATAGAGAAAGAGCGCCGGCAGGCCGGGTCCGCCCGTGATCACGGCATGGCCGACGAGCACACCCCAGTTGAAGGTGAGCCCCAGGAACACCTGCGGCCAGTAGGTGATCCGCTTCATGAACGGATAGGCCACGACCAGCGGCATGCTGCACAGCGCGATGAGTGCGGCACTCCGTGGCAGGAAGGCCAGCACGACGAGGCCGATGGCGAGCTGCAGCGCGAGAAAGGCGAGCGCCTCCTTCAGCCCGAGCCGGCCCGCCGCCAGCGGCCTGCCGGCGGTGCGCGCCACGCGCCGGTCGAAGTCGCGATCGGCCATGTCGTTGATGGTGCAGCCCGCACCGCGCATGGCGATGGCGCCGAGGGCCATCAGCGGCGCCCAGATCATGGCGGGCGTGCCGCCGGCGATGGCGAGGCCCCAGAGGCAGGGGATGAAGAGGAGCCACGTGCCGATCGGCCGGTCGAGCCGGGCCAGCAGGCCGTAGTCGCGCCACGCCCTGGGCAGCCTGACGAGCCAGCCATACTCCTCGTCGGGCAATCGGATTACGGGATCGCCGGCTTGTCCACTCATGCCCGATCACTTAGCGTCGGGGTCTCCGAGCGTAAAGATGGGCACTTTCGGATGCGCGACACGCGCCTGCATGTCGAGGACCGGCTCGAGGCCGGCTGCAGCCTCGAGCTCGGTGCCGGCCCGACGCACCGTCTGCGCGCCGTCCTCCGCGCCCGCCCCGGTCAGACGCTTCGCATCTTCAATGCCGCTTCAGGCGAATGGCGCGCCCGGCTCGACCGCCTCGACCGGCACGAGGCCTCGGTGCGCGTCGAGGAGCGGCTGAGCCCGCCGGCGGCCGAGCCCGGCCCCGGCCCGACCCTCCTCTTCGCACCCCTGAAGCGACCGCGGCTCGAATGGCTCCTGGAAAAGGCGGTCGAGCTCGGCGTGGCCCGGCTCCAGCCGGTGCGCTGCCGGCACGGCGTGATCGAGGCCGTGCGCCCCGACCGGCTGCGGCAGCGGCTGATCGAGGCCGCCGAGCAGTGCGAGCGCCTGAGCCTGCCGACACTCCTGCCCGAGGCGGACCTGCTCGACGCCGTGGCCGGCGGCAGCGACATCCTCCTCGCCGACGAGAAGGGCGGAGCGGACCTCGCCGCCGCGCTCGAACGACATCCGCGGGCGGCGCTCCTCGTCGGCCCCGAGGGCGGCTTCGCCGCCGAGGAGCGGGCGGCACTCCGATCCCTCCCGCACGTCCATCCGGTCGGCCTCGGCGCCACCATCCTCCGTGCCGAGACCGCCGCGCTGATGATGCTCGCCTGCCACCGCGCCCTCGCAGCCGGTGTTGATCGGGCCCGCCGGCCAAGCATTTAAGCCGATTTTGCGACATCGTGTCACTGACGCGAGCGGCAGCCCGACCCTATCCTCCAACACACGGTTTGGCGGCGCCGGGCCTTCCCTCCCCGGGATCGGCGGCCACCGCACCATGGTCCAGCAAGGAAACGAGCCTCATGCGCTGGTTGACCGCGTGCCTCCTCGGCACCCTCCTCCTGTTCGACGGCCCCTTCGGAGGCGGCATCGCACTCGCCGCCCACCCGGAGCCGTGGCAGCTGGGGCTGCAGCCGGCCGGCAGCCCGATCATGGAAAAGCTCACGGGCATGCACGATCTCTTGCTCTGGATCAGCATTCTGATCTGCGCGCTCGTGCTGGCGCTCCTCGCCATCGTGGTCGTCAGGTTCCGGGAATCGAAGAACCCGACGCCGTCGCGGCGCTCGCACCACACGCTCCTCGAGGTGGTGTGGACCGCGGTGCCCGTCCTGATCATCGTCATCATCGCCATCCCGTCCTTCCGCCTGCTCTTCTACATGGACGAGCTGCCCGAAACCGAGATGACGGTGAAGGCGACCGGCAAGCAGTGGTTCTGGAGCTACGAGTACCCGGACAACGGCGACTTCACCTTCGACGCCTTCATGCTGGCCGACGACGAGCTCGAGCCCGGCCAGCTCCGCCTGCTCGAGACCGACAACCGGGTCGTCCTGCCGACCGGCACCAATATCCGCATCCAGGTCACGGCCGCCGACGTCATCCACTCCTGGGCCATGCCGTCGCTCGGCGTGAAGGTGGACGCGGTGCCGGGCCGGCTCAACGAGCTCTGGCTGCACATCAACGAGCCCGGCCTCTATTACGGCCAGTGCTCGGAGCTGTGCGGCGTCAATCACGGCTTCATGCCGATCACCATCGAGGCGGTGACGCCCGAGGAGTACGAGGCCTGGGTGGCGGACGCTCAGACCCGCTTCGCCAAGGTCGATGCCACGCCTGTGCACGTCGCCAATCGTTGAGCCGGACCCGATGACACACCCGGTCCCGGCAAGTCGCGCTACCGCGGAGAGTTGAACCATGGCCTACGCATCCGCCCACGCCCACGATCACCACACGCCCACCGGATGGCGGCGCTGGCTCTTCTCCACCAACCACAAGGACATCGGCACCCTCTACCTCGTCTTCGCCTTCTGCGCCGGCATCATCGGCATGCTCATGTCGATGCTGTTTCGCGCCGAGCTGATGATGCCGGGTGACCAGATCCTGGGCGGCGACCACCAACTCTTCAACGTGCTGGTGACCTCGCACGGCCTCATCATGATCTTCTTCTTCGTCATGCCGGCGCTCATCGGCGGCTTCGGCAACTGGATGGTGCCGCTGATGATCGGCGCGCCGGACATGGCCTTCCCGCGGATGAACAACATCAGCTTCTGGCTCCTGGTGCCGGCCTTCATCCTGCTCTTCAGCTCGGCCTTCGTCGATGGCGGCTTCGGCGGCGGCTGGACCAGCTACCCGCCGCTCTCCTCGATGCTCGGCCACCCGACGGCGGCGGTCGACATGACCATCTTCGCCATCCATCTCGCCGGCGCCAGCTCGCTGCTGGGGGCGATCAACTTCATCACCACCATCTTCAACATGCGCGCCCCCGGCATGACCATGCACAAGATGCCGCTCTATGCCTGGTCCATCCTGGTCACCGCCTTCCTGCTCCTGCTCGCGGTCCCGGTGCTCGCCGGTGCCGTCACCATGCTGCTCACCGACCGCAATTTCGGCACCCACTTCTTCGAGCCGGCCGGCGGCGGCGATCCGATCCTCTACCAGCATCTCTTCTGGGTCTTCGGCCACCCCGAGGTCTACATCATGATCCTGCCGGCCTTCGGCATCATCAGCCACGTGGTCTCGACCTTCTCGAAAAAACCCATCTTCGGCTATCTCGGCATGGCCTACGCCCTGGTCGCGATCGGCTTCATCGGCTTCGTCGTCTGGGCCCACCACATGTTCACGGTCGGCATGGGCGTCGATGCCAAGGCCTACTTCACCGCCGCCTCGCTGATCATCGCCGTGCCCACCGGCATCAAGATCTTCTCCTGGATCGCCACCATGTGGGGCGGCTCGCTCCGCATCGAGACGCCGATGCTGTTCGCCATCGGCTTCATCTTCCTCTTCGTCATCGGCGGCGTCACCGGCGTCGTGCTCGCCAATGCCGGCGTGGACGCGGTCCTGCACGACACCTACTACGTCGTCGCCCACTTCCACTACGTCCTGAGCCTGGGCGCCGTCTTCGGCATCTTCGCGGGCTTCTACTACTGGATCGGCAAGATGACCGGCCACCAGTACCCGGAGCATCTGGGGCGGATCCACTTCTGGATCACCTTCATCGGCGTCAACCTCGCCTTCTTCCCGCAGCACTTCCTCGGCCTCGCCGGCATGCCCCGCCGCATCCCGGACTACCCCGACGCCTTCGCCGGCTGGAACATGCTGAGCTCCATCGGCGCCTTCATCGCCGGTCTCGGCACGCTCTTCTTCATCTACGTGCTCTACCGGACCTTCACCTCCGAGGCGAAATGCGCCGACAATCCGTGGGGCGAGGGGGCGACGACGCTGGAATGGACGGTGAGCTCGCCGCCGCCGTTCCACACCTTCGAAGAGCTGCCGCAGGTGCGCTGAGGACGGCATGGCCCAGGCACTTCGGGAAACCGCCCTCGAGACGCTGCCCGGCCACATGGCCGGGCAGTCGGAGCTTCGCGACTATTGGCGGCTCCTGAAGCCCAACGTGATGCAGCTCGTCGTCTTCACCGGCGGCGTCGGGCTCTTCATCGCCCCGGGCAGCCTGCACCCGCTCTTCACCTTCGTGGCCATCCTGTGCATCGCCGTGGGCGCCGGCGCCTCGGCCGCCATGAACAACGCCTACGACACCGATATCGACCGGGTGATGATCCGCACCCGCAAGCGGCCGACCGCCACCGGGCGGATATCGGCGGCCGAGGCGCTCGCCACCGGCATCAGCCTCGCCATCGGCTCGATCATGGTGATGGGCCTCGCCCTCAACTGGCTGGCGGCCGGGCTCCTGGCACTCACCATCGCCTTCTACGTCCTCGTCTACACCCTCTGGCTGAAGCGCCGCACGCCCCAGAACATCGTCATCGGCGGCGCCGCCGGCGCCTTCCCGCCCATGATCGGCTGGGCCGCGGTCACGGGCGACATCGCGCTCATGCCCGTTCTGCTCTTCCTCCTCATCTTCTTCTGGACCCCGCCGCATTTCTGGGCGCTCGCGCTCTACCGGCAGAAGGACTACGCCAATGTCGGCGTGCCGATGCTGCCGGTGGTCAAAGGCTCCGGCACCACCCGCCGGCACATCCTCGCCTACAGCGTGCTGCTCGCCGCCGTCAGCCTCCTGCCGACCCTCGTCGGCACCGCCGGCTGGCTCTACCTCGTGGCCGCCGCCGCCCTCTCGGGCGTGCTTCTGCAGGGGGCCTGGCGACTCCTGCGGACGGCGAGCGACCGCGAGGCCATGCGCCTCTTCAAGTTCTCGATCCTC
The DNA here is from genome assembly GCA_964402505.1 of uncultured Geminicoccaceae bacterium. Lineage (GTDB taxonomy): Bacteria > Pseudomonadota > Alphaproteobacteria > Geminicoccales > Geminicoccaceae > SLRI01. The sequence goes on from CAYOCP010000004.1 coordinate 121,292, forward strand.
TACCTCTTCGGCCTCTTCCTGGCGCTGGTCCTCGACCACGCGCTGCAACTCTGGGTCGTGGCATGGTGAGAGGCGACGAGCAGCGCCGCCGGCTGCGCACGAAGAACATCGCGCTCGGCCTCATCCTCCTGGCGCTCGTCGTGCTCTTCTACCTGATCGCCATGGTCAAGATGGGCGGGAGCTGAGCCATGGACGCACGCCGCAACCGCCGCACCGCGCTCGTCGGGCTCGCCGTCATCCTCGGCATGCTCGGGCTGACCGCCGCCTCGGTCCCGCTCTACAACCTCTTCTGCCGGGTCACCGGCTATGGCGGCACCACCCAGGTCGCGCACTCGACGCCGGGCGAGGTGACCGGCCCGCCCATCCAGATCAGCTTCAACGCGGACCACGACCCGGACCTCCCCTGGTCCTTCCGGCCGGCGCAACGCTCCGTCGAGGTGCTGCCGGGCGAGAACCGCCTGATCTTCTACGAGGCCGCCAATCACGCCGACCGGCCGATCGTCGGCCGCGCCGTCTACAATGTCGTGCCCTTCAAGGTCGGGGCCTATTTCGCCAAGATCGCCTGCTTCTGCTTCGACGAGCAGACCCTGCAGCCGGGCGAGGAGGTGGACATGCCGGTCTCCTTCTTCGTCGACCCGGCGATGCTCACCGATCCCGAGACCAGGGACGTCCGGCAGATCACCCTTTCCTACACCTTCTTCATCGACACCGAGGCAACCGAGGCGCTCGCGGCGAAGGCGGCCGCGCACGTCGCGGCGCCGGGCGACGAGCCCAGCTGAGAACGGGGGACCATCCGACCATGGCCGAAGCCACCCACGCCGTCGCCCAGGGAGCCCATGCCGGGCCCAAGCACGACTACTACCTCGTCGATCCGAGCCCCTGGCCGCTGGTCGGCAGCTTCTCCGCCCTCGTCGCGACCGGCGGCGGCGTCATGTGGCTGCACGGCTCGAGCGTGGGCGGCTGGATCTCGGTCTTGGGCGTCCTCGGCATCCTCTTCACCATGTTCTCCTGGTGGCGGGACGTGCTGAAGGAGGCCTATGCCGGCGATTACAGCGAGAAGGTCGCCTCGATGCTGCGCATCGGCATGGTGCTCTTCATCATGTCCGAGGTGCTCTTCTTCTTCGCCTTCTTCTGGGCCTTCTTCTGGGGTGCCCTCAACCCGCCCGAGATCTTCCCCCTCTCCTGGCCGCCCGAGGGCATCGAGCCGGTGCCGGCCTGGGGCATTCCCTTCTTCAACACGATGGTCCTGCTGCTCTCCGGCTGCACCGTCACCTGGGCGCATCACGCCCTGCGCCAGGGCGACAACGACTCGACCAAGAAGGCGCTGACCCTCACCGTGGCGCTCGGCATCCTCTTCCTCAGCATGCAGATCTACGAGTACTTCCACCTCGTCCACCTGGGCCTGACCATCGACAAGGGAATCTTCGGCTCGGCCTTCTACATGGCCACCGGCTTCCACGGCTTCCACGTCTTCATCGGCGCCACCTTCCTCCTCGTCTGCACGATCCGCGCCTATCGCGGCCATCTGAAGCAGGAGCGGCATGTCGGCTTCGAGGCGGCCGCCTGGTACTGGCACTTCGTCGACGTCGTCTGGCTCTTCCTCTTCGTCTGCGTCTACTGGTGGGGCGGCAGCCTGTTCTGGACCTGGCCGGGCATCCAGTGATCGACCTTGCCGACACCTGACGCGGTCGCGGCCGGACCCGCGACGTTCCAGAACCGCCGCTTCCGTCCGGGCTGGCCGCTCACCTTGGCGAGCTTGGTCGTGTTCGGCCTGCTGATGGCCCTCGGCACCTGGCAGGTGCAGCGCCTCCACTGGAAGCTCGACCTGATCGCCCGCACCGAGGCGGGGCTGAAAGCGGCGCCGGTGCGGCTGCCGGCCGATCCCGCCGCCATGGCCGGACTCGACCTCCGGCCGGTCACCGCCACCGGCACGCTCCTCATGGACCGCGCCTTCGCGTTCCGCACCGAGCAGCATGGCGGCGTGCCGGGAGCCCGCCTCGTGGTGCCGCTGGCGCGGGCGGAAGGGGCGCCGCTTCTCGTCGACATGGGCTGGATTCCGGAGCCGATCGAAAGAACGCTGGAGGCGCCGCCCGAGGGCGGCACCACCACCCTGACCGGAATCCTGCATGTCGGACAGCCGGCGACGAAGCCGATGTTCAGGCCCGAGAATCGGCCGGACGAGCGGCGCTGGTACTGGCTGGACCGGCACGCCCTCGCCGCCACGCTCGACCTTCCGGACCTGGCGCCGGTCACCCTGACGCGCATCCCCGCTGCACCGGAGACCATGCCGCCCATCGCCGAAAAGCCGGTCCTGGCGCTCACCAACAACCACCTGGGCTACGCCATCACCTGGTATGGACTGGGCGCGGCGCTGGTCGCGATCTACATCGCCTTCGGCCTCGCCAGGGTACGGGCAAGGGAGAACTCGCCATGAGAGCGCTGCGGCCGCTCGCCGTCCTGAGCGTCGTCATGACCTACGGCCTGATCATCCTGGGCGGCTGGGTGCGCTCGACCAATTCCGGGCTCTCCTGCCCGGACTGGCCCACCTGCTACGGCGAATGGGTGCTCACGCCCGACGCCTTCGCCGCCCTCGGCGACACCGGCTACCACTACTACCAGGTGATGCTCGAATGGGTGCACCGGCTGATCGCCGGCGTCTTCCTCGGCCCCCTCATCCTCGCCCTCGGCGTCATCGCGTTCTTTCGCCGCCACGCCGACCGCGCCGGCTGGCGCCTCGCCCTCGTCATCCTGCTGGTGCTCCTGATCCAGGCGAAGCTCGGCGGCATCACCGTGCTCGACGCCAACAGCGCCTGGTCGGTGGCGCTGCATCTCGGCAACGCGCTCCTGCTGCTCTCGCTCCTCGTCCTCTTCGCGCTCCGCCTGCTGCCGGCACGGCATTTCGCCGCGCCCGAGCCCTTCCACTGGCGCCCCTTCCTCGGCGTCCTCTGGCTTCTGGTGCTCGCCACCATGATCACCGCCGCCATCACCGCCAAAAGCGGCGCCTCGCTCGCCTGCTACGAATGGCCGGCCTGCAATGGCGGCTGGCTGCCGGATCTGGGCGATCCGCTGATCCGCATCCACTTCCTGCACCGCACGCTGGCGGCCCTGACCGGGCTCGGCATCCTCGCCTTCCTCGTCCTGGCGTTTCGGGGCGACAACCCGATCCTGCGCCGCCTCGCCGCCCTCGCCACCCTTCTGGTCCTGATCCAGATCGGCCTCGGCGCCATGGTGATCGTCCATCTGGTGCCGACCTCGCTCGCCGTGGCGCACCAGGCCGTGGGTGTGCTCCTCTTCGTCGGCGTGGCGGCGAGCCTCGCCACCGTCCTGCTCACGCCGGTCGAGAATGCCTACAGGGAGCCGCCCGATGTCCGCCTGCGCGACCCTCGAGCTTCGCTTCAAGCGGCTCGCTGATCTGGGCGGCGCCGCCGCCGTCCTCAACTGGGACCAGGCGGTGATGATGCCCAAGGGCGGCAACGCCGCGCGCGGCGAGCAGCTCGCCACCCTCGGCGGCGTCATGCACGGGATCCTCGTGGCACCCGAGACGCGCCAGCTCCTGGAGGCGGCCGAGGACGAGCCGCTCGACCCCTGGCAGCGCGCCAATCTCGCTCTCATCCGCCGCCGCCTCGAGCGCGCCACCGCCCTGCCGCAGGACCTCGTCGAGGCCACCGCGCGGGCGACCAATGCCTGCGAGATGGCCTGGCGCGAGGCTAGGGCGGCGAGCGACTACGCCACGCTTCGCCCGAAGCTCGAGGAGGTGCTGCGCCTGACCCGCGAAGCCTCCCGCCTGCAGGGCGAAAAGCTCGGCCTCGAGCCCTACGCCGCCCTCCTCGACGGCTTCCAGCCGGGCCTCGACGAGGCCACCATCGACCGCCTCTTCGCCCCGCTCGAGGAGCGCCTGCCCGGCCTGATCGACGCTGCCCTGGCCCGCCAGCAGCCGGCGGCAACGCCGGTGGGCCCGTTCCCGCTCGAGCGGCAGAAGACCCTGGCCCGCGAATTGATGGCGAGGCTCGGCTTCGACTTCGATCACGGCCGGCTCGACGAGAGCGTGCACCCTTTCTGCGGCGGCACGCCCACCGACATCCGCATCACCACACGCTACGACGAGAGCGAGATCGTCTCGGCCATCATGGGGGTCATGCACGAGACCGGCCACGCCCTCTACGAGGCGGGCCTGCCCGAGGCCTGGCGCCACCAGCCGGTGGGCGAGGCGCACGGCATGGCGATCCACGAGAGCCAGTCGCTCCTGATCGAGATGCAGGCCTGCCGCTCGCCGGCCTTTCTGGGCTTCCTCGCCGGCCGGCTCGCCGACACTTTCGGCCACCAGCCGGCGCTCGCCCGGGAGAACCTGGTCCGCCTCTACGGCACGGTGCGAAGGGGCCTCATCCGCGTCGACGCCGACGAGCTCACCTACCCGCTCCACATCGTCCTCCGCTACCGGCTCGAGAAGGCGCTCATTGCGGGCGACCTCGACCTCCGGGACCTCCCCGCCGCCTGGGGCGACGGCATGGCGGAGCTTCTCGGCATCCACCCGCCCGACGACCGCCGGGGCTGCCTCCAGGACATCCACTGGCCCGTCGGCGCCTTCGGCTATTTCCCCAACTACACCCTGGGCGCGCTGCTCGCCGCCCAGCTCTTCCAGGCCGCCAGGGCCGCCATCCCGAACCTCCTGGCCCACATCGCGAAGGGCGACTTCACCCCGCTCCTCGCGTGGCTGCGCACCCACGTCCACGAGCGGGCGTCGAGCCTGCCGCTGCAGGAGCTGATCCGAAGCGCCACCGGCCAAACCCTCCATACCGAGGCCTTCCTCACCCACGTCACCGAGCGCTACGGCGGCTAGGCCATGAAGCCGAAAAGCCTGGGCAGGGCGAGCACGGTCCAGGGTATGAGCGTGATCACCAGCAGCACGATGAAGAGCGGCACGAAGAAGGGCAGGAGTGCCCGCACCAGCGCCAGAGGCGAGATCTCGGCCACCTCGCTGACGGCGAAGAGGCAGAGCCCGATCGGCGGGGTGATCAGCCCGATCATCAGGTTGAGCACCATGACCACGCCGAGATGGACGGGATCGATGCCCATGGCGACCGCCGATGGCAGCACGATCGGGGTCAGCATGATGATGATCGGTGCGGATGCCATGAAGCAGCCGAGCACCAGCAGGACGCCGTTGAGCAGGAGGAGAAAGACGATCGGGTGCGGTGACCAGTCGACGATCACGGCTGCCATGCGCAGCGGCACCTGCTCCACCGTCAGCAGCCACGAGATGAGGGCCGAGACGGCGATGATGAAGAGGATGTTGGCGGAGGCGAGAGCGCTCTCGTAGAGCACCTCGAAGAGATCGCCGAGACCGATCGTGCGGTAGACCAGAAGCCCGAGCAGGAGCGCGTAGAGCACGGCGAAGGCGCCGGCCTCGGTCGGCGTGAAGATGCCGGTCCAGATGCCGCCGACGATGATGACGGGCGTCAGCAGCGGCAGGAAGGCGGCAGCCGCGGCACAGAGCGTCTCCCTGCCGCTCGCCGGCCGCTCGGCCCGGTAGCCGCGGCGGCGGGCGAAAATATGGACGACGACCATGAGCGCGAGGCCGAGCAGGATGCCGGGCAGGAGGCCGGCGATGAAGAGGGCGCCGATCGAGGCCCCGGCCGTGACGCCGTAGATGACGAGCGAGATCGAGGGCGGGATGATCGGTGCTATGACCGTCGAGGCCGCGGTGATGGCAGCCGCGAAGGGCCGATCGTAGCCCGCCTGCGTCATCGCCCGAATCTCGATCCGTCCGAGCCCGGCGGCGTCGGCCACCGCCGAGCCCGACATCGAGGCGAACATCATGCTGGCCAGCACGTTCACATAGCCCAGACCGCCGGCAACCCGACCGAGCAGGCAGTTGGCGAAGTGAAAGATTCGGTCGGTGATCCCCGTCCGGTTCATGAGCTCGGCCGCAAGGAGAAAGAAGGGAATTGCCATGAGCGCGAAGCTGTCGATGCCGGTGGCCACACGCTGCGCGGCGATCAGGGGGTCGACGCGGCCGGTGACCTCGAGATAGCCGAGCCCGGTGGCGAGAAGGGCGATGCCGATCGGCACCGCGCCGAGCAGCAGCACCATGAGAAAGGCGAACCAGGCCATCAGACGTCCACGCCGAGGCCGGGCCGGACGACCGCAGTGCCGCGCCGGAGATGGCCGAGATCGATCATGGCATGGACGAGAAACGCCGCCCCGGCGATGCCGAGGCCGACCGGCAGGCTGAGATAGACCCAGCCGTAGGGCAGATCCAGCGCCGGCGTCACCTGCCGGCCGGCGAGCAGCACCAGGCGGCCGCCGAGCCAGGTGAGCCACAAGGCCGCCGCGGCCGCCACCAGATGCGCGGCCGCGCGCAGTCCATGCACGCTGCGTGCCGGCAGCACGTAGAGGAGCGCGTCGAGCGTCATGAGCTTGCGCGAGGCGGCGAGCAGCCCGACCGCGACGAAGGTCCACCAGAGCATGACCAGCCGCGCCAGCTCCTCGGTCCAGCCCAGAGGCCGGTTGAAGACATAGCGCGAAACCACCTGGGCGATCGCCGCCGCCACCATGACGGCGAACGCCAGCGCCACGAGCAGGCGGAGCAGGGCGCCCAGTCGTGCCGCGAGGTCGATCAGGCGCTCCAGGGGCTCGGGCCCGCCGCCCGCCAACCCTATCGGCCCATGGCGCGCGCCGCCTCGTAGGCGTCGCGGCCGAACTGGTCCATGTACTTCTCGTGCACGCTCTCGGAGGCCGCGATGAAGCCGGAGAGATCGGGATCCTCGATGATCTCCATGCCCTCCGCTCTGAGCTTGTCATAGAGCTCCGCGGCACCTTCGGCGTTCTTCTCCGCCATCTGCGCCTGCGCCTCGCGGGCGGCGGCGCGGATCGCGTCCTGCTCTGCCGGCTCGAGCCCGTCCATGAACCGCCGGCTGGCGATGAGGAAGAAGCCGGCACGCATGTGGTCGGTCAGGGTCAGGTATTTCGAGACCTCGTAGATCTTCCAGTGATACATGACCTCGACCGGGTTCTCCATGGCATCGATGGTGCCGAGACGGAGCGCCAGGTAGAAGTCGGCCGCCGGCATCGGCACCGGCTCGACCCCGAAGGCCCGCCAGGTGTCGGTGTAGACGTTGATATTCGGCACGCGCACCTTCATGCCCTGGAGATCCTCGATGGCATGCACCGGCTTGGTCGCCGAGGTCAGGATGCGGGGATTGCGCTCGAGAAACGCCAGCATCTCGACGCCGAGCTGGTCCGCCATGTCGACCGACCACTTCTCCGCCCACTCGCTGTTGACGAAAGCGCGCAGATGATCGGCGTCGCGCCACATGAACGGCATGTCGATGATCGACCAGGGAGGATAGAAATTGGCGACGATGGAGCCGACCAGCGCCAGCTCGGTGATGCCCGCCTGCGCCTGCTCGAAGAGCTCGCGCTCGCTGCCCAGGGTCGAGGCGGGAAAGATCTCGATGGTCACCGCCCCGTCGGTCGCCTCGGCGACGTTGTCCGCGAAGGTGCTCAGGACCTCGTGACGCGGATCGTCCGTCGGTGCCAGATGCCCGAGCTTGACCGACTGCGCCATCGAGGTGCTGCCGAGAAAGACCGCGATGCCGACCACGATCGCCACCAGCGGCGCGCGTGCGCCCGCCCGTCTCATGTGCATGTCCATTCTCCCCCTCTTGACCGAATGCCCTGATGGCACCGTGCTAGGCAAGCATTAAGGATACGTCAACGCATACGTTGGTCCGCGAATCCGCCTTCCCCCGCCATTCTCCACCCGCGGCGGAACAAGATTCCCTCCCGTTCGTTCATGGGATGTAGCTCAACAACATGGAGGATGCCGATGTCGGCACGAGAGGACGGCAAGCCCTGGCACATGGCCCATTGGCGGCGGCTGGCGCTGGCCATGGCCTTCGGCCTTCTGGCCCTGACGCTGACCGCCTGCGACGAAGGACCCGCCGAGGAGGCCGGCAGCGAGGCCGGGGCGGCCGTCGACAACGCGGTCGAGGAAACCGGCGATGCCGTCGAGGATGCCGGCGACGCCGTTGGCGACGCGGTCGAGGATGCCGGCGACGCCGTGGAGCAGAAGACCGAGTAGTGCCGCCGGGGCGGGACAGGCGGCACGCCGCCGCTTGTCCCCAACCCGCCTTCGGGGCTATCCACGGCCGCGTCCGCAAAGCCGCCGCCCGAAGGATCCGCGTCCCGTGCCCACCATTCTCTGCTTCGGCGATTCCAACACCCACGGCACCCTGCCGCTGACCGGCCCCGACGACATCCGGCGGCTCGGGCCGAGCGAGCGCTGGCCGGGCGTGCTCCAGGTCGAGCTCGGCCAGGACTTCCACATCATCGAGGAAGGCCTGCCGGGCCGCACCACCGTTCACGACGATCCCATCGAGGGGCTGCACATGAACGGCCTCAAGGCCCTGCCGATGCTCATCGGCAGCCATTCGCCGCTCGACCTCGTGATCCTCAAGCTCGGCACCAACGACCTCAAGCTTCGCCACTCCGTCGGCGCCGCCGATATCGCCCGCTCGATCGAGCTTCTGGTCACGACGACCCGCCAGCTCTGCGCGGCGCCGGGCCGCACACAGCCGAAAATCCTGATCGTCGCCCCGCCGCCGATCGAGGAGACCGGGTGCCTCGCCGGGATTTTCGAGGGCGGCAGGGCGAAGTCGCTCGGGCTCGGCCCCTGGCTTCGCCGCTCCGCCGGCTGGCTCGAGACGGGCTTCCTCGATGCCGGCGAGCACATCGAGGTGAGCCCGACCGACGGCATCCACTACACGGCTTCGGCCCACGCCGCCCTCGGCCGGGCCATCGCCCAGGCCGTGCGCGATCTCTGATTGAGCCGCGGGCGGGCTGCGAGGAGACCCATGTTCGAGGAAATCAAGGCGAGGCTCGACGCCGCGGCCGGGATCCAGGGCGTGCACGAGGACGTCCTGGCCGTCCTGCGCTACCCCAGGGAGACGCTCTGCGCCAGCCTGCCGATCCGGCGCGACGACGGCTCGATGGAGGTGCTCAAGGGCTATCGCTGCCGCTACAGCGAGGTGAGGGGACCCACCAAGGGCGGCATCCGCTTCCACCCCTCCGTCACCATCGACGAGGTCATGGCGCTGGCCTTCTGGATGACCATGAAGACCGCGGTCGTCGACCTTCCCTTCGGCGGGGCCAAGGGCGGTGTCGCCGTCGACGCCAGGAAGCTGAGCCCGCGCGAGCTCGAGGGCGTGGCGCGCGCCTATGTCCGCGCCTTCGAGGACATGATCGACGAGAACCGCGACATCCCGGCACCCGACATGTACACGGGCGGCATCGTCATCGCCTGGATGACCGACGAGATCGCCACGCTCAAGCGGCGGCCCATGCCGGCCGCCATCACCGGCAAGCCGCGCCAGCTCGGCGGCTCGCTCGGCCGCGAAACCGCGACCGGCGACGGTGCCTTTCTCTGCCTCGAGCACCTGAGCGGCCATCTCGGCCTCGAGCCGGGAGCCGCCATCGCCATCCAGGGCTTCGGCAACGCCGCCCGGGCCTTCGCCGCCCGCGCCGCCGCCGCCGGCTACCGCATCACCGCCGTCTCGGACAGCAGCGGCGCCACGCGGGACCCGGAGGGACTCGATCCGGACCGGCTCGCCCGGCACAAGGAGACGACCGGCAGCGTCCATGGCTTCGCCCGGGATCTGCCGCCCGAGGAGCTGCTCGCCAGCGAATGCGACCTCTTGGCGCCGGCGGCGCTCGGCCACGTGATCGACGCCGACCTCGCCCAAAAGCTGCGCTGCAGGGTCGTGCTCGAGATCGCCAACGGACCCGTCCGGCCGGCCGCCGATGCCGTGCTGGCGAAGCGCGGAATCGAGGTCGTGCCGGACATCCTCGCCAATGCCGGCGGGGTCGTCGTCTCCTATTACGAGTGGGTGCAGAACCGCACCGGCGACTACTGGACCGCGGAGACCGTGGCCGGCCGCCTGGCCGAGCGCCTGCGCACCAGCGCCGATGCCGTGCTCGAACGGGGACGGCGCCACGCTTGCGGCCTGCGTCAGGGCGCCTATCTCCTGGCCCTCGAGCGACTCTGCGCGGCGGTTGCCGCCAAGGGCACGCAGGCCTTCTACAACGGCCATTCGACCGGAAGCGGAACAGGCGCCAGATGACCACCTACACCAGCACGCGGGGCGGCCTGCACGGCCGGAGCTTCGAGGACGTGCTGCTCGGCGGCCTCGCCCCGGATGGCGGGCTCTACGTGCCCGAGACCTGGCCGGCACCGGACCTCGAGGACCTCGCCGGCCTCGATTACCCGACCACGCTCGCCCGCCTGCTCGCCCCCTTCACCACCGGCTGCTTCGACGAGGAGGAGCTTCTGGCGCTGGCGAGGGAGGCCTGCGCCGATTTCCGCCACCCCGCCACGGCACCTCTGGTCCAGCTCGACCACGACGAGTGGCTGCTCGAGCTCTTCCACGGCCCCACCTTCGCCTTCAAGGACTTCGCCATGCAGCTCTTGGGCCGCATGTTCGAGGCGGTCCTGAAGCGGCGAGGGGAGAGCATCACCATCGTCGGCGCCACCTCCGGCGACACCGGTGCCGCGGCGGTGCGCGCCTTCGCCGGCCTCGAGCGCGTCCGGGTCGCCATCCTCTTCCCCGAGGGCCGCATCTCGCCGGTCCAGCAGCGCCAGATGACGACCTCGCCCGAAGGCAATGTCGAGATCATCGCCCTTGAAGGCACCTTCGACGACTGCCAGAACCGCCTCAAGGACATGTTCAACGACGCGGCGTTCCGCGACGATCTGCGGCTCGCCGCCGTCAACTCGATCAACTGGGCGCGCGTCGTCGCCCAGGCCGGCTACTACGTCTACACAGCGCACCGCCTGGGCGGCCTCGCCCGTCCTCTCGCCTTCGCCGTGCCGACCGGCAATTTCGGCGACGTCTACGCCGGCTACGCGGCGCACCGCATCGGCCTGCCGATCGCCCGGCTGATCGTCGCCACCAACACCAACGACATCCTCGCCCGCTTCCTGGCTTCGGGCCGCTACGCCCGGGGCGAGGTCGCCGCCACCATGAGCCCGTCCATGGATATCCAGGTCGCCTCCAATTTCGAGCGGCTGCTGTTCGAGCTGCTCGACCGGGACGGCGCCGAGGTGGCGAGGCGCATGGCCGGCTTCGCGCGAGACGGCGCCCTCGAGCTCGACCGCGACCGGCTCCTGACCGCCCGCCGCCTCTTCGCCGGCGAGCGCGTCGACGAGGAGGCGACGGCGCGAACCATCGCCGCGGTCGAGGCCGCCACCGGCCGGCTGGTCGATCCGCACACCGCCGTCGGCATCCGCGCCGGCCGCGACCTCTGCCCGCCCGGGACACCGCTCGTCACCCTCGCCACCGCCCACCCCGCCAAGTTCCCGGAAGCCATGATCCGCGCCGTCGGCCATGCCGTCGAGCTGCCGGCCCCGCTCGCGGCCATGATGCGGGCGGAGGAGCGCTTCACCACCCTGCCCAACGACCTCGCCGCCCTGCAAGAGCGCTTGCGCGCCTTCGCTGCCGCCTGAAGCAAGGGAAGACATGCAGATCACCACCCTCGAGAACGGTATCCGCGTCGTCACGGAGACCATGCCCCGGGTCGAGACGGCGAGCCTCGGCGTCTGGGTCGATGCCGGGGCACGCTACGAGACGGCCGAGGTCAACGGCGTCGCCCACATGCTCGAGCACATGGCCTTCAAGGGCACCCTGCGGCGCTCCGCCAAGGCCATCGCCGAGGAGATCGAGGACGTGGGCGGCTCGCTCAACGCCTATACCGGCCGCGAGCACACCGCCTACTACGCCCGCGTCCTCGCCGACGACGTGCCGCTCGCCGCCGACATCCTCGCCGACATCCTCCGCCACTCGACCTTCGATCCCGAGGAGTACGAGAAGGAGCGCCACGTCATCCTCCAGGAGATCGGCGAGACCCTGGACACCCCCTCCGACCTCGTCTTCGACCAGTTCCAGGAGGCCGCCTTCCCGGACCAGCCGGTCGGCCGCTCGATCCTGGGCACCGAAGCCATCATCGAGACCCTGCCGAGGGAAGCGCTCCGGACCTTCATCGACGCCCATTACGGGCCGGCCGCCCTGATCGTCGCCGCCTCCGGCAAGGTCGACCACGAGGCGATCACCGCCCTCGCCAGGGAAAAGCTCGGCGACCTGCCGAAGAGCCGGAGCGTCGAGCCCGAGCCCGCCCGCTACGCCGGCAGCGAATGGCTCTCCGGCCGCGACCTCGAGCAGGTCCATCTCTGCCTCGGCCTCGAGGCCTTCGCCTACACCGACCCCGACTTCATCCCGCTCCAGGTCTTCTCGACCGCCCTGGGCGGCGGCATGTCCTCGCGCCTCTTCCAGGAGGTCCGCGAGAAGCGGGGCTTGTGCTACTCCGTCTTCACCTTCTCCGGCCTGCACGAGGATTCGGGGGTCTTCGGCATCTATGCCGGCACCGGCGAGAAGGACACGCCCGAGCTCGTCAACGTCATCACGCAGGAGCTCCAGGACCTCGCCTCCAGCATCGGCGAGGCCGAGCTCCGCCGGGCGAAGGCTCAGCTCAAGGCGAGCCTGCTCATGGGCCAGGAAAGCTGCTTCGCCGTCTGCGAGGACCTCGCGAGACAGCTCCTCTGCTTCGGCGACTACCTGACCCCGGCCGAGCTCACCGCCCGCTACGAAGCCGTCGACCAGCCCGCCATCACCCGCGTCGCGAACCGCCTCCTCACCAACCCCAAGCCCACCGTTGCCGCCATCGGCCCCGTCAGGGGCCTGCCGGACGCCGGGCTGTGGCTGAAGCGGCTGACCTCCTGATGCGCATCACCTCCATCCGCGAGACCGCGGCGCCGATCTCCTCGGAGATTGCCAACGCCTATATCGACTTCTCGAAGATGACCTGCTCGCTGGTCGCCGTCACCACCGACGTCGTCCGCGATGGCAGGCCCGTCACCGGCTTCGGCTTCAGCTCCAACGGCCGCTACGCCGCCGGGGCCATCATGCGGGAGCGCATGATCCCGCGCCTCATGGAAGCCGAGCCGGAGAGCTTGCTCGACCCCGGGAGCGGCCTGCTCGATCCCTTCCGCTGCTGGGATCGCATGATGACCAACGAGAAGCCGGGCGGCCATGGCGAGCGGTCGGTCGCCGTGGGCACGCTCGACATGGCCATCTGGGACGCCGTGGCCAAGATCGAGGAGGTCCCCCTCTGGCGCCTGCTCGCCGACCGCTACGAGGGCGGCGTCGCCGACGACAGTGTTTGGGTCTACGCCGCCGGCGGCTACTACCATCCGGGCAAGGGCATCCCTGGTCTCGTCGACGAGGTGAAAACCTACCGGGACATGGGCTATCTCGACTTCAAGCTGAAGATCGGCGGTGCCTCGCTTCTCGAGGACATGCAGCGCATCGAGGCCGTGATCGGTGTGGCCGGCAGCGGCGGCCACGTCGCCGTCGATGCCAATGGCCGCTTCGACCTCGCGACCGCCATCGCTTACGCGAAGGCCCTCGAGCCCCTGGGCCTGCTCTGGTACGAGGAGCCGGGCGATCCGCTCGACCACGCGCTTCAGGCGGAGCTCGCTTCCCATTACGCCAACCCCATGGCGACCGGCGAGAACCTCTTCTCCACCATCGACGCCACCAATCTCGTCCGCTATGGCGGCCTGCGTCCCGACCGCGACTGGCTGCAGTTCGACTGCGCGCTTTCCTACGGCCTCTGCGAGTACACCCGCACCCTCGCCATGCTTGAGGCCAACGGCTGGTCCAGCCGCCGCGTCGTGCCGCATGGCGGCCACCAGATGAGCCTCAACATCGCCGCCGGCCTGCATCTCGGCGGCAATGAGAGCTATCCGGGCATCTTCCAGCCCTTCGGCGGCTTCGCCGACGGAATCCGGGTCGAGGAGGGCAGGGTGCGGCTGCCCGTGACCCCCGGCATCGGCATCGAGACGAAGGCCGGGCTCTACCGGCTCTGCCGCGAGCTGGGGGCGGGCTAGGAGCCCGTCCCGCCATCCGGCCAGGTGCACCGGATCACCATCTGCCGCTCGAGGTCGTGCGATGTGCCGGCCTGGGTGACGAGCCCGGGACCGATGAAGGCACGCGAATCCTCGACCGCATAGCCTGCCGGACAGAGCTCCCTGGCCTTGTCGCGGCACACGCTCATCGGCGTCAGGGCACCGTAGCAGCCGACGAGGTAGCGCCGCTCGCCATCGGGTCCGCGCATCTCGCTGACCCTGGCGCAGCCGCAAAGCAGCAGAACGAGGATGATGGCGAGCCGCATGAGACGGGTGCTCCCTGCAATCGGGCGGTTAAAGGGGTCAGGACTCTTTTAGGCTTGCAAGCCCGTGCCTGGAGAACCAGGGATGCCAACCGAAGGCAACCCTTGTGCTCCGATTCCTGTTGCATCCCGTGCAACATGCGGCTCGGGTTGTTGCATCTCGTGCAACGTGGAGGCGGCCGATGTTGCAGAAGATGCAACATGCGTCCCTCGGGTTGTTGCGGAAGATGCAACCTCCAGGCGCCGATGTTGCATCTTCTGCAACATCGAAGGGCGAAGGAACCCGGCCGCTCGACGAAGGAACCCGAAGAATCGTGGCCCGGATCCGCCGTTTCGACGAACGAACCCGGGCTTTTGCGAACGAACCCGGTATCCATCAAGTCATTGACGTGAAAGGCGATTTCGCCGCCCGCAGCGCGCCGTCCCGCAACGCGCGAACCCGAGGTGCCATAGTGCCGGACGAACCGGGGCGGCGCTTGCTTTCGGGGTCGGCCTATGGTAGGAATACTATCCGAGCACGTGTTGCGCGCCGGTCATCCGGATGAGGCTCCAGGGGGATCAGGACGCTTGGCATCTTCTTTCCCTGATGGGGCCGCAGCCCCGTTCAGCTCGCTTGGCCGAGGGGTCTTCATGGTGCTTCACGAGCTTGGCGGCGGGCGGGTGCGAGGAGCTGGTCGACCGCCGATGCAGCGCCGCGAGCCGGCAGGCTCGCCCGCTGTCGGCTCGCGGCCGGCTCCGGCTTCGTTGCCGGCGCCTGCCGGGCGCCCACCGCCGCCATCGTCCGAAGGCGGCTGGAGCGGCTTTCGCGGGATCCGGCGAGCTGCCGCCCCGCCAGCCGGGCCGGGTGCCGGGATGCCTCGCCCGAGACCGCCCGCGAGCCGGCTATCCCGTCTCGGGCAAGCCAGCGGCGAAGGTGCCATCCGCCACCGGCGCCTGCCGGTGCGTGCGGGCAGGCGTGGCGGTGCTCAGGCGGCGACGGCGGGGGGATGCGGGCGCCAGCGCATCGCTTCGCTCAGGGCGCGCAGCGGCGTCAGCCCGTCCTCGAGCTCGACCGAGCGGGCGGTGAGCCTGGGCGTGATCGGCAGCTCGTGCGGCACCCGGGCCAGGAGCCGCTCGAGCCGGCGGCCGATCCTGGTGGCCGCGCCCTCCGCCACATCGTCGAGCAGCACCGCGAAGCGGCCGGCGCCGAGATGGGCCGGCAGGTCCTCGGCCCTGAGGTGGCGGCGCAGGACCGGGCCCAGGGCGGCCAGATAGCGGTTCACCATGGCGTGGCCCGCCGCCTCGTTGAGCCTCGGCGTGTTGACCAGCTCGACGAAGACGAGCCCGCCCCGCCGCATGCCGCCGCTTTCGATGGTGCGCAGATGCTCGAGGAAGAAGCCGTGATTGAAGAGGCCGGTCAGGGCATCGTGGCAGAGGCCGCGGAGCTCGTCCTCGGGTGGGGCGAGGAGCCGTCGCTCCAGGGCGGCGAAGCCCAGCCAGAAGTCCATGCGCGCCCGGGTGAGCTCGGCCGGCTGCGGCAGCAGCAGCCGGTCCGCCACCGGCAGATGGGCGAGGCGGCGCGCCGCCTCGGGCGTCTCGTCCAGGCTCGTCCGGTCGAGCGCCAGAAGCGTCACCGGCGGATGGTCGGCGGCGAGATCGGGCCAGCGCAGGAGGTCGCGGCGCGCCGCGGCATTGGTGCCGAGGAGCACGATCATGTCGAAGCCGCGGGTGGCGATGGGGCCCTTGGCCTTCTCGATATTGTCCGCGAAGTTGAGCGCCGCCCGACCCAGCGCCTCGCCGATCTTCACCTTGTGCTGGCTCGCCGGGCCGATCACGAGGACGCGGGGCCGGTCGCTGCCGGCCGGCCGCCGGCGCGGCCGCTGCGGGGCCTCGACCGATGCCGGGCCACGCGGCCGGAAACGGGCCGCGGTCAGCGCCCGCTCGCGGAGTGCCGCCCGGGCCCGGCCCAGCTGATGCAGCGCATCGAGCCGGGTGGCGAGCTCCTCCTCGTCGAAGGGATAGGTCAGCAGGTCGTCGACGCCGATCGCCAGGGCCTTGCTGAGCGAAAGGGCCTCGGTCTCGGCGGCGAGCGCGGCCATGGCGACCCCGTCGCCGGGCGGCCGCCGGCTGAGTGCCGCGAGGCGGTCCGCGGCCTGTCCGGCGGCGACCTCGATCAGCCGCACCCGCGGCTCCAGCCCCGCCGCGCGCCCGACCAGCATGGCCGGTGCCAGCCGGGTCAGCCCGTAACCCCTGGCCTCGAGCCATTCCGCGAGGCTGGCGAGGCTGCCGGGGCTTGCCTCGACGATCTCGACCGCGAACCCACGCCGCATCCGCCACTCCATGTCGGGCAGCTGCCAGGGAAGGGCGCAGCCGCAGAGCCGATGACTGGGATGCCACGATTCCGGTTTCATCTCGGTTAACGCCGTTCCTTTGCCATGCGACGAAACCTTACTTGGTGCCGTAGATGCGGTCGCCGGCATCGCCGAGACCCGGCAGGATGTAACCGTGATCGTTGAGCCCGCGATCGACCGCGGCGGTGAAGATGGGCACGTCCGGATGCGCCTCGTGGAACCGCCGGACCCCCTCCGGCGCCGCCAGGAGGCAGGCGAGCTTGACGTCCGTGGCGCCGTCCCGCCTGATCCGGTCGACGGCGGCGACCGCCGAGTTGGCCGTGGCCAGCATCGGATCGACCACGATCACCGGCCGCTCGGCCAGATCTTCCGGCACCTTGTAGTAGTACTCGACCGGCTGCAGCGTCGCCGGATCGCGGTAGAGGCCGATATGGCCGACCCTGGCCGAGGGCACCAGATCGAGCATGCCGTCGAGCAGGCCGTTGCCGGCCCTGAGGATCGAGACGAGGCAGAGCTTCTTGCCGGAGAGCGTGCTCGCCTGCATCGGCTCGAGCGGCGTCTCGATGCCGATCGTCTCGAGCGGCAGGTCTCTCGTGATCTCGTAGCCGAGCAGAAGCGCCACCTCGCGCACCAGCCGGCGAAAATCCGCCGTCGCCGTGTGGCGCTGGCGCATCAGCGTCAGCTTGTGCTGCACCAGCGGGTGGTCGACCACGATCAATTGGGGCATCGGCGTTTCCGTCGCGGAAGATGGGCGCCGACCGTGCGCGAGGGCCGGATCTCCGACCCCTGTGTTAGAAGCAGCCGCCGGTGATGGCAATGCCAGGGCCCGGCGGATCGCGCCATTTGGCCGCCAACTGTGCCAGGGGACCCACGATCCGCACGGCCGGCAGGTCGCGAACGGTCAGATTGAGCTCCTGCCGAAGACGATCAACCAACCGGTCGGCGAGCGCAATCGAGAGAGCGCGCAGCTCGACCACGATGTCGGAGCCGGGCGGATGGCGGAGCCTCGCCACCGCCGCGTGCCGCGGCAGGACGAGGCCGAGGCGAAGGATGTCGGCGGCGAGGCCGCGCGTCGCCGGCACGGTCAGCTCCTCGAGCTTGTCGAGCGGCATGTCCGCCTCGGCCAAGGGCTCGATCAGGTCGAGCACCAGCGCCTGCAGCAGGCAGTGGAACGGCACGAGCTCGCGGCTGCGGTCGTCGGCCCAGGCGAGCGGGTGGCGCCAGATGTCGCCGGCGAGGCTGCCGCCGATGCGCACGGTGCTGCCGGCGACCGGGTCGAGCAGCGGCGCCAGGCGGTCGACGAGCGCCTGCGCCTCCAGCGCCGCCCCCGGGCGCGGCGGTGTCAGCCGGTCGAGCAGTGTGGCGAAGCGCCCGTCGGGGCCATAGCTCTCGGGATCCCGCTCGAGCCCCGAAGCCAGTGTCTCCAGGCGCTGGCGCAGGCCGGCATCCCGAAGGGCCGGCTGGATCGCGTCCGGCACGGCGACGGCCGAATCGCCGGCGAGAACGCGCCGCAGCCCCGGCGCATTGAGCGCCGGGCCGTCGGCCGGACGGGAGGTGGTGCCGCCGGCCGCGAAGAACCGGGCGAGGGCACCCGTCGCCGGATCGTCTCCGCCGGGCGCCACGACCAGCGCCAGAAGGGCCATGTCGGCCCCGGCTCTGGCCCGCCCCTTGCCGTCGAGCCCCGCCACGCACGCGGCGAGTGCCGCAACCGCCTCCGGATGATCCCGCTGCAGGCGCGGCCAGAGCGTCGCCAGAGGCGGGCGGAGATCGGCCGACGTCTCGCGGATCGACGAGGCCAGGGCCAGCGCCACCGTCGCCACCGATTCCGGCGACAGGTTGAAATGCTCGCTCTGGCCGCGCTCCACGGCGGCGAGCAGCATCCAGGCACGCTCCCGCACGGTCTCCAGACGATGCAGGCGCTCGACGGTGAGGGCCTCCTCGGGCAATGCGCTCTCCTGTCCAGAACCCCCCGCCCGGAACCGGCGGAGGCGAGCCATGCGCCAGTTCCGGCTCGAGCCGGACGGCACGCGCGTCGCCCTCCCTTGTATCGTCAGGGGGGAAGCCGCGGCAATGGTCATGGGGGGCCAGGGCGGGCGCCGCCGCCACCACGGCGGGCTGGACAAATCGCCGAAGCGGCGCTTCATGGCCGCTCGAGAGGGCGCCGCCGAGGAAGGAAAATTGGCATGATCCAGGACCACCGCAACCTCACCGAGGACCGGCCGACCTTCGTCACCCACCTCGAATGCAGCATGACCGGCGAGCGCTACGAGGCCGATCGCCTGCACAACCTCTCCTCCGCCGGCAAGCCGCTCCTCGTCCGCTACGACCTCGCCGGTGTTCGGGGTGCCCTCTCCAAGGCCAGGCTCGCCGAGCGGCCCATGGACCTCTGGCGCTGGCGCGAGCTTCTGCCGGTGCGGCGGACCTCGAGCATCGTCAGCCTCGGCGAGATCGCCACACCCCTCATCGAGCTTCCGACGCTGGCGCAAGAGCATGGTGCGAGAGGCCAGCTTCTCGTCAAGGACGAGGGCCGCCTGCCGACCGGCTCCTTCAAGGCCAGAGGCCTCGTCATGGCGGTCGCCATGGCGAAGGAGCTCGGCGTCACCCACATGGCCATGCCGACCAACGGCAATGCCGGTGCGGCACTCTCGGCCTATGCCAGCCATTGCGGCATCAAGACGACCATCTTCTGCCCGGCCGACACACCCGAGACCAATATCAGCGAGATGGCCCTGCAGGGCGCCGACGTCTACCGCGTCAACGGCCTGATCGACGATTGCGGCAAGATCGTCGGTGCGGGCAAGGAGCAGGTCGGCTGGTTCGACACCTCGACCCTGAAGGAGCCCTACCGGATCGAGGGCAAGAAGACGATGGGGCTCGAGCTCGCCGAGCAGATGGGCTGGGAGCTGCCCGACGTCATCTTCTATCCCACCGGCGGCGGCACCGGGCTGATTGGCATGTGGAAGGCCTTCGCCGAGCTCGAGGCCATCCGCTTCACCGGCAAGAAGCGCCCGCGCATGGTGGCCGTCCAGGCCACCGGCTGCGCGCCCATGGTCAAGGCCTTCGAGGACGGCGTCGAGCATGCGCCCCGCTGGGAGAACGCCGCCACCATCGCCTCCGGCATCCGCGTGCCGCAGGCCGTCGGCGACTTCCTCATCCTGCGCGCCGTCCGCGAGAGCGGCGGCTTCGCCATCGCCGTCGACGACGACGCCATCGAGGCCGGGCTCGACGAGGTCGCGGGCAAGGAAGGCTTCCTCCTCTGCCCCGAAGGTGCCGCCACCTACGCCGCCTGGAAGCAGAGCCTGAAGGAGGGCCGCATCCGGACCACGGACCGCTGCGTCCTCTTCAACTGCGCCACCGGCCTCAAGTACCCCCTGCCGAAGATCGAGAAGAGCCTCGACCGCCACGGCCAGATCGACTGGGACCAGTTCAGGCGGTAAAAGGACAATGGTGGATTGGAAGGTCCAGCGGCTCGATTGTCATCGGACCAGCGGACCTTCCTGTCGAGAACGGGTGTCGCAATGGATGCGCGCGAAGCAATTGCCAAGGCCAAGGCGCATGTAGCCACGTTGTTCGACAACGAGGGCATCAGCAGTATCGGTCTCGAGGAGATCGAGTTCGTCGACGACGCCGGGCTCTGGCAGGTCACTGTGGGATTTTCTCGACCTTGGGATCAGCCAGTGGGCGTTGCCGCGGCCCCGGGCGGTCGGCGCGGCCGGACCTTCAAAGTGGTGACGCTCAAGGACGACGATGGGCGCGTGGTTTCGGTCAAGCATCGCGAGCCGGCCTTTTCCGAGTGAAGGCAATTCTGCTCGACGCCAATCTCCTGGTGCTATGGATTATCGGAGAGGTCGAGTCGCGCTGGATCGGTCGACACAAGCGCGCCAAGACCATCGTGGCGAGCGACTGGCATTTGCTCCAGGACATCATCGGTGACGCGCGAATCCTCACGACGCCGCACATCCTCGCCGAGGCCGGCAATCTCCTGCGCGCGGGAGGGATGTGGCCGGATGCACATGTGAGACTGATGGCCGGATTGGCGCTGTTCATCGCCCGTGCGCAAGAAGAGCACGTGCCGGCGCAGGCCGTGACGGGTTCCAAACTCTATCGCCGCCTCGGGCTGACGGACGCTGCACTCCTCTCGTCGGCGAGCCCGGACGCGCATCTGCTCACCGCTTATCTCGATCTTTGCCATGCTGCCCTCAGCCAGGGGCCGGTAGCCACCAACTTCAACCATTGCCGCGATGCTGCGGGATGACGGTCGAAACCGTATTCCGTCGCCGCGGATCGATCAGGCGCTGACCGCCGCCCGGTTCGGCCACCACTCCGCGTCCTGGACCTGCGCCAGCGTGTAGGGGCAGCGCCGCGGCAGCCGCCTCGCCGCATCCATCTCGTGGTATTGCTCGAGGTCGGCCTGCGCCAGCTTGCGTGCGAGCTGGTAGCGGCGTTCCAGGTCCTCGGCCAGCTCGTTGGCGATGGTGGTGGTGATGCGGTTCTCGAGGTTGTCACGCGCCGTTCTGACCGTGTTCTGCCAGCCGCGGCGCGGCTCCTCGGCCGGCGAGTATTCGAGCTTCAGGAGATGCTGGATGATGGTGGCGGTGTGGGAGGCGCAGGATGCGCGCAGGTCACGGGCCATGTCGTCCAGCTCCTCCGCCAGAAGCACGAGGTCGAGCGGCACGTTGGCCCTTTCCGAAGCGAGCCGGCGCATCATCGCCGCCTGCTCGGCCAGCCAGGCCACGTAATCCGATTCGAAGAGACTCACCGTCATGGCCGCACTCCCAGGGGACGCGCACCGGGCACGATAGCGCCGCAGCGGCCGGCTGCCAATCGTGCGGCTCCCCCGCCACCATTTACAACCCGCTGAAGGAGAACCATAAGCTCCACCCAAGAGGAGCAGCACCATGCGTCCGACCACCCGTTTTCGCCGCCTCGTCGAGGCACCGGAGATCCTCGTCCTGCCGGGCATCCAGGACGCGCTGACGGCGAGGATCGCCGAAAACGCCGGCTTTGCCGCCGTCACCTGCGGCGGCTACGCGGCGACCGCGGCCCTCCTCGGCCAGCCCGATACCTCGCAGCTCGGCCTCGCCGAGCTCGCCGAGCACTACACCCGGATCTGCGAGGCCGTCTCCGTGCCGGTCTTCGCCGACGCCGATACCGGCTTCGGCAATGTCACCAATGTCCGCCGCGCCGTGCGCGCCTACGAGCGGGCCGGAGTGGCCGGCCTCTTCATCGAGGATCAGGCCTTCCCCAAGCGCTGCGGCCACATGGCCGGCAAGGCGGTGATTTCGCCCTCGGAGATGGTCGCCAAGCTCGGCGCCGCCCTCGATGCGCGGATCGATCCCGACCTCGTCGTCATGGCCCGCACCGATGCGCTCGCCGTCAACGGCATCGACGACGCCATCGAGCGCGGCCGGCTCTACCGAGAGGCGGGCGCCGACATGATCTTCGTCGAGGCACCGGTCGACACCGGCCAGATGCGCCGCATCTGCAGCGAGATCGACGCGCCCTGCATGGCCAACAACATCGAGGGCGGGCTCTCGCCCTTCCTGCCTTCGGCCGAGCTTCAGGCGATCGGCTACGCCATGGTCGCCTTTCCGGTGGCGACCAGCTACGCGGTCGCCGCCGCCGTCAACCGATTGATGCAGGACCTGAAGGAGACCGGCACCACCGCCGGCATGGCCGATGCCATGCTCGACTTCACCGCCTTCAACGCCCTCGTCGGGCTCGGCGAGCTGCGCGCCGCCGAGGAGCGGGACCTGGCCTTCGCCCGCCGCCTGACGGGCGCGGACCCGAGCAACCCTTGACCAGAACCGCGAGCCAACCGATCGGAGAGAGGAGACCCATGCGAAAGATCACCACGACCGCCCTGGCCCTCGCGGCCCTGGCCCTGCCGCTCGGCACCGCGCACGCCGAGACCGTCTTCCGCATCAGCCACCAGCTGCCGCCGGCACACCACATCGCCAGACTCGTCGACGCCTTCGCCGCCGACGTCGAGGCCCGCACCAACGGTGCCGTCGACGTGCAGGTC
Source organism: uncultured Geminicoccaceae bacterium (assembly GCA_964402505.1). GTDB lineage: Bacteria > Pseudomonadota > Alphaproteobacteria > Geminicoccales > Geminicoccaceae > SLRI01. Next base: position 143,870 of record CAYOCP010000004.1, read on the forward strand.
TTCGGCGCCAGCCAGGCCTACAACCCCGACCAGCACCACCCGGCCGTCGCCAGGGGCGAGATCGAGGGGGCGCTCGCGGTGAACTTCCAGTGGGGCAACACCATCCCCGAGATGAACGTCGTCACCATCCCCTACTTCTTCACCGACCTGCAGCGGATCGAGGCCTTCCCCGGCTCCGCCGCGGCCCGGCTCCTCGAGGCCAAGCTCATGGAGAAGGGGGTGCGGAACATCGCCTGGCTCTACACCACGCGGCAGTCGATCTTCACCTCCAGCAAGCGCCCGCTGATCACCGTCGAGGATTTCGAGGGCGTCAAGATCCGCGGCCTCAACAAGCTGGTCGACGAGGGGCTGGTCGCCGCCGGCGCGGCGCCGGCCGCCATGCCCGGCTCCGAGGTCTACCAGGCCCTGCAAACGGGCGTGATCGACGCCGGCCTCACCGACGTCTCGGCCGCCTTCAGCCGCAAGTACTACGAGGTCCAGGAATTCGGCACGGTGGCACCCTTCTTCACCGTCTACTTCCACCTCTTCGTCAACCCCGCCTGGTACGACGGCCTGCCCGAGGCCGAGCGGGTCGCCATCGCCGAGGCGGCGGGTGCTGCCGAGCTCGAATCGATTCCGCTCACCGAGGCCACGGCGGCCGACGCCATCCGCGAGCTCGAGGAGGCCGGCATGAAGCTGCACATGCAGACGCCGGAGGAGAGCAAGTCGTTCGAGGCCGTCATGCAGCCGCCGGTGATGAAAGCCTTCAAGGCCTCGAGCCCCGACGCCGAGGCCGTCATCGAGGCGGTCGAAAAGCTCTGAGCGCGGCGCGGCGGCCGGCCGGGGACAGAGACCGCCGGCTGCTCCGCCGGCTGGCGCGAGGGCTCGACCGGACGGTCGCCGTCATCTGCCTCGTCGGCACCGGCATCGCCGCCTTCCTGCTGCTGCTCTGCCTGGCGCTCGTCGCCTGGTCGGTCTTGATGCGCTACTTCCTGAACCAGCCGATCCCCTGGGTCGACGAGCTCGTGGGCTATCTCCTCGTCGGCCTCGTCATGCTCGCCGCCGCCGACGCACTCCGCCGCGGCGAGCACATCTCGGTCGACCTCCTGACCGACCGGCTCCGGCCGCGCGGCCGGCGGCTCACCGCGGCAGCGGGGCAGCTCGCCGTCCTGATCGCCGGGCTGGCGCTGGTCCAGGGCGGCTGGCAGACGGCCGCCTTCTCGAAGCTGCTCGGCATCTACTCGACCGGCTATCTCGCCATACCGATCTACCTGCCGCAACTCCTGGTGCCGATGGGCGGCCTGCTCCTTGCGCTCGCCGCGGCCATGGGACTCGTCCGCATGGCGCTCGGCCTCGCACCGACGACCGATCTCGACGGGCCGGCCGGCGAGCGGCCGAGGTGACCCTGGTCCTCCTTCTCGCCGGTCTGGTCCTCGTCATCCTGACGGGGCTGCCGGTCTTCGCCGCCCTCGGCCTCTTCGGCGGCACGCTCATGGCGATCGACGAGGGCAGCATCGCCGCCCTCGGCGAGATCGTCTTCGGCAAGCTCAACATCTACCTCCTCGTCGCCATACCGCTCTTCACCCTCATGGCGCATTTCATGATCCGGGGCCGGATCGTCGACGATCTCTACGGCACGGCCCACACGCTGCTCCGCCATCTGCCGGGCGGCCTCGGCGTGGCGACGGTGGCGGCCTGCACCCTCTTCGCCGCCATCTCGGGCTCGAGCGTGGCGACGGCCCTCACCATCGGCGCCGTCGCCATCCCGCAGATGATCCGCTACGGCTACGGCGAATCGACGGCCTACGGCGTCGTCGGCGGCGGCGGCACGCTCGGCATCCTGATCCCGCCCTCGGGACCCATGGTGCTCTTCGCCGTGGTCGCCGACGCCTCGATCGGCCAGCTCTTCATGGCCGGAGTCGTGCCGGGCCTGCTCCTCGCCCTCGGCTTCGCCCTCTACTGCATGGCGACCCAGAGCCTCGCCGGCGACCGGGCGGTCCGGGCCGAGCCGCGTGCGTCACCCCGCGAGATGCTGGGCGCCTTGCGGCGCTCCTTCTGGGCGCTCTCGCTGCCGGTCTTCGTCCTCGGCGGCATGTATCTCGGCATCTTCACCGCGACCGAGGCCGCCGGCGCAGGAGCACTCGCCGCCCTCGCTGTCGCCATGCTGGTCTACCGCACGCTCGGTCCCCTCGACGTCTGGCGCTCGGCCATGGACGCGGCCCGCACCTCGGCCATGCTCTTCATGATCCTCGCCGCCGCCGCGGTCTTCAGCCATGTGCTCACCAAGATGCGCATTCCGCAGGAGATCGTGGCCCTCGTCGCCAGCCACGACCTCGGCCAGATCGAGTTCCTCATCGCCGTCATGGGCCTGATCTTCGTCCTCGGCATGTTCCTCGAGACCATCTCGATCATCCTGATCACCACACCCATCGTGCTGCCGGTGCTCGCCGCACTCGGAATCGACCCGGTCTGGTACGGCGTGCTCTTGATGGTCAATCTGGAGCTCGCCCTGATCACGCCACCGGTCGGCATGAACCTCTTCACCATCAAGGCGATCACGCGGGGCCCCATCGAGCCGATCATCAAGGGCGTGCTGCCCTATGCGGCGATCCTGCTCGGCGGCCTCGTGCTGCTGCTGCTCTTTCCGGGCATCGCCCTCTGGCTGCCTTCGACCATGCTGGGTCGCTGAGCGATCGTCCGGAGCTGGACCGTTGCCCGCTCGCCCGTCGCCACTATAGTCGGGGCCACGCCGGCATGGTGGCGGCGTCGAACCAGACGGGAGGACATTCATGCGGGGCAAGAGCCTCCTCGGCGGCGCCCTCGGCGTCCTGATGCTCGCCGCGTCGAGCGCGGGCGCTGCCGAGCTCGCAGCATTCGAGCTCGAGAACTCGGGGGACCTCGCGGCCCTCTGCGGTGCCGAGCCCGACACCCCCAATTTCGCCGACGCGCGCCAGTTCTGCTTCGGCTTCATCTCGGGTGCGAGCCTGCTCTACTCGGCCCTGGTACGGGCGAAAAAAGTCGACAAGGTCGTCTGCACGCCCGAGAACCTGACCCGCGAGCAGATACGCGCCAACTTCGTCGCCTGGCAGGGCGAGCATCCCGAGCTCGCCGATGCCGGTCCGCTCGACGGGCTCTTTCAGTCGGCGGTCAACCGCTGGCCCTGCGAGAAGAAGTCATGAGGAACACGAGAATGCTGAATCGGCACCTGCGACACGGGGCGGTCGCCCTGACCCTGGCCCTCGCCACCATCGGCCTCGGCGCCTGCGACAGCACCGCCGGCAAGGGAGCCGCCATCGGCGCCGCGGGCGGTGCCGCCGCCGGCCTCGTCACCGGCGAGAACGTCTTTCGCGGCGCCGCCGCGGGCGCTGCCGCCGGGGCCGCGGGCGGCTTCGTCTACGACATGCTGAACTGATCAGGGACTTCCCCACATCGGACGGCCATGCCGGCCGGCGGCGGCTCCGCGCCGGCATGGCTGCCATGCGTTCTCGCGCGTTGCGTGAGTTTGCTGCAAGACCGATATTGCAGTGCAGCAAACAACCTCCAGCGAGTGACGTCGATGTCCGATTTCCTGCCCACCTTCGGCCTCTTCACCCTGACCGCCATCTTCGTGCTGCTGATCACCCTGCAGTGGGTGAACTGAGCAAAGTCTCCTGACGACGAAGGGCGCGTGCCACATGGCACGCGCCCTCGTTGATCGGGCCGGGCGTCAGCCGCGCGTCGCGTCGATGGCGGCCTTGCAACCGGCGATCGTGTCCTCGAGCACGTCGAGCCAGTCGGTGCCGTACTCCTTCTTGTACCAATCGTAGATCGGAGCCGCCGCCGCGACGAAGGCCGCCTTCTCCTCCTCGTTCGGCACGTAGATCTCGCCGCCAGCGTCCTTGAACGCCTGATAGGCGTCGATCGCCCGCCGCTTGGGGAAGACGATGGTGGTCCAGCGCAGCGCGTCGAAGCCGTCCTCGACGATCCGGCGCTGCTCCGCCGACATCTGCTCGAAAACGTCGTTGTTCATCATCCACATGGCACCCATATAGGCGTGCCCGTCGAGGGTGATGTGCTTCAGATGCTCGTGGAACTTCATGCCGACGATGTCGGTGATGCCGTTCTTCGTCCCCTCGACCACGCCCGTCGCCAGGGAGGTGTACACCTCGGGCCAGGCGATCGAGGTGGGCGCGCCGCCCATCGACCTCACCAATTCCTGCTGCACCGGCGAGCCGATCGTGCGGATCCTGAGCCCGGCGACGTCGGCCGGCGTGCGGATCTCCTTCGTGGTCGTGGCGAAGTTGCGCCAGCCGCCGGTATTGCCGATGGTCATCAGCCGCATGTTGCCGGTCTGCTCGAGCGTCTTGTCGTGCAAGAGCTCGAAGAAGGCGGTATCGTTGCCGAGCGCGCACTCGGCCACCCTGTCGGAAGGGAACATATAGGGCAGGTCCATGACCTGCGCCTCCTGCACGATATTGCCGAACCCGCCGAATGTCGTGATGAAGACCTCGATGATGCCGCCCTGCAGGGCCTCGAGGCACTCCTCCGGGTTGCCGCAGAGCTGGCCACCGGGATAAATCTCGACGGCGATGGCACCGTTGGAGTTGGCCTCCACGTAATCCTTGAAGACCAGGGCACCGTCGTAATCCTCGTCGTCCTGGTTGGCGAGAAACACGACCTTGAGGGTGAAGTCCTGCGCCACGGCCGGCGGCGGCGCCAAGACACCCAGAAGCCCGAGCCCCGCCGCGGCGCCGAGCACCGTCCGCCGCAATTTTGCCATCGTCATCTCGACCTCCCTTGTCACATGAACAGACACGTCAATGCGCTCAACGGATCGGTAGCGCAATTCGGCCACGACGAGAAGCCGAGCAGCCGGGGCAGGGTCAGGGAGACCTCGGGGACGTAGGTGATGAGGAAGATCACCAGGACCTCGACCAGCAGGAACGGCATCATCGCCCAGGCGATCCGCTCGACCCGCTCGCCCGAGATGCCGGCCGCGACGAAGAGCACGAGCCCCATGGGCGGCGTGGCGAGGCCGACCGTGACGTTGACGCACATGACGATGGCGAAATGCATGGGATCGACACCCATCGACGTCATGGCGGGTCCGAGGATCGGCCCCAGGATCAGGATCGCCGGCCCGGCATCGAGGAACATGCCGACGATGAAGAGCATGATGTTGACGGCGAAGAGCAGGGAATAGGGATTGTCGGCGAGCCAGAGCACGAAGCTGGTCAGCACCTGCGGCGTCTGGAAGAGGCTGATCACGCTCGAGAAGCTGACCGCGGCCGCGACCAGAAGGAGGATCGTGCCCGACGAGAGGGCCGTCGTGTAGAAGACCCCGGGCAGGTCCTTCGGCCGCAGCGTGCGGGTGATGAAGAGGGTGACGATCATGGCGTAGCCGGCGGCCACCGCCGCCGCCTCGGTCGGCGTGAAGACGCCGGTGAGGATGCCGCCGAGCAGGATGATCGGGGTCAGAAGGGGCCAGAAAGCCTCGCGCAGCGCCCTGCCGCGCGCGCGCCAGGAGGCCCGCTCTGCCGCCACCGGAAAATCGTAGCGCTTGGCCAGGAGCGTGGTCATCAGCATCAGCCCGACCCCAACCAGAAGGCCCGGCACGATGCCGGCGGCGAAGAGCCCTGCGACGGAGACATTCATGATGAAGGCGTAGAGGATCATGATCCCGGATGGCGGGATGATCGGGCCGATCACCGAGGAGGCGGCGGTGATCGCGGCGGCGAAGCGCCGGGTGTAGCCATTCTGCTCCATGGCCGGGATGAGCATCGAGCCCAGAGCCGAGGTATCGGCCACGGCCGATCCCGAAAGCCCGGCGAAGAGGATCGAGGAGAGGATGTTGACCTGGGCGAGCCCGCCCCGGACATGCCCGATCAGCGCCTTCGAGAAGTCGACGAGCTGCAGCGTGATGTTGCCGCGGTTCATGAGCTCGCCCGCGAGGATGAAGAACGGCACCGCCATCAGGGGAAAGCTCTTCATCCCGTTGAAGAGGCGCTGCTGCATCATGCCGAAGAACGCATCCGGCCGGCCGTCGATCCAGAGGCTGAAGCCCGGGCCCAGCAGCAGCGCGAAGACGACCGGCATGCCGGCCATCAGAAGGACCATGAAAATCCAGAAGGGCAGAAGCGCCATCTACTCGTACTCGCTCGCCGCGACCTCGCCCTCGTGCGTCGGCATGAGGAGGGGCTCGCTCGGGTCCAGAAGATGACGCACGGCCTTCAGGAGGATCTCGATCGAGACCAGGAGCATGGCGCCGATGCCGATCGGCATCGAGAGGTAGAACCAGCCGGCCTGCACGCCGAGGCTCGGCACGAGCGAGCCCATGCCGCGGCCGACATAGACGATCGAATGGCGCAGCAGCACGATCAGCAGGACGAGCACGAGCAGATTGATGACGATCTGCAGAAGCGCCTGCCAAGGCCCCTTGAAGAGGTCCCGGACCACCTCGATCGCCACGTTGGCGCCGGTGCGGTAGGCGATCGGGGCGACGAGGAACGTCATCCAGATCATCGCGTAGATGGAGAGCTCCTCGCTCCAGCCGATCGGGTTCACCAGCACGTAGCGGTAGAAGACCTGCAGCAGGACCGCCGCTGTCATGACCACGACCAGCAGCCAGGAAAGCTGCCTGCCGATCCAGCAGATGGCGGTGTTGATCCGCTCGAGGACGGCGATCAGCCGGCTCAGACCCGCCTGCATCGGGCCTCCCTGTCTTCATGCACGGGCAGCATGGCAAAACTCGCCCCGACGGGCAAGAACGCAGCCGCGCCCGCCGCCGTTCACATCCCGGCCGCGGCCTGCGCGGCCAAACGATCGTGCAGCGCCTTCGTGTAGTAGGCCATGCGCTCCGGCACGACGTGATCGATGGTGTCGTCGAGGTCGGCGGCCGGAGCGCAGAAAGGCGTCCCCGGCACGACCTCGAGCCCGGCCGCCTCGACGAAGGCGCGCGCCCGGGCGAGATACGCCCTTGAGTTGGCGCAGATGCCCTCCCAGACCGGACCGAAGGCGAAGCGGCAGTCCAGCCCCTCGCGCGCGCATAACTCGCTGATCTCACGAAGGAAGAGCTGGCCCTTCGGCTTGATCGCCGAAGGATCGAGCGGGGTCGCCTCGGCGATCGCCGGCTGCGGCCCCAGGAGCCGGTCACGGCCTCGGACATGGGCGTCGTCGAGAAAGGGCCAGTCCCGGCCGGTCAGGCTGTAGGGCAGGCCGCGCAGGATCGCCCGCAGCAACCGCCCATTGACCAGAAGCTCGGCCGTCGCGGCGAGCAGTCGGCCTTTCGGCATCGCCACTTCCGGCGCACCCTCGGGCCGTGTCAGGAGATAGCCGTTCCAGGAGATGCCGCGGGTCGGCATATCGACCGTATGGACCAGCACCACTCGCTTCGGCCGATGCACGCGAAGCGCGCGCTGCAGCATGCCGAGATCGCCGGCGAAGCCCTCGCCGCCCGTCAATGCCAATTGCAGGCTGCGCTCGCCCGTGATTCTCTCCCAGGTTTCGGTGTCCATCAGGCGCCCCAGCGAGCTGTCGCCGAGAAAAAGTGTGTCGAAACCGTCGCTCGCCTGGAGCTTTCGGAGCTGCTGGTGGAAGTTCGCGAGCTCCGGCAGGGCCGCGATGTCGAAGCGCAGGGCGAGCGCGTTGAGGCTCATCGACAGCACGAGAAGAAACGGCGTCAGCCAAGCCAGCCGAATACCGAAGCGGGCGAGGGCCGAAGGGGCGCTGGCCGGCTGGGCGGATGCGTGCTCAGAACTGGTAATAGATGAACGCACCGCCATCGCCGACTCCGAGAAGCGAGAGGGCCAGGAGGAGCGCCACCGCCAGCGCCCAGCCGCCGCTGGCACGAAAATGCAGGTCGGGAAGCCAGCCGGCGCCCCGTCCGACCGGCTCGACCGCCGGGTAGCCTGGCGTGGTCAAGGGCACCACATCGGGCCGCATGATCTCCGCCGTGTTGGGCAGGAGCCAGACGAAGGCGAGGAGCGCCGCCAGCACCAGCCAGACCTCGATCGGCCAGTAGAAGCCCCAGGCCGACGCTGCAACCGGCGGGTGCAGGCCCGCCATCGCGTGATAGAGCCGGAAGGTCGTCTCGAGATCGGCGGCACGGAAGGGAACCCAGGCGATGGTCACGAGCACGAAGGTCAGGGCTCGGGCGCCCCAGAGCGGCAGCTCGGGACCGCGCCAGAAGCGCCGCCGCGCATGGTCGGCAGTGATCAGGAGCCCGTGCAGAAGCCCCCAGAGCACGAACGTCCAGCCCGCTCCGTGCCAGATGCCGCCGAGCAGCATGGTGACGAGGACGTTGCGGTAGCGACGCCACTCGCCGACCCGCCCGCCGCCCATGGGAATGTAGAGATAGTCGCGCAGGAAGCGTGAGAGCGTGATGTGCCAACGCTGCCAGAACTCGATGATCGATGCCGCCTTGTAGGGCGAGGCGAAGTTGACCGGCAGGGTGATCCCGAACATCCGCCCGAGGCCGATGGCCATGTCCGAGTAGCCCGAGAAATCGAAATAGATCTGGAAGCCGAAAGCGAAAGCCGCGGCCCAGGCCTCGCCGGTCGCGGGCGCTGCACCCAAAGCCGTGAGGTCGAAGACGGAATCCGCGATCGGCGCCACACCGTCGGCGATGATGACCTTCTTCGCGAGGCCGATGGCGAAGATCACGATGCCCAGCACCAGATCCGGCACCCGGCGCACCTCCGGCTGGCGCCCGAACTGCGGCATCATCTCGCGGTGATGCACGATGGGGCCGGCGATGAGCTGCGGAAAGAAGGTGACGAAGAGCGCGTAGCGCCAGGGGTCGCGCTCGACAGCCTCGTTCCTGAAGGTGTCGACCAGATAGGCGATCTGCTGAAAGGTGAAGAAGGAGATGCCGATCGGCAGGACCACGTCCCGCCAGGCGAAGCTCGCCCCCGTCACCGTCTCGGCCGTGACGACGAGGAAATTGGCGTACTTGAAGTAGCCGAGGAGCGCGAGATCGAAGGCGACGCCGAGAGTGAGCCAAAGCCGCGCGGGCCTTCCCCGGACGCGTTCGATCGCCCGGCCGATCAGCCAGTTGACGCCGATCGAGAGCAGGATCAGCGGCACCACCCGCCAGCTCCAGTGGCCGTAGAAGACGAGCGAGGCCAGGAGCAGCCAGAGCGTGACCGCGAGCGTGCCCACCCGCCAATGGGCGATCAGGCCGTAACCCAGCCAGACGATCGGCAGGAAGACCAGGATGAAGAGATAGGAGCTGAAAACCACGTCCGGATGATGAGCCCTTCAAAAGCCCACCGGCGCCCGTTTCCGCATCGACCGCTCGGCCGCGAGACCCATGGCGACCGCCATGCGCCCGTCATGGAGGCTGACCTGGGGCCGGCCGCCGTGCCGTACGAGGTCCGAAAACGCGCGGTGCTGGTACCAGGTGGCACCGTGATGCTGACCCGCGGCGAGCGCCCCGGCATCGACCGGCACAACCTCCTCGGTCAATTCGCCCGTCTCGCGCCGGCCGATCCAGAGCCTGGAGGAGGGTGTCGCGCACTCGACCTTGCCCCGGTCGCCGACGGCGGCGATCTCCTCCTGGTCCCGCGACACCTCGGCGAACATGCAGAGATCGAGCATTGCCCTGACGCCGTTCGCGAAATCGACGATCACATAGCCGTTGTCGACGATGTCCGGCCGCTCGCCGCCATAGTCTTCCTCCAGATGGTTCACGTCCTGCCCGCCCGAGGCGTAGAGCCGGACGGGATCGGCGCCGACGATCAGCCGCATCAGATCGAAATAATGGCAGCACTTCTCGACCATGGTGCCGCCGGTGTTGCGGGCGAAGCGGTTCCAGTCGCCCACCTTCTTCAGGAAGGGAAAACGGTGCTCGCGGATCGAGAGCATCTTGAGGCTGCCGATCGTGCCTGTCCTGACCTCCTCGATCAGCCGCGCCACCGGCGGCATGAAGCGGTACTCCATCGCCACCCAGACCGGCGCCCTTCGCCCTTCGGCCGCAGCGAGCACCGCATCGCAATCCTCGAGCGTGGTGCAGAGCGGTTTCTCGGTCAGGATCGGCAGACCCGTCCCGAGCGCGTCGGTGAGCACCGCCCGATGGGTGTGATTGGGTGTCACGATCACGAGTGCATCGATGCCGCCCGCACCCAATAACTCGCGGTAATCGGCGTAGGTTCGCACGTCCGGCCCGCACCGGCTCGCCGCCTTCGCCAGCATGCCCGGATCCGGGTCGGCCAGCGCCACGACCCGGCTCTCCGGCAAAAGCTTGATGTTCTCGATATGCTCCTGGCCCATCATGCCGGAGCCGATGATCGCGTAGCGCATGGTCGTTCCTGATGAGGAGGAAGGCCCGACGAGGAGGAAGGCGTCGCCGCCGGCCTCTACGCCCCTTCTCCGACATTGGCCAGCGGAATGCCGGAGCCGCCGTGGCCCGCCACGTCGCGAGCCGTGGGCACCGCCGAAGAGCGGCCTGTCAGCAGAGTTCGACCACCGGCAGCCCGAGCCGTGCCGCAATCGCCCTCAGCACCGGCCGATGCTCGCCATGGGCGAAGCTCACGTGATGCTCGAGGCCGAGGACCATCAACCGGTCGAGCACGTCCGGGGCAGGGCGGTCGAAGCGCACGACCCCGAAGCGCCACCGCCATTCCACCGCCGCCGCCCGCCTGCTATGGCGACGGGCGATGGCACGGGACCGGCCCCAAGGTCGAGGCGGGCCCGGCCGGGAGAGCAGATCGGGCCAGCAGGTCGGGGGAGCATGCGGATGCCGACGATCGTGATCAGCGAGTTCATGGACGAGGCGGCGGTGGCCGAGCTCGCCGGCCGTCACGCCACGACCTACGACCCCAGCCTGGTCGACCGCGAGGAGGCGCTTTTGGCCCTGCTCGCCGATGCCCGCGCGCTCGTCGTGCGCAACCGGACCCAGGTGCGCGGAGCGCTGCTCGAGGCGGCGCCCGTGCTCGAGGTGGTGGGCCGGCTCGGCGTCGGGCTCGACAATATCGACCTCGAGGCCTGCAAGGCGCGCAACATCGCCGTCTTTCCGGCCTCGGGTGCGAACGACCTGAGTGTCGCCGAGTACGTGATCACCACGGCCTTCTTGCTGCTGCGCCGCGCGTATCTGGCGAACGACCGCATGCTCGCCGGCGAATGGCCGAGGAATGCGCTGATCGGCCGGGAGCTCGCAGGCCGCACCATGGGCCTCGTTGGCCTCGGGTCGATCGCCCGGCTCGTCAAGGCGAAGGCCATGGCCCTCGGCATGTCGATCGCCGCCTTCGACCCCTATTTGCCGAACGGGGATCCGGCCTGGGATCGCGTCCAAAAATGCGGTCTCGAGGAGCTTCTGGCGCTCGCCGACGTGGTCTCGCTGCACGTGCCCCTGACCGACGCGACCCGAAACCTGATCGACGCGGCTGCCCTTGGCCGCATGCGGGCGGATGCCATCCTCGTCAATGCGGCTCGGGGCGGGGTGGTCGACGAGGCGGCACTGGCAGCTTCCCTGCGGGAAGGCCGCCTCGGCGGTGCCGCCCTCGATGTCTTCGCCGAGGAGCCCCTGACCGCCGAAGCGGCCGCCTTTTTCGGCGGGATCCCCAACCTGATCCTCACCCCTCACATCGCCGGCGTCACCATGGAGAGCAACGTCCGCGTCTCCGCCCTGATCGCCAACCGCATCCTCGCCACCCTCGCCACCTAAAAGGATCAGGACCCTTTAGCCCCGAGAACCGTGACACCGCAGCGTTCCGCCCCTTCGGCGGGGCGGCAACGTGGTTGCATCCGAAGCAACATCCGCCCCGGCGCGTCGCATCCCACGCAACCTCGGGCGACGAACGAACCCTTGTCCGGTTTGATTGTGGCACAGCTGGGTGGCGCCAGGGGCGTGCACGTTTCCGGTGCGTGGCGCCGGGCGACTTTGGGGCAGGCCTGCGCCGGGAAGCGGACCAGCTTGCAGAATCCTATGGGGCCGGCGGCGGTCGCCTGCCGTTCGTGTGCCGGGATCCCGAGGTCGAAAGACGGGTCGGCACGGCCTCGGGCGTGGGGCCCGTGATCCCTATCGGCCGGCGAAGGCTTCGGGGAAAAAGCGCATGACGCAGCTTATGGGGTTGCCGGCGGCCTGGCCGAGGCCGCAGATCGAGGCGTCGGTCATGGCGGTGGCGAGCTCGGCCAGGAGCTCCTGGTCCCAGGGGCCGCGCTCCATGAGAGCCACGGCCTTGGCGGTGCCGACGCGGCAGGGCGTGCACTGGCCGCAGGATTCGGCACGGAAGAAGCGGAGCAGGTTCAAGGCCGCCGCCTTCACATCGTCCCGGTCGGAGAGAACGATCACGGCATGGCTGCCGACGAAGCACCCGAGATGCTCGAGCCGGCCGAAATCGAGCGGGATGTCGGCCATCGAGGCCGGCAGGATGCCGCCCGACGCCCCGCCCGGCAGATAGGCCGCGAAGCGGTGGCCCGGCGCCATGCCGCCGCAGAACTCCTCGATCAGCGCCGCCGCGGTGATGCCTGCTGGCGCCAGCTTGACGCCGGGCTCCCGGACCCTGCCCGAGACGGAATAGGAGCGCAGACCCTTCGCACCGTTGCGGCCCTCCGCCGCGAACCATTCCGGCCCGCGCTCGACGATGTCGCGGATCCAGTGCAGGGTCTCGACATTGTTGACCAAAGTGGGCCGGCCGAAAAGGCCGACCTCCGCGACGTAGGGCGGGCGGTGGCGGGGCAGGCCGCGCTTGCCCTCGAGGCTCTCGATCATCGCCGATTCCTCGCCGCAGATATAGGCGCCGGCGCCGCGGCGGAGCCGGATGTAGCCCAAAGGGGCGAGGCCCGCGGCCTCGAGCGCCTCGATCTCGCGCAGCAGGATCTGGCGGATCGCCGGGTACTCGTCGCGCAGATAGATCCAGGCATTCTCGGCCTCGATCGACCAGGCGGCGATCAGCATGCCCTCGAGAAACCGGTGCGGATCGGTCTCGAGGTAGTGGCGGTCCTTGAAGGTGCCGGGCTCGCCCTCGTCGGCGTTGACGCAGAGCTCGCGCGGGCCCGGCTGGCCGCGCACGATCTGCCATTTGCGCGCGGTCGGAAAGCCGGCGCCACCGAGGCCGCGCAGGCCCGCGGCATCGAGCCGGGCGAGGAAATCCGCGACCGGTCCGCGCGTCCCATCGCCGGGTGCTGTCGCCCGCAGCCGCTCGAGAAGTGCGTAGCCGCCCCCGGCGCGATAGGTGCTGAGATCGGGATAGGCCGGCGGAACCGGATGGACCCGGCCCTCACGGGCCGCCGTCAGCACCTCTCGGGCGCTGGCCCGACCGATCTGGCGATGGCCCACCTCGACCGCCGGCGCCCGGTCGCAGGCACCCATGCAGGGTGCGCGCAGGATGCGGACAGCGCTCGGATCACGCGCCGCCTCCAGCTCGCGGATCAGCGCCTCCGCACCCATCAGCTCGCAGGTCAGGCTGTCGCACACCCGGATGGTCAGGGGCGGCGGCGGCGTCTCGCCCTCCTTGACCACATCGAAATGCGCGTAGAAGGTGGCGACCTCGTAGACCTCGGTCTGCGCCAGCCCGAGCGCCTCGGCCAGGGCGGCGAGGTGGGCGGCGCTTAGATGGCCGAAGCGGTCCTGAACGAGATGCAGGTACTCGATCAAAAGGTCCCGACGGCGCGGCCGGTCCCCCAGAAGCTCCCGGATCGCCCGCATCGCCTCCGGCTGGATCTGGCGGCCGCGCGCTGTGCGCCGGCCCTTGCCCCTGCCGCGCTTCGCCCGTCTCTGGCCCTCGGCCGTGTCGCCCGCCATGCGCTTTCGCTCCCCGGAACCTCCGGCAAAGCTAGCAAGGAAGGCGAGTGCGCCACAAGGCCTGCATGGCACGAGTCAGGCGGCGGGGTCGGCCGGCCCGACCTCGCGGGTCTGCCAGTGGTGGCCGGCCGCGACGATGCAGCCGGTGCCGTCCGGGGCAATGGAGAGGACGGTCCAGCTGTCGCCCAGAGCGGAGGCGAAGACCTGCAGTGCGTGGCCGTTGCTCTGCATGCCGAGCGAAACCGGTGCCTCGCCGTAACGCTTGCCGAGCGCTGCGACGAGCGCCTTGTAGTCGTGGCAGGACGCTGCCGCCGCGGCTTCGGCCCGCCCGGCATTCGCGGCCGCCGAAGCCATGACGGCGAAAAGGGCGAAGAGGGAAGCGGGAATGCGCATCAGGGGCCTCTTTCGGGCTGGCGCCGGCAAGGGGTGCCGGCAGGCGCCATGAGAGCACAGGAAGCTTAACCGCCGGTTAGCGAGGATCGACTTGCGTCCGGCGGGATCGGAGCGCTACCTCTTTTTCGCGCTGCAGAGCTGAGAGGGGGAGGGGTGATGCCGAAGGCTTACGCGAGCACGGTGATCGAAAGGCCGGCACGGGACGTCTGGGCGGTGGTTCGCGATTTCAATGGCCTGCCGAACTGGGTTCCGGCGGTGGTCCGCTCGGAGATCGAGGACGGCAAGCCGGCCGATCAGGTGGGCTGCGTGCGCAGCATCCATCTCGGGGACGGCGGCCACATCCGCGAGCGGCTGCTCGCCTTCTCCGACCACGAGATGAGCTGCAGCTACAATTTCGAGACGACGCCGTTCGCGGTCGAGAATTACCTCGCCACCCTGCGCTGCACGGCGGTGACCGACGGCGACCGCTGTTTCGTCGAATGGTGGACCCATTTCGACTGCGATCCGGCGAAGCGCGAGGAATGGATCCGGACCTTCGCCGTCGACGTCTTCCAGGGCGGCTTCGACGGGCTGAAGAAGCGCCTCGGCGGCTGACGTCATGGCCGGCGGCATGGCGCGCGCGAGCCATCGGTGCTATTTCTGCTCGAGGGGCTGGCGGCCGGCCGAGGCCGACCGGGTCCACGGCTTCGCTTGAAAGGGAGGATAAGACCATGATGACACGGCTGCTTTCGAGTTGCGCCCTCGCACTCGTCCTCACCGCATACGGAACGGCGCGGGCCGACGAGCCGGTCCGGCTCTCGGACCGCATGCTGGACCGGGTGACCGCGGCTTACGCGACCGCCGCGGGCTGGCAGTTCCTGCTCTCCGCCAAGGGCGTGGACTTCGATCCCGACTTGTTGCTCTTCGGCGGCGAGGCATCGCAGAGTGCCTACACGGGTGATTCGACGGATTTCGCCGAGGGTGCCGCCAATGGCACGGCGACGACGCAGGACTTCGGCAACGGCTCCCTGACCGTGACCCAGTTCCAGGGGACGACCAGGACCGGCGGCGACGGCACGGCCGATCTGCGCAATGCCGGCTTCGCCCAGGGCGATCTCGCCGGCACGGGCGGGGTCATCGTGCCGCTGCAGAATGCGGACGGCTCCGTCAGCTACCGGGGTGTCTCCTGGGCCTGGGGCTTCGACTACCCGACGCCCTGAGGATCCGCCGGGCGTTTGGGCGCCGCCCGGCGGATCCTCAGGGCTCCTTCCGTCGAGATCGGGCTTTCGCTCCACGCCCGCCCTGCCTATCCTTCGAGCGCGAGATAAGGTGACGGCCGGCATGGGGCGGAAGGCTCCGGGTCCGGCCGGAGGGGAGGGAGGACATGCTGCTCGGCCTCGATCCGCTGCTCGGCGGCGATCTCTTGAAGACGCTTCGCGACATGGGGCACGGCGATTCGATCGCCATCGTCGACCGCAACTTCCCGGCGCACGAGATCGCCCGGCGGTCGCAAGTGCCGTGCCATGTGCTGGCGACCGACACGGCGACCGCCGCCCGCGCCATCCTTTCGGTCATGCCGCTCGACAGCTTCATCGACGAGCCGGTTCGGCGGATGGAGGTGACGGCCTCGCCGGCGGAGCCGAGCGAGGCGCATCAGGAGCTCCTGGCCGCGGTGCACGAGGTGGCGGGCGAGCGCTGGCGGATGGGCTCGATCGAGCGCTTCGCCTTCTACGAGGAGGCGGCCAAATGTGCCGCCGTGGTCGCCACGCTCGACCGGCGAGGCTATGCCTGCTTCATCCTGACCAAAGGGGTGATCGGCCCCGACGGCAGGATCGTCTGACCTCCGCCTCGAACCCGTCAGGGAGCCACCCATGCGCAAGACCTCGATCGGCAGTTGGGCCTACAATGTGGGCCCTTACGGAGAGAACCCGATCCCGTTCGACACCGTTCTGGCCAAGCTCGCCGAGCTCGGATTTGACGGCGTCGAGCTCGGCGGCTTCAACGGCTACCCCAATCCGCAGAATCACCCGACCGGGGAGGATCGGGAGGCGCTGAAGGCCAAGGTGGCGGGCAAGGGACTCGCCTTCTCGGGCTTCGCCCAGGACCTCTGGAGCGAGCACCTGCTCGATACGGACGATCCGACCTCCTACATCGAGAGCTTCAAGGCGAACGCGGACTTCGCGCGGGATCTCGGCATCAAGGGTATTCGCGTCGACACGGTGCAGCCCCCGACCATCCACCAGACGACCGACTACGAGACCCTCCTGAAGCGGCTGACCTCGGTCTGGGACCGCTGCATCCGCTACGCCGGCGACCAGGGGCTCTACGTGACCTGGGAGTTCGAGCCGGGCTTCGCCTTCAACAAGCCCTCCGACATCCAGCGCGTGCTGGAAGCCCTGCCGCACGAGAATTTCGGCATCCTCTACGACACCTGTCACGGGCAGATGGTGGCGGTGAACGGCACGCGGCAGGAGGGCCAAAAGGAGACCCTGAAGGGCGGCCAGCTCGAGCTGATCCAGAGGCTGTCCGGGCGGATCAACCACATCCACCTGATCGACAGCGACAATACCTGCCACAAGGACGCGGACGGCAAGGACGAGACCAGCGCGCATCCGCCCTTCGGCGAAGGGGTGCTCGATTTCGACGCGCTCGTGCCCGTCTTGGCCAAAGAGCCGGTCGGGCACGACTGGTGGACGGTGGACCTGTGCTTCTGGCCGGACGCCTGGAACGCCACCGCCAAGTGCAAGAAGGCGCTCGACGAGCTCAATCGCAAGTACGGCCAGGGCCGGCCGGCATGAAGATCGGCTTCAATCTCCTGCTCTGGGCGACGCATATCGAGGAGCGCGATTTTCATCTCCTCGAGACGCTCAGGAAGGTCGGCTATGACGGTGTCGAGGTGCCGCTCTTCCAGGGCGACCTCGCGCATTACACGAAGCTCGGCCGGGCCCTCGCCGACAACGGCCTGGCGGCGACCACCGTGACCGTGATGCCGGATGTGGCGCACGACATCGTGAGCGCCGATCCCGACGCCCGCCAGGGCGGGTGCGACCACATCAGATGGGCCGTCGACTGCACCGCGGCCTTGGGCGGCACGCTGCTCGCCGGTCCCCTCCATCAGGCGCTCGGCCATTTCACCAGCGAGGGGCGCACCAGGGAGGAGTGGGAGCGTGGCGTCGAGGCGACGCGCGCCCTGGCCGGCGACGCGGCGGATGCCGGAGTCGCCCTCTCGGTCGAGCCCCTCAACCGCTTCGAGTGCTACTTCCTCAATACGGTCGCCGATGCGGCGGCCTTCGTCGAGGAGGTCGGCAAGCCCAATGTCGGCCTCCTCTTCGACACCTTCCACGCCAATATCGAGGAGAAGCATCCGGTCGGAGCGCTCCGGCAGAACCTGCGCTGGATCAACCATTTCCACGTCTCGGCCAACGACCGGGGGACGCCGGGCAAGGACCACGTCCCCTGGGCGGAGATCTTCTCGGTGCTCAAGGAGAACGGCTACGACGGCTGGCTGACGATTGAGGCGTTCGGCCGGGCTCTGCCGGATCTCGCAGCCGCGACGAGGGTCTGGCGCGACTTCTTCCCGCATCGGGAGGAGGTCTACACCTTCGGCTACCACTTCATCCGGGACGGCTGGGACAACAGCTGACCGGCGGCATCAGGAGAGCTTTCCGTCATGGGCATTGCCACGATCAAGGGGCCAGCCATCTTTCTCGCCCAGTTCGCCGGCGACAAGGCACCGTTCGACAGCCTGGATGGCATCGCCGGCTGGGCCGCGTCGCTCGGCTACAAGGGCATCCAGATCCCGAGCTGGGACGCGCGGTTCTTCGATCTCGAGAAAGCGGCCGAGAGCAAAACCTATTGCGACGAGGTCAAGGGCCTGGTCGAGGGCCATGGGCTCGCCATCACCGAGCTCTCGACCCATCTGCAGAGCCAGCTCGTCGCCGTCCATCCGGCCTATGACGAGATGTTCGACGGCTTCGCCGTGCCGGAGGTCCGGGGCGACCCGAGGAAGCGGCAGGCCTGGGCGGTCGAGCAGGTGCGGCTGGCGGCGACCGCCTCGAAGAATCTCGGCCTCACGCGGCACGTGGGCTTCACCGGTGCCCTCGCCTTTCCCTATCTCTACCCTTGGCCGCAGCGCCCGGGCGGGCTGATCGACGAGGCCTTCGCCGAGCTCGGCCGGCGCTGGAAGCCCATCCTCGACCACTACGATTCATGCGGTGTCGACTACGGCTACGAGCTCCATCCGGGCGAGGACACGTTCGACGGCGCCACTTTCGAAATGTTCCTCGACGCGGTCGGCGGCCACAGCCGTGCCACAATCAACTACGATCCGAGCCACTTCCTCCTGCAGCAGCTCGACTACCTCGCCTTCATCGACATCTATCACGAACGGATCACGAGCTTTCACGTCAAGGACGCGGAATTCAACCCGGACGGCCGCCAGGGCGTCTATTCCGGCTACCAGCCCTGGACGCAGAGGGCCGGGCGGTTCCGCTCGCTCGGCGACGGGCAGGTGGACTTCTCGGCCGTGTTCTCGAAGCTCACGACCTGGGGCTACGATCACTGGG
Source organism: uncultured Geminicoccaceae bacterium (assembly GCA_964402505.1). Lineage (GTDB taxonomy): Bacteria > Pseudomonadota > Alphaproteobacteria > Geminicoccales > Geminicoccaceae > SLRI01. The sequence continues at coordinate 162,506 of CAYOCP010000004.1, forward strand.
CGGTGCTCGAATGGGAATGCTGCCTCAAGCATCCGGAGGATGGCGCTGCCGAGGGCGCACCCTTCATCGAGGATCACATCATCCGCGTGACCGAGTCCGCATTCGACGACTTCGCCGCCGGCGGCAGCGACCCTGTCGCCAACCGGCGCATTCTCGGGCTCGGGTGAGGGAGACGGCGCATGGTCGGTGAGAGCACGCAGGCGAAGGCGGGGCCGAGGCGGCGGCTCAGGCTCGGCATGGTCGGTGGCGGGCAAGGGGCCTTCATCGGCGGTGTTCACCGTATCGCCGCCCGACTCGACGATCGCTTCGAGCTGGTCGCCGGGTGCTTCGCCAGCACCGCCGAGAAGTCGAAGGCCTCGGGCGTCGAGCTCGGCGTCGATCCGGCCCGCACCTATGGCAGCTTCGCCGAGATGGCGAAGGTGGAGGCCAGCCGGGACGACGGCATCGATGCGGTCGCCATCGTCACACCCAACCACGTCCACTATCCGGCGGCGGCGGCCTTCCTCGAGGCCGGCATCCACGTCATCTGCGACAAGCCCATGACCACCACCCTCGCCGACGCGAAGGCGCTGGCGGCGCTGGTCGATCGGACCGGGCGGGTCTTCGTCCTGACCCACAACTACACAGGCTATCCCATGATTCGCCAGGCGCGGGCAATGGTCGATGCCGGCCTGCTCGGCGCCATTCGCGTGGTGCAGGTCGAGTACGCACAGGACTGGCTGGCGACGCGGATCGAGGAGAGCGGGCAGAAGCAGGCGGAGTGGCGCACCGATCCGGCGCGCTCGGGGCCGGCCGGATCGACCGGCGATATCGGCACCCATGCCATGAACATCGCCGCCTTCGTCACCGGCCTGGCGCTCGAGGAGGTGGCGGCCGAGCTCTCCACTTTCGTCGAGGGCCGGAGGCTCGACGACAATTGCAACGTGCTGCTGCGCTATGCAGGCGGTGCTCGGGGCATGCTCTGGGCGAGCCAGGTGGCGACCGGCAAGGAGAACGCGTTGACCCTTCGCGTCTACGGCGAGAAGGGCGGTCTCGAATGGGCGCAGGAGGAGCCCAACCACCTCTGGTTCGCACCGCTCGGCGAGCCCAGGCGGCTGATCACCCGATCGGGCGCCGGCGCCGGACCCGAGGCGGCACGGGTGACGCGGGTGCCACCCGGCCATCCGGAAGGCTATCTCGAGGGCTTCGCCACCATCTACAGCGAGGCGGCCGAGCTCATCTGGGCCAGCATCGAGGGCCGCACCCCCGATGCCGGGGCCCTGCTCGCCCCTTCGGTCCAGGACGGCGTGGCCGGTGTGAAGTTCATCGAGGCGGTGGTCGAATCGAGCCGGCACGGCGGTGCCTGGACGAGCGCCTCGGCTTAGAGCCTGTCCGCCCGGGCCGGAGCTTTCCGGCGAGGCCGGGGGCGAGACCGGGGCTTTCGGGCGTTCAGGAGCGGGTCGGGCCGACCTCGAGCCGCAGCGCCTTGTGGTCGGCGCCGGGCAAGGTGATGACCTCGCGGCTCAGGAGCTGCAGGCCCCGGCCGGTGAAGGCCTGGTCGATCGGCAGCCGCAGGGGCCAGGGCAGGATCGAGGGCCAAGTGCCCTCGAGGCCCGGCGCCACCTCGAGACCGGTCGTGGCGACGAAGGCCCGAATCAGCCGCCCCCAGGGCACCGAGTTGAAGTCCCCGACGAGGAGCAGGGGCTCATCCACCCCGCCGAGCATGGTCGCCAAAGCCTCCGTCTGCATCTCCTGCACACGCTGGCGGCGCGGCGGAAGGGGCTGGGTCAGATGCGTTCCGGCGATCGTGACCGGGCCGAAGCCGGTCTGCACCCGGGCGGCGGCCATGCCGATGATCGGCGGCCGCGTCTCGTTGCTGCGGTTCTCGAGGATCGGCAGGCGCGACAGCACCACCGTGTCGCACCACCAGTGCGTCTCGCAATCGGCGCGATAGGGGTAGGCATCGGCGAGGCTCTCGACCAGCTCCATCGGCTTGTCGCCGCGAATCTCCGTCAGCACCACGACATCCGGATGGATCGCCAGAAGGCGCGCGCCGAGCTCGCCCAGCCGCTCGTTCTGGGTCCAGACATTCGAGAAGACGACCTCGATCCGCCCGGATGCATCGACGCCGGCCCGCGCCTGGATCAGGGAAGGCTGCAGGATGCTGAGCTGCAGGACCAGGCAAAGGGCGGCGCCGGCTGCCGGCAGAAGCTGGCGCATCAGCAGCAACAGCACGAGCGCCAATACCGTGAGCGCCGCCGTCTGGATCAGGAACTGGCCGATGAAGTCGAGCTTGCGGCTGTAGTCGCCGAGAAAGGGGGCGAGCGTCAGCCCGACGAGCCCGGCGAGCAGCAGCCAGGGCCAGTGGTCGAGGAGACGGTGGAGAAGCGGCTTGATCATGCGCTGCAATATGGAGGCGTCGGGTTAACAAGAAAAGAAGAGGATCCGAATGGGACGGCGGACCCGTACGCGGGCGCGGACCCTCTGCCAAGCCCCTTTCGGGTGTGTTAAGGGCATGGCCAGCCGCGGGTCCGCTTGCGGCGCGAGCTGCAAGAGCAGAAGGGGGCGAGACGATGACGAAGCCGCTGCGCGTTGCCGTGATCGGCTATGGATTCATGGGCAAGGCGCACTCCAATGCGTATGCCAGCGTCAACCATTTTTTCCCGGACGTTCCCTATCGGGTCGAGCGGCAGGTGCTGTGCGGTCGCGACGCGACGAAGGCCGGGGAGTTCGCCGACGCCTGGGGCTATGCGGCGGTCGAGACGGACTGGCGCAAGGTGATCGAGCGTGACGATGTCGACATGGTCGACATCTGCGTTCCCAACAACCTGCACGAAGCCATCGCCACCGCGGCCGCGGCGGCCGGCAAGTGGGTCGCGACCGAGAAGCCTCTCGCCATGAGCGTGGCGGAGGGCGAGCGCATGGTGGCCGCGGTCGAAAAGGCGGGCGTGCCGAACATGGTCTGGTACAACTACCGGCGCGTGCCGGCGGTGAGCCTGGCGAAGCAGATGGTGGACGAGGGCCGCACCGGCCGCGCCTATCACTACCGCGCCCAGTTCCTCCAGGACTGGACGATCGCCCCGGACCTGCCGCAGGGCGGGGCGGCACTTTGGCGGCTAGACGCGACCGCCGCCGGGTCGGGCGTCACCGGCGATCTCCTCGCCCACAACATCGACACGGCCATGTGGCTGAACGGCCCCATCACCAGGGTCATGGCGGAGACCGAGACCTTCGTGAAGGAGCGCCTGCACCAGGAGACCGGCAAGGTCGCCCCCGTCGGCATCGACGACGCCTGCCTCTTCATGTGCCGATTCGCGAACGGCTCGCTCGGCCTCTTCGAGAGCACTCGCTACGCGCGCGGCCACAAGGCGCTGAAGACGCTCGAGCTCAACGGCGCCGACGGCTCGGTGCGCTTCGATCTGCACGATCTGCAGTATCTCGACTTCTTCGAGTACCGCTCGAAGGCGACCGGCGATAAGACCGAGGGTCACCTCAATGGCTGGCGGCGGATCCATGTCACCAATCACGAGCACCCCTACATGAGCCACTGGTGGGTGCCGGGGCTCGCGATCGGCTACGAGGCGAGCTTCGTCCACACGCTCGCCGATTTTCTCGCCGGTGCGGAGGACGGCAGCTTCGCGGGCCCGACCTTCGAGGATGCGCTGCGGACGCAGCGGGTCTGCGAGGCGGTTCTGCGCTCGGCCGGGACGGGCAAGTGGGAGAGCACCGGGCTCTGAGCTGAAGGTGGCCCGGACTGGATTGGAACGAGACCCCAACAACCCCATCAAGGGAGCGAGCGATGGCGAAGACGATCCTGATGCTGGTCGGTGAGTTCAGCGAGGAGTACGAGATCTTCGTGTTCCACCAGGCGATGGAGGCGGTTGGCCACCCGGTCCATGTCGTCTGTCCCGACAAGAAGGCGGGCGAGCTCATCAAGACCTCGCTGCACGATTTCGAGGGCGACCAGACCTATACCGAGAAGCCCGGCCACTTCTTCAGGCTGAACAAGAGCTTCGCCGAGGTCGACACGAAGGACTACGACGCCGTCTACGTCGCCGGCGGCCGCGGGCCGGAGTACATCCGCATCTATCCCCGGGTGCAGGCCATCATCCGGGAGTTCCACGAAGCGGCGAAGCCGATCTTCACCATCTGCCACGGCGCCCAGGTGCTGGTCGCGGTCGACGGCGTGGTGCGCGGCAAGCGGGTCGCCGCCCTCGAATATTGCGAGCCCGAGGTCCGGCTCGCCGGCGGCACCTATGTCGACGTGCCGCCGGAAGGGGCGATCAGCGATGGCAACCTCGTCTCCGCCAAGGGTTGGCCCGGCCTCGCCGCCTTCATCCGCGAGTGCCTGAAGGTGCTCGGCACGGAGATTCGGCACGCCTGAACGGCAGCCGGCCGCCGCGGCGATCAGTTAGGTTCTTGGCAGGCCCGACACCTTGCATTAAGGCTCTGACCACTCGCGCAAGCGGGCCGGGCGGAGATCCGGCCGAACGATCGAGGGGGAGGCAGGCTGGCCTTGGCACATCTTCGAGTTCTTGATGTGGTGCGCCGCTTCGGTGCCGTCACGGCGCTCGACGGCATGAGCTTCGAGGTGGAGGAGGGCGAGTTCTATTGCCTGCTCGGCCCGAGCTCGGCCGGCAAGACCACGACCCTGCGTGCCATAGCCGGGCTCGAGACGCTGAGCCGGGGCCGGATCGAGTTCGCCGGACGCGACGTCACCACGGCACCGGTGCAGGGCCGGGGCATGGCCATGATCTTCCAGACCTTCGCCCTCTACCCGCATCTGACCGTGCGCCAGAACTTCGCCTACCCGCTCGAGCGCGAGCGCATCGATCGGGTCGAGATCGGGAGGCGTGTGGGCGAGGTCGCGGAGCTCTTGCGGGTCGGCCACACGCTCGACCGCAAGCCCGCCACCCTCTCGGGCGGCGAGCAGCAGCGGATCGCCATCGGCCGCGCCCTGATCCGCCGGCCGAAGCTGCTACTGCTCGACGAGCCGTTGACCAATCTCGACGCCAAGCTGCGCCACGACACGCGGGCCGAGTTCAAGCGCCTGCACCGCGAGCTCGGCATGACCATGCTGTACGCCACGCCGGACCAGCTCGAGGCTCTCACCATGGGCGAGCGGGTCGCCGTGATGCGGGCCGGCCGGGTGGAGCAGATCGACACTCCCCGAGCCCTCTACGAACGGCCGCTCGACACCTACGTGGCGGGCCTCGTCGGCGCGCCGGCCATGAACCTCGTGCGCGGCCGGGTGGTCAGCGGACAGAGCGGGCCAGTGGTCGACATCGGCGTGGCCGGGATCGAGCTGGCCCGCGCCGGCCACGACCTCGCCGCCGGTACCGAGCTCCTCGTCGGTCTCAGGCCGCACGACATCCGGCTCGGCGCCGATCCGGACCACGGCCGGACCCTCGATGCCACCGTGCACCTGCGCGAGCCCCTGGGTGACGTGACCGTTCTCGACCTCCGCCTGGGTGCGGTCGAGGCCAAGATGGTGGTGCGCGAGGAGCAGGGGGCGGGCATCGCCGAGGGCAATGCGATCGCCGTGACCATCGACCCGGCGGACCTCCATCTCTTCCATGCCGAGACCGGGGCCCGCCTCGCTTGAGGACGTTGACGACCAACCACGCTGGAAAGCGATCGAGGAGGCAAGACAGGATGCGAAAGATCAGGAAGAGGCTGGTGCTCGGGGTTTCGGCGGCAGCCGTCGCCACCGCACTGCTAGCCGGCAGCGAGGCCCGCTCCGCCGACATCACCATCACCATGGCGGCACCCGACTGGCCGCCGACCCGCTTCATGAAGGAGGAGTTCGACCGCTCCTACAAGTCGCCGGACGGCCACAACACCGTGCTCGACATCGACTTCATTCCCTGGCCGAGCTTCTACGAGCGGGTGGCGGCGTCGCTCGCCTCGGGCGAGCAGAAGTACCAGATGATCGTCACCGACAGCCAGTGGCTGGGGGCCTTCGCCGAGGGCGGCTACTACAAGGACCTGACCGACATCATCGTCGCCGATCCCGATCTCACGGCGATCATGAAGGACCTGCACCCGGCCCTGGTCTCGGCCTACTCGACCTACCCGCACAAGACCAAGGAGTTCATCGCCGCGAACGACTTCCCGGCGCCGGACACGCACTATTACGGCTTCCCGCAGTTCCCCGACACCTACGTCACCTATTACCGCGAGGACCTCTTCTGCAACGAGGGCGAGGCGGCGGCCTTCCAGGAGAAATACGGCGAGGCGCTGCCCTGCACCTACGAGGACTGGCAGGACGTCGATTGGGACACCTTCAAGAACATCGGCGAGTTCTTCAGGCGCGCCAAGGGCGAGCCGCTCGGTGACGGGGTCGCCGACGACGATTTCTACGGCATCGCCTATCAGGCCGGGAAGGGCTACGACTTCTCGACCATGGAGATCAACGCCTTCATCTGGCAGCACGGCGGCTCGATCTGGGACGAGACCAAGGCACCCGAGGGCCAGGCGGAGGGCGTGGTCAACTCGGACGTCGCGATCGAGGCGCTCGAGCACTACCTCTCGCTGCTCCAGTACATGCCGCCGGTGGCGCAGACCGGACAGATGGACATCTTCGTCGTCCAGGACCTTTTCATGCAGGGCAAGGTGGCGGCGGCCATCGACTGGGTCGGCCTCGGCGAACCGGTCCTCGACCCCAAGGCTTCGGTCGTCTCCGACAAGTCGGCCTTCGGCCCGGCGCCCGGCCTGCGCAAGGACGACGGCTCGATCGACCGCACCGGCAATATCGGCGGGCAGCCCTTCGTGCTCACCACCTGGAACAGCGACGAGGTGACCAACGAGGCCATCAACGTCGTGAAGTGGTGGCTGACACCCGAGGTGCAGAGGAAGTTCGCCGCGGGCGGCGGCCAGTCCGGGCTCATGAGCGTCATGGCCGAGCCCGACTACAACAGCCTCCGGCCCTGGAACCGGGCGCATGTCGAGATGCTCGACTGGCAGCGCGACGTGTGGCACGTGCCCGATTTCTTCGAGCTCATGACCCAGCAGCAGGAGGAGTTCGACCGGGCGATCACCGGACAGATCAGCGCCGCGGAGGCACTCGACAGCGTCGCCCGCTTCCAGCAGCAACTGCTCGAGGATGCCGGCCTGATCGAATAGGCTCGACCGGTGCCGCGGCCCGGCTTCGGCCCCGGCCGCGGCACCGCCCTCGCTGTGTCCTCACCCCTTCATCTATGAGACCGGACGACGATGGCAGCAGCATCGCCGCATGACCGCACGGCAGCGCCGCAGGACGAGGGCGGCTTCCTCGCCTGGCTGATGGCGCCCGAGCGCCGCGGACCCCTGCTCGTGGCGCCGGCCATCATCGTGCTCGTCGTCATGAACATCTTCCCGCTGCTCTGGTCCTTCGGCCTCAGCTTCTTCAACTATCGCGCCAACCGCCAGGACGTGCCGGGCTTCGTGGGCCTGCGCTTCTATGAGCGGGTGCTTAACGATCCGGACGTGTGGGACCGCTTCCAGACCACGGCCATCATCGTCGGCTCGAGCGTCATCCTGCAGCTCGTCATCGGCTTCCTCCTGGCCCTCATGTTCGCCCGCGAGTTCCCGCTTCGCCGCATCCTTTTGATGCTCGTGCTGGCACCCATGATGCTCTCCTTCGTCTCGGTCGGTGTCTTCTTCAAGCTCTACTACGAGCCGACCTTCGGCCTCTTGAGCCAGCTCGTCTCGATTTTCACCGGCGAGCCCTTCGTGCTGCTCGGCACGCCCACCGGCGCCATCATCGGCATCGTCGTCGCCGATGCCTGGATGTGGTCGCCCTTCGTCATGCTCCTGGTCCTCGCCGGCCTCGTCTCGGTGCCCAAATACCTCTACGAGGCGGCGGAGATCGATCGCGCCTCCTGGTGGCGGCGCTTCCGGACCATCACCTTTCCCTACATCAAGAGCCTCCTGCTGCTTGCCGTCCTCTTCCGCACCATCGAGACCTTCAAGCTCTTCGACATCGTCTACATCATCACCGAGGGCGGGCCCGGCTCGGCCACAGAGACCATCGCCGTCTTCACCTACCGCGTCGCCTTCCAGTTCTTCCGCACGAGCCAATCGGCGGCGCTCGCCTACATCATCCTCTTCGTCGTGATCGTGCTCACCAGCCTCTATCTCTACGCCGTCCGGCAACGCGAGCAGGAGATCGGCTGATGGCGAGACCCCGCGAGATCGGCAAGGCGGGCTGGGGCTGGACCCTCTTCTCCGGCCTCGTCAGCCTCGTCTACTTCTTCCCCGTCCTCTGGATCGTCCTGACCGCGTTCAAGACGCGCACCGACGCCCTGGCCGTGCCGGCCAAGCTCTTCTTCACGCCGACCCTGCAGAACTTCATCAACGTCTTCTACCGCCGAAGCATCACAGCGGGCGCCTCGCAGGCGACCGAGTTCCCGCTCTACTTCTTCAACTCGATCTTCATCTCGGGCACCAGCGTGGCGCTTGCCATCGTCGTCGGCACGCTCGCCGCCTACGCCTTCTCGCGCCACCCCTTGCGCGGCAACGACACCTATCTCTTCATCATCCTGACGACGCGCATGATGCCGCCCATCGTCGTGATCATCCCGATCTTCCTGATGTTCCGGCTGACCGGGCTCTCGGGCACCTATGCGGGCATCATCCTGCTCTACACCGCCTTCAACATCCCGTTCTCGATCTGGCTCGTGAAGAGCTTCTTCGACGAGCTCAACCCCGAGATCGAGGACGCGGCCCGGATGGACGGCGCCAACGAGCGGCGCGTCTTCTTCGGCGTCTGCCTGCCGCAGATCCTGGCCGGCCTCGCCGCCACCTTCGTCTTCGGCCTGATCCTCACCTGGAACGAGTTCCTCTTCGCCCTCCTGCTCACCGGCGTCGAGACCCGCACCGTGCCGGTCGCCATGGCGCGCACCATGGGCGGCGAGGTGGGCGTCGATTACGGCCTGCTCGCCGCCATCGTCACCCTCTTCCTCGTGCCGATCTTCATCGTCACCTACATCCTGCAGAACCAACTCCTGCGCGGCGTCACCTTCGGCACGGTGAAGAAATGACCATCGCGCTCGAGAAGCTCACCAAGCGCTTCGGCCCGCTCACCGCCGTCGACGCCATCGACCTCGAGATCGGCGACGGCGAGGTGCTCTGTCTCCTCGGCCCCTCGGGCTGCGGCAAGACCACCACCTTGCGCATGATCGCCGGGCTCGAATGGGCGACATCCGGCGACGTGCTGCTCGCCGGCAGGCGGGTCAACGACCTCGCGCCCCGCGACCGCAACGTCGCCATGAGCTTCCAGTTCTACGCCCTCTATCCGAGCCTGACCGTGGCCGAGAATCTGGCCTATCCGCTCTACGGCGAGGGCCTGAAGGGGTCCGAGATCAAGGCCAGGGTGGAGCAGGTGGCGCGCGTGCTGCAGCTCCAATCGATCCTGGACCGCAAGCCGGGCGAGCTCGCCGAGGGCGAGAAGCAGCGGGTCGCCGTCGGCCGCTCGATCATCCGCGAGCCCACCTGCTTTCTCTTCGACGAGCCCCTGTCGCGCCTCGACGTGCAGCTTCGCGAGGAGATGCGCGGCGAGATCAAGGAGGTGCTGCAGGGCCTGCGCCGCGCCACGGTGATCGTCACCCACGACCAGCTCGAGGCCCTGACCATGGCCGACCGCATCGCCGTGATGCGGGCCGGCGTCATCGAGCAGGTGGCGAGCCCGCACGACATCTTCCAGAAGCCCGACAACCTCTTCGTCGCGGGCTTCATCGGCACGCCGGCTATGAACCTCGTGCCGGCGACGCTGACCGCCTTCGACGAGGGCCATGTCGGAACCTTCGCGGTCGAGGGCGGACAGACGCTGACCCTCGCGGTCGATCCGGCGGTGGGCCGGCTCGAGGCGAACGCCAAGGTCACCCTTGGCATCCGCCCGCGCAATCTCGAGGTGGTCCACGCAAGCGTGCCGGACGGGCTCTCCTCGATCATCGACATCATCGAGCCCATGGGTGCCGAGACTTTGGCCCACCTGAACGACGGGCGGCACGACATCCGCGTCGTCACCGACTGGCGCACACCGCTCGAGGAGGGCGACCAGGTGCATGTCCGCTTCCTGCCGGGTGCCGTGCACGTCTTCGATTCCAGCGAGGAGGTGGTACGGTCGTGAGCCGGGCATCGCCGAACGTCGCGGGCGAGGGCGGCATGAGCCGCCGCCAGGCCCGGTTCATCGAGTACACGATCATCACGCTCGCCGTGGTCGCCGTCCTTCTGATCTTCCAGCCCTTCTCGCTCACCCTCTTCTCGATCGGCTGCGTCGGTGTCGTGGTCACCGGCCTCGCCTTCAACCTCGTTCCGTTCTGCCGGCCCGGCGTGCCACTCGGAACCCTGGCAAGGGTGATCGTCATCGTGCTGGTCATCCTCGGCATCGCCGCCCTTCTCGGCATCGCCACCGCCTATCTCTACGTCTGGTATCTCGGCACGCTGCGCTGAGCGGCGTCGTGCCGGCGCCGTGCCGCGCCAAGGGAGCGATCGCGTCATGAAGAAAATCCATTTCATCGAGCTCGGTACCGGCGTCGATCTGCGCGGTGGCAGCGTCGCCAAGGCCGCCCTGCGCGCCGTGCGAAACGCCATCGGCCACAACCTCCTGCCTTCGGTGCCGGATCTCGTCGGCGGCGATCTCGACCGGCTGCAGGTGCTCGTGAAGCTGGCCGTGCCGGTGGACGGGCCCATTGACGAAGCCGCCATCCGAAAGGTCCTGCCGGTCGGCACGGTGACCTTCGAGGTGACCCGGGGCGGCATGGTGACCGACAACGGCATCGGCGACCAGGCGCTGATGGTGAACGCCGCCGTCGTCGTCGGCATCTGACCCGCAAGGGCCGGCGGCCTCGATCGGGGTTGCGCCGGCCCCACCGCGTCGACCTCGGCCGCCTCGCCCGGATCCGCGAGCGAAAAACTGCGATACGGGGCGCTTCATCCGCTTCAAATCGAAGCGGCGCAGGGCCAGAGCCTTGATATGGATCAAATCGCATCGGCCGGAGGTCGCGCAGGCTCAGGCCTGCTCGCACTGCCGGCGAAGGCGTCAGCGAAGAAGAAGGCCATGATGCATGGTGACGGGTGGGGTCACGGGATGGGTTTCGGCTGGATTTTCGGCCTTCTCGTCCTGATTCTCCTGATTCTGGCCATCGCCGCGCTGATCAAGCATCTGCACAAGTGAACGAGAAAGGAAACGCGATGACCTACACCATCAATCGAACGATCCCGAACGAGACCATTGATGCCGTCGAGAGCCGCGCACGCGAGGCGCTCGCCGGCCAGGGGTTCGGCATCCTGACCGAGATCGACGTCGAGGCGACGATGAAGATGAAGCTCGATGTGGAGATGCCCGGCTACCGGATTCTCGGCGCCTGCAATCCCGGGATGGCGCATCGGGCGATAGGCGTCGAGCCACGCGTCGGCGCGATGCTGCCCTGTAACGTGATCCTGCGCGAGGTGGAGGGCGGGGTCGAGATCGGCGCCGTCGATCCGGTCGCGTCGATGCAGGCGATCGACAACGCCGACTTGAAGGCGATCGCCGAGCAGGTGCGCGATCTTCTGGCCAAGGCCGTGCAAGCGATCTGAGAGGCTCGCGCGACCCGTTCCGACGGCCGCCCGAGCCGGCGCATGTCCGGCGCCCGATCCGCCGCCAGGGCGTTGACCTGCCGGAAGCCGACGTCTAGGAGCCTTTTCGAGCAATGGACATGGCCTGCGCGCGGGGCAGGGGGCGACCGGGGACGTGAGCGCTGATCTCTTTCTCGTCGGCAACGGCGCCGGCTTCTCGGGCGACCGCATCGATGCGCCCATTCCGGTCGTCCGCACCCTGCAGGCGCGCGGCCTGCCGGCGGCCATCTTCTTCGAGGTTTTGGGCGAGCGCACCGTGGCTTTGGCCCAACTCGAGCGCCGCCGCGATCCCGAGCGCGGCTTCGAGCCCATGCTCGAGCGGCTGCTGCAGCCGATCCTCGGGAATTGCGTGCGGGCAGGCATCAAGATCATCGGCAATTTCGGCGGCGCCAATCCGCGAGGTGCCGCCCGCTGCATCGCCCGGCTGGCGCTGGAGCAGGGTCTGCCCGGGCTTCGGATCGGCTTCATCGAAGGCGACGACATCCGCGCGACCGTGCCGCTCGCCGGGCTCGAGGTCTACGAGGCGGATGCCGCCATCGACGTGAAGAATGGCGCTCTCGTTGCCGCCAACGCCTATCTCGACGCGGCGCCCCTGGTCGAGGCGCTGCGCCAGGGGGCCGACATCGTCGTCACCGGGCGCACCGGTGATCCTTCCCTCGTGGTTGCACCCCTGATCCATCATTTCGACTGGGACCCCGACGACTGGCAGCGGATCGCGACCGGCGCCACGGCGGGACACCTCCTCGAATGCGGCGCCCAGGTCTCGGGCGGGGTGTTCTTCGATCCGGGCTACAAGGACATCCCCGATCCCGCGAATATCGGCTTCCCCATCGCCGAGATCGGCCGCGACGGCAGCCTGCTCGTGACCAAGGCCGCAGACACGGGCGGTGCGGTCGATCTTCGCTCGGTCAAGGAGCAGCTCCTCTACGAGGTTCACGATCCGGCCGCCTACGTGACCCCGGACGTGGTGCTCGACATGACGGGAATCGAGCTCGAGCAGGAGGGACCCGACAGGGTGCGCGTCTTGGGCATGCGCGGCCGGCCGCGGCCGGAGCGGCTCAAGGTCACCGCCTCCTTCGAGGGCGGGTTTCTCGGCGAGGGCGAGGTCTCGGTCGCCGGCCCCAATGCCCTCGCACGCGCAAGGGCCACGGCTCGGGTGCTGCGGCAGCGGGTCCGGCAGCGCGGTCTGACCGTCCGTCTGCGCGTTGACCTGATCGGCGTCGACAGCGTGCACGACAGCGACGACGGTGCGCTGCATCGCGTTTATGCAGGGCCCGAGCCGCACGACATTCGCATTCGCCTCGCCGCGTCCGGTGCCGAGGCCGATGATGTCGACCAGGCCGCACGCGAGGTGCTGGCCCTCCTCTGCTGTGGCACGGCAGGCACGGGCGGCGCCCGCTGGCGCACCACGCAGCGGATCGTCACCCGCTCCTACCTGGCCGACCGCTCCTCGGTGAAGGCGAGGGCGCATTGCCTGAGAGCATCGGAGCTCGCGAATTGAGTGCGCAGGGCGAAGCCATGATGGAGGTGCCGCTGCACGAGGTCGCCCACGGTCGCGCCGGCGACAAGGGCAACCGGCTCAACATCAGCCTGATCCCCTACCACGCCGACGCCTACCCGCATCTGGCCCGCCAGGTGACGCCGGAGCGCGTCCACGACCTCTTCCGCCATCGCGGCGCCACAGGCGTCGTCCGCTACGACCTGCCGAGGCTGCACGCCTTCAACTTCGTCATCGACGACGTGCTCGAAGGCGGCGTCAACACGTCCCTGAACCTCGACGGCCACGGCAAGACCCAGTCCTTCCGCCTGCTGGCGCTCACCGTCACCGTGCCGCGCCATTGCCTTCATCCGAACAGCCCATTCGCCAACCCCATATCCGAGGGAGGAACCCGATGAAGAAGCTTCTGGGCTCGACCTGCGTCGCCGCGCTGGCACTCGTCGGCCTCATGGCCGGCACGGCCGATGCACGGGTCTACCGCCTGCAGACCAGCCAGAACGCCGGTGACTTCACCCTGCAGTACCTGCAGAACGAGTGGGTGCCGAAGCTCACCGCCATGTCGGAGGGCGAGATCGAGCTCGAGCTCCTGCCGATCGGCGCGGTCGTCCCGCCGGCCGAGATGCTGGACGCGGTCTCGGTCGGGATTCTCGACGGCATGCACGAGGCGGTCTCGCGCTTCACCGGCAAGGACCCCGCCTACGGCATGTTCGCCGACATGGTGGGTGCCTACGACAATGCCGACCAGGGCCAGACCATGTGCTTCAACGCCGGCGGCCGCGAGTTTCTGCAGAAGCTCCACGACGTCTACGCGGACGGCCGGGTGCACGTCGTCGGCTGCGGCCCTTACACCCGCGAGTCCCTGCCGGCGAAAGTGCCGATCCGCAGCCCCGAGGATCTGAAGGGGCTCAAGATCCGGGCACCAGAGGGCCTGCCGGCCGAGCTCTTCAGCCGGGCCGGAGCGGTCTCGGTGCCGATTCCCTTCTCCGAGGTCTACACCTCGCTCGAGAAGGGCATCATCGACGCGGCCGATGCCAGCGCCTACATCAACAATGACGCGACCGGCCTGCACAAGGTGGCACCCTACCCGATCTTTCCGGGCATCCACAGCCAGGCGATCCTGCATCTGGCCTTCAACCAGGACGTCTGGGACGGCTTCACCGACGCCCAGAAAGCCATGATCGAGACCTGGTACGCCGCGGCGCTGCCCGATCTGCGGCGCCACGCCGATCTCCTCGACCGCGAGCTCGTCGCTCGCGACAAGGCCGGCGAGGGCGACGTCAAGGAGGTGATCGACTGGAGCCAGGAGGATCGCGATGCCTTCCGCAAGATCGCGGCCGGGGTCTGGCAGGACTACGCCAAGCTCTCGCCCCTGGCCCAGGAAGCCTATGATGTCCAGGCCGATTTCCTGCGCCAGTACGGTGCGATGAAGGACTGACCCCGCCGCCACCCCGTCGCCCGGAAGAGCCGGCCGGGGCGGCGGGGTCCTCCCCGACCACCTGCCCGAACCGGGGTGATGTCGATGTCCGAGTCCGCCGAGACGTTCGCCGACCAGACGGGCCGGGCCATGCCCCTGCACCCGCCGGCCCATTCGCCGGCCGTGACGCGGATGCGGGCCGGCATCGCCCACGTGAGCCGCTTCATCGGCCACGCGCTCGGCCCGCTCTACCTGATCTGCGCCGTGATCACCGTCTACGAGGTGGTCATGCGCTACGTCTTCACCGCACCCAGCCAGTGGTCCTACGAGATGGTCATGACGCTCTGCGCCATGGCCTGGGTGCTCTCCGCCGGCTACATCACCCTCTATCGCCGGCACATCGCGATCACCGTCGTCACCGATCTCGCCCCGCCCGGCCTGCGCCGCTGGCTCGACCTCGTGGCCGACATCATCGGCCTTCTCGCCATCTACATCCTGCTGGAATCGACGTTGGGGCCGGCCTTGCAGTCGCTCGACCTCGTGCAGCGCACGGGCAGCGGCTTCAACTCGCCCATGCCGATGCTGCTCAAGCTCGGCCTCTTCACCGGTGCGTTGCTCTATACCGTGCAGCTCGCCTCGAACCTGCTCGACGACGTGCTCAGTCGCGCCGGCCGCCTCGTCGTGCTCGTCGTGTCGGCGCTGCTCCTCGCCCGCATCCTCTTCCTCGTCCTCGACCACTATCTGGGCACGAACACGCTCACCGACCTCTTCTGGGCGCTCTTTGCGCCGCTCGACGCGGTCGGCGGCTTCGGGCAGGCGATGGATATCCGCTCGATCGGCATCGGCTGGGTGACCCTCGCCATCGTCACCCTGCTGCTGCTCCTCATGCTGACCGGCATGCCGCTCGGCGTCGCCACCCTCTCGGTCTCCATCCTCTGCGCCATCCTCTATTTCGGCCCGCGCGGGCTCTTCCTCGTCTCCTCCAACGTCTTCGGCCTGCTCGAGCACTACACTCTCGTGGCCGTGCCGCTCTTCGTCCTGATGAGCTGCATCCTCGAGCGCTCGGGCGTCGCCCAGGACCTGTTCGACGCCATGTCGATCTTCGCCGGCAACCTGCGCGGCGGCGTCGCCGTGCAGACCACGGTGGTCGCCGTGGTGCTCGCCGCCATGACCGGCATCATGGGTGGCGAGATCGTCATGCTCGGCCTCGTGGCCCTGCCGCAGATGATCCGTCTCGGCTACGACAGGAAGCTCGCCATGGGCACCATCTGCGCCGCCGGCTCGCTCGCGACGCTGATCCCGCCCTCGATCATCATGATCGTCTACGCGCTCGCCGCACAGGTGCCGATCGGCGAGCTCTTCCTCGCCGGCATCCTGCCCGGCGGGCTCTATGCCGGCCTCTACATCGTCTACATCCTCGTCATCTGCCGCCTCCGGCCACACCTGGCGCCCACCGCGTCGGAGCGGGTGGCGGCAGGCGAGGGGGTTGAGATCGGCGGCAACCGGCTGCTCGCCGTCGTCATGGCGCTTCTGGTCATCGGCATGGTCATGGGCAGCATCTATGCCGGCATCGCCTCGGTGACCGAGGCCGCCGGGGTCGGTGTGGTCGGTGCCTGCGTCGTCGCCCTGATCCGCGGCCGGCTCAGCTGGGGCATGATGATCGAGAGCCTCCTGCGCACGACCACCACCGTCGGCACCATCATCTGGCTGGTGCTGGGTGCCGTGAGCCTCGTCGGCATCTACAACGTGATCGGCGGCGGCGGGTTCATGCGCGAGCTCTTCACCGGGCTCGACGTGCCGCCGCTCGTCGTCGTCTTCCTCATGATGGCGGTCTTGATGGTGCTCGGCACCTTCATGGAATGGATCGCCATCGTCTTCATCACCGTGCCGATCTTCGCGCCCGTCATCGTCAGCCTTGCACCCGGGCTCGGCCTCGACCCGGCGGGCGCGGCCCTCTGGTTCGGCGTGCTTTTCGTCATGAACATGCAGATCTACTTCCTTTCGCCGCCCTTCGGCCCCGCCTGCTTCTGGCTCAAGAGCGTCGCACCCGCCGACGTCAAGCTGCAGGAGATCTTCGTCGCCATGCTGCCGTTTATCGCCCTGCAGGTGATTGGCCTCGCCCTCGTCATGCTGTTCCCGGACATAGCGCTCATCCTGCCACGCCTGATGTCGAGCTGAAGGAGATCGCCCCATGACGCCGGACGAACGCGAGAAAACCGATCCCGACTACCGCCCCTGGAGCTGGATTGCCGGCTTCGCCCTCGCCGGCGGCATCATGGCCTTGATGTTCGGCTTGGCCCTCTCCGTCCACGCCACCGGCTGAATAACGAGATCGACCCAGACCCCCCCAAGGAGCCCGACCATGTCGGCCTGGCTGGCGAGCGAGCCCGCGATCGCTGGACCGGCGTTTCTCGCGCAGGCGGTAGCTGTCGCCGCGGATGGTGATGATCTGGCTGTGGCGCAGCAGCCGGTCGAGGATCGCGGTGGCCACTAGGGGGTCGCCGAAGACGGTAAGCGCCGCGACGTCGGGCAGGACTGGCAGGCTCCCCAAGTTGCCGCCGTCGAGGCAGGCCCAGATCGGCCCGAAGCCGCGCGCGGCGGCGACCGGCGACAGCACCCCGCGCTCCGCAGCGACAGTAGAACCGGATCAACCCTCCATCGGGCTTGCGGGTGACCGCGAGCACCGTGTCGCGCGGCCCGCGAGCGCGGGCCGGGCACCGCTGCCGCTCGTCGCCGAACGACCCGATCTCGAGATTTTTTCCGACATCGAGTCAGGGTGGCGCCGGTCGGGAGTGCTCCCTGCCGACGACCGGCTATGCGCTGAGCCCCCCGAGGCGGTGCTGCAAAACCAGTCTCTTGCATCGTCCGGGACAGATGCCGGGCACGCTGCACGTAGGTGACGAGGAGCCCCGCGGTCCGATCGACCCGATCAATCGTAACGTCGAGGCCCGCCGCCACCTTCAGCCCTGGCTTCGGAGTGCGCTTTTGCGCGGGCCGTGTCCCAGATCGCGCACAGCCGGGCAAAGCGGCCGACCATTTGGGCGACGGCCGCCGCATCGTCCATCTCGCCTTTCAGCCAAGCCCGGGCGGCGGCGCCGAAGATCGTTCGGCCGACGGCGAAACCCTTGACCGCCGGCTGCCTCGCCGCGAGCGCGAAGCTCGCCGCCAGCTCTTCCTCGGGCGCGTCGAGGCCCAGCACGACGATGCCGCGGGTGTGCGGATCGTTGCGTTCCATTGCCTGGGCGGCTCTGGTCCAGGCGTTCTCGGTCCTGAAGGGCTCGAGCTTCCACCAGTCCGGAAAGACCCCGAGCGCGTAGAAGCGCTGGATCACATTTGGCGTGGTGTCGTCGTCCACCGGGCCGATCTTCGAGGGAATGATCTCGAGCAGAAATTCGAGCCCGTTGCGGCGCGCCGCGCTGAAGAGCCGGCTTACCGTCCTCTCCTGTTCCGACCACGTGGCGGCGTCGTCGTCGGGGTGGCAGAAGCACAGGCATTTGACCACGTGGTCGCGCGGCCATTCGCGAAGCCCGCCGAAATCCGGCCCGAGCTCGGGTTCCAGCGTCAGCGGCCGCGAGCCCGGCCATTCCACCGGCCGCCCGATCCAAAGTGCGGTATCGGCGGCGGCATGGAGCGCGCTGCGGCCGATCCTGCCGTCGCAGAGGATGCCGTAGCCCGGTCGTCCGCCCTGCACCTCGAGCGCCGCCTTCAGGCAGAGCTCCTTGAAGGCCCCGCCCTTCTCGGGCGTGTAGCCCTCCATTTCCTCGAGCTGGAGGCGGTGGTCGAAGGCGAAGGTGCGCAAGGTGGACCAGCTGCCGCCGGCGTGGTTGCGGGCGCGGTTCGTGGCCCAGTGCACCTGCTCGAGCTCCGCGTCGTTCCGGAGATCCGCCCGGATCACGCCCCGCTGGAAGAAGAATTGCAGCTCCTCCCAGCTCGGATAGGCCGGGGTGCATCCGTGGCGCGAGACGGCGAAGGCACCGCAGGCATTGGCGTATTTCAGCGCCGTCGGCCAGTCCTCGCCGTCGAGCCAGCCCTTGAGCAGCCCGGACATGAACCCGTCGCCGGCACCCAGCACGTTGAACACCTCGATCGGGAAGCCGGGGCCGGCCTGACCGCCGTCCAGGCTGTCGGGGATCGGACCATCGAACGCCGCGGCCCCCATCGGGCCGCGCTTGCAGACCAGCGTGGCGCCCGACACGGCGCGCACCGCGCGCAGGGCTTCCATGGTATCCGTGGATCCGCCGGCGATGTGGAGTTCCTCCTCGGTGCCGACGATCAAATCGAAGAGGTGCAGCGTTTCCTGCAGCTTCGTCGTCACCTTGGCGGAGGCGACGAAGCGGCTCTCGCCCTCGCCATGGCCTGCCACGCCCCAGAGATTCGGCCGGTAGTCGATGTCGAGCGCGGTCTGCAGGCCCGCGTCCCTGGCGATGCGCAGCGCCTCGAGCGTGGCGGCCTCGACCTGCGGGTGGGAAAGATGCGTGCCAGTGGCGACCACGGCGCGCGCGCTGCGGATGAAGTCCGCGTCGATATCGGCCTCGCACAGGCCCATATCGGCGCAATTCTCGCGATAGAAGATCAGCGGGAACTGTTCCCGGTCGCGAATGCCCAGCAAGACCAGCGCGGTCAGCCTCTCGGGATCGATCTTGACGCCCTTGGTGCTCACGCCCTCCCGGACGAGCTGCTCGATGATGAAGCGCCCCATATGCTCGTCGCCGACACCGGTGATGACCGCCGAGCGAAGTCCCAGGCGGGCGGTGCCGCAAGCGATATTGGTGGGTGAGCCCCCGATATACTTGGAGAACGAGCCCATGTCCTCCAGCCTGCCGCCGATCTGGTCGCCATAAAGATCGACCGAGGACCGGCCGATGGTGATGACGTCGAGGGACTTCATTTGCCTGTTCCTTCGTAAGAGCCTGTCGATCGATGCCGGCGAGGGAAGGGGCGTCCCGTCATCGCGCCGGTGCGGGTTCCCCGATCCGGGTGGCGATGAACGCCATGCTTCCGAAAATAGCCCTTTGCGGATCGTTCAGAGCATCAATCTCCTCGGCCAACGGCTCGAGCGAAAACGAACCTCATAGCCTCCCGCTCGAAGCGCCCGGATCCGGGCAATGTTCTCGAGACGATCCCGGCTGTCCACCGGAACGCGATTGGCATACAGCATGTCCTCGACCGACACCTGCGGGTCGATCACGCCCGAGATATGCACGAGGCCCGTTCAATCGGCAAAGATCTCGTCCTCGCCTGTGAGGCGATGGTGGAACGTGTCGTGCACGATCCAATCGACGTCCCGACCCCCGGCCGCCTCGATGGCGGCGACGTGGCCGTCCCATGCCGACGGACCGCCGACGCTGCCCGATCGCACGCTATTGACGAAGGCCTGAAGCTCGGCGACGAAGGCGGCCCGGAAGCGGTCCTTCCAGCCGGTGAGAACCCGGCCGGCCGGAACGCGCTCCCCTGTGCGTGGCGACGGCCGTGGGCTCGGGCAGGCCCGCCATGCCTTCCTCGCCCACGACCTCGCACTGGATGTCGTAGCCGTAGCGTGCTGAGGAAGATCTCGCAATCGATGCGCACGCCCCTGGTCGTCTCGAGGAGAACGATCAGCGGCTCAGCGAGCTTTGCGTGCGCGTGCCGGGTGACGAGGCCTTCGGCATCTGGTGGGAAGTTTCGGGCACGGAGGACACGGTCCTCATGGACGGCGAGCGCTCCGGCGATCAGAAGCCCGACCGGGGCTTCAAGACGCTGTTCGCCGGAAGCCGGATCCCGCAGCTCTCCGCCTTCTTCCCGTTCGACTTCACAAGCGGCGGCCTCGGCCATTTCGACGTCAAGGTGAGCGAGATGCGGAACCTGATCGACGGCATCTGCGGAGCCCCGGCCTGCTACCCCAACTTCGCCTTCGGGCTCGAGAGCATCCGCATCGTGGACGCCATGGAACGTTAGCTCGAAAGCCACACTAGGGAAAACGAGAAGGGGGATGCCCGATGACCTTTCCGACAGCGCTGCCGCCCTCGCGCCTCGCAAACCCCATGAAAGCGCCCGCGCCGCGTTGGCGCATTTCCGGCACCGGCTGGACCGCCGACCATTCCGAAGCGCGCCCGCTCCGATGCTCGAACACCATCCCCACGGCCCGCGAACGCACCTCAGGGGAATAGCGCGTCGATCTCATCGCCATAGCTCCATCCTCTCAAGAGTTGGAGCCTCCGGCAAACCCGGAGCGGTTCAGGTGCCGAGGACGGCTGCCGTGGTGTTGCATGCTTGAACGGCGGGATCGGCTGGGCGACACTGGCGGGATGCGGCCGGGCGTGCCGTCTCGGGCATGAAGGGGTCGGGCCGCGGGGTCACGGTCGTAAAACACGGGGAGAATGCCATGCATCGCCGTTCCGTCTTCACCGCGTTCGCATTATGTCTCTCGGCACTCGCCCTGCCGGGCCTCGCGCGGGAAGTCCTGGCCCAGAATGCCGAAATGAGCTTCTTCATCACCAGCGTCGGGTCGGGCAATGGCGCCGATCTCGGCGGCCTCGAGGGTGCCGACGCGCATTGCGGGGCGCTGGCCCGAGCGGTCGGGGCCGGGAATCGCGACTGGAAAGCTTACCTCAGCACCGGCGACCTCGATGCCCGCGACCGGATCGGCAAGGGACCCTGGGTCAATGCCGAGGGCGTCACGATCGCCCGGAATGTCGAGGAGCTGCACGGGCAGAACAATTTGACCAAGGAAACAGCGCTCGACGAGACCGGGGCGATCGTCAACGGCCGGGGCGACGAGCCCAACCGGCACGACATCCTGACCGCCTCCAATCTCGACGGCACGTTCGCCGGCAGCTCCTGCGACGACTGGACCAGCAGCGGCGCCGGGGCCGCCATGGTCGGCCACCACGACCGCACCGGCGGCGGCGCCCATCCAACCTCCTGGAACTCCGCCCACGAAAGCCGCGGCTGCAGCCAGGCCGACCTGCGATCGACCGGCGGCGATGGGCTCTTCTACTGCTTCGCGGCGGACTAGCAGGTTGCGGAGGAAAGCGCGGGGGTAATGATTTTCCCCGCACCCCCTCGGGTCTTTCTCAGAGCGGGTTCGGGCGGGTCTCGTTCAGGCGAGCCAGTGCGAGAGGTCGCGGCCGAGGCGGGTCTGCAGCCGCTCGATGTCGGCGCGGTAGATGTCCTGGAGCTGGGTGCGGATGTGCGGGGGCAGCGTCGGCTTGGTGAGATTCCGGCCGCGCCAGGCTTCGAGCCGCGCCAGGGCGAGGTCGGCCAAAGGCTTGGGCAGGGCGCGGCGCACGGTCCGGGAGAACCTCGTCTTGCGCATCAGCGGCGCCAGGAGCTTCGATCGGGCCACCCCCGAGACGTTGTGGCGGACGGAGGTGTCCGGCACGAAGCCCGCATCCACCTCCAGGAACCGGAAGAGGTCGCGCATGACCGCCTTCGGGTCCGCCTCGAGATCCTCGAAGAGATGGCAGGCGAGCCGGTCGGGCCGGAAGCGGTCCCAATAGGGTGCCAGGTGGTGGGCGTAGAAGCCCGATGCCAGATAGGTGGTGGTGCCCTGCACCCACGGCCGGCCGCCGGCCGCCGTCATCTCCTCGCCGATCGCGACCTCGAAGGAGCGCCTCTCGCGCCGGTCCCGAACCCGCATCCAGTATTCGGACCAGGCGCGCTCCACCGGATTGCGGACCAGGGCGATGATCCGGACCTCCGGAATTTGCCGGACGATCGCGGCCGGAACGGCGGGGTCGGTGGCGTAGAGCGGCGAGGCCTCGCCGACGGCCCGCTTTTCGGCACCGGGCGCGAAGACGGCCTCGTAAGCATGACGGTCGGTCAGACCGCCCGTCAGCTTCAGGTCGATCAGCGGCCGCTCGACGATCGAGCTGAAATAGTTGAGCTCCTTGGTCGGGCTGACGAACACCTCCGGATGCTGGCCGAGATAGCGGTAGACGGAGGTCGTTCCGGCCTTCTGAAAGCCGATGATCAAAAAGCTCGGCATCACCATCGGAAATCTCTGGCTCCGCACGCCGCATCCAGGACCAGCCCGCTTGTGGCCGCACCGGCGGACGACGATCGCCCGCCATGGAGCGAAATGGGCCGGCCCTGGCTCGAGGGCAATGCGGCCTGCCGCCCGTTCTCCGGTCCGGCTAGCGCAACTGGCTGTCCTTGCTGCCGCGGCGGTTGAAGAGGGCCGCCTGCGGCCGACCGTCGAGAGCCGACTGACAGGGCACGCAGGTCCGCGCATGCGGCATCGCCCGCCGCCGCGCCTCGGGTATCTCGGCACCGCAGCGGTCGCAATGCGTGGCACCCTCGCCGGCCTGCATCCGCTCCCGCGCCAGCCGCACCGCGTCCTTCACGGTGTCGTCGATCTGCTCCTGAATCGCCCCGTCCCGCGTCCAGCCACCCGCCATCGTTGCCTCACCCCCCAAAAAGATCGCGGAAAGCGATGATAAGCAGGCGAGGACGGAGTCGGAAGTCGAAACGAAGTGATTGCCGTTGCCGGGTGCGCGTGGGAGTCGACGACGTTGCCCACTGGCTGGCCTCACCGAAGCGCAGGGAGGTCTTCGCCGCGGTGGCCACGAGCATCACCACTTTTATCCTGCCAAGCGTTGCCCATCGCGTGATCGCGGCGTTCGGCGTCGCCGACATGGCCGCCTTCGAGGCGGTGATCGAGAGCGAGGCAGGTGCGGCCGCCATGAAGCATGACGGCGTTCGGCCGGAAACCCTGGTCTTCTACGTGGCGGGCTGAGACCGGGGGAGCGGAGCGACGGCCCCCCTTTTCCAGGACGGTCCAGTCGAGCCGTGGAACCATCCAGCCGTCGACTCTGCCCCAGAATGCGGCTCAGAAGATCAGGGCGAATAGGCCGATCACGACCAAAAGGCCGATCAGGAAGATGACGCCGACCGTTCCGCCTATGAATTTCAGCACGCTTCGGTCTCCAGGCTGGTTGGACTCGCGGGTCTGGAAACGGTCGAGAAGGCTGGGCGTTCCGCTGGCGAAGGGCGGATCCAATCTTCCTGCGCCCGTCCGCTTCGACACCGACGAGGAAGCCGATCGCTTCGTGGCGACCGCCGACCTCGCCGAGTACGACTTCTCGGGCTTCCAGCCGAGACGCTTCGAGTTCGAGCCGAAGGCGGCGCAGATCAACATGCGTGCCGCAATCCCTGCTCGACGCCCTCAAGGAACGCGCCCGCCAGCGCGGCATCCCCTACACCCGCTTCATCCGCGAGCTGATGGAGCGGGAAGTGGCACGGCCGGAGCGCTGAATGCGGGGAAGAGAGAAAGGCGGGGGAAATGATCTCCCCCGTGCCCCCTCGGGTTGGTTAACGAGGGGGCTGTTCCTCGAAGCCGAGGTTAAAAGAGTCTCGTGGACCCGAATTTCCCGTGCGTGCCTGTGTCGAGCATGTCTTCGCGCAACTAAAGGACCGGATGGGCTTGTTCATTCGCACCGTCGGCCTCAAGCGGGCCGAAGCCAAGATCGGTCTCGCCAATCTCGCCTACAATCTCCAGCGCTTTCTCTTCCACGAACACAGAACCGCTTAAGCCGCCTGACGTAGCTCAAACCAACACCGAAGCGTCGACAATCCGCACACTCCGTCCAGAACCCGACGGCCCGGCGCCCGGAAAACTCTACTTCAACGCCAAAAACGGCGAAGATCGTGGTTGATGGAGGTCTCCAGTTGCCTTCGAACCATTCGACGTGGCTGTCGCCTTCGAAGGCGAGGATGTGGGTGGCGATGCGGTCGAGGAACCATCGGTCGTGGCTGATGACGATGGCGCAGCCGGCGGTCGGGATGCCACGGGCACCGCGTGCGTTCATGACGCCTCGGCCGGGGCCATGAGCCGTTCCACAGGTACACCGGTTACTGCTGCGTAGAGAACGTCCGGGTCGAGGTCGGCGCCGTTGGGCCAGGTGACCGTTCCGGTTTCCGGGTCAGTGTTGACCTCAGCAAAGTACGTGGGATCGGCGAGGGGAGCGAGAATCCCCGTGAACTCGACCATGCCGGCGATGTCGACTTGGCCTTCGATTCCGTCCTCGAAGCGGAGGAAGAGTCGGTGCTGGCCCAGGGGGCGGGCTTCAACGATGTCCTTCAGCATACCTCTACTCCAGCGGGGCGATGCTCGGCAGCGGCTCGTGGCGGCGGGCACGGTCCCAGCCGTCGAGCAGCTCTGCCCGGTGGCTTGCCGCCCACTCCGTCACGAGGCCCAGCGCTCGCGGCGACAATTGGCCGTGGAGCACCGCCAGGGTGCGTATGTCGATGATGGCACGCTGAGCGCCGTAGCGCACGTGGAAATGGGGTGGCGGGTGGTCGTTGAAAAACATCAGGATGACCATCCCGAAGAAGCGGCTGATCTCCGGCATCGAGCCACCCCATCCTTGAAGAAAAACCCGGTGGGGCCCGGGGAGTATCATACTCCCCGGACTCTTCTTTCCGTCAAGCCACCTTGAGCGGCTTGTACTTGAGCCTGTGCGGCTCGACCGCTTCCGCACCCAGGCGCTTCTTCTTGTCGGCTTCGTAGTCCTCGAAGTTGCCTTCGAACCATTCGACGTGGCTGTCGCCTTCGAAGGCGAGGATGTGGGTGGCGATGCGGTCGAGGAACCAGCGGTCGTGGCTGATGACGATGGCGCAGCCGGCGAAGTCGAGGAGGGCGTCCTCGAGGGCGCGGAGCGTTTCGACGTCGAGGTCGTTGGTGGGCTCGTCGAGCATGAGGACGTTGCAGCCGGAGCGGAGCAGCTTGGCGAGGTGGACGCGGTTTCGCTCGCCGCCGGAGAGGACCTCGACCTTCTTCTGCTGGTCGCCGCCCTTGAAGTTGAAGGAGGCGACGTAGGCCCTGGAGTTCATCACCTGCTTGCCGAACTCGAGGTGGTCGGTGCCGCCGGAGATCTCCTCGAAGACGCTCTTCCTGCCGTCGAGGCTATCCCTGGACTGGTCGACATAGCCGAGCTCGACCGTGTCGCCGATCCGGATCGCGCCACGGTCGGGTTTCTCCTCGCCGATAATCATGCGGAAGAGCGTGGTCTTGCCGGCGCCGTTGGCGCCGATGACGCCGACGATGCCGCCGGGCGGCAGCTCGAAGGAGAGGTCGTCGATGAGCAGGCGGTCGCCGAAGCCCTTGGAAACATTCTCGAAGGTGATGACGTTCGCTCCCAGGCGCGGGCCGGGCGGGATCATGATCTGGGCGCTGCCGGGCGCGGTGTCGTTGGCGGCGCGGAGCAGGTCCTCGTAAGCCGAGATGCGGGCCTTCTGCTTGGCCTGCCGGGCGCGGGGGCTGCTCGCGATCCATTCGGCCTCGCGCGCCAGGGTCTTCTGGCGGGCCTGCTCCTCGCGCTCCTCCTGCGCCATGCGCTTGCGCTTCTGCTCGAGCCAGCCCGAGTAGTTGCCCTCGTAGGGGATGCCACGGCCGCGGTCGAGCTCGAGGATCCAGCCGGCGACATTGTCGAGGAAGTAGCGGTCGTGGGTGACGGCGACGACAGTGCCGGGATACTCGTGGAGGAAGCGCTCGAGCCAGGCGACCGATTCGGCGTCGAGGTGGTTGGTGGGCTCGTCGAGCAGCAGCAGGTCGGGCTGCGAGAGGAGGAGGCGGCAGAGCGCCACGCGCCGCCGCTCGCCGCCCGAGAGCTTCGCCACGTCGGCGTCGCCGGGCGGGCAGCGCAGCGCGTCCATGGCGATCTCGATGGTGCGCTCGACCTCCCAGCCATTGCAGGCGTCGATCCTCTCCTGCAGCTCGGCCTGCTCGGCCATGAGCGCATCCATGTCGGCGTCGGGATCGGCGAACTTTTCGGAGACGGCGTTGAAGCGGTCGAGAAGAGCCCTGGTCTCGGCGACGCCGTCCATGACGTTGCCCATGACGTCCTTCGCCGGATCGAGGTGCGGCTCCTGCTCGAGGAAGCCGACCTTCACCCCGTCTGCGGCCCAGGCCTCGCCGGCGAAATCCTGGTCCTTGCCTGCCATGATCCGGAGCAGGCTCGACTTGCCGGAGCCGTTGACGCCGAGCACGCCGATCTTGGCACCGGGCAGGAAAGCCAGGGTGATGTTCTCGAAGAGCTTCTTGCCACCGGGAAAAATCTTGGTGAGCCGCTTCATCACGTAGATATACTGATAGGATGCCATGGTGGTCCTTGGGGGCGAGGGAAGGGTGGAGGCGACGCGGGCCGTGAACGGACCGGGCATGACCGGTTGTCTAGCAAGTGGCCGGGGCTTCGCAAAGGCCGTCCGAGCCGCTAGCCTGCCCGAATGGTCGCAATGCGTGCGTCTGAAAGGTGCCGGACATGGCAAAGCGGGTCCTGATCGTCGACGACGAGCCCAATATCGTCCTCTCGCTCGAGTTCCTGATGAAGCGGGCGGGCTTCGAGGTGACGGTGGCGCGCAACGGGCGCGAGGCCCTGGACGCGCTGGCCGGACCGCCGCCGGACCTCCTGCTGCTCGATGTGATGATGCCCGAGTTCGACGGCTACGAGGTGTGCGAGCGGATCCGCGCCGACCAGGCCTGGGCGGGTACCACCATCTTCATGCTGACCGCGCGGGGCCGCGACAGCGAGCGCGATCGGGGCCTCGCCCTCGGCGCCGACGCCTATGTGACCAAGCCCTTCTCGACCCGCGAGCTGGTGGCGCAGATCGAGGCGGTGATGGCGGCAAAGTGATGCTTCGAAGGTGAGCACCCTGCCATGCTGATCGATGGTCGCCGCCGCCGTTATCTCCTGGCCACGCTGATCCTGGCGCTTCTGCTCTTCAACGCGCCTCTCGCCATCGTCGCCGACCGGCTGGGCGAGGGCGGCTACCTGCCGCTCTACCTCTTCCTCGGCTGGACGCTGGTCATCCTCCTGGCCTTCCTGATCATGCAGATCCCGGGAAAGCGGTGATGCTCTGGCCCTCTTTCATCGTCGCGGCCGCCGCCGCCTATCTGGGCCTGCTCTTCGTCATCGCCAGCTTCGGCGATCGCCGCGCCCACGAGGGGCGGCAGCTCATCGACCATCCGCTCATCTACACCCTGAGCATGGCGGTCTACTGCACGTCCTGGACCTTCTACGGCTCGGTCGGGCTGGCGTCGGAGGCGGGCATCGCCTTCCTTCCGACCTATCTCGGGCCGACGCTCGCGGCCCTGCTCTTTCCCTTCCTCTTGCACAAGATCCTCAAGATCGCCAAGACCTACGGCATCACCTCCGTCGCCGACTTCCTGGCCGCGCGCTACGGCAAGAGTACGGCTCTCGGCGGCATTGCCACGGCGGTCGCGATGATCGCCGGCGTGCCCTACATCGCGCTTCAGCTCAAGGCGCTCTCGGCCAGCGCCAACGTGATGCTCGGGCTGGGCGACGGCGAGGGAATCTTGCCCTTCGGCATCGACAGCGGCTTCGTCGTCGCCATGGTCATGGCGCTCTTCGCCATCCTCTTCGGCACCCGCCACATCGATGCCACCGAGACCCATCAGGGCATGGTCCTGGCGATCGCCTTCGAGAGCATCGTCAAGCTCGCCACCTTCATCGCGGTCGGCGTCTTCGTGACGTTCTTCCTCTATGACGGCTTCGATTCGCTCGTCACCGCGACGCGGGAGGCGGGCCACGGCGATCTCCTCCTGATGCCGAAGGGCTGGACCTATCTCGACTGGTTCTTGATGACCCTGCTCGCCGGTGCCGTCGTCTTCGTGCTGCCCCGGCAGTTCCAGGTGGCGGTGATCGAGAACGTCGACGAGCGGCACATCAGGACGGCGACCTGGGCCTTTCCGACCTATCTCCTCCTGATCAACATCTTCGTCATCCCGATCGCCCTCGCGGGGCGGATCGACGGCATCGTGGATGGCGATCTCATCGTGCTCTATCTGCCGCTCGAGGCCGCGGCACCCTGGCTCGCGCTCGTCGTCTTCATCGGCGGGCTGAGCGCCTCGACGGCGATGATCATCGTCTCGACCGTCGCCTTGAGCACCATGATCTCGAACGATGTGGTGATGCCGGTGCTGCTGCGTGTCGAGGCGCTGCAGCTCAACCGGCGGCCGCATCTGTCGCGGCTGGTGATCAACATCCGCCGCGCCTCGATCCTGCTCCTTCTGGTGCTCGCCTATATCTACTTCCACGCGGTCGGTGCCGGCTACGGGCTGGTCGGCATCGGGCTCATCGCGTTCGCCGCCGTGGCTCAGCTCGTGCCGGCGCTGATGCTCGGCATCTTCTGGCGCGACGCCAATCTCGCGGGCGCCCTCGCCGGCATCACCGCCGGCATCGCCGTGTGGTTTTTGACCCTGATCGTTCCGGCACTCGCCAATATCGGCGTGATCGATCCGGCGCTCGTGGAGAACGGCGTTCTCGGCTCGCCCCTGCTGCGGCTCGAGGCGCTCTTCGGGCTCGACGGTCTGCAGCCGGTCAGCCACGCGCTGCTCTGGAGCATCACGGCGAACGTCCTTCTTCTCGTCGCCGGCTCGCTGCTCTTCCAGCAGGACAACCTCCAGCGGCTGCAGGCGCTCCTCTTCGTCAACATCTTCGAGCGCGAGGGCACCACCAAGATCTGGCGCGGCGACACCAGGGTCGCCGAGCTCGACGAGCTTCTGCTCCGCTTCATCGGCCGCGAGCGGGCCGAGCAGGTGCTGGCCATCGACGCGCGGCGTCGCGGCCGGAGGCTGGAGATGGACGCGCGCGCCGATGCCGATTTCGTCCAGCTCGTCGAGCGGCACGTGGCGCGGGCGATCGGCGCCGCCTCGGCGCGGGCCATGGTGGCGTCGGTGGTGAGGGGCGAGGTGATCGGCCCCGACGACATCCTCGAGATCCTGGACGAGGCGAGCCAGGTGATCGAATACAGCCACCAGCTCGAGGAGCGCTCGCGGGCGCTCGAGCAGGCGGGGGCGGAGCTCAAGCAGATCAACGAGCGGCTGCGCCAGCTCGACCGCATGAAGGACGACTTCCTCGCCACGGTCAGCCACGAGCTGCGCACGCCGCTCACCTCGATCCGCTCGTTCTCGGAGATCCTGATCGACAACCCCGATCTCGAGGTCGAGGAGCGCCAGGAGTTTCTCGGCATCGTGGTGCGCGAGAGCGAGCGGCTGACGCGGCTCATCAACAACGTGCTCGACCTCTCGAAGATCGAATCCGGCAGCATGGACTGGCATGTGGGCGATGTCGATCTCGTCGTCGTCATCGACGAGGCGATGGCGGCGACCCGCGGCCTCGCCAGCGAGCTCGGTGCGGCGCTCGAGCGCGGCCATGTGCCGGGCGGGCCGGCCCTGGTGCGCGGCGACCACGACCGGCTCGTCCAGGTGGCGGTCAACCTGCTCGGCAACGCCTTCAAGTTCGTGCCGACGCAGGGCGGGGTCGCCCGCATCGGCGTGGTGCGCGACGGTGGCGACTGGGTGGTCAGCGTCGAGGACAACGGCCCCGGCGTCAGCCGGCAGGATCGCGAGGCCATTTTCGAGAAGTTTCACCAAGTGAGCGAGAGCCTGAAGGATCGACCCAAGGGCACCGGGCTCGGCCTCACCATCTGCCAGCAGATCGTGGGCCATTTCGGTGGCCGCATCTGGGTCCATGATTCGGACCTGGGAGGTGCCTGCTTCAGCTTCCGCCTGCCGGCGCTGACCGTGGTCAGGGGGCCCCTCCCCGCCGAGGATGCGGCGGGGACCGAATCGGCGTCGCAGGATCGGAGGGCGGCGGAGTAGCGGCAGGGCGATGCCCGGCTCGGGCGGCCGCTCAGATGAGGGCGTCGCGTCGCTTGCGCATGGTCTTCAGCAGGCCTTGCATACCCTGCCGCTCGACGATGCTTCCGACCTCGTTGCGCTGGCTGACGACGAGGCTCACCCCCTCGGCCACCACGTCGATAAGGGCGAACTTGCCGCCCTCGTCGCGCACCCGCCAGTCTACCTTGAGCGGCGGACCGTCACCGACCCGGATGATCTTGGTCGTGACGACGCTGTCGGTATCGCTCACCTGCTGGCTGCCGGTGACCTGGAAGGTCTGGCCGTTGTAGTCGCCGAGCCGGGAAGCCAGCGTCTTCATCAGGAGCTCGTGGAAGAGCTTGACGTACTCCTGGCGCTCCTCGTCCGACGCCGTTCGCCAGTAGCGACCGAGCACGAGGCGGGCGACGAGGTCGAGATCGGTGTTGTTGTCCAGGATCTTCTTCAGCTCGACGAGCTTCTGCGCATCGCTCTTGCTGCCGTCGGTCAGGATCGCCATGACCTTGTCGCCGATGTCGCGAACGAAGGCCTCGGCGTCGGCCGCCTCGGAGCCGGCAGCGCCCGCGAGCTTCGGGAGGAAAGCGGCGGCACAGGCGGCGCCGAGCAGCGCCCGTCGGCGCAGGCCGTGCCGTGGGGGATCACTTCTGGTCGACTGGCTCATCGAAGATGCTCTCATACTCGTCGCCCATGCCGGCGCCGTTCTTGCGAATCCGGGCTCGCCTGTTCTGCAGGAAGGCGCTTCGCGCGGCGACATAGAAGTCCAGGCTGTTGGCCTCGAGGTCGTCGAGCAGCGGACCGTAGCGGTAGCGCGTGTCGACGGCGGCGAGTGCCCGACGGCCGAGCTGCAGGTAGTTGTCGGTGAAATAGACCGTGGGGTCGAGAATGAAAGCGTCGACGGCGATGCCGGTGGCGTCCCGCACCGTCGAGGGGCCGAGGAAAGGCAGCACGAGATAGGGGCCGGAGCCGATGCCGTAGACGCCGAGCGTCTGGCCGAAATCCGCCTCCTCGCGCGGCGGGATGCCGAAATAGTCGGCAAAATCGATGAGGCCGAAGAGACCGAAGGTGGTGTTGACCATGAAGCGGCCGAGGGTGATGCCGGCCTGCTCGCGCTCGCCCTGGAGGATGTGGTTGGCGAACACCATGGGCGATCTGAGGTTCTCGAGGAAGTTGGTCACCCCCCGCTTCGCCGGATCCGGCACCGCGAAGCCGTAGAGTTGGGTGACCGGCTTGAGGATGGTGCCGTCGAAGATCCGGTTGAACTCGAAGACGAAGCGGTTGACCGGCTCGAGCGGATCGTCGATGGCCTGGGCGGCCGCCGGGCGCGGCGCGGCTCCGAGGAGCAGCATCGCCATGGCGACGAAGGCGATTGCCGAGCGCCAGCCGGCCGGCGTGCTTGCAGAACGGGCCATTCGCTCTCCTCGACGGTGCCGTTGCCCGGCCGTTGTGTGGCCGTGCCCGGTGGTGTGGGGTCTATCCGCGCCCCGCCCGGTTTTCAAGTCACGTCGACTCTGGCACGAAAAGCCTAAGCGATGCTTAACACATGTTCATAATCACCTATGCGGGTGCGACGCTCGTGCTGTGCCGGCGGTGGCACCTCTCCTAGTCTTCGCGGATCGCGGCCCGGCGCAGTGCGGGCGACCCCTTTCGAAGGAGCATCGATGGGCACCGTTCGCGTTGTCTCGTTCCATTCGCTGGAGCGTCGGCTGGCCGTTGCGCTCGGCGAGGAATCGGTCCTGTTCCAACGCTTTGCCGAAGCGCTCGGGGCGCATGACGAAGCCCTGATCGCGGCACTGATCGATTCGCTCGAGAGCCAGCCCGCGGCGATCCGCAAGGAGGTCGAGGGCGCGTTCCTCGCCTGGCTCTTCGACGCCGAGGATGCGAGCGGGCTGCTCGACCTGCCACCGGCCAGCGAAGCCCGCCACTGACCGTCGGCGCCGGCGCAGGTTGGGCTTGCCAAAGGCGGAATGGCGATATAAAGATATCGGCATATCCTTCTTTCGCCATGCGGAAGCCGCGAGCGCCGATGACACCAGGAACCGCACCGCTCGACGATCTGCTGACCGGCCTGCGGGCCGCGGCGGAGCCTTCGCGGCTGCGGCTGCTCGCCATCTGCAGCCACGGCGAATGGACGGTGAGCGAGCTCGTGCAGGTGATGGCGCAGAGCCAGCCCCGCATCTCCCGCCATCTCAAGCTGCTGGCCGATGCCGGCCTGCTCGAGCGGTTTCGCGAAGGCAGCTGGGTCTTCTATCGGCGGGCGCAGAGCGGGGCGGCGGCCCGGCTCGCCCGCGCGCTCTGCCGGCTCCTGCCCGAGGACGACACGCTGCTGAAGCTCGATCGCGACCGGCTCGCGGCGATCCGCGCGGCACGGCGGCTGCAGGCTGAGCGCTTCTTCGATGCGCGCGCGGCGAAGTGGGACAGCGAGGCCGACGTGGCCATCGAAACCGGCCTCGTCGAGCAGGAGCTGTTGCGCATCTTCGGCGACGAATGGGCCGAGTCGCTGCTCGATATCGGCACCGGCACCGGCCGGATCTTGCGGGTTCTCTCCGGCCGCATCGGCAGCGGCCTCGGCGTCGATCTTAGCCACGACATGCTCAGGGTGGCGCGCGCCAATCTCGACCGGCGCGAGGCCCGCAACTGTCAGGTGCGCTACGGCGACATGTACCAGCTCCCGCTGGTCGATCGCAGCGTCACTGCGGTGACCCTGCACCAGGTGCTGCATTTCGCCGACGATCCCCTGGCGGCGCTGACCGAGGCTGCGAGGGTCCTGCGGCCGGGTGGCCGGCTGGTGGTCGTCGACCTCGCCCGCCACGAGCTCGAATGGCTGCGCACCGAGAAGGGGCACCGGCGCCTGGGCTTCGCCGAGGCCGAGCTCGCCGACTGGTTCGCCGAGCTCGACCTCGAGCCCGCACCCGTCGTGCGACTCGCCGGCGAGGGTGCCGATGTCTGCATCTGGCTGGCCCGCAAGCCGCGGGCCGCAGAGGACGACGAAACCGACCAGGATCAATTCGCCGTGAAGAGGGCCGCCTGATGACCGACCACGCCACGAGCTCGCCGACCAGCTGGACGCTCGCCGCCGAGCTGCCGGACGTCCGGCTGTCGATCGAGCTCTTCCCACCGAAATGGCCGGCCGGGGCGATGGCGCTGCTCGAGGAGATCGACGTGCTCGAGGCGCTCGAGCCCAGGCACTACACGGTGACCAGCGGTGCCGGCGGCAACGGCAACACCGAGACGAGAAGCGTCGTCGAGGCGGTGCGCGAGCACACCGGCCGGCCGGTGGTGGCGCACCTCACCTGCATCGGCCGCAGCCGCGCCGAGATCGACGAGGTGGCCGACGACTACTGGCAGGCCGGCGTGCGCCACATCGTGGCGCTGCGCGGCGACCTGCCGAAAGAGGGCGGTTGCGCCTACGCGCCGCGCGGCGACGGCTATGCCTACGCTTCCGACCTCGTCGCCGGCCTCAAGTCAAGGCACGGCTTCGAGATCAGCGTCGCCTGCTACCCCGAGACGCATCCAGAGGCGGCCAGTGCCGATGCCGATCTCGACAGCGTCACGCGCAAGGTCGACGCGGGCGCCGACTGGCTGATCAGCCAGTACTGCTTCGACACCGACCGGATCCTGCGCTTTCGCGACCGGCTGGCGGCGCGCGGCATCACCGTGCCCTTCGTGCCCGGCATCATGCCGATCCACAGCTTCACCCAGATCCGTCGGTTCAGCGAGCGCTGCGGCGCCGGCGTGCCGGCCTGGCTCGTCAAGCTCTTCGACGGGGTCGAGCCGGGCAGCGACCTGCACAAGATGGTGGCGGCGACGGTCGCCTGCGAGCAGTGCCGCCGGCTGGTCGCCGAGGGTTTCGGCCAGCTCCACCTCTACGCGCTCAACCGTGCCGAGCTCAGCGTCGCCGTCTTCCGCCTGCTCGGCGGCCGGCCCGCGCTCCCGCTCGCCGCCTGAGCCGGCCGCTTCACGATTTTTTTTCCCGAGGAAACGTCATGGTCGATTTCGCCAGCCACGCGCGCGAGAGGGTGATTCTCTTCGACGGCGGCATGGGGACCCAGATCCAGGGCCGGGAGCTCTCCATCGAGGGGGATTTCTGGGGCCAGGAGAACTGCTCCGAAATCCTGAACCTCTCGCGGCCCGATCTGGTGCGCGAAATCCATCTCGCCTATCTCGAGGCCGGCGCCGACGCGCTCGAGACCAACACCTTCGGCGGCAGCCCGGTGACGCTCGCCGAGTTCGATCTCGCCGAGCGCGCCTTCGAGATCAACCGGGCGGCGGCGCTCCTGGCGCGCGAATCGATCGAGGCCCTCGGCGCCGATGCGCGGCGACGCTTCGTCGTCGGCGCCATCGGACCCGGCACCAAGCTGCCGAGCCTCGGCCACGTCGCCTATCGCGACATCGAGGCGGCGATCACGCTGCAGACGGCCGGGCTCCTCGCCGGCGGGGTCGAGGCGCTGCTCATCGAGACCTGCCAAGACCCGCTGCAGGTGAAGGCGGCGATCAACGGGGTGAAGGCGGCGCTCGAGGCCGAGCGCAAGCAGCTGCCGATCCTCGTCCAGGTCACCATCGAGACCACCGGCACCATGCTGGTCGGCACCGACATCGCCGCCGCCATCACCATCGTCGACGCCATGGGCGTGGACGGGCTCGGGCTCAACTGTGCCACGGGCCCGAAGGAGATGGCCGAGCATCTCAGGCAGATCGGCCAGAACTGGCCCGGGCTGATCTCGGTGCAGCCCAATGCCGGCCTGCCCGAGCTCAAGGAGGGTCGAACCCATTATCCGTTGGGTCCGGACGAGCTCGCCAAGTGGCTCGAGCGGTTCGTCACCGAGGACGGGGTCAACATGGTGGGGGGGTGCTGCGGCACCACGCCGGATCATATCCGGGCCGTCGACGCCATGCTGCGCAACCTGGCACCGGACGGCCACCGGCCGGTGCCGCTCGTTCGCCAGCCGCTGCTGCAGCCGCAGCTCGCCTCGCTCTTCTCGGCCCAGCCGCTTCGCCAGGAGAACGCCTATCTCTCGATCGGCGAGCGCTGCAACGCCAACGGCTCGAAG
Organism: uncultured Geminicoccaceae bacterium; assembly: GCA_964402505.1. Taxonomy (GTDB): domain Bacteria; phylum Pseudomonadota; class Alphaproteobacteria; order Geminicoccales; family Geminicoccaceae; genus SLRI01. Next base: position 197,662 of record CAYOCP010000004.1, read on the forward strand.
CGCTTTCGCCAGTTGCAGGAGGCGGGCGACTGGGACGGCTGCGTCGCGATGGGTCGCGAGCAGGTGCGGGAAGGCGCCCACACCCTCGACCTCTGCACCGCCTTCGTCGGCCGCGACGAGATCGCCGAGATGACCGAGGTGACGAAGAAGATGCGCGGCCAGGTCGACGCTCCCATCGTCTTCGATTCGACCGAGTTTCCGGTGCTCGAGGCGGCATTCGAGCTCTATGGCGGCAAGCCGGTCCTGAACTCCATCAATTTCGAGGACGGCGAGAAGGCGGCCGAGCAGCGCATGGCGCTGGCCAGAAAGCACGGCTCGGCGGTGATCGCGCTGACGATCGACGAAGCCGGCATGGCCAAGACCGCGGACGACAAGCTGCGCGTCTGCCGCCGGCTGGTCGCCTTCGCCTGCGGCCGCTTCGGGCTGAAGCGCTCGGACCTGCTGGTCGATCCCCTGACCTTCACCATCTGCACCGGCAACGAGGACGACAGGAAGCTCGCCCTCTGGACGCTCGAGGCGATCGAGGGGATCAGCGCCGAGTTTCCGGACATCCAGATCATACTCGGCCTTTCCAACGTCTCCTTCGGGCTCAACCCGGCAGCACGCCATGTGCTCAACTCGGTGATGCTCGACCATGCCATGCGCCGGGGCCTGACGGGTGCCATCGTGCATTCGTCGAAGATCCTGCCTCTGCACCGGATTCCGAAGGAGGAGGTCGAGGCCGCCGAGGACCTGATCTTCGATCGCCGGCGGGAAGGCTACGATCCCCTGCAGGCCTTCATGGCGCTCTTCGCCGACCGCAAGAGCGCCGCTTCGGAGAAGAAGAAGCGGGCGGAGAAGGTCGAGGACCGGCTGGCCGAGCGGATCGTCGACGGTGACAAGGACGGGCTCGAGGCCGATCTCGACGAGGCGATGACGCAGTTTTCGCCGCTGACCATCATCAACGAGCACCTGCTCGCCGGCATGAAGGTGGTGGGCGAGCTCTTCGGCGCCGGGAAGATGCAGCTCCCCTTCGTGCTGCAGTCGGCCGAGACCATGAAGAAGTCGGTGGCCCATCTCGAGCCCTTCATGGAGAAGGTCGAGGGCCAGGAGAAGGGCACCATCGTGCTCGCCACGGTGAAGGGCGACGTGCACGACATCGGCAAGAACCTGGTCGACATCATTCTCACCAATAACGGCTATCGCTGCGTCAATCTCGGCATCAAGCAGCCGCTCGGCAACATCCTGGAGGCGGCGCGGGACCACCGTGCGGACGCGATCGGCATGTCGGGCCTGCTCGTCAAGTCGACGGTGGTGATGCGGGAGAATCTCGAGGAGATGGGCCGGGACGGGCTCGATCTGCCGGTGATCCTCGGCGGTGCCGCCTTGACCCGCGCCTATGTCGAGGACGATTGCGTCAAGGCCTACGATTCCGGCCGCGTCGCCTATGCCCGGGATGCGTTCGACGGGCTCAAGCTGATGGATACCATCACCAAGGGCGGCTTCGATTCCTACCTCGCCGACATCGGAGCGAAGCAGCAGCGGAAGAAGCGGCCGGGCAGGAAACACCGCACGCTCGAGCACAATGACGGCTCGATGCCGCTGAGCCGGCCGGTCGATCTCGCCGAGACGAAGCTTCGCCGTGATCAACTCGCCAACGGTGTCGAGGTGCCGACGCCGCCCTTCTGGGGGGCGGAGGTGATCGAGAGCGTGCCGGTTCGGGCGCTTCTGCCCTACCTCAACGAGAACATGCTCTACCAGTTCCACTGGGGCTACAAGAAGGAGGGGCGCTCGCTCGGCGATTTTCTCGCCTGGGCCAGGAAGGAGCTGCGGCCGGTCCTCCAGGATCTGGTGGCCGAGGCGGAGGCCGAGAAGGTGTTCCTGCCGCAGGCGGCCTACGGCTACTGGAAGGCGGCGGGCGAGGGCAACGACGTGGTGCTTTTCGACGACGCGGGCACGACCGAGCTCTGCCGCTTCACCCTGCCGCGGCAGGCGAAGGGCGGCGGGCTCTGCATCGCCGACTTCTTTCGCGACATCGGCAGCGACGAGCGCGACGTGATCGGCGTGCAGGTGGTGACCATGGGCCAGCGCGCCGCCGACGTGGCGCGGGAGTGGTTCAAGGCCGACCGCTACCAGGACTACGTGCGGTTGCACGGACTCGGCGTCGAGCTGACCGAGGCCCTGGCCGAGTACGTCCACGCCAAGATCCGGGCCGAGCTCGGCTTCGGCCACGAGGACGCGCGCGAGATGGCGGCCCTGCTCAAGCAGGGCTATCGCGGCTCACGCTACAGCTTCGGCTATCCGGCCTGCCCGACCTTGAAGGACCAGGAGCCGCTGCTCGAGCTGCTGGGCGCCTCGCGGGTCGGCGTCGAGCTCAGCGACGAATGGCAGCTCCATCCCGAGCAGTCGACCAGCGCCATCGTCCTCCATCATCCGCAGGCGCGCTACTTCAACGTGTAGCTAAAGGGGTCAGGACTCATACGCGCTAAGATAAGGCTTGCGCTGTGACGATT